>NZ_CP095049.1:5465000-6101666 GCF_022919135.1 Hymenobacter cellulosivorans | reverse complement strand
CTCTACAACCTCACGGACCGGAAACTACCATTACCGACTGCCACTACGGAAGTGCGCCAGGTGCTGCTCGGCGAACAGTTTGCCTACGTAATGACCCCGGCCGGCGTGCTGGTATACAAGCTCTAAAGCAGCCGAAATACAACTCAGTAGGTTGAGTAGCCGGTTGCGTTGATGATAGGGAAAGAGTAAGCCCTAGCCTAATCGCCAGGCTGTTTTTCTGGTTGAAAGCTGCTACAGTAGGTGGCACAATACCCGGGTTCCGGAAACTTGGATAGAAGACTTAACCCATAAAACAAAAAGAGGAATCAGCTAGTCAGCTGGTTCCTCTTTTTGTTGGCAGTAGCATGTATGTTGAAATATTTTCAAAATAAGAGCCCGAATATTATGATATGGTCTGTTGCTTCCAGGTTGCTGACGGCGTTTTTTCTATCTTTATCAGCACCGCCTACTTAAGGCCGGACGTTCTTTTCTGCCCCTTTAGCCTGCTTGATGCGCTACTCTGCTGAACTGTTTGCCCGCTTATTCGTTTCTCCTTTCTTACTTACTGCCGCTATCCTGCTGGGCGCCTCTTCGGGTGCGGTGGCACAGCAGGAACGGCCGGCTGCGCAAAAATTAGCTCCTTCCCTACGAAGAGTAGCCCCGGGCCAGGCCCAAACCGTACGAGTAAGCGTCCGGCAGAAAGAAGCTTTTCTGGCCTGGGCCCAGCAGGCACTGCCCGCCAGCACCCTCAAAGCAGTACCAAAGGGTAATGGAACGGTATTTCAAGTAGAAAATCTGACGGAAGCCCAACTGCAGCAGCTTAGCGCTTCGCCTTACGTCCACTTTGTGGATACGTCCAACCGCCGGGCCCACGAAGAGCGGCAACTCAACCAATCGGACTTGTCCGTCAACCGGATTACGACTGTACATAGTCGGTTTCCGCAGTTAGCCGGCCAAGGACTGACCATTTCTATCAAGGAGGATGCCTTTGATCCGACGGACATCGACTTCAAGGGCCGGGTAGTTTCGAGCAGCCTGTTTAAGGAAGCTGCTTCGCCCCATGCCACTGCTATTGCCACCTTGGCCGCGGGAGCCGGCAACTCAGCTCCTGCGGGTAAAGGCGTGGCGTGGCAGGCTAAGCTGGCCACTTCCACCTACGACAACCTGCTGCCCGACGATGGCGCCACGCTGACTCAGGCCGGGGTTTCGGTCCAAAACCATTCGTACGGCGTGGCGGATATTGAGAACTACTACGGGCTGGAGTCGCAGGCCTACGACCAGCACTGCCAGCAATACCCGAGCTTGGTGCACGTATTTTCGTCGGGCAACGTGGGCACTACAACCGATACGCAGGGCCGCTATGCTGGTATTTCCAACGTGGCTAACCTGACTGGGCAGTTCAAGACCTCCAAAAACACGCTTAGTGTAGGTGCCACCGACTTGCTGGGAAAGGTTGCCCCGCTCAGCTCCCGTGGCCCGGCATATGATGGGCGGATAAAGCCGGAGCTGGTAGCTTTCGGGGCCGGCGGCACTTCTGAATCGGCGGCGCTGGTATCGGGCAGCAGCTTGCTGGTGCAGCAGGCGTATCAGCTTCAGGCCAATGGTTCCTTGCCTCCGTCGGCCCTGGTCAAGGCGGTGCTGCTCAACAGCGCCGATGACACCGGCCGCCCCGGCATCGACTTTGAAAGCGGGTTTGGGCAGGTAGATGCTGCGGGAGCCGTACAAACCATCCGGGACCAGCATTTCTTTCAGGGCTCAGCCAATCCAAGCAGTCTGCGCACCTATTCGCTCACCGTACCAGCCGGCCAGCAGGAGTTAAAAGTCACGCTGGCCTGGACCGACCCCGAAGCTTCTCCAACGGCGGCCCAGGCTCTGGTCAATGATTTGGATCTGGAGTTGGTTCATTTGGCGTCGGGCCGCAGCTGGAAGCCCTGGGTGCTAAGCGCCTATCCGCATGCCGATTCGCTCAGCCAGCTACCCAAGCGCCGCGCCGACCATCTTAATAACGTTGAGCAAATCAGTTTGGCAGCCCCCCAGGCCGGTGAGTACGCTGTGCGGGTTCGGGGTACGGCTGTGGCTGGCCCCCAGGCTTTCAGCGTGGCCTACGAATACAGCGGTGGTTTTGAGTGGGTGCATCCCGGCTCGACGACCAATCTGCGCCCCGGCACTACCAATATTCTGCGGTGGCACTGGTCGGGCCCCGCTACTACGGGCCGCTTGGAGTATCAGCCGCTGGGCAGTATGAAGTGGCAGTTGCTCGCAAGCAATGTAGCGCTGGAGCAAGCTACTTACGCCTGGGCCCTGCCCGATACGACTACGTTGGCCCGGGTGCGGATGGTAGCCGGAAACGCCGCTTTTCTTTCCGATACATTCACCATTAGCCAGCCCCAAATGCCGACGGTGGGCTATGCCTGTGAAAACGAGGCGCTAATTCTATGGGAGCCGGTGCCCGGAGCCACCCAGTATCAGCTGTACCAGCTTGGTCAGAAAAATTACCTGGAGCCTTACCTGGTGACCACCGATACTGCCCTGGTACTCACGAAAGCGCAGATGCAGATCCGCTACTACGCCGTGGCTCCTTTGTTTGGCAAACTACTGGGCCCGCGCGGCAACACGATTGAGTTTACGGAACAGGGAACCGCTTGCTACGTCAAGAGTTTCCTGCCGCGTACCGTGGTAACCGATACGGTCCTTTTCGATCTGGAAATCGGTACTACTTATGGCGTAAAATCTATTACGCTGGAGCGGTTGTCGGGCCAGAGTGTGCAGGCAATTCAGACTATTTCGCCGGTGCCGGGCCGGCACCTGGTTTTCCAGGACGACACGCCCGAGCTGGGTCGTAATGAGTACCGGGCGCGGCTGGATCTGGCCAATGGCCAGGTGGTCTACAGTTCAGCAGAGGCAGTGCAGTTTACCCGCCCTGGGGAAGTACAGGCGTACCCCAACCCGATTGTAGCCGGCGACCTGCTGCAGGTACTAGTGGCCGAAACTGGCCCGGCCCGGGTGCAGCTTTTTGATATGACCGGCCGCATAGTCCGTGAAACTACCGACGAAGGTACCATCCGCGTACTGCCAACTGTCGGGCTGGCAAAAGGTATGTACCTGCTACGCGTGCAAGCCGGAAGCGGGGCTGCCCGAACAACTAGAGTAGTAGTTCTATAAAGGTCTCAGTAAGTCTCCACCAAGGCCCGGATAGTGAAGCGCAACGGCAACTAGGCTTTACTATCCGGGTCTTTGGTATGTCGGAACCAGCTCAAAGCAGTGCCAATACTTGGGCTAGTTAGTACGGTCAGAGGTTGCCAGTCTGGCTGAAAGAGCTGGCCTGCCGTGTTTCAACCCAAGCATAAAGCCATGTATAATGCTGGGCAAGGCAGCTTTGGCAGGAGTGGCAGCTACTAATAAATGCCTAAAGAAAAAGGCCTGGCTCCTTGCGGGGCCAGACCTTTTTCTTTAGGTACTCGACCTACTAATAGATGTAACGCAGAGCCGTCACGTCGTTCGTGTTGAAGGGACGGTTGCCGCCCGAGCCAATGCAAGCCAGCATCCACGAGTTTGGATCAGCCGTGGTAGGCGTGCCGGGGATGTGTACTGCGCCAACCGTGCTGGCACCTTCGTTGGTGTAAGCACCACCGCAGCTATAGGCGCGGTTCATGTAGTCGGTGTGGCGGAAGCCGATGCAGTGACCAACTTCGTGAGCCAGAATGGTGGCGATGTACGTGGTGGCGTTAGCCGTGCCGATAGCGCCAGAGTTTACGAGCACCTGGCCGTAAGGATTGCCGCCCGAGGGGAAGCCAGCAGAAGCCAGGTAGCCCGAGCCCGAGGGTGCAGCACTCAGTACGATGTTGCCGCCCGAGGTTACGCGGGTGAAGCGAATCAGCAGGTTTTGAGCGTTGTAGCGGCGAATCAGCTCGTCGGTAGCCGTTACGTAAGCCGAAGGCAGCGAAGTCGAAACGCGGATGGAAATGGTGCGGCCCGAGCCTACACTTACCAGGTTGTTGGTGCGATACTGCTCGCCCTCGGCGATGCGCATCAGCTTGTAGTCGGGCTTGCTGTTGAGGGCCTCATCGGTCAGCAGGATGTCGCCTTCCACGAGGTAGCCGCCTTCAACCTTCTGAGCGTCCTTGGTCGTGAAGCCCAGCTGCTGAATTTTGCTGATAGCATCGGCCGAAATTTCGTTTTTAGCGGTTACCTGCTCCGACTCTTTCGAGCACGACGATAAGGCGGCAATTGAGCCAGCGCAAAGGGCTACTGCGGAAAGTACTTTGGTAATTTTCATACAGAAAGGTTTGGTTGGGTTTGTGAAGGATGTGGGTGAATGATGAGCCCAAATAGAGGATAATAATTATCAATGTCAATGATTTATGAGTGTATTTTTAAAATTATTGCAAATAATATGATTTTAATCGGGCTTTAATGTGGTAATTGTGTCGTTTTTGTGCTTTATTATTATTATTGAATATTAGTCAGAAATATGTGTATTATCGCTCTGATCAAGGTTTTGACGTAGTTGCCAGCGGCTGAATGAGCCTAGTTGAGCACCTTAATAGAGCCACCAGGAACTCTGTTGCCTGAACTTGTCATAGCCGGACACAAAACAGTATAGAGTTTTCGGATTTGCTTAGTCGCAAACCTTTTGCGGGCGAATCGTTGTTCGTCGTTGCGGGCCGAAAAAGCCTGATTAAGGAGCCGTAAGGCCGAGTTTTGGGCAAACCAAGGCAGAGGCCCGAAATGCTTATCTTTGTTCAAAACCGATTCCGTGTGAACCCCTGAGTTCACCTCACGATATAAATTCCCAAGCCGTGGCTTGCACTTCTTGTTCCTCCGGCGGCTGCTCTACGTCCGCAAAGGGCTGTGGCTCCAAAGGCAGCTGCAGTTCCGGCGGCTGTACTCGCCTAAATGTCTTCGACTGGCTGCAGGACGTGGACCTGCCCGTCGACTTCAAAGAGTTTGATATAGTTGAAATCCGCTTTAAGGGCGGCCGCAAAGAGTTTTTCCGCAATACCAACCGCCTACCCCTGGTAACTGGCGACGCTGTTGTGATTGAAGCTGCGGGCAATGGCTGGCATCTGGGCCACGTCTCGCTCAAGGGCGAATTGGTGCGCTTGCAGATGCGCAAAAAAAAGGTGCCCACCGACTCCAAGGAAATCCGGGGTATTCTGCGCGTGGCTACCCCGCAGGACGTGGAACGCTGGGATGCGGTGCGCGACCTCGAAACCGGCACCATGTTCCGGGCCCGCTCAGTAGTGGAAGAGCTGCGCCTGAAAATGAAGCTCTCCGACGTGGAGTACCAGGCCGACCGGACCCGCGCCACGTTCTTCTACTCCGCCGACGACCGGGTCGACTTCCGGGACCTGATTAAGCGCCTGGCTGACGAGTTTCGGGTGCGGGTCGAGATGCGGCAGATTTCGTTGCGCCACGAAGCCGGCCGCCTTGGGGGCATCGGTTCCTGCGGGCGGGAGCTGTGCTGCTCCACTTGGCTCACCGATTTCAAGAGCGTGAGCACCACCGCTGCCCGCTACCAGAACCTGAGCCTGAACCCGGCCAAGCTCTCGGGGCAGTGTGGCCGTCTTAAGTGCTGCCTCAACTATGAGCTCGACACCTACCTGGATGCCCTGAAGGACATTCCGCAGGTGTCGCGCCCCCTGCAGACCGAGAAAGGGGAAGCCTTTTTGCAGAAGACCGACATTTTCAAGCGGCGCATGTGGTTCGCCTTCCGCGGCGACAATAACTGGGTAATGCTGGCTACGGAGCGAGTCCGCGAAATTCAGGATATGAACAAGCGCGGCGAAAAGCCGGAAAACCTGCTGGCGCCGGTACTGGAGGCCGAAAAGGAGCCAGAAGTATCGGCCCACGTGGAAGGCAACCTAGACCGCCTCGACGACAAGATTAAGGGCAGCAAGCGGCCTAAGCGCAAAAAGAAGAAGGAGGGTGGCGCAGCTGCTACGGCTCCGGCCCCGGCTGCCACCTCGCCATCGGCTGCTCCCCGGGCTGGGGTTCGTCAGGATGGCGCGGCCAAAGCCCCCGCGCCCATGCCGGCCGACTCGGCGGGAGAGGGCAGCACCGAAACCCGCCGCCCCCGCGGAGCCGCCGCTCGTCCGCTGAACCGGCGTAACAACCGGGGCCGCGGAGAAGGCAGCCGTAACTCAGAAGGCGGAGCTAAGCCAGAAGCGCGGGAAGGCCGGGAGCCAAGAGAGCCCCGGGAAAACCGGCCGCCCCGGCCTGAAGGACCAGGGGAAGGCCGGCCCCCGCGCGCAGAAGGCCGCCCGCCCCGCAACTCGGGTGGTGCTGCAGCTGATGGGACCCCACGGCCCCCACGCGACGAAAATGCCGAGCGTGGCGGACGGGGTGGACGCTCCTCCCGCCGCGGGTCCCGCTCACCTCGCCCCGGTGGCGGCGCAGATGGGTCAGGTTCCGGTTCAGCTCCCGCAAGTGCTTCGTAGAATGCGGAAGGGACTGAACCTACTGGTGGGCCTGGCCTTGCTGGCCGGGCTAGCCGCCTGCGACGCGAACCAAGTGTATGAAAAGAATCTGGAGCTCGACAAAGCCGTGTGGACGGTGCAGGAAAAGCCCACGTTTGAGTTCGACATTCAAGACACGACGCAGCGTTACGACATCTACTTCAACATCCGCAACGAGTCGATGTACGGGTACTATAACTTGTACGTGAAGCACACGCTGCTGGACCCCAGCGGCAAGCGCATGTCGCAGTTGCTGCACCAGATGCTGCTGATGGACCCGCAAACCGGCGAACCGCGCGGGCAGGGCTCCGGCGACATCTTCGACCACCAGTTCCTGGCCTTGCGGCAGCAGAAGTTTGCCCAGCCCGGTACCTACCGCGTGGTCTTGGAGCAGTATATGCGCCAAGACCAACTGCCCGGCATTATGGCCGTAGGCGTGCGGGTGGCTAAGGCTGCGCAGTAGCCTCACCAGCCTGTTAGCCGTAATAAAAAAGACCTCCCTAGCCGCAGCCAGGGAGGTCTTTTTTATTGCGGCTAGCTCCCGAAGAAGTTAGCTGCGAAAAGGCAGCTTAGTCAACCAGACGCACGCTAACGGCGTTCAGGCCTTTTTTGCCCTGCTGTACTTCGAATTCTACGCGGTCAGCGTCACGAACGGGCTGCTTTAGGCCCGTGGCGTGAACGAAGATGTCCTCACCACCGCCGTCCGGCGTGATGAAGCCAAAGCCCTTGGCTTCATTGAAAAATTTGATAACTCCGGTACTCATGCTGGAAGATGGTGAGATGAAAGAATGAGGTAAATGTAAGAGGATTTTTTTCGAATCAAAGAAGGCCTTCCCGGGTCCGAACCGGCCTATATCCGGCCGCAGCCGCCCTACAGAACAACGGGCCAGGGCTGGGTCTATACAAATACCACCCTGCCCCAAGCGTAGTCGAGACAGGGTGGCAGTAGCCAAGCGAGGCGGAGATGCAGGAGTAAGGAAAGCTAGATACGCTCTACTTTCACGGCGTTCAGGCCCTTTTTGCCCTCGATTACGTCGAAGGAAACCCGGTCATTCTCCCGGATTTCGTGGATCAGGCCAGTCTGGTGGACGAAAATATCCTGGTTGGTGTCATCCTGAACGATGAAGCCGAAGCCTTTGGACTCATTAAAAAATTTCACTTTGCCAGTTTTCATAACTAGGGCCTGGTTGTGGTGGTAAAAGGTTGATTATTGAAGTGGCAGTAAAACTAAGCGGATTTTTTAATTGTAGTATACCCCTGGTCGAGAATAAAAAACCCGGCTGATTGGCTCATAACGGCTTTTCTAACTACTGAACACAGCGGATTTCAATCGGTATCAGGCTGTTTTTCATGCCAAACCAGCCTGCTAAACCAGTTAAGCAGCCAAATCAATTTCCGTCTTGGGTAGACAGGCCTTAGTTCACGCAAAAGGGGCCTTTCCGCGTAAGAAAGGCCCCTTCTGTTAGTTCGAATGATAGGCGCTGCCGTTACTGAGCCGGCTTGAATCGGGCGCTGTTGTCGTGAGCAAACTGGGCGAAGGTGCGGGGCGGGCAGCCCGTGATTTCCTCCACCGTGTTGGTAGTACCAGCCCCGTAGCCCGCCTTCGACAGGCCGTAGAGCTCGAGCATGGCGTCGCGCATCCAGGCCGGGGCCTCGGCCATGCCCTGGCGGACGGCTTCCTCGGGCACATTGACGTACTGCACGGGCCGGCCGGTAGCCTCGCTGATGGCAGCGGCTACTTCGGCCGTGCTCAAAGCGGCCGGGCCGGTCAGCTCGTAGGCCTGGCCCTGGTAGGGAGCCGTGTCGGTGCTGAGGATGTGGGCGGCGGTGGCGGCAATGTCGCGCACGTCGATGTAGCTCACCTGGCCTTCGCCCAGCGGCATGTAGATTTTGCCTTCCTGGCAGATAGTATCGGCGTTGTAGTTGCAGAAGTTCTGCATAAAGCTGCCCGGCCGCAAAATGGTGTAGGCAATACCACTTTGCTCCAAGTACCGCTCAATTTCGCGGTGCCAGCGCCCCAGCTGAATACCGGGCTCAGCATCGGCGCCAGCGGCCGAAAGCCGGATGATGTACTGCACGCCCGCCTGCTTGGCGGCATCAATCGTACGCTTGGCTACTTCTACCTGGTCCTCGCTGAAGGGCGTAATCAGGCACAGGCGCTCCACGCCGGTCAGGGCCACGTGCAGAGTTTCGGGCTTGCTGTAGTCAATTTCGACCAACTGCACTTCGGGGTTCAGGTGCTTGAGCCGGTCCCCCTTAATAATAGAGTGCACGCCGGCGCGCACGGTCAGGCCGCGGTTGGCCAGGGCTTTGATGAGTTCCGAGCCTACGTTGCCCGTGGCGCCGGTAACCAGAATAGTGTGAGGCATGATGCAGGAAATTTAGAAAGAACAGAAGGCCCGGAGTAGGGCGAAATGCCGCCGGCTTACCGGCGGTAGGCAGCGCGGAAAATCTTGCCTTTCTCGTTGCTGAACACAAAGTCGTGGTTGTTGACAAAGACCAGCGCTTCGGCCTGTCCACTCGAAGGAATCGGCAAACAGCTCTTGGCGCCGTCGAAAAGCTTGCGGCCGGCGACTACGTCAATCAGGTATACTTTCCCATAGCCGAGCAAGGCCACCTTGCGGCCATCAGGGCTGATATCGGCGCTGGTTATCCAGGTATTGATCTGGATACTGTCGACGAGGCGGGCGGCGTGGTTGCCGGGGCGAGCCGGAACCACGTATTGTTTGACCCACTTGCCTTCCCCGCGGTTTTTGGTGAACAGATAAAGACTGTCTTGGCGGTAGTAGAAGGCTTCGCAGTCGAAGTTGCGCCGGGGCTTTTTCGGGGGAAACTTGCGCTGATCGGGATAATGGAAGCGGATGGTGTCGATATCCTGCAGCGTGGGGCCGCTGAGACGGTAAATGGCCAGGTTGCGGCGCTTGTTCTGGTTGTTGCCAAAGTCGCCGATGTAGATACGGTCGGCCTCGTCGCGGGCCAGGTCTTCCCAATCGTTGTTGGCCAGCGGGTCCAGGCTTAAGGTCTGGAGCAAGTCGCCCTGCTGGGTGATGCGGTAGAGCTTGGCCGTGTTGCCGCCGTCGCCGTGGGTCCACAGGTCGCCGGTGGCGTTGGCAATTTCCAGGCCCGAGCTTTCCACCACCTCATCCTTGGCCACGCGGCCAATCTGCTTAACATCGTAGGCCTGGCTTACTTTTTCGAAGTTGCCCCGGTCCTGGTCGTTTGCGCAGCCGCACAGTACGGACTGGATAAATACCAAAATTGGGAACAGCTTGTCACGCAGTAAAAACAGCATTTTGAGGAAGGATTAACCAAAAATAAGGCCCCAGCACGGCTGTCAGGGCTTGTGGTCCATACGCAGGCCAGTAGGAAAATGGCCAGCTTAACAGTAAAAAATATCGATCAAGTACAAGTAAATTATTTTTCAAGCCGCAGATTAACAGTATATTGCTACGATAAACACACCCCAATTCAGCTTCCTTAATGGGTTTTCGTTACGTTTTGCTGCTGGTCGGCAGCCTGATCAGCCTACGCTCGGTGGCCCAGGTCCCGGCTCCTTTGTCCTCACCTGATTCCAGTGCAACTATTGTGGCCCCCGCGCCACTGGTGCTGCGGCCCATGGCACCAGCCTCGCCCTTGCGGCGGCTGGTCCGGCCCGCCACGCTACGGGTGGCTGTACCTCTGTCACTGATTGGCGTGGCTTGGCTGAGCAGTAAGGACAACGCGCTAAGGCGGGCTAAAATGGAAATTCAGGAAGAAACCCGCGAAGCTTTTCCCACCTTCGATACCCGCCTCGACGACTACACGCGCCACGTGCCCATCGTGGCGGCCTACGCGCTGCAAGTGGCCGGCGTGAAAGGAGAACGGGGCGTGGTGCCCTTCACCCTGATCTATCTGCTGGCCCACCAGGTCAATATGGGCGTGACCAGTAACCTGAAGCGCCTGTGCCGGGAGCAGCGCCCCGATATCCCCACCGACTACAGCTCATTCCCTTCCTCGCACACCAGTGAGGCCTTCATGACGGCTACGCTGCTGCACGAGCAATACGGGAAAACCAGCCCCTGGATCAGCGTGGGCGGCTATGCCGTAGCTACGGCCACCGGCACGATGCGGGTGCTGCACAACCGGCACTGGGTAACCGATGTGGTAGCCGGAGCCGGTATCGGGTTTTTGTCGGCGGAGGCGGTGTGGCGCCTGTACCCGGCCATGACGCGGCTGCTGCCGGCCAAGCTAGCCCAGAAATGCCTGCTGGTCCCGACGTATGTGCCCGGCGGTGGTATGGGTTTGTCGGTGGCCATCAAGCACTAGCCGGGTTTAAAAGCGCAGGTAAGGCCGGAGCTTATCCAGGGTTTCGGCGTCTAGAATCCGGATCTGGCGCAGGTCGTCGGGCTGCTTAAAGGGCGGATGCTGCTGGCGAAAGGCCACGATGACCCGCGCCAGGCGCTTGCCTACGTACGGGTGGGCCTGCAGCACTTCGAACGGAGCCGAGTTGATTTCCAGCAGTGCCGGCGCAAAGCCGGGCGCGACAAAGGAGTACTTCTGCAGGCTATCCACCAGGTCGGGGGCGTCGCGCAGGCTGTAGATTTCGGTGAGCTGATCTTCGCGCAAAAATCCGCCCAGCTGCTGCCGGTACTCCACCACCCGCCGGGAAAGGCCCCGCCCGATACCTCGAATTTGCATGAGCTGGGTGGTATCGGCCGTGTTCAAATCAAAGGGGGCCAGGTGCGTGGGCTTGCGCGCAAACTTGCCGGCGGGCCGGTCGGCAAAAGCCGACGCCCCATCCTTCGTATAGGAGGTAGCAAATTGCTTCTTTTCGCGCGGTGGCAGCTGGTCGGGCAGCAGGATGTAGGGCGCCAGGCGGGCATACACGGAATCGGGCAGCCCGTAGGTGCGCCGGATTTGCTCCTTGGCTTTGAACCCACCGATGACGTCCCGGAAATGCACTACCCGCTGGGCTAGGTAGTGCGACAGGCCACGGGCTTCCCAGTCGGAGGCCGTCAGGACATTGGGGTCGAAAGGAGCCAGCCGGACCTGGGCCACGGGCTGGTAGCGGGGGTAGTTGCGCCGGGCGTACCGGGGCTTAAAGGTGCGGGGCTGGTGGCGGCTTGCCAGCTCGGCCGCCAACTGGTTGAGTTGCTGCTGGTCGGGAGCCGGATCATAGCGGGGCAAAGCTGGCAACAGCAGCCAGGGCAGCGCCAGAAAAAGCAAAATCAGCAACAGCAGGCCGACAAAGCCCGACGTTTCGCGGCGCGAAAATTTGAAATAGCGGCGAATTCCGCGCAGCCAGCCGGCGGCGGAAGGTGGGGTAGAGGTATGTTTCACAAACAATAGCGGAATAACGACGCATAATAGAAAAATAACCGCAGAGCAGATACGGGTAAAGGTGGCTATTTTTAGGAAGTTACCCTCCGTTTTACGGCTCGTAAACTCGACAACTGACCCAGTGGCAGCAAGCGGCGGGAAAAGCAGTATCTGAAACCCGCTGCCGTGCGTAAGTGCCAATAAATCGGCGTTCGGGCGTAATATTACGTTCCCTTGCCTGCTACCCGTATTTCGACCCCGCCTGCCATGAGTAAGTCTGCCCCGCGTACCACCGAGTTCCTTGACCAACTTGCTGCTGACCTGCAAACGTTACGGGAAACGACCGTTCGGCGCTTTCGGCCCCTGACCGACGACCAGCTCAACCGGCGGCCTGCCCCCGACAAGTGGAGCGTAGGGCAGTGCCTGGAGCACCTCAACATTGTGGGGGGGCATTATCTACCCACCATCAACCGCAAGCTCAAGCAGGCCCAGGAACGTGGCAGCCGCCCCTCCGATGCCGTAAAATCAGGCTTTTTCGGCCGTAAGCTGATTGAAGCCATGCGCCAGCCCGCCAGTGAGAAGCCCCTGAAGTCGCCGCAGCAGTACGCGCCCAGCGGCAGCCGGCTGCCGCGCACAGTGGTGGAAGTATTCGGCCGGCAGCTCGACGAGCTCATCAACATCGTGCAGCAGGCCCGGGGTATCAATGCCAACGCCGTGCGCATTCCCAACCCGATTATCCCGCTGCTCTATCTGCGCCTCACCGACCAGCTGGAGTTTATCGTTACCCATTTGCAGCGCCATGTAGCCCAGGCCGAGCGGGTGCTCGACAACAGTCAGAAGTAGCAAAAGCCAGTACAAGCACAGGCCGCTTTTCAGGGTGAGAACCCCGGAAAGCGGCCTGTTTTATTCACGCCCGATGCTTAATGATGGTGGTCGTGCTCGGGCGGTGGGGGCAGCTCGGCGGCGGCGCGGTAGAGCAGCGCCGTCGGTACGCGTGGGTAGTGATGGTGCAGGTGGTGGAAGGCAAAAGAGGCAACCACCGGCGTCCAGATCTGGGCCAGGGCCGCAGCCGTGCGGGCAGCGGGGTGGCGCGAGGCCATGCGGTGCGGAATGTAAGACGCCCAAATCGGCATGGTCGCACTCATAAAGAAGGCTACGCCCCAGTAGACCAGCCCTACCAAGGAGCCGGTAAGCAGGTACAGGCCCACGAAAACCGCCAGCAGCACCGCCGTTAGGGCCGTTTCCAGCAGTTGAATCCGGCGGGTGTGGGGCGCGATGCGCAGGGATTCGCGCCGCAGCATCAGAATGTGCCAGGGGCCTTGCCAGAGTACCCGCGAAAACGACCAAGTGGCCGGGGCACCTTCCGGGTCATCCTCGGTGAGGCAGCGGCCGTGGTGGCGCAGGTGAGTAACCTGCAGGGCGTGGCCGCTTTTGAGAATCAGCAGGCCGCTCAAAGTCAGAACCCGCTCATTCGTCGGCTTGGACAAACCCAGGGCATTATGCATGGCGTCGTGCATCTGCACGAAGGCGGCCAGGCACACGGCTACCGCCACGGGTACGGCCAGCCACCACCAGCCGGTCAGGGCTAGTCCCCCGTACAACGCGGCCAGCAACCAGGGCCGGGCCAGCTCGATGCGCCGTTGGCCGGCGGTAAGCTGTAGATAAGCCGAGTTCTTTTTCATGAGTACACGCTATACTATAAAGCGGAAATACGTTGCGACTACTCCCGGCCTTCGTGGCGGCGGGGTAGGGCGTAGGCCGGAATCTGGTGCGGGGCAACGTTCTGCCAGCGGGGCTGAAACGAGCCGTGGTAGCCAAAGAGGCGGCCGAAGAGTTTATTGCGGACCTCGACCTGAATCCGGTAGCAGCCGGCCGCGTCGTCGTACCATTCCTCCACGTCGGCCAGGCCCGAAAACAGCATCGGGAACCGGAAGCTCAAGGGGCCTTCGTAGAAGCGCTGCTCGCCCGAGCGCAGCCGCAGCCCGCCCCGCTCGGTGACGGCCAGCTCGATGTCCACGGCCAGGTGCTGGTGAGTGCCCAGGTAATCGACAATGCAGCCGCGCTGCTGGCTGCGAATCATGGTGGCGTCGAAGCAGCGGGTGCGGCGCCCAAACTCGAAGCGCCGAATCCAACTCACCGTTTCGCGGCCTAGTGGGTCGAGGTAGGCGTAGTTTTCGATGCGGAAGGGGATGTTGTGGCCGGCCTCGGGAAACATAATGTTGCGCAGCAACCCCACCCGCAAAAACGGCTGGGTGTAAAGCGGCCCGTGCCACACCCGCTCCATGGTACCCTCCCCAATAAAAGCCCGTTGGTGCTCACTGGCAAAGGCTAGCCGCTCCTGAATGCGGGGGTGAAGCTTCTGAAAATCGGAACCGAGCTGCTGCTGATAGATGGAGGCCATAGAACGACGAATAAAGAGCGAGAACCGGGCTTACTGGGGCGGACGGCGCAGGCAGCGGCTGGCGCTGGGCAGCTCGTCGGTGAGGGTGAGCAGGCCTACGGCGGCCAGCGTCATCATCGTCAGGTTAAGGGTCACTGGGTTGAAGGGCGCCACAAATACGGCCGGCTGACTAACCAGCGCCCCGGTCCCGAGCACCAGCAAACCCACCGTGTTGAGCCAGTAGAGCAGCCGTAGCTGGCGGCGGGGCAAAAGCCAGAACAGCAGCCCAAACAGGATTTCGCCCACCCCTACGGCCGTGGCCACGCGGTGAGCGGCAGCCTCGGAAAAGCCCGCACCCTGCAGAATCCGCAGCTCCCCGGTGTCGGGAAAGAGCAGCTTGGGCACCACGCCCTGGTAAATCCAGCTTAGGCCCAGCACCAGGCGCACCAGCCACTGCGTCAGGGCTAAGCGCAGGGACACGGCCGGCCGGATGCCCTTTTCCAGCCACAGCCGCAAACAATCGAAGCTCCAGGCCGTGGCCCAGCCAATGAGGGGCCGAAACGCCAGCCGGTCGACTACGGCGCCGGGCAGGCCGAAGCGGGTCTGGTAGTCGTAACCGGTCAGAAAGCGCAGGCCGGTGGGCGTCGGAATGTATTTCCAGTAGCCCGCCCCGGTCTGAATCAAGGACAGCCACTCGTCGGACCAAAACTTGAGCACCGAGGTCCGTTCACCGTTTTTCTCCTTGGTGCCCACACTCTCGCCCTTGCCGGCCACGCCCAGTCCGAAACCGATGCGGGTGGCGTAGAGAAACTGTTGGGGCTCGGTTTCGGTGGCCCGGGGCAGGTACTGAATTTCGCTGAAGCGCAAATCCCACTGCTGGTGTAGCTCCGGCTGCTGGGTGTGGGCCCAGAGTTCGTCCATGGGACAGTCGATGCGGGTTTCGACGTAAATAGGGGAATTCTTCAACGGCTAAAACCCTGCAACCCGGGCGGCTAAGTAGATAAGAAAGATACTACAGCGCCGCCGTAAGCCAAGCCAACCCCGGTAGTTTTTGGTGGGTTTGCCAGAGGCTGGCAATATTTTCTGGGCGCGGGCGTGTGGAATAAAGCTCAAGCAGGCATCAAAACTTTGCCAACTTGCCCCTCCTTGTCCTATGTCTATGCGTCGTCCATTCCTGTTAAGCCTCCTGGCCCTGCTAATGTTGTTTTCCACCGGTTCTTCCCGCTCTCTGCCGCCCGGCAGCGGCGGCCCCGACGCCAAAAAGTGGCAGCAGGTAGACCAGCTGCTGAAAAAAGACCAGACGGCTTCGGCCGCCAAGCTCGTGGATGAGCTCTACCGCGCTGCCCGGCAGCGCCAGGATACCCCGAGTACCTGCGGGCCCTGCTCTATAAGCTACGCCTGCTGGAGGCCAAAGAGGAAAATGCCGATGTAAAAGCCATTAGCTTGGTAGAAGCTGATTTGAAAACGGCCAAGTTTCCGGCCCGGCCCATTCTGCACAGCCTGCTGGCTCAGCTCTACGCCCAGTATTACCAGGAGCACCGCTACCAGCTCTACAACCGCACGGCTACGACCCCCAATGCTGCCGACGCCAGCGCCGCTGATATCCAGACCTGGGATGCCGCCCGCCTGGGCAGCGCCGTGGTGCAGCACTACCGCGCCTCGCTCACCGACGAGCCCACGCGCCAGCAGAAACTGCAACTGGCGGCTTTGGGGTACGCCGTGCGGGGCGGTGATGCCGAAAGCCGAGAGCTGCGGCCCACGCTCTACGATTTGCTGGCCCACCGCGCCGTTGAAGGGTTGGGCAACGACGAGTACTACATTACCACTCCCGCCGCCCAGTTTGAGCTCCAGAACCCGGCCTTGTTCGGGCCCGCCGCCGACTTTGCCCGGCTGCCGCTCAGCGCCCCACCGGCCGACTCCCTCAACGGGCAGTTCCACGCCTTGCGGGCATTGCAGCAGCTTACTGCTTTCCGCCTGACCGAGGCTGCCAACCCCGCGGCCCTGGCCGATGTGACGCTCAAGCGGCTGCGCTTCGTGTACCAGCACACTCCGATGGCCGCCAAAGATGACCTGTACCGTGCAGCCTTGGCCCGGGAGGCCGAAGCGCTGCAACAGCTGCCCATTTCCGCCGAGTTCTTGGCCGAGCAGGCCCAAACCCTGGAAGAAACCGATCCGGCCAAAGCCCATGAGCTGGCCCGGTTGGCCGAGCAGCGCTTTCCCAAGTCGGTGGGCGGGCGGCGGGCGGCGGCGCTGCGGCAGCGCCTGGAAGCCGTCGACCTGAGCTTCACTGCCGAAGAAGTGGTGCTGCCCGGCCAGCCTTGGCTGTTGCGGCTCAACGTGCGGAATGTGTCGCGCCTGTACGCCAAGGCCTACCGGGTCAGCACGGCCCAGGCCGTGCGGGTGCGCTTTTCTGACAACAATGGGGAGGAAAATGACTTCCGCAAAACCTACGCCCGGGCCTTGGCCGCCAAGCCGGCGGCCGCCTGGACCCTGGACGTGGCTGGTCCCCAGGATTACCGCCGCCACTCGCTACAGCACGCCGGACCAGCACTGCCAGTTGGCCAGTACGTAGTGGTCATTAGTACCAAAGCCGAAAATGCCACCAAGGAGCAGGCCGGCACTATTACCGCCTACGCTGAGCTTACGGCCAGCTTGCTAAGCCAGGTGCGCCGGGGCGGCGCAGAGGTGGCAGGCCCCGAAGTACTGGTCCTGCACCGGCAAAATGGCCAGCCACAAAGCGCCGTGACGGTAGTGCCCTTCTTCCAGTACTACGACCAGAAAGCCCGTACCCACAAGCAGCGGCGCGGCCCGGCCCAGACCACCACCGCGGAAGGACTGACGCAGATCAAGCCCGCGCCGAGTATCGGCGAATACACGACGCTGCGGGCTCTGCTGCTCACCAAAGGCCCCGACTCGCTGCTGATAGGGGAGGAGAGCAGCTTTAGTCCGCGCACCAGCCGCCAGCGCGGGGAAACGGTCCAGCGCCAGGCTTTTTTGTACACCGACCGCGCCATCTACCGTCCCGGCCAGACCCTGTATTTCAAAGGCATTGCTACCGAAACCCGGGCCGACAAGTCCCGCTTGCTGACGAAGCTGCCCGTGACGGTGCGCCTCCAGGATGTGAATGGGCAAACGGTGCAGACGCTCTCTTTTACCAGCTCCGACTTTGGCTCCTTCCACGGCTCGATGGTGTTGCCCACCGGCTTGCTCAATGGGGTAATGAGTCTGCAAACCGACTTTGGCAGTACCAGCTTTGCCGTGGAAGACTACAAGCGCCCCTCGTTCCAAGTCACGTTTGAACCTGTGGCGGGCACGCCCGTGCTGGGGCAGCCGGTGGTAGTGCGCGGCAAAGCCACCGCCTATGCCGGGCAGGCCGTCGATGGGGCGCAGGTGAGCTACCGCGTGGTGCGCCGCACCCTTTGGCCAATGTTTGGCCGTGGCTTCGGAATTCCCCGCGGACCGGGGCAGGTTGAAATCCTGAACGGTACGACCCAAACCGATTCGGCGGGCGGCTTTACGGTGCAGTTTGTGGCCAAAGGTGAGGCTTTGCCCGCCGGTAAGCGTGGCCCCTGGCAGCCTGGCTACCTCTTCGAAGTGACGGCTGACGTAACCGATGCCGCCGGCGAAACCCGCACCGGTGAGCAGAGCGTGAGCATCGGGGCCGAGGCCCTGAGCCTGCGTCTGGACATGCCGGGACTGATAAACCGCGAAAAGCAGCCAGCCCTGCATTTGTTCAGCACCAACGCGGCCGGTACTCCGTTGCCAGCTCGTGGGCAACTGCGCCTCTACCGTCTTAGGCCACCCGCCAGCGCCTTCCGCCCGCGCGCCTGGGAACGGCCGGAGCGGGAAGTGTTGAGCCGGGAGGAGTTTAAACGCCAGTTTCCGCTCGATGCCTACGAGCTGGAAGACAATGACAGTACCTGGGTTCGTACCCTGGTGCTCACCCAGGAATTTGACACCGGGAAAAGCCCCCTGCTGGCTGAGCTGCCCGCCGCGCTGGCTACCCAGCAGCCCGGCCGCTACGTACTCGAAGCCACGGCCAGCACGAGTAAGGAGCCGGTGAAAGCCGAGCACTATTTCACGCTGTATTCGGCCACCACCGCCACGCTGCCGCTGCCGACGCCCAACTGGTTTGTGGCCCTGCAGGACAGTGTGGCACCGGGCCAAACGGCCCGCTTTCTGGTGGGCAGCTCCGAGGCCGGAGCGCGCGTGTTGCTGGAAGCTGAAGTCCAGGGCGAAACCCTGCGCCGCGAGTGGCTGACCCTGGCCGCCAATGAGCAGCGCGTCGTGGAGGTTCCGGTGGCCACCGCCCTGGAGGGCGAACAGCTCTACGTGCATATTACCCAGGTGCGCGACAATCGTCTCTATCTGTATACGGCTCACGTGCAAGTAGCTACGCCGCCCGCACCTCTGGTGCTGAGCGTGGCCACATTCCGCGACAAATTACAGCCGGGTCAGAAAGAAACCTGGCGCGTAACTATTCACCAAACCGACGGTAAGCCCGCCGCGGCTGAGCTGCTGGCCACGCTCTACGACAAATCGTTGGATGTCTTCCAGCCCCATTCTTTTCCCCCGCTGGATTTTCCGCGCCCGTATTATCCGGCCAGCCTGGCTTGGAATGGACATTTCGGCACGCTGGAGTCTACTTCTCTGCTTAGCGACAATCCGAATTATGATGCCGGGGCCGGACGACGGTACCCGGGTATCAACTGGTGGGGCTACCTGTACGAGCCGGAAAGTGGCGTCAGCGAACTGGCTGATCAGGAAGAGTTAGAGGATAAGGTGATTTCCACCCAGACAGTACGAGGCAATACGGCTGCGCCGGCTATGGTTCGCTCCATGAAGTTTAGGGCACCGGTAGTTAAGAGAGATGAGGAAATGGGGATGGCCGACTCCCAGGCCATGGCCGGTAACAGTGCCCCCGCGCCAGCCTCTCCGCCGCCCGCTGGCGCTGCTACGCCTCAGCCTGACCTCTCGGCCGTGCAGGCCCGTAAGGATTTCCGCGAAACAGCCTTCTGGCTGCCCGACCTGCGCACCAATGCCCAAGGCGAAACCGTGCTGGAATTTCAGATGCCCGAAGCCGTGACGCGCTGGCAACTGCTGGCCCTGGCCCACGATCAGCAGCTGCACAGCGGCCTGCTCCAGCGGGAACTCGTAACCCAAAAGCAGCTGCAGGTGACGCCCAACGCCCCGCGCTTTTTCCGGGAAGGCGACCAGCTGCGGCTGTCGGCCAAGCTCAGCAACCTCACCGACCAGCCGCTGAGCGGCACGGCCCAACTCTTTCTCTTCGATGCCCGCACCCAACAGCCGGTGGAAAACGTGGTGCTGAAAAGCGCCGCCCAGGTGCCTTTCTCGGTTAGTGCCAACCAGAGCGCGGCCGTGAGCTGGGACCTGACTATTCCCAAAACCGCCGAAGGTCAGCTGCCGCTGGAGGCCCTGACCTACCGCGTGGTAGCGCAAGGACAAGCCGACCACAAGCAGCCAACCACCGGCAAGAAGCCCAAGCGGACCAAAAAGGCCCACTCAAAAGCTACAAACGACCAGCCTACTTTCTCCGACGGGGAGGAAAACACCCTGCCGGTGCTGCCCAACCGTCTGCTCATCACCGAAAGCCTGCCCTTGCCCATTGTAGGCCCGGCCACGCGCGAGTTTGAGCTCAAGAAGCTGACCAGCACCACCTCGGCCACCCGCCGCAACTACTCCCTGACGCTGGAAATGACCCATAACCCGGCTTGGTACGCCGTGCAGGCTTTGCCGTACCTGACGGAGTATCCCTACGAATGCTCCGAGCAGGTCTTTAGTCGCCTGTACGCCAACCTGCTGGCAGCAAATATTCTACAGAGTAACCCCCGCATTCGGCCTATGCTGGATGAGTGGAAGCGGGCTGCGCTGAATGGCAACTCCGCCGCCCTGGCCAGTAAGCTGGAGCAGAACCAGGAGCTGAAAGCCTTGCTGCTGCAGGAAACGCCCTGGGTGCGCGACGCGCAGTCGGAAACGGAGCGGATGCGCCGCCTCGCCGAGTTGTTCGACGAAACCCGCCTCAAAGCCGAAACCAGCCGGGCCCTGACCAAGCTGGCCAAAATGCAAAGCCCAACCGGGGCCTTTCCCTGGTTTGAGCGAATGCCTGATGACCGCTATATCACCCAGCTCATCGTGGCCGGCTTTGGCAAACTACAGCGCCTGGGCGCCTTCCCGGTCACGCAAGACGCGCAAGCGGCCCGGATTCTGAGCCAAGCCCTAAACTACCTCGACGGACAGCTGCAGAAGGATTATACCGAGCTACGGCGCCAGAAAGGCGTAGACCTGAAGCAAAATCACCTCCACGACCTGCAGATTCAGGCCCTGTACGCCCGCAGTTTCTGGCCTAGCCCGGCCGTAGCCAAAGCCGACCAGCCTGCCCACGCTTACTACCAGCAGCAGGCTGCCTCGTTCTGGACCAGCCAGACCCGCTACCTGCAAGCCCAGACTGCTCTGGCGTTGCACCGCGGCAAAACCCAGCCCGCCGCCGTGAAAGATATCATGACGGCCCTGACGCAAAATGCCCTGCATTCCGAGGAGCTGGGCATGTACTGGAAGGAAGTGCGCGGCGGCTACTACTGGCGCGAGGCCCCCACCGAAACCCAGGCCACGCTCATCGAGGCTTTCGACGAAGTACAGAACAACCAGCGGGCTGTGGACGAAATGAAGCTCTGGCTGCTCAAGCAAAAGCAGACCCAGAACTGGGCCAGCACCCGCGCCACCGCCGATGCCTGCTACGCCCTGCTGCTGCGCGGCTCCGATTGGCTGCAGCCCGCCCAACCCCTGCAAATCACGCTGGGCGGTGTGGCAGCACCGGCGCCCAAAACGCAGCAAGCCGGCACCGGCTACTTCAAAACTACCTTCGATGCGGCCAGTATCCGGCCCGAGCAAGGCAAAGTCACGGTGCGCAAAACTGATGCAGGCGTGGCTTGGGGGGCATTGTACTGGCAGTATTTCGAGCAAATTGACCAAGTAGCGGCCGCCACTACTGGCCTGCAACTGGAGCGCCAGCTCTACCGGGAGCAGCGCACTGCCGGCGGCCCGGTGCTGGAGCCGCTCACGGCCGCCACGCCCTTGCAGGTAGGCGACGTGCTGGTGGTGCGCTTGGTGCTGCGCGCCGACCGGAACCTGGAATACGTGCACTTGAAGGATCAGCGGGCGGCAGGCCTGGAGCTTATTGGCCAGACTTCGGGCTACCGCTACCAGGGCGGGCTGGGCTACTACGAGAGTCCGCGGGATGCTGCCACCAACTTTTTCATCAGCTATTTTCCCAAGGGCACCCACACATTCGAATACCGGCTGCGGGCCGCCCAAAGCGGCAATTTTTCGGGTGGCCTGAGCCAGCTGCAATGCCTCTACGCCCCGGAGTTTGCGGCCCACTCAGCCGGTACCCGGGTGCGGGTGGAGTCACTTGAGTATAAGTTGAAGAAATAGGATTTTTTGGGATGAAATGCTGCCTCAAGTCTTTGAATAGGCCTTTGGCTGAGTGCAAAAGAAGCTGACGTTTGGTAGTAAAAAATGCCAATAGTAATTTTGCCATTTCCAAGCCCTTTGACCTAATAGCAATGCGGATACTATATGTTGTGGCGGGCCTGCTGTTTTTCAGCGCGCCGGCTTTTGCACAAGGAGGAAAAAAAACGCTTTCGACCGACCATAAGGGCCAGGCAGTACTGCCCGTAACGGCCACGCTGCCCGGTGAGGAAAAGCTTTCGGCCCAGGAGCGCGCCGAGCGGGACTTTCTGATGCCGGTGCGACGCAAGCAGGCCGCCGCCCTCAAAGCAGCGGCCCAGGAAGAAGCCGCCAGCCAGCAGGCCGCTACTGCTGAGGAAATGACGGCCCGCAACTTTATCGGCCCGGAAGAAGCCAAGCCTGAAGAAGCTGCCGCCCCGGCCGCGAAGCCCACTGCCCGGCCTCACACCACGCACCGGCGTCGCTCCTCCCACCACTCATCCAGGTCCTCGTCGCGCCGGCATTCTTCCTCGAAAAAGAAGAGCAGCTCCACCAAGAAAAAGAGCTCTACAAAAAAGAAAAGCTCCAGCAAGAAGAGTAGCAGCTCAAAGAAGCGTCGGCGCTAAGCCTATTTCGCCCCTGTAGGCAACAAAAAAGGAGAACCAAACTGGTTCTCCTTTTTTGTTGGTATCAACATCTGCGGGGCCTAAGTGCCCTGCGGCATCAGACGCACCACGAGGCCGTCGAGACGGTTGGTAATACGAATCTGGCAGGAGAGGCGGCTGCCTTGGGTCATCACGGGCAGGCTTTCGAGCATGGCCAGCTCGTCGTCACTGGGCTCATCAAGGGCGGGGCCGGCCAGCACTTCCACGTGGCAGGTGCCACATAAGGCCATACCGCCGCAGGTAGCCTGAATGTCGTAGCCGCTGGCCTTGAGCACTTCCATCAGGCTCAGGGCCATGTCGGTGGGGGCCACTACTTCGCGCCGCTGGCTGGGCGCTTCTTCTACATATACGCGTACTTCGTCGGTCATCTTGGTTGGGTATTAGTTGTCAGTTGCTGGTTGTTAGTTGCTGGACAAGGCAGTAAAAGCAGTGCCCAACAGCTGACAATCAGCAACTAACAACTAGCAGTTACAGCGTGGGTACTCCGTTTACGGTGGTGTATTTGAGCACGTAGCGCTTATCGGGGAACATATATTTGTAGGCCCCCTGGGCCATGAGGGCCGCTTCGTGGAAGCCGCACAGGATAAGCTTGAGCTTGCCGGGGTAGGTGTTGATGTCACCGATGGCAAAAATGCCGGGCACCGAAGTGGAGTAGTCCAGGGTGTTGACCTTCACCGCGTCGTCTTCGAGCTCCAGGCCCCACTCGCCAATCGGGCCGAGCTTGGGCGTAAGGCCGAACAGCGGGATGAAGGCATCGACGTGCAGGGTTTCGGCCGTACCGTCGTTGGCGGTGATGGTCACAGCTTCCAGGCTGTCCTGTCCGTGTACGTGCGTCACGTTGGACGAGAGTACCAGACGGGCCCGGCCGGCTTCGTGCAGATTCTGCACTTTCTCGGCCGAGTCAGCGGCGCCGCGGAAAGTGGTGCCGCGGTGCACCAGGGTCACCTCCTTGGCCACGTCGGCTAGGAAAATAGTCCAGTCCAGGGCTGAGTCGCCGCCGCCGGCAATGACAATGCGTTTGTCGCGGAAGGTTTCCGGGTCGCGCACCATGTAGTACACGCCGCGGCCGCCTTCGTAGCTTTCCAGGCTTTCGACGGCGGGCTTGCGGGGCTCAAATGAGCCCAGGCCACCGGCAATGGCAATGGCTTTGCAGAAGATTTCGGTGCCGTCGGTGGTGAAAAGCTGGAACGAGCCGTCTTCGAGCTTGGCCAGGCGCTCTACCCGCTCACCCAACGTGAAGGTGGGGTGGAAGGGCTCAATCTGGCGCATCAGGTTCTGAACCAGGTCACCGGCCAGGATGTCGGGGAAGCCGGGAATGTCGTAAATCGGCTTCTTGGGATAGATTTCGGAGAGCTGCCCACCCACCTGGGGCAGGGCATCCACCACGTGGCAGCGCAGCTTCAGCAAGCCCGCTTCGAATACCGCAAATAAGCCCACTGGGCCCGCCCCGATAATGCAGATATCGGTAGAAATGGAATTGGTCATGAACTAAGCAATAAGATGAGCAGCCGGCACGGCCAGAAGCTTAACAACTAAGCCCCCAGAAACGTTGGCTGAAACGTCGATTTGGCGCAGTAAAACCACGCAAAACACCACAACTTGTGGCGACTTTATTCGGTTGGGTAAAAGCCTGACGGGGCGCAAAGATACAAACAAGCGGAGCGTTTTGGTAGCCTGCCCTACGCTTTGCTCAGCCAGGCACTTGCCTCTTCCAGCGTACTGAAATAGCGGAAATCCAACGGCAGGGTAACCGCGTCGCCTACGGCCCGGGCCGCCAACCGGCCCAGCGGCGTCTGGTTTTCCAGAATGGCGCAGTGGCTGTAGCCCACCTCCTGCATGGCCTTCGGAATCCAGTGCTGGGCTATCCACTGCTGGGCCGAGAGCGGCAGGGGCTGGCGCTGGCGGTGGTCGGTGAGCAGCTTGCCGGTACGGTGGTGGCGTAGGGCCTGGAGCGTGTGCTCATAAATGGCGTGCAGCTCCTGTTCCTGGCAAACAACATCGGCCCACACCAGCAGCACGTAGCCCTGGCTGTCGTAGGAAATGGTACAAAGCGCGTTGCGGAAGTAAATCGACGAAACGGAAGATGGCAATGACATGCCACAAAGAAAAGCGCTTTGGTGAACATGCCACGCGGAATGTTACCAAAGCGCTATATAATAGGGACCAACGCGGCGTTTAGGCAAACATTCCCACCGCGTCCTTGCTCGGCAAAGTCGTTTTGCCGGTTAGCAGGGAATCCACCCGGCGGGCTACTTCCCGGCCTTCGGATATAGCCCAGACCACCAAGGACTGGCCCCGGCGCATGTCGCCGGCCACGAAGACTTTGGGCCGGCTGGTAGAAAAGTCACCTTCGGCGGCTTGCACGTTGCCCCGGTCATCCAGGGCTACGCCGAGCTGCTGGAGCAGGCCTTCGTACTGCGGGGCGGCAAAGCCCAGGGCCAGCATGACCATGGTGCAGGGTATTTCGCGGGCTGAGTTCTCAATTTCGGTGAAGTGCAGGCGGCGGCCCAGCACGTCGGTTTCCCAGGTGATATCAGTGACCAGCAAGGCCCGGAGCCGGCCGTTTTCGTCGCTCAGAAACGCCTTGGTATTGACGCCCCAGTAGCGCTGGCAGCCTTCTTCGTGGGAGGTACTGGTCCGGAAAATAGCTGGTTCCTGGGGCCAGGGCGTGTGGGCGGGCCGCTCGGTACCAGGCTGGTGCATGAGGGCAAACTGGGTGATGGAGCGGGCCCGCTGCCGGTTGGCCGTGCCCACGCAGTCGGAGCCCGTGTCGCCGCTGCCGATGACTACTACGTCGTGGCCCTCGGCCCAGATGGCCTCGCCGGTCACCTCCAGGTTGCTCACGCGGCGGTTGTGCTGGGTGAGGTAGTCCATGGCGAAGTGAATGCCCGGCAGCTCCCGGCCCGGAATGGCTAGGTCGCGCGGGACGGTGGCCCCGCCGGCCAGCACCACCGCGTCGAAAGTCCGGGTCAGCTCCTCGGCCCGGAGGTCTTTACCGATTTCAGTGTTGCAGCGGAACACCACGCCGTCATCTTCCAGCAGTTGAATCCGGCGGTCAATTACCCACTTATCGAGCTTGAAATCGGGAATGCCGTAGCGCAGCAAACCACCAGGCCGGTCGTCGCGCTCAAACACGGTGACGGTGTGCCCGGCCTTGGCCAATTGAGCCGCCGCGGCCAGTCCGGCCGGACCCGAGCCTACCACGGCCACCGTTTTGCCTGACTTGAGTACCGGGGCTGTGGGCTGCACATAACCTTTGCTGAAGGCAATTTCGATAATGTGCTTCTCGATTTCCTCAATGGCCACCGGCGCCGAGTGGATGCTCAGCACGCAGGCCGACTCGCAGGGCGCGGGACAGATGCGGCCGGTAAATTCGGGGAAATTGTTAGTCGAGGACAAAATCTGGTAAGCCTCGTGCCAGTCCTGCTGGTGCACCGCATCGTTGAACTCGGGAATGATGTTGCCCAGCGGGCAGCCCGCGTGGCAGAACGGAATGCCGCAGTCCATGCAGCGGGCGGCTTGCTCCTGGAGCTGGGGCTCGGAGTACATGCCCACAAACTCGTTGTTGTGCTGCACGCGCTCCTGCGGTGCGGCCTTAGACGGCAACTGGCGGCTGAATTCCTTGAAACCGGTGACGTGACCCATAATCTATTCGTTGGTAGTCATGTGAGGGCAGGGAAACATTCCTTTTCTGGCCGTTGCAGCGCCCAGAACTTCAGTTTCGCCCGAAAGAGGTTTCCGCTGCCCTCCACATGACGTTCGTTACTATTGAATGCGTAAGGCTAGCCGGCCGTAGCGTAGCGGGCCTGTTGCAGTACTTTCTTGTATTCGGAAGGAAAAACTTTCACAAAGCGCCCGGCTTCCTCGGGCCAGTTGCCCAGCAGGTAGGCCGCCAGCTGGCTGCCCGTGAGCTGCTGGTGCTTGCGCAATAGGCTCTGAATCTGGGCTTCGTCGTCGGCGTCGAGCGGGTCGAGCTCCACCATTTCCTGGTTGCAGTTGTCGGGAAAGGTGCCGTCGGGGTCGTAGACCCAGGCAATGCCCCCGCTCATGCCGGCGGCGAAGTTGCGGCCCGTACGACCCAGAATCAGGGCCCGGCCGCCGGTCATGTACTCGCAGCCATGGTCCCCGACGCCCTCCACGACGGCCGTGGCCCCGGAATTGCGCACCGCAAACCGCTCCCCGGCCTGCCCGCGCACAAACAGCTCCCCGGAAGTAGCGCCGTACAGGGCCACGTTGCCGATAATAATGTTGTGCTCTGGTACAAACTTGCCGTCACTAGCCGGAAAAATAGCCAGCTGAGCCCCCGAAAGGCCTTTGCCCACGTAGTCGTTGGCTTCGCCTTGCAAAGCAAACGACAAGCCTTTCACGCTGAAAGCCCCGAAGCTTTGCCCGGCCGAGCCCTGGAAACGGTAGTTGATGGTGTTCTCGGGCAGGCCGGCGGCGTGGTAGCGCTTGGCAATTTCGTTGGAGAGCAGCGTGCCAATGGTCCGGTCGGTATTGCGCACCGGAAACTCGGCAAACACCGGAATCCGCTCATTCAGGGCCGGTTCGGCATGGGCCAGCAGCTGCCAGTCGAGGATGTTGTCGAGGCCGTGGTCCTGGTTTTCGCTGTGGTAGAGCGTGCCACCAGACGGATTAGCCGCTGGCTGCAACACTCCGGACAGGTCGAGGTGGCGGGCTTTCCAGTGGGTAATTCCCTCGCGCACTTTCAGAAACTGCGCGCGGCCCACCATTTCGTGAATCGTGCGGAAGCCCAGCTCGGCCATGATTTCACGCAGCTCCTCGGCCAAAAAGCGGAACAGATTCACGATATGCTCGGGCTGCCCGCTGAAGAGCTTGCGTAGCTCGGGGTCCTGGGTAGCTACGCCCACGGGGCAGGTGTTGAGGTGGCATTTGCGCATCATCACGCAGCCCCCCGCCACCAGGGCCGCCGTGGCCACACCCCATTCCTCGGCGCCCAGCAGGGCGGCCACGGCCAGGTCGCGGCCGGTTTTGAGTTGCCCGTCGGCCTGCAGCACCACGCGGCTGCGGAGCTGGTTGCGCAAAAGCGTCTGGTGAGCCTCGGCCAAACCCAGCTCCCAGGGCAACCCGGCATGCTTGATAGAACTGATGGGCGAAGCGCCGGTGCCGCCATCGTAGCCGGCAATGAGAATCACGTCGGCATGGGCCTTGGCCACACCCGCCGCTATGGTGCCCACGCCGGCCTTGCTGACCAGCTTCACGTTGATGCGGGCAGCGCGGTTGGCGTTTTTCAGGTCAAAAATGAGCTGAGCCAGGTCCTCAATGGAGTAAATGTCGTGGTGGGGCGGGGGCGAAATCAACCCCACGCCGGGCGTGGCGTGGCGCACCTTGGCAATCCAGCTGTCCACCTTATGGCCTGGTAGCTGCCCGCCTTCGCCTGGCTTGGCGCCCTGGGCCATCTTGATTTGGAGCTCGTCGGCGTTGGTCAGGTAGTGGGCCGTGACGCCGAAGCGGGCCGAGGCAATCTGCTTGATGGCCGAGCGCATGGAGTCGCCGTTGGGCAGGTGCTCGTAGCGCATCGGGTCCTCGCCGCCTTCCCCGGTGTTGCTCTTGCCCCCGATGCGGTTCATGGCAATGGCCAGGGTGCTGTGGGCCTCATGCGAAATCGAGCCGAACGACATGGCGCCGGTGGCAAACCGCTTCATGATGCTCTCGGCCGGTTCTACTTCGTCGATGGAAATGGCCGGCCGGTGGCGGGCAAAATCCAGCAGGCCGCGCAGGGTGAACATCCGCTCGGGCTGCTCGTTCACCAGCTTGGCGTAGCGGCGGTAGGTTTCGTAGTTGCCGGTGCGGGTGGCCAGCTGCAGCAGGTGTACCGTTTCGGGGTTAAACATGTGGGCCTCGCCGCGGCGGCGCCACTGGTACACGCCGCCGTCGGGCAAGAGCTGCTGCTCCTCGGGCGTACTACTCTTAAAGCCCTGAAAGTGCTTGTAGAGGGTTTCGCGGGCAATTTCGTCGAGGCCCAGCCCGCCGATGCGGGTGACGGCCCCGGTGAAATAGTTATCCACCACGTGCTGGTTCAGTCCCAGAATTTCGAACACCTGGGCCCCGTGGTAAGACTGTAGGGTGCTGATGCCCATCTTGGAGAAGATCTTCAGCAGCCCGTCGCACACAGCCTTCACGTAGTTTTTGACCAGCTGCGGATGGTCCTGGCTGGTGTTGAAGTCGCCTCCCTGCTGCATGGTCTGGATAGTAGCCAGAGCCAGATAGGGGTTGATAGCCGTGGCCCCAAAAGACAGCAGACAGGCAAAGTGATGCACTTCCCACACGTCGCCGGCTTCTACTACCAGGCCCACCGAGCCCCGGTACCCCTTGCGGATCAGGTGGTGGTGCACCGCCGACACAGCCAGTAACGACGGAATCGGGGCGTGTTTGGAATCCAGGCCCCGGTCGGAGAGAATCAGTACTTCGAAGCCGTCCTTCACCGCGTCTTCGGCGTAGCGGCACAGGCGTGCGAGGCCGTCCTGCAACGAGCCGGGCTTGCCATCGGCCTTGAAGTAAGACAGCAGCGTCTTGGCGTTAAACAAGCCGGTGTCGATGCTGCGCAGCTTTTCCAGCTCGTGGTTGGTCAAAATGGGCTGACGCAGGGCTACGCAGTGGCAGTGCATCTTGTCTTCGTCGAGGATGTTGCCGTTGTTGCCGATGAAGGTGGCCAGGCTCATCACCAGCCGCTCCCGTATCGGGTCAATCGGCGGGTTAGTGACCTGAGCAAAGAACTGTTTGAAGTAGCTGCTCAGGTGCTGGGGCTGGTCCGACAGCACGGCCAGGGGCACGTCCACGCCCATCGAGCCGATAGGCTCCTTGCCTTCCAGGGCCATGGGCGTAATAATCGTGTCGATATCCTCCCGGGTATAGCCAAACACCTGGTGGTACTTGAAGACCGAGTCGGCGGCTAGGTCGGTAAAGACCTGGCGGGGTTCGGGCAGTTCTTCCAGCCGAATCTGGTAGTCATTCAGCCACTGGCCGTAGGGCTGCTGGGCCGCGGCCTGGGCCTTAATGCCCTGGTCGGTGATAATCTGGCCGGCCACGGTGTCAATTAGCAGCATTTTGCCCGGCTGCAAACGACCCTTTTGAATCACCGTCGACTCGGGAATACCTAGCACCCCGGCTTCGGAAGCTACCATCACGCGGCCATCGTCCGTCACGACGTAGCGCAGAGGGCGCAGGCCGTTGCGGTCCAGCATGGCCCCGATTTGTTGGCCGTCGGTGAAAATAAGCGCGGCCGGGCCGTCCCAGGGGGCCATAAACGTGGCGTGAAACTCGTAGAAAGCCTTTTTCCACGGGTCCATCTGGGTGTTGCCATCCCAGGCCTCGGGCACCAGCATCATCATCACGTGGGGCAAGGAGCGGCCCGAGTGCAGCAGGATTTCTACAATGTTGTCGAGGCAGGCCGAATCCGACTGGCCTTCGTCGATAACGGGCAGCAGCATGTCCATTTCCTCCGCGGAGAAGTAAGGTGACACGTAGCTGCGCATGCCGGCGTAAAACCAGTTCAGATTGCCCCGTAGGGTGTTGATTTCGCCATTATGCGCCAAGAGCCGAAACGGCTGGGCCAGCTTCCACGAGGGAAAGGTGTTGGTGGAGAAGCGCGAGTGCACCATGCCAAAGGCCGACGTAACCCGCTCATCGGACAAGTCGGGGAAGTAGCCCCGCACCTGATAGGTGGTGAGCTGGCCTTTGTAAACAATGGTTTTGCAGGAGAGGGAGGCGAAGTAAAAGTCGCCGCCGGCCTTGAGGTTGGCTTCCAGCACCAGCTTGCTGATGTAGCGGCGCAGCACGTACAGCTTCCGCTCAAAGTCCTCTGGATTTGAAACGCCTTCGGGCCGGCCAATGAAGACCTGCTCCATATCGGGCTCGGCGGCCAAGGCCGTGGGGCCAATACCAGCCGGATTGACGGGTACCGGCCGGAAGCCCAGCACGGGCATGCCCAGCTTGGCGGCCGCCTCGTGCATCAGCTGGCGGCAGGCATCCTTTGTCGAGTGCTTTTTGGGCAGAAACACCATCCCCACACCGTAGCTACCCGGCTCGGGCAAGCGGATGCTCAGGGCGGTACATTCTTCCAGGAAAAACCAGTGGGGCACCTGCAGCAGAATACCGGCCCCGTCGCCGGAGTCGGAGTCGCAGCCACAGGCACCGCGGTGCTCCATGTTTTCGAGCATGGTCAGCGCGTCGGCAATAATCTGGTGCGACTTCTGACCGTTCAGATAGGTAATAAAGCCGGTGCCACAGGCATCGTGCTCAAACTCGGGACGATACAGACCCTGCGCGCTATTTTCGGGATTCATCGTAAATCGGTGTCGTGGGGAGTCCGTCGGCCGAATAGAAGTAGGCCGAAATGGCAAGATATTCCCCTCCGCGAGGCGGGCACGTCAGACTTGGCCTCCGCTACGATTTCCAACCCGGCTTTACGCGTAGTTTAGGTCCTCAAAATAGCCCGGTAACGATGCAAAAAGCGGGTTTTGCTATACTCTTCTCTTACAATAGCCGATGCCCGCTGCCAGTTGGTAGAGGCGGGTATTCGGGCTCAATGGCGGCCATTTCTACCTGCTAAATAGCCCCATGGCCAAGGCGGGCTTGCCGAGTGCCAGTCTGCAAGCCCGCCAAAGCAGCAGCCCGTAGCCCACGCGTTGCGGACGCCGGGTTTGCAGCCCCGGGGTGGGCAACGACGTAGGCTACGGGCTGGAACCCACGGTACAGTTCACTAACTATCGACTCTATAAATGCAAGGTCAGGCGGCGCGGTCTTCGAGAATGTAGCCGATGCCATTGAGCGTATGAATCAGCTTGGGACTGAAGTTCTTGTCAACTTTTTTGCGCAGGTAGTTCACGTACACGTCCACCACGTTGGTGCCGGTATCGAAGGCCAAATCCCAGACTTTTTGCACGATTTCCTGGCGGGTGACGGCCCGGCCCTGGTTGTGCATGAAGTATTCCAGCAACGCCAGCTCCCGGCCCGTCAGGTCGATGCGCTTGTCGCCGCGCTTCACGATGCGGCTGCGGCCGTAGAGCTCCAGGTCGGCTACTTTCAGCACATTTTCGGCCGGGGCTGCCGCGGGGTAGCGCCGGTGCAGGGCCCGCAGCCGGGCCAGTAGTTCCCCGAATTCGAAGGGCTGAACCAGGTAATCATCGGTGCCCGCCTCAAAGCCCTGCAGCTTGTAGTCGGTAGACGTATTGGCTGTAAGCATGAGCACCGAAAGCTTGTCGTAGTGCTGCCGGATAAAGCGGCACAGCTCGAAGCCACTGGAATCGGGCAGGTCGGCCTTGAGCAGCACCGCAGTGTAGGTAGCCGAGGCCAGCATCTGGCGGGCGGAGGGCGCATTAAGCGCCACTGCTACGTTCAGGTCATGTTCTTCCAGGTTGCGCTTCAGCAAAGCAGCAGCCATCAGGTCGTCTTCTACCAGTAAAATATTCATCCGCGCGCAAGTAGGGTTCGGCAAGGCTTCCGGCCGCCGCGGGTGGCAGCCGGAAGCTATGACTGGGTTAGGAAAAGGTACTTCGGGTGGGATGGGAAGGCGGGTGGGGCAAAAAACGGGGCTATGGCACGCCCAGGGCAGCATCGCCGTCGAAAGGCGGAATGGCAATGATGGGACCCGTGCCGGTGCTGACCGAGTAGATGGAAGGGGCCTGGGTCAGGCTGCCAGACAACCGGCGCAGTCCTTCGGGAGCTACCTGGTAGCGGAAAATGGTGTCGTATTCGGCAAAGTCGCGGCGCACGTCCACTTCCAGGTCGCGGATAACGCCGCCGTGGATGTCGTACACCCAGCCGTGCAAGTGCAGTGGCGCCGCGGCATTCTGTACGGTCGAGCTTTGCTGTAGGTTATACACCTGTTCGATGACGTTGAGCTCAACCAGGCGGCGGTAACGCTCATCCTCGGTTTCCAGCTCGCCCAGCTCGTGGTTGTGCTTGTGCATTACCTCGCGCACGGCGCTCAGCCAGCTGTGCACCGCGCCTGCGTCCTCGTTCTGCATGGCCGTTTTCACGCCCCGGCAGCCGTAGTGCCCGCACACGATGATGTGCTGAATCTGCAGCTCGTTGACGGCGTAGTCGAGCACCGAGGCCAGGTTCAAATCGGTGCTGACCACCAGGTTGGCCACGTTGCGGTGCACGAAAACCTCCCCGGGCGCGGTGCCGGTCATCTCGCTCACCGATACGTGGTTGTCGGAGCAGCCGATGAACAGGAATTTGGGCGTCTGCTGGGCCGCGGCCTCGAAGTAGTGGGGGTTGCGGCGCAGCTTTTCGGCTACCCAGTTGCGGTTGTTGTCGAAGAGCTTGTAGTAAGCCTCGAAGTCGGCTTCCTTACTGCTCACGTGGGGCTGGGCGGCTATGTTTTGGGCGTAATCCTCGCCTTTGCGCAGGAAAATGAGCTGAATATTGCGCTGCCGGGCCGTTTCGCGGAAGTTCTCAATGGCGCTGAGCACGTCCCGGTCGATGTAAGCCGAGTTGGTGCCGTCAATTTCTACGGTGGTGTTCACCGGAATATCCTTGAGCACGGTCATGATGCTGGCCTTGTTCAGGAACGAGACATGCTCGCCCAGGCTGATGCGCAGGTGTTCTTCGCCCTGCACGGTGTAGCTCTGGAAGAAATGGGCATTCTTGTAGGTTTCACGCAGCACGAAGAACAGACCCACCGCTGCGCCAATGCCGATACCGATAAGCAAATCGGTTAGCAGAATGGCTACGATGGTCACGATGAAGGGCAGAAACTCGGTGAGGCCGGCCTGGAAATGCTGTTTGAAGATGCTGATGCGGCCCAGCTTGTAGCCCGTCACGAGCAGAATAGCGGCCAGCGCGGCCCAGGGAATTAGGTTCAGCAGGCCCGGAAACAGCACCACGCTTATTACCAGCAGGCTGCCGTGCACCAGAGCGGCTATTTTAGTGCGGCCCCCGGCGTTGATGCTCACCGAGCTGCGCACAATCACCGACGTAAGCGGCAGGCCACCAATCAGACCACTGATGAAATTGCCGACGCCCTGGGCCTTGAGTTCGTGGTTGGTGGGCGTTTTGCGCTTGAGTGGGTCCAGCTCGTCGGTAGCTTCCACGGCCAGCAAGGCCTCCAGGCTGGCTACCAGGGCAATGGAAAAGGCGGCGGAGTAGATTTTGAGATTAGTAATCTGCGAGAAGTCGGGCAGGGTAAACAGGTCGACAAACTCCGCCGCATTCTTGGGCACCGGCAACTGCACCAAGTGGGTGCCGCCCAGCATATAGGCCGGGTTGAGTAGACCAGCCAGGGTATTGAGCGTAATACCGACAATGATGACCACCAGCGCCGCTGGCACCGCCGACAGCACCTTGTTATTCTTAAAGAGCGGCTGTTCCCAGGCAATGAGAATGCACAAACTCACCAGGGCGATAACCAGAGCCGTGGCGTTGAACTCGCGCACGGCGTGCTCCAGCAGACCTTCCAGGTTGCCGCCGTTCCAGGAAAACAAGGCCAGGGATTCTACCGCGTCGGCATCGTAGCCCAGGATGTGGGGTAGCTGCTTCAGAATCAGGATGATGCCGATGGCAGCCAGCATGCCCTTGATAACCGACGACGGAAAAAAGTTGCTGATGATGCCGGCCCGCAGCACGCCCATCAGTAGCTGCAAGCCGCCCGCTACGCACAAGGCTAGCTGCAGAGCCCGAAACGAACCCAGTGCTTCCAAACTGCTCACCACGACCAGAATCAGGCCGGCTTCGGGGCCGGAAATACTAACGGCCGAGCGGCTCAGGGCACCCACTACCAAGCCCCCGACAATACCGGCAATGATGCCCGAAAACAGCGGGGCGCCCGAGGCCAGGGCAATACCCAGGCACAAGGGCACAGCTACCAGAAACGAGACCAAGCCACCTTGCAGGTCGCTCTTGAAGTAGGAAAAATCCCAGGTTTTGGGACTAGCAGATACACTTGACATAGGCGCAGTAAAAGACATGAGAATTCCGGCGCGGCCCGAAAGCCGCGAAATGGAAAGGAATAGCAGGAAGGCAGAAAGCAGAACCGGCTACCTAGAGCCCGATGCAATTGGCCCGGGATTAAAGAGGTTTCTAATCTGGCGGGTCAACAAAAAGAACTTCGTAATCAGAAAGTTAAAATTGGTATTGCAAATGTATAGCCTTAATACGGGGGTAGAATTAAAGGAGTATTATAAGGTTATTAGATTCTTGTTAAAAAGATATTAGAAAACGGTGAAAGAAAATTGTTATAAAAAATTGATAAATACTGGCAAAAAACAACTTTAACCAACCTTTAATTTTAATTAAATAGCGTGTTTAAAGGCATGAATAACAATAATATATATTTTAATATATGTCTTTATGGCTACCTATTTTAAGGTGAAAAATTGTTATTATATTCCAGTATGAAAGCCTTTTAATGCGGCCTTAAATCTTTCTAATTAGTAATTATAAGCTCGTTGCAGGCTTTCTGTAATAAGTAAGACTTAGTATAAACTACTTGCCGGAATCAACCAGGAGGATGCAGTAATTAGCCATAAAAAAGCCCGTCAACCATTCGGAAATGGCTGACGGGGTGAGTGTCAAAATGAGTCGGACGCTTTACTCTTTTTGCCGCCGGCCCTCCAGGATGCGGAAGAAGGAGCGGGTATGGATTTCTTCCAGCGTCAGGCCCGTAGCCAGCACTTCTTCTTCCGTGATGGCGCCGCAGTTCATTGCTTTGAGGAAGAAGTTGAGCAGGCCCTGGCCGGTGGCAGCATCGTCGAAGATGTCGCCGGTGAGGGTGGAAATGGCGGCCCGCTCTACGAAGGTTTTCAGGCGGTGCACCGCGTCGTCGTAGGAGCTCAGGAAGAAGTTATAGGTAGCCGCGTAGCGCATCGGCAGTTGGGCCGGGTTCAGGTCCCAGCCCTGGTAGAGGCCATTGATGAGGGAGTGGGTGGTATGGTGGAAGCCCTGGCGCCAGGCGTTGTGCACCGAGTCGCGGTTTTCCTTGAGCTGCTCGAAGCTCAGGTTGTCGCCGCGGTGGGGACCGATGGGCATCACGTTGGTAGCCCCGTCGGAGAGGAAGATGCCGGTGCCGCCCAAAGCCACCTTGGTCATGTGGTGGGCAAAGTCGCAGACGGGGTGGGCCATGGTCTGGTACTTGGCCGTAATGCCGGCCGAGGCAGTGTAGTCGTAAGTGCCGAAGTGGGCCGCTATGCAGCGGCCCTCACTGGCCCGGATGATGCGCATCAAGGGGTTGCGGCCTTCCTCGTCCATGATGATTTGGGTGGCCTCCACCATGGTTTCCATCTTCAGGGTGCCGGGCGCGAGGTTGTTGGCCTTTTCCAGCAGCTCAAACAGGCGCACCATCGTGGTCATCTGCTCCGGAATGGTCACCTTGGGCAGCATTACCACAAAGTTGTCGGGCAACTGGCCGCCGGTGGCTTCGAGCAGGGTGGTCAGGAAGATGTCGAGCGTACGGACGCCGCGGGTCTTCAAATCCTCGGTAAAGGGCTTAATGCGGATGCCGATGAAGGGCGACAATGTGCCGTTTTGCATGCCCTTAGCCACCTCCTGGGCGGCGCGCACGGCGGTTTCGTCTTCTTCCGCGTCGGGGCGGTTGCCGAAGCCGTCCTCGAAGTCGACCCGGAAGTCTTCCACGGCTTCGCGCTGCAGCTTCTTGATAATCTTGTTATACACCGAGTACGAAAGCCAGGCGTGCTCCTGCTTGCGCTCCTGCTCGCTCATGGCATCAAGGCGCTGGGTCAAAGCCTGAATGTCTTTCTCAAGCGTAGGCAGGTGCTCATAGCCCTTGAGCTGGAGCACGCGGGCCAGCTCGGCGAAGTTGGGTGCGTAGGTACGCAGGTTGTTCAGGGCAATGTCGCCCATGCGCACGCAGGTGTCCGATTTAAACAGGTTGGCCCCACCGTACACAGTGTGCACCGGCTGCCGGTCGGGTTTGTCGCCGGGGTAAGTTTGCTGAAAGTGACGGTTGGCCACGCCCAGCTGGTCGAGCAGCTGGGTTTTGTCGGTGTCTTGTAAGCTGAGTTTCATACGGGAGAAAAAGGCGGGAATTGCAGGTTTGAAAAGGCTTAGAGCGTCATGTCTCGCTCAGGCTCGACATGACTACAATATATTGCCGGGATGCTCAGCTGCCGCGGTAGGTGCTGTAACCAAAAGGATTGAGCAACAGTGGAATGTGGTAGTGCTCGGCGGCCAGCACGTTGAAGACGATTTCGACGAAGGGGTAGAAGATGGTGGTGCCCTGCTGCTCGAAGTATTCCTGGGTGAAAAACTTCATTTTGTAAGTGCCTAGCGGCAACTGCTGGTCTTTGGGCAACAAATCGGGGATGCGGCCATCGGGGTTGGTGCGGCCCCGGGCCAGCTCCTGCCAGGTATCAGTTTCCAGCAGGCCCGATAGGGCGATGGTAACGCCCTGCGCCGGGCGGCCCAGGGTAGTGTCCAGGATGTGGGTGGTAATCTGGCTCATGCGGCTAAGAGTTTTTTGAGGCGGAGGCGGGTGATTTTGTCCTGCTCGGCCATGGCCACGCGGATTTCCTGCTCGGGCGAATTGGGCAGCCGAGCCTGCAGCAAAGCCAGCATTTCCTCAGCCGACTTCCCCGTGGCGCACACAATAAAGATGTAACCGAACTTCTGCTCGTACGCGTTGTTGCCGGCCGCCAAAGCTTCCAGCGTTTCCTGGGAAGCCTGCTTGACAGCACCCTGCTCGCCCTCGGCCCACTGGCTGGTGCTGGCAAATTTCTCCTTGAGCGAGTTGACATCCCCGATTTTGGGGTGGTGGGTAAAAGCCTCGCGCCAGTCGGCTTCGCAGAGGCGGTGCCAGATATCCTGGGCCTGCTGAAACAGCGTGTCGGAGTCGACTATGGGAAAGGCGACGTTTAGTTGCTGCACCCAGGCCGTGGCCCCGCAGCACTTGGCCAGGGCCTCAGCGCGGGCTGGGGCGGGGAGGGAATTGAGTTCGGAAAGAGTCATGGGGTGTAGCTCAATAGCAGAACCGGTTTGCCAAAGTCAGTAGACCGTCCTGTCGACCTGTATAAAATAGCCGAAACTATGACTACAGCACCGTCGGGAAGCGGTTCACGTTCTTGTAGTAGATGTATACTGAAGGTTCCTTGCCCATGGTGGTGGCCCACTGCTGGCAGTAGGGCGCCATCCAGATAGAGTCGCCTTTCTTGACCGGGTACCACTGCTGGTCGAGCACATAGATGGCCTGGCCTTCCAGATACAGCAGCCCGTGCTCCATGATGTGGGTTTCGACCATGGGCAGGTGGCCGCCCATGTCGTAGGTGAAGATGTTGACGGCCATGTCGAAGCCCAGCTCGTTGGGCAGCAGCTCCTGAATCCGCAGGGCCTCGTCGTTCATGTAGATGGGCGCTTTGGCAAGGTCGCGGGCCCCAAACAGCACGCCGGGTGTTTCGTAGCCCGGCAGCGGCTCGTACACTTTGTGGAACGTCAGCACCTGGGTGCCTTCCGAAGGATGCTGAAACAGGTAGGTCTTCTCCACCGGCACGTACACGTACACGCCCTTCGTGAGCGTCTTTTCCTGGCCGTCGACGGTGGCTTGCAGCTGGCCTTCCACTACATAGAAGAAAATCTGGGCGGCCTGGGTTTGGCCTTTCAGCTCCCCGCCTTCGCGCAGGGTAATCAGCGTCTGGGCCAGGCGGGCACCCATCTGCTCATTGATGATGACGTTGACCGTGCAGCCAGTCCAGCCGGGTACGTTGCTGTTGATGTAGCCGTCGGGGGCAATAATGGCGTGGTTGTGCTTGACCACGGAGCGGGTCAGGGCGGAAATTTCCATCGGTTCTATTCGGAGAGGGTGGTTTGGTAATGGGAGAAAAGCAGCTGCAAAAACCGCTCGGACACCTGCACGGCCGCGGCCACGTCAGCTAATTCCACGTTTTCCAGCGGGTTGTGGCTGATGCCCTTAAAGCAGCGGATAAAGAGCATGGTAGCCGGCGACACGGCCGAAATCGGTACCGCGTCGTGCCCGGCGCCGCTGACGAGTTGCACGGTTTCGTAGCCCGAATCGGCAATGGCCTGGCTGAGCAAGGTATTCATTTCCGGCGCGCAGCTCACCGGGGCCGTGTGCTGAATCAGGTTCCAATTAAGCGTCAGGCTGCGTTTTTGGGCAATGGCTTGGGCTTTCTGCTCCAGCTCGGCATAGGCCGAGGCCAGGCGGGCCGCGTCGGCACTGCGCAAATCCAGGCTGCAGACCACCTCGCCGGGAATGACGTTGCTGGCCGCGTAGCGTACGTCGAGCTTGCCCACGGTGGCTACCAGCTCGTGCTTATTCACTACGCCAAACTGCTCGGCGGCCAGCACGAATTCGGCGGCTCCGGCCAGGGCGTCTTGGCGCATGTGCATGGGCACGGTGCCGGCGTGCCCGGCCATGCCCTGCCAGGTCAGCTCCACGCGCTGCTGCCCGGCAATGGCCGTCACCAGGGCCACCGGAATCTTGTTTTCCCAGAGCACCGGGCCCTGCTCAATGTGGGTTTCGAAGTAGCCCAGCCATTGGTCGGCCGGAATGGCTTCGGCCGGCAGCAGCTGGGTCGTGCCGCCCATCGTTTCGATGGCCTGGGCCAGGGAAATGCCGTGGGCGTCGGTTGTGGTCAACAGCTGCGGGTCAAAAGAGCCGGCCACGACTTTGCTGCCCAGATAGGTTGTGTGGTACCGCACGCCTTCCTCGTCGCTGAAGGCAATCAGCTCGACGTGAAACGGCAGCTCGGTCTGGGTCTGCACCAGTTGCTCCAGCAAATCCAGACCCATGAGCACGCCCAGCGGCCCGTCGTACTTGCCGGCATTGACCACGGTATCGATATGGGAGGCCATGACGAAGGTTTTGGCCCCGGCATTGCGGCTCACCAGTCGCCCCCGCACGTTGCCGATACTGTCGACGCGAGTGGCTAGTCCGGCCGCGTCCATCCAGGACTTGACCAAGGCGCTGCCCTGCAAAAAGGCCGGCGTGCCAAAGGTGCGCGTCACGCCCTGCGGGTCTTCGCTGATGGCGGCCAAGGCCTCAATGCGGCGCAGGATTTTCTCGGCCCGGGAAGTGTAGTTGTCGTCCACTCAGTAGTGGGTTAAAGGGTTGTAATTGAAGGTCGAGCCAGCTGTAGCGCGAACTACAAAGTTCGCGCTACAGCTTTACCGGCCCGTCAGCAACTGGCCTTGGTTTAAAGCCAGGAAGTTTGGCCGCTGGTACACCGGCTGCCCAGCCAGCCACGTCTGCTCCACCACGCCCCGCAGCTGCCGTCCCACGTAAGGCGACACTTTGTGCTTGTGCTGAATCAGCTCGGCGGTGACTTCAAACGTCTGCTCGGGGTCCAGAATCAGCAAATCCGCGTCGTAGCCTTTGGCAATTTGTCCTTTCCGCTGGCTTTGCCCAATAAGCTTAGCCGGATTGGTGCTGAGCCAGGTGGCTAGGTCCCGGAGTGAGGCGCCGCGCTGCTGGGCCGCCGTCCAGAGCACCGGCAAGGCTACTTGCAAGGAGGCAATGCCGCCCCAGGCCGTGGTGAAGTCACCAGTTGCAATTTGCTTGAGGTCGGGTGGGGCAGGGGAGTGGTCGGTGGCGACAAAGTCGATGATGCCCTGCTGCAAAGCCTGCCAGAGAAGGTCGTTGTTGGCTTTTTCCCGAATCGGCGGGGCGCACTTAAACTGGGTCTGCCCGTCAGCAATGTCCTCGGCGTTGAAAAAGAGGTAGTGCTGCCCGGTTTCCACCGTCAGCGGCAACCCCTGGGCCTTGGCCGCGGCAAGGGGCCCGATAGAGTTAGCCGACGACAGATGCACGATATGCACGGGGCAGCGAAACTCCGCGCAGAGCCGAATCATCAGGGCTACCGCGTCGTCTTCCCAGTGTTTGGGCCGCGAAGCCAGGTAGTTCTGGTAGGAGCGAGGGTCGTGCTGCTTCCACTCCGCGTCGTCGGTGGTCAGCTCGCAGTGCACCAGCAAAGGCAGGCCGTGCCGGGCCAGAACGGGCATTACCTGCCGCAAGTCATCCTCGGTAGCGTTGGGGAAATCATCGATGCCGGAATGGGTCAGAAAGGCTTTGAAGCCCAGCACGCCCCGCTCAATGAGGCCTGTAACTTCTGCCGCGTTGCCAGGCACGATACCGCCCCAGAAGCCTACGTTGGTGTGCAGCTGGCCCTGGGTAGCGGCCAGCTTAAGCTCAAAGTTGGCTACCGACGTCGTGACCGGGGCCGAGTTCAGGGGCATGTCCACGAGCGTGGTCAGGCCACCGGCCAGTGCGGCGCGGGTGGCCGTGTTGAAGCCTTCCCACTCGGTGCGGCCTGGCTCGTTGATGTGCACGTGCGGGTCGATGACGCCGGGCAGCACGGCGTGGTTGCCTACATCTACCACGGGGCAGCTCACCGGGGCGTCAATGGGCAGAATCTCGGCAATCCGGCCGTTGTCGATGAGCACCACGGCGGGCTGCTCGCCGGCGGGCACTACCACGCGCTGGCTTTTTATGGCTACCTCTGGCATACGGAAGAGACTTTCTCTTTAAATTGAAGGCTTTTCCAAGCCAGTTTTCCACGACTTTTCCCTCGCGGCACGGGTATTCACTCGGTAATCCTGCGACCAAAAACTCCGCCTAGCAGGCTGCTACGGCGGATTCTTTGCCGGAAAGCGGCGTTCTGGACTGAAAAATCCTATTTCTCCCACCCTTTCCAAGGACCCCGCGCCGGGGTCCGGTTTCTACCTGCATGACTCAAGTTTTACTGGTTTCTGCCTTCCTGCTGGGCCTCGTGCTGCTGCTGGGAGCAACGTACGCACTGCAACGCTTCGCCAAAGTCGACAAAAGGGGCGGTAAGCTAGGGGAAAATGGCCTGACTATGCAAGGCTTCTCCTATCTTCTTATTCTACTGACGGTTATTTATGTGCTGGCCGTGTTTTACATTCTCATCAAAGGCTCCCCTTGGGAAGGCCATTTGATGGAATGGCTCAACATTGTGGTGCGCCTAATGCATATCACCTTCGGCATTGCCTGGATTGGGGCCTCGTTCTACTTCGTGTTCCTGGAAAATGCCCTCAACCGCACTGACAACGTGCGCGAGGAGCTGGCCGGCAACCTATGGGCCGTGCACGGCGGAGGCTTCTACTACCTCGAAAAATACAAGCTGGCCCCCAAGGAAATACCCCGCGACCTGCACTGGTTTAAGTACGAGGCCTATTTTACCTGGCTTTCGGGCTTCAGCCTGCTGTTTGTGGTGTACTACTTCAACGCCGGCTCCATGCTCATCGACCCCCAGGTACTTGATGTGGCTCCGCTCACGGGCGTGGCCATTGGCGTGGGTTCCTTTATTGTGGCCTGGCTGATGTACGACGTGCTCTGCAAGTCGCCGCTGGTGAAGCAGGGAATGTGGTTTGCCCTGCTCGGCTTTCTGGTAATTGTTGGGTTTGCCTTTTTCTACTGCCAGGTGTTCAGCGCCCGGGCGGCCTACATTCACTTCGGGGCTATGCTGGGCACACTCATGGTCGGCAACGTGTTCTTTACCATCATTCCGGCCCAAAAGGCTATGGTGAAGGCCGCCACGCTGGGTCAGCCCCTGGACCCCACGCTGGGTAAAAACGCCCTGACCCGCTCGTTGCACAACAACTACTTCACTTTGCCGGTGCTGTTTGTGATGGTCAGCAACCACTTCCCCAGCACCTTCGGCCACAGTCAGCCCTGGCTGATTCTGGCTGCCATTTCCCTGGGCGTGGCGGGTGTCAAGCATTGGCTGAACCTGCGCGAAAAGAAGCAGGCCACCGTCTGGATTCTGCCCGCCTCGGTGGTGTTTCTGTTGGCGGTGGCCTTTGTGTCGGCCCCGCCGAGAGAAGCGGCAGGCGGCGGTGCTGCCGCCTGCACGCCCAACGTGAGCATGGCCCAGGTCAATGCCATTGTGCAAAACCGCTGTGTGCGCTGCCACTCCTCCAACCCCACCGACGAAGTATTCAAATCGGCCCCCAATGGGGTAAAATATGACACGCCTGAAGACATTATCCGTCTGCAAGACAAGATCATGCAGCGCGTGGTGGTGACCAAAACGATGCCCCAGAACAACAAAACCAATATGACCCAGGAAGAGCGGGACCTGATTCGGTGCTGGATTGAGCAGGGCGCGCAGAATAAGTAGGGCCTGGGCCGCGGAGAGCTTTTTCTTACCCCAAATCCAGCAGCCAGCGCGGCGGGTCGGCTTCCAGCGCCAAAGCGGCTAGGTTGAGCCAGACCCCGGCACGGTCGAGTACGGCTGAGTCGGAGGTTACCACGATATCCGTGGTTTCGACCAGGTTTCGGTCGGGGTTCATCACTACTTCGGCCGTCCAGGGGAGACCCAGCTCCGGTCCCAGCTCGCGCAGGCGCGCCGCCAGCCGGCCACTGTTGGACACGGGCTGGTCGAGCAGCCACCGCACCGGGCCGGGCGAAAGACGCAGCAGGGCTGCGGCGGCCAGCCGAATGGCCCGGTCGGTTTCCTGCACCGCCCGATACGTGCCGTGAATGCTGGATAAGTCGCGCAAGGCACTATCGCGGCCCCGCAGTACCACGCCGCCGCTCAGGGCCGTTTCGAGGGTGATAAGCAGGTTGAAACCGTCGATGGACACGGGCCGGCCGCCTAGGTCAGCGGCTGATAGGTGCGTGGCCGCGCGCCCGGCGTACTGCTCTTCGGTACAGGCGGCGCGGCCCACGGCCCAGCGTTGGCGCTCAGTCAGCGCATACCGGTCGCCGACCAGCTTCAGGGTGGCGGCTGGTGGGTAGCCGCGGGTCAGCAGCCAGGATAATTCGTCGACGGCCTTTCGCAGCACTGGTACCCATTCGGGCGCAAAGAGCCGGGTATCGTTGGGGTGGGGGCCACGGTGGCGGGTATCGGCTGGGCGCATGAAGAAACGGAAAGGAGTAGCGGGGCAAGTTGAGCAATAAGCAGCGGGCAACGTCAGCCCACGTTGCTTTATCCCGTCTACTGGATATAAGGCGCCAGCTCCCGCGCCGCCGAATCAGGCCCGTTGGCTAAGTGCGCGGCAATAGCGGTTCGCTCGGCCGCAGATTTGTTCTGACTTAGCTTCTGCTGGCCTTGCAGCGCCGTTACCTCCACTTCGAAAGCCACGATACCGCGCATCATGCTCGTTTTAAAGGTTTCGGGCAGGCTCTCCCACTGCGCCTGGTAGCTCGGCTCATAGGTGGCAATAAGCTGCTCCAGAGCCCGGGCTGTATCGGCTTCGCTGTCGAGGAGACGCACCCGTCCGTAGGCGTGCACGGCAATATAATCCCAGGTGGGCACGCTTTCCCGCTTCTCGTAGAGCGTGGGCGAAATGTAGGCGTGCGGCTCGGTGAAGATGACCAGCACGTCTTGCCCGGCCCAGGATTTCCACTGCGGATTGGCGCGGGCCAGGTGGGAGGTGAGGCGCACACCCGAGTCATCGGCCCTGACGCTGAACGGCAGATGGGAAGCCACGGGCCGCTGCTGGTCGACGCTGACCAGGGTGGCAAAGCTGTAGCGTTGCATAAAGGCTACGGCTTCAGCCTGGTCGGTGAGCTGGAAGTTTGCGGGGATATACATGAGCAGCAGGCAAAGGATGAGGGGATACCCAAGGGGCGTAACGGCCTAGTTAGGGCCATAAGGCGTCGGCACTGATCTGGCAGGTAGCGCCGCCGAAAGATACTGGCTTGCTTTGGCAACCCAGTAAACCAGCCCCCGCACGGGCTTCAAATGGTTCTATCCGAAGCCCTTGTAAAACCAGCGTTGTGAACCGCTTCGCAGATGTAGCTTTGCGCCTGTCGGGCCATCAAGGAAATAATGTAGTTGATAGTACCGGTCCGCAGGTGGAGCGGGCCTCGCGCAAAACAAGGAAGGTATGAACTGGAGCACCGTGGAGGTAGCGCAGGTGCGGGGCCAGAGCCGGCTTATCACCTGCCACAACCTGCAACCCCTGAAGCTACTGAACCCGAAGTCGCCGACGCCGGCCTGCCACGTGGTGCTCAGCAGCTACGGCGGAGGCATGGTCGCCGGCGACGCTATCCGGCTGCGCATCGGGGTGGAAGCCGGGGCCCGGCTCTTCGTCAGCACCCAGGCCAATACCAAGATATTCAAATCCACGAATGGGGCGGTGGCCGAGCAGCACGTGGCCGGCACTGTGGCCGCCGAAGCCCTGGCCGTCGTCTTTCCCGACCCGGTGGTGCTACAGGCCGAGAGCCGCTACCGGCAGGTACAGCACTGGCAGCTGCACCCCACGGCCACCCTGCTGCTCATCGACTGGTTTCACTCGGGCCGCATGGACCAGGGCGAGCAGTTTGCCTTTACCAGCCTGCACTCCGAGCTGCGGGTAAGCCGGGGCTCAAGGCTGGTGCTGCTCGACCGGCTCACCTTCGAGCCCGAGCACCACATTGCCGCCTCGCCCGCCAACTTCGCCGGCTACCAGACCTTTTTTTCGCTCTACCTGGTCGGCCACCCGGAAAGCACGCTTTTCCAGCGCCTCGTCGCGCGGCTGGAGCAGCAAAAGATGCCCGGCAGCACCGGCCCGCACTTCCGGATCAGTAGCCAAAACTATTTGGTGGCCGTGTCCAGGGCCAAGGACGACGTCTACATTCTGCGTGCCGCTGCCCACAGCCGCGCCGCCCTGCAGCCGCTCTGTAAGCAGCTATTGCAGGAGTTGGCTTCGGCCGAAATGCTGGGTTACAATCCGTTGCTGCGCAAATATTAGCTTGGGCGTAGCGACACGTATTCGCTTCTCCCCGTGAGACATCTGCTCGTCTGCTGTTTTCCCGGCCTGCTATAGTAGCGGAGCGCGAAAACAAGTGTTTCTATGCTCCGCTACTGCCCCGGAGCTTAGAAATATTTATTTGTAAGCTCCGCTACTCCCCCGGAGCTCAAAACCATTTGTTTGTAAGCTCCGGGGGAGTAGCGGAGCATGAAACCATTTGTTTGTAAGCTCCGCTACTTCCTCTGTGGTCAAAAACAATTGTTTCCAGGCACAGGGGAGTTACCGCCGGTCTTCGCGCACCGAGGCCAGGGCCCGGACTTTGGCTTCCTTGATGTGGTTGATAATCTCGTCCAGGCCGTGCCCGTCGATGGCGCGGGCAAAGAGAAAGGGACCCTCGCCGCGCATTTTCAGCGAGTCGCGCTCCATCACGCCCAGGTCGGCGCGCACTAGGTCTTTCAGGTCGATTTTGTTGATGACCAGTAAATCCGACTGGGTGATGCCGGGGCCGCCCTTGCGCGGAATTTTGTCGCCGCCCGACACGTCGATGACGTAAATCGAGTAGTCGACCAGTTCCCGGCTGAAGTGGGCGGCCAGGTTGTCGCCGCCGCTTTCCACAAACAGGAAGTCCAGCTTATTCTCGAAGCGGGTCATAAGGCCTTCGAGGGCGTCCATGTTCAGGGAAATATCCTCCCGGATGGCCGCGTGGGGGCAGCCCCCGGTTTCGACGCCCACAATCCGGTCTTCGCTCAGGGCACTGTGGCGGATAAGAAAATCGGCGTCTTCGCGGGTAAAGATGTCGTTGGTGACGACGCCCAGTTCCTGCTCGTGGCGCATTCGTTCGCACAGCGCTTTAAGCAGGGCCGTTTTGCCGGTGCCCACCGGCCCGCCAATGCCCACGGTGAAGGCCCGCTGCCTAAAGTTGCGGTAGGAAGGCAGGCGGCGGGTTTCGCGCTGCGCGAAGTCGCCCGGCGACTCGTAGGCTTCGTGGGTGTGCCCGTGCAGCAGCAGGGCTAGCTTATCGACAAAGGCCATGGGGGGAGGTGGTGAACTAGTGAAATAGTGAGTTGTCGTTCTTTTTCTTTTGTCATCCTGAGCTGATGGATAAGCTTGCAGGCGAAGCTAATTTTGAAACAGCTTGGAGTAAATATCGTCGTGCAGAACCTGGGCGGCGTCGAGGACGAAGGCGGAGCGGGTAGCCTGGGTGTAAGTTTTGCCGGCTTGAGCGGCCAGGATATGCTCGAAGACGGCGTAGAAATCGTGCTGAAGCTGGTGGCCTTCCAGCGGGCCGAGGAAGCCCAGACGAATGGCGGCGCTGAGCTGGTCGCGCAGGAGCATGTGCAGAAACATGGTCTGGACCTGCTCCAGGGCAAAACCCACTTGCTGCAAACCCAGGGCAAATACCAGCGTGAAGTGCAACGGGACTTGCTGCTCAGCAAACCACGCCTGGATTTCCGGCAGGTCGGCGTCGGGATAAAAGGAGATGAGCAGCTTAAGCCAGTTGCGGCCCTGCACCACGCTGGCCTTGTGCAGGGCCGGCACCAGCATCAGGGCCTCATATTCCTGGGCTACGGGCTGCAATTCGGGACCCAAGCCTAACTGAAAGCAGGCCTGCATAAACGGTAATTCCAGGCTGCCAATCTGCTGCAAATGGGAGTAGAGAAAGTTGCGCATCCCACCCTGAGACTGAATCAGCCCGAACGTAATGCTACTTTCGAGCCCGTAGGAATACGCAAAGGACCCCGTCGGAATGGACGAGTCGACCAGGTGAAGCAGGCGGGCAAATTGCATTTGGGTTGGTCGTAGAGACGCATACTTCCGTCTCAATCATTGCTGAGGTTGCTTATAAAGTAATGCCGGCCGTTCAACGACGAGACGCAAGTATGCGTCTCTACATCGTTCTAAAACAGGCTGTAGAGCTGCGCCAGGGGCAATTTCGTGGCTGGCTCGCAGGTCAGGTGCACCCCGTCCACCGTTACGCGGTAGGTTTCAGGGTCCACTTCGATGTTGGGCAGGTAGTCATTCAGGGCCATGTCCTTCTTGCCAATGCTGCGGCAGTTTTTCACCGCCACCACTTGCTTTTGCAGGCCGTAGGTGCTTTGCACTTTTTCTACCGACGCCTGGGACACAAACACCATCGACGCCTTGCCGATGGCCGTGCCCAGGGAGCCAAACATGGGCCGGGAAAACGAGGGCTGGGGCGTGGGAATGGAGGCGTTGGCGTCGCCCATCTGGCTTTGCACGATGATGCCGCCCTTGAGAATCATTTCGGCCCGGGCCCCAAAAAACTGCGGCTTCCAGAGCACCAAATCAGCCAGCTTGCCCTGTTCTACGGAACCAACTTCGTGGGCAATGCCGTGGGCCCGGGCGGGATTGATGGTGTACTTGGCCACGTAGCGCCGGGCCCGGAAGTTGTCGGCAGTACCAGCCGCGTCTTCGGGCAGCAGGCCGCGCTGCTGCTTCATCTTGTGGGCCGTTTGCCAGGTGCGGGTAATGACTTCGCCGACCCGACCCATGGCCTGGGAGTCGGAAGAAATAATGCTCAGTGCGCCCATATCGTGCAGGATGTCCTCGGCAGCAATGGTTTCCTGCCGGATGCGGCTTTCGGCGAAGGCCACGTCCTCGGGAATGTTCTTATCGAGGTGGTGGCACACCATGAGCATGTCCAGGTGCTCGTCGATGGTATTGACCGTGAAGGGCCGCGTGGGGTTGGTGGAGGAGGGAATAACGTTGGGCTCTCCGCAGATTTTGATGATGTCGGGAGCGTGGCCGCCGCCGGCGCCTTCAGTGTGGTAGGAGTGAATGGTGCGGCCCTTAAACGCCGCCGTGGAGGTTTCCACGAAGCCGCTTTCGTTGAGCGTGTCGGTATGAATGCAGACCTGCACGTCGTATTCCTCGGCGATGGTCAGGCACTGGTCGATGGCCGCGGGCGTGGTGCCCCAGTCTTCGTGCAGCTTAAAGCCCAACGCCCCGGCCTCGACTTGTTCCCGCAACCCCTCGGGCTTGGACGTGTTGCCCTTGCCCAGAAAGCCGAAGTTGAGCGGGTAGGCCTCGGTGGCCTTGAGCATTGTTTCCAGGTAAAAGGCGCCGGGCGTGCAGGTGGTGGCCGTGGTGCCAGCCGCCGGACCCGTGCCGCCGCCTATCATCGTGGTCAGGCCCGAGGCCAGGGCTTCAGGAATCTGCTGGGGGCTGATGAAGTGAATGTGGCAGTCGATGCCGCCGGCGGTGAGAATCTGGCCTTCTCCGGCAATGACTTCGGTGGTCACGCCCACGGTCATGCCGGGCGTCACGCCGGGCATAATGTGGGGGTTGCCGGCCTTGCCGATGCCGCTGATTCGCCCGTTCTTGATGCCGATGTCAGCCTTGTAGATGCCGGTGTAGTCGAGCACCAGGGCGTTGGTAATGACCAAATCCAGGGCCTCGTCCTGGCTGATGCCGGCGGCCTGACCCATCCCGTCGCGCAAGACCTTGCCGCCCCCGAACTTGCATTCCTCCCCGTACACGGTGTAGTCTCGTTCGACCTGGATTAGCAGGTCAGTATCGCCCAGGCGGACTTTGTCGCCGGTGGTGGGGCCGTACATATCGGCGTAGGCGCGGCGGGAGATGGGTAATGACATGGTGGTTGATTTAGTCTTGGCCCAGATAGAAGAAGATGCCGGTTTCCTTGCTGATAAGACCGAATACCGTGTTGTTGTAGCCTACGCTGGTTACTTCGTCACCTTTGCGAAATGCAGGGCTCTCATTGTGTTGCGCTTTGCTGAGCGAGAAGTACACGATTTCTGGCCTTTTCACTCGATAAGCTTCCACTTTGGCAGCGGTGTAAGGATCGGTACGCCAGAGCTTCTTTCCGTTTTTATCAATTGCGGTGATAAACACTCTAGATGAGTCCAGTAAGAATCGGGTACCACTTTCTTCATCAACGAGCGTGTAGCTCTTAGGGCGACTTTTTAGTGTGTAATGGCCCACGTATTGGGCCTGCGCTCGGCAAGCACCGACGCTCAAAGCGAAAATGATGAGTATTAGAGCTGATAGGTGCTGCATGAGGTTGCGCTTAAAAAATAGGGAGCAATTGGACCCTAGGTTAGGGCCGAAACCCTGCCGTCTTCTCTATAGCAGCACTTCGCTTACCATCCTCATCCAACCGCCCATCAATCCACCCATTGCCGCCATACACGATTCTCTCGCCGCCCAGGGCTACTAGCGTTACGCGCTTCCGCTCCCCGGGCTCGAAGCGCACCGCCGTGCCGGCCGGAATGTTGAGCCGGAAGCCGTAGGCGGCGGCCCGGTCGAACTGTAGGGCCGCGTTGGTTTCGAAGAAGGGGTAGTGGGAGCCCACCTGCACCGGCCGGTCGCCCAGGTTCACAACGTCGATTTCCACCGTCTCGCGGTTTTCGTTCAGGATCAGCTCACCTTCAGTTAGCTGGTACTCGCCGGGCGTGTCGTTGATCAGGTTGTCGGGCTGGGTTACGGCGGCCGTGCGGGTCAGGCCCGAGCCGTAGAGGGCCAGGGCCGGGTCGCCGGTTTCGCGGCAGATGGGGTGGTGCACCGTCACCAGCTTGGTGCCATCGGGAAAGGTGCCTTCTACCTGCACCTCCTGAATCATTTCGGCCACGCCGGGCATCACGTCCTGCAAGCCGAGTAGCAGCTTGCCCTTGTTCATTAGCGTAGTGACAGCCTCCCCGTCGCGAATAAACTCCAGCAGCTGCGTGGCTAGTAGGGCCAGGGCTTCGGGATAATTTAGCAGCAGGCCGCGGGCGTAGCGCTTCTGGGCCACAAAGCCGGCTTGGTGCAGCACCAGTTTGTCGAGGTCTTTGGGAGTCAGGTGCATTCTTGGTTGTTAGTTGCTCGTTGTCAGTTGTCAGGCCGTTTTGGTGGTTAGCAGAGCAGTGCTGAGCGTTGATTTGCTGAAGCAGCCATCACCAACCTACATTCTGAAAGACCATCCAAGCCCCGTAGCCCACGCACAGCACCGACGAGAGCAGGATGCTGCCGAACTTCAGCACCCGGTTGATGCGCATGCGCCGGGTAAAGGGAATACTGCACAGGCCGGCTACTACGAACATGCCCAGAATCGAGCCCAGCCCGAACACCAGCATATACAGAATACCCGGCAGGGGCCGGCGGATTTCGCTCATCACCAGTAGCACCAGCGCCCCGCTACCGGCCAGGCCGTGCAGCAGCCCCACGGTGTAGGCTAGGCGGTGCTGGTAGCGGGCCGGGCGTACGTTTACCGGCTTGTTCCAGCCTATTAGTCGGCTTACGCCCATGGCGATGAGCAGCACGCCCACGGCCGCTTCAAAGTAGCCCGAGGTCAGAAACGTCACCCGGCTCAGCAGAATAACGGAGCCTACCAGCACCAGCATCGTGGTGTGGCCCAGGCCCCAGTAGATACCGTCGCGCAGGGCCTCAGCCGTTGTTTCCCGCCGCGACACCATGTTGCCCACGGCCAGCAGATGATCCGGCTCGAAGGCATGGCCCAAACCGGCCACCGACGCAAACATAATCGGCACTAAAGCTTCCATTCTCAGCGGCGCATACCAAAGGCTTGAGCGCTCAATATAGAACCTAAGTGAGCTTGGCAGCGCGTGGGCTGAATATTTTCCTGAAAATACCTGCTTCGCTACAGCCCTGAGCAACCCGCTGCCCCCGGGAAAGGGCCCACTGCGTCGACATGGATTTATTCGTTAGGCGGTATGTGTTTAACCAGTCGGGGCTGCCGTTGACATGGTCACAGAACCCATTCGACCAAAAAATTCCTGTGCTTCCCGACTTCTCTATTTCTTGCATAGTTGCTTGTCATCGTAGTGTCCAGTATGTCTGAATTGCCCTCTTCCGCTGCTACTCCTTCCCTTGCTGATTTCGCCCAGGCTCAGGCCCGAATTGAGCAGTTGGAGCAGGCCTTGCAGCTAGCCCATCAAGCTAAAAAAGTAGCCGATGAGCGTATGGCGTACTATGCCAATTACCTCACCGAAGGCGTAGTGCTGTTGAATGCGGAAGGAAAAGTGTTGTTGCTGAACAAGCCTTTCTGCGAGTTTTTCGGCGTTTCGGACTCGGCCGGGCAGTGGCTGCAGCGCCCGGTGGCTGAGCTCAGCGCTGCCATTGGCTTGTGCTGTGACCAGTCCCAGCAGCTGGTCCGCGAGTTTGAGGCTGTGGTGCAGAGCGGGCAACCTTCGTACGGCAAGCAGGTACACCTGACCAACGGCCGGATTCTGGACCGCGACGTAGTGCCACTGCAGGCCCTGGAAGTAGGCTCGACCAACGTGCTGCTGCGTTACCGCGACATCACCAGCCAGCACCAGGCCGCCGCCGAGCTGCAGGCCATGTCGCGCATTCCGGAACAAAACCCCAACCCGGTGCTGCGCTTCCGCAAAAATGGAGAATTGCTGTTCGCCAACGCGGCCCTGCGTGGGCTGCGCGACAGTCTCGATGCCGACTCCCTGGCCCTCGTCTGGCAATCCTTGCTGGACGCGGCAACTCAGGCCCTGGCTACCAATGCGCCCCAAACCCTGGAAATAGCCTTCGGCCCGCGCCTGTTCCGGGTTAAAGTTATGCCCTTTGCGGCCGAAGAGTACACCAACCTGTACCTGCAGGAAATCACGGAGCAGCGCGAAGTGGAGCTGCAAATGGCCAACCAGCGCCAGTTCTACGAAACGATTCTGGATGAGCTGCCGGTGGAAGTCGTGATGCTCGACGCTGAGCAGCGCTACCTCTACGCCAACCCCTACGCCGTGCCCAACGCGGAAGCGCGCACCTGGCTGCTGGGTCATACCATCACTGAGTTTTGCCAGCGTTACCAGTATCCGCTAACCCTGGCCGAGCAGCGCGTCCGGATGTTTGAAGAGGCCCAGCAGGATGAGCAACTGGTAATCTGGGACGATATTACGCCTCACCCCGACGGCGTACGCTGCCACCAGCGCCACTACAAAGCCATTGCGGGCCCCGATGGTGCCCTGCAGTTCATGCTCGGCTACGGCCTCGACATCACCGACCGGGTAAAAGCCCAGCAGCAGCTGCTCGACGAGCAGAAGTTTACCCAGCAGGTGCTTGACACCATTCCCAGCCTGATCTACGTGCGCGACGCGGCCGGCAACCTTGTGTTTCGCAACCACGCTATGCGCCAGCTCCAGGAGTTCCGGCCCTACCGCGCCAAAGCCGCCCAGGACGCCAACAGTATTGTGGCCCGGGAAGAGCGCGAGTACACCGCCGCCGATGCCCACGTGCTGGCCACCGGCGAGGAAATCAAGAAGGAAGATCCTTACACGCTGCCTTCCGGGGAGGTGCTGTGGTTCCAGACCATCAAGCGGCCCCTGCGCCGCCCCGATGGCGCCATGGAAGTGCTGGGCGTCAGCACCGACATTACCGACCTGAAAGCCGCCACCGAAGCGGCTGAAGCGGCCGCTAAAGCCCGGGAAAACTTCCTGGCCAACATGAGCCACGAGATTCGCACCCCGCTCAACGGAGTGCTGGGCATGGCCGGGCAGCTGGCCAAAACCAACCTCAACGAGCGGCAGCAGGAACTACTGAAGGTGATTCGCTCCTCGGGCCAGCACCTGCTGGGCATTCTCAACGACGTGCTCGACATGGCCAAGATTACCTCGGGCAAGCTGGAGTTTGAGCAAACTGCCTTCAACCTCTGCGACTCGATGGGGCAGGCCGTGGAGCCTCTGGCGCTGCTGGCCACCGAGAAAGGCCTAGAGTTCAAAGGTACCCCACTGCGCGAAAGCTGCCCCAACTCCTGGGTTGTGGGTGACCCCTTCCGCCTCAATCAGATCCTGATAAACCTCGTGTCCAACGCCGTGAAGTTTACCGAGCGGGGCACTATCTCGGTGGGCGGCTACTACGTGGGCGAAACCGAAACCCACCTGACCACCGAGTTCCGCGTCACGGATACTGGTATCGGTATTGCCCCCGACAAGATTGACCGTATTTTCGAAGGCTTCACCCAGGCCTACGCCGACACCACCCGCCGGTTTGGCGGTACGGGGCTGGGCCTGAGCATCAGCCGGGTGCTAGTCGAGAAGCTGGGCGGCCTGCTTAAGGTGGAAAGTGAAGTTGGGCGTGGTAGTACCTTCTCCTTTACCCTCACCCTGCCCAAGGCCGAAGCGCCCCGGGCCAAAAAGGAAGACGTAGTGGACAACGGTTCCCTGGCCGGCCGCCGCATTCTGCTGGCCGAAGACAATGAAATCAACCGCGACGTGGCCCGCCTCATGCTGGAAGAATGGCAGGTGCAGGTTGATGAGGCTCCCGACGGCCTGGTAGCCGTAGAAATGCATGCCGCCAACGCCTACGACGTGATTCTGATGGACATTCAGATGCCGAACATGAACGGCCTGGAAGCCACGGCCCGCATCCGCCAGCACCCCAATGCCGTTCGGGCCCAGGTACCCATCCTGGCCCTGACGGCCAATGCCTTCCGGGCCGACAACGAACTGTACCTGGCCGCGGGCATGAACGACTGCCTGGCCAAGCCCTTCGAAGAAGATGCCCTCTACCAGAAGCTGGTCGACCTAGTAGCCTCGGCGGCCCAAACTGCCCGCAGCTACGACCTGACCAGCCTGCGCGAGCTGGCCCGCGGTAAGCAGACCTTTGTCGACAAAATCATTCGTTCCTTCCTGCGCAACATTCCCGAAACCGTGCAGGAGCTGCGTTTGGCGGCCGGCGACAGTAACTGGACCCGGGTAGCCGAGCTGGTGCATCACATCAAGCCCAACTTGGTGCAACTGGGCGTGGAAGGCGTGGATGAAGCCGTAAAACAGCTGGAGCAGGCCCGCCACCCCGGCAGCTCGGAAACTCGTCTGGCCGCCATTGCTCACCTTACTACCCGCCTCGACCGGGTGGTACAGGAGCTGCCCTCCGAGCTTAGCTCCGAAGAGGCCTAAGCCCTAATGGGTAAGGGCTAGAGGCTGCGCAGCTTGCGGAAAAACTCTTCCTGGTAAGATTTGCCCACCGGAATTTCGTGCTCCCCAAGCAGCAGCTGGTTGTCTTCCACGGCCTCAATACGCTTGGTATTTACGATGAAAGAGCGGTGTACCCGCACAAAATGGCTGAACGGCAACCGTTCTTCCAGGGCTTTGAGTGTGATGTACACAATGTGCTTGTGCTTGGGCGTCACGAACACCGAATAGGTCGACATGGCCTCGATGTATAGTACATCATTGAAATCGAGCTTCACGAGCTTGTTGTTGACCTTGACAAACAGTTCGGAGCCTTCGGTGACGGTGGTAGCTGCGGGCAGAGTAGGCGAGGCAGCCGCGCGCAAAGCCAGAACCCGATCCACGGCTTTACTGAAGCGGGCGTAGTCGACAGGCTTCACCAGGTAGTCGGCCACGGCCAGCTCGAAGGCGGCCACGGCAAAATCGGCGTGGGTAGTGACCAGAATTACCTGGGGCTGCGGCTCGGACAGGGCCCGCACCAAATCCAGTCCACTGAGGTGAGGCATTTCAATGTCCAGAAACAGCAGGTCGATGGGCGTGCCGCTGCGCAGCATATTCAGAGCCTGCACGGCGTCGGGCAGGGAAGCTACCAGGTCCAGGGCATCCGTCATTTCCACGAAATGCTCGAGCGTGAGACGGTTGATTTCGTTATCGTCGACAACCAGGCAGCGCAGACGAGCAGGGGAAGTAGGCATGAGGAGCGGGATAGGGGACAACAAGAGGCGGTCAGCATTTTTGCCGTGGGCAGCAGAAGCAATAACCTTTAGAAAGCCAAAAGTACTATTGGGCTAAAAAGGTCAGCTTTGAAACAAAGTCCAATCTACGGTTGCATTGCTCAGTTGCAAAACAACTTCTCGCTAACCTGTTTCTGCTGCCCGATGAAGAACGTACTGCACCTGTTAAGTGGATTTGATTGAATTTACTTTCGCTGCATTTAACCCCGGACCGACCCAGACTACTCCCGGCGCTATGGCTGAGCATAAGTCAGGCCGCGGACGTGAAGCAAGCTACCCGGCAGGAACTGCAGCAGCTCCGTGAAATAAAGGCTAGGCAGGACGCCAAACCGGTAAAGGACGGCGCCTTCACTACCAAACAGATGCTGCAGTCCGACACGGCTACGCTGTGCATCCTGGCTCCTGACTAGTATACTACTTCGCTCTTTTGCAAGAACGGCAAGTGGCTTAGCAGCAGTAATTAACCGCGTGCGTTGCCCAGCAATAAAGCCTTGCAACTGTTGGCCATGGAGTTGGCTGGCTGGTTTGGGCGCGCACTGACCTGATAGGTGCGCGCTTTTTTATGTCGGTGGCGGAAACCAGGGCCCCGGCTTGTGAGTTGAGTAGCAGGGACTAAGAATAGAAAAAGTAGTTTTTATTAATCTTTTTCAGTAATCTTAGGGGCTGTTTTTATCAACCCGAGCCCATGAAATACCTGGCTGCATTCTCGCTCATGCTGGCCCTTGCTGGCCCCGTAGTAGCACAGTCGGGCAAGGCTGGGCACGTTCTGGAACAACGGCGGGCCGCTTTGGGCACCGACGTCCGCAAGTTTCGCCACTTAGTGCCCGAGCGGGTAGAGGCCAGTACCCAAACCGTATACTATACCAGCAAGCGGGAAAACCTGCAAGTGGGGGGCTACACCGTCACCGGGATTAGCTACGGTTTTTACAAGGACAAGCTTTGTTCGATAGAGTTGCGCGTGATGGGTGATGCAAACTGCAAAGGCATTCATAACCTGTTGCTCTCCGAGTACGGGCCCAGCCAGCGCGTAGCGGCCAAAAGTGAAAATTGGACCGACCCCCAGGTAACGCTGCGCTACACCGAAGTGCCGCAGGGCTTCGCCACCATCGTACTGGCCAGCAAAACCCTGATGGAGCAGCGCCTGGCCGAAAGCAAAGTACCAGCTTACCACAGCGCCTAGCGTTTTTCTCGGTTTACTCTCGCCTCCTGACGTCATGTCGGCCTTTCTGCTTCGTCCGCAGAAAGGCCGACATGCTCGTTTTAGGCTCCGCTTGTTTTACTTCAGGTGCCGGAATTTACGCTGCATGATTTCCTGAACCGAAACACCTTCAATCTTGCTTTCCAGCCAGGAAACGATGTCCAGATAGAGGAAGGGGCGGCGCTCGAAGGGCTGGGCCGCAATGCGGATGAGCTGTTCCTTAAGCTGAATAAAGGCATCCTTGAGCTCGTCCGGGGCGACGTCGCCGACGCTGCGCAGGAACTGGAAAATAGCCACCTGCATCTGCTGCTGGTCGTTCATCTTGCCCAAAAAGCGGTACACCGACTTAATCTGGTACTCCAGGGCTTCATCCCGGCCGGCCTCGTAGTGGGCAATCAGGTTGAGAATCCGGGCAAAGCACTGAATGTCCTCGCGCAGGCTGACGTCGCGGAACTGGATGATTTTGGTGAGGTACTCAATGGCCTTATCGTTGTTGCCGCTGCCGAAGTAGAGACTGGCAATCTTGTAGTAGAATACCAAGCGGCGGTGCGAATCGAGCTGCACCTGAAACCGGTCGAGGTTGTCGAGCAGGCCCGGAATAAGCGTCAGGCCCGCTGTGAAGCGCCCTTGCAGGAAGTAGGCGTTGATGCGGTTGGTATAAATGTAGAGGAACAGCAGCATCTCCGTGTTGGGGTTGGTGCGGCGGTCCGGGTCGGCGGCAAAGGCCTCCAGGGTTTCTAGTACTTCGATGAACTTGCTGAAGTATAGCAAGTTATATAGTGAAATCAGCAGGTTGTGCAGGCCTTTGATGTAGAGCATAGTTTGCTGCTCTTTCATCGAGGGGGTGTGTTCAAACAAATCCACCCATTTCTGGGCATAGCGGAAACAGGCCGGGAAATTCTGGGTGATGGTATGGTACCAGACGTGGGCCTGGTAATAGTACAGCCGTTCGTAAAAGCCAGCCTGAGCCAGATCGACGGTTGGCAGGGCTTCGTGGAAGTAGGCCGTGATGTTGTCGTAGTCTTCCTGGTTGCGCACGTGCCCGATCTTGAGGTAGAGCCCATACATGCGCAGCGCTACGTTCGACAGCTCGTGCATCTGGGCTACGTGGCCGGCCGTGTCGGAGGCTTCGGCCGAGAGCACCTCGGCCCGGCCGCGCAGGCTGCGCGTGATATACTGCGACTCGATGAGCTTCTCAAAATCCAGGGCCAGCAGGGCAATATGGGGCATTTCGGCCTGTTGGGCCGTTTGCTTTACTTTTTCCAGCATTTTAAGGCTCTGCTGGTACAGGCCGCGGTTGTAGAGCACCCGGGCATAGTCGAGCTGCTCGTGGAGCTGAATGTCGAGGTTCTGCCCCGAATGATACATGCGCAGACTCGCCAGCAGCTGTTTGTAGAGGTTGGCCTTGAGGTTAGCTACTTGCACTTTTTTAATGGCCGGTACCTGGGTCAGCACCCGTTCTTCGTCGTAGGCAGCCTGCCCGTCGAGGGCATCGAAGAGCTGCAGAAACTTCAGGCCCTCGTTGGAGCCCTGGCGGTTGGTAAACAGGCGGAAGTGCCGCTTCTCCGAGCGGGTCAGCGACTTTATTAACTGAAAAACGGGGTCAATGCTTTCGTTAGGCATTGTAATGGCTTGTTTGGTAAGTGGTTGTATTGTAGATGGTTATGGTTGATAATGGCGTAATTGGAAATAGTGACTATCCTAAATATTGTTTTCCGTGGGCTAGAACGGAATTGCTACTTGCCTGCGGCTTTGGGCATTAGCCGCCTTCTTCCGGGCAAGTTACAACCGCTTCCGACTTTGGCTAACCGCCACTGGAAAGATCTGGAATCGGGACGCTCCTCAAACCGGAAACGACCCGCCGTTATTGCCCCAGGCCAGGAATTGCCGACCGCCAATTTAAACGAAACCAAGTGGATTGTTGGGCTACGCATTGCACGCATCACCTTCACCACCAACCAGCCTCTTGCTATGCTCTTCACCGTGCTGCTCGTCACAAAGGTCATTATTCCGCCGCCGCTGGGCTGAGGGAATTGCTGCTGTTTGCCACAAACGAGCCTTTCTAAGCCCCGCGCTCAGGAAGGCTTTTTACTGCCTGCTACTTCTAACCGCTTCCACTTAACGCCACCGTTTTATGTATTTCAACAGTAACACCGTCGCCTTCCTGGATGGTGAATTCGTGCCGGCCTCGGAGGCCACTTGCGGCGCTTATGCGCAGTCTTTGCACTACGGATACGCCGTTTTCGAAGGCATTCGGGCCTACAACACGCCCCAAGGCTGCCAGATCTTCAAGGCCCGGGAGCATTACGAGCGGTTTCACTACTCCTGCCAGGCTATCGGGCTGCCGCTGAACTACTCAGTGGAGGAACTGACCCAGATCAGCTACCAGTTGCTGGAAAAAAACGGGCTGACCGACGCCTACATCCGGCCGCTGGCCTACGCCGCCACACCCAATATGAGCCTCAAGCACGCCACGACCGGCAACCTGCTGATGGCCGTCTGGGAGTGGGGCAAGTACCTCGGCGACCAAAGCCTGCGCCTTACCATTTCGCCCTACGAGCGGCCCAACCCCAAGGCCGTGCCGATTGAGGCCAAGGTCTCAGGCCACTACGTTAACTCCATCATTGCCAGCTCCGAAGCCAAGAGCCGGGGCTACGACGAAGCCCTACTGCTGGACATGAACGGCTACGTGGCCGAAGGGCCCGGCGCCAACTTCTTTTTCGAGAAAAACGGGGAACTGTACACGGCTCCGGCCGGCAGCATCCTGCGCGGCATCACCCGCAATACCATCATCGACCTGGCCCGTGAAGCCGGTATTACCGTGCACGAGCAGTTCTTCACGCCGGCCGCACTGCAAGAGGCCGAAGGCGCCTTTATGACGGGCACCGCAGCCGAGGTTATCGGCGTCTCGTCGGTTGATGAGGTAGTATTTGCCAAGCCGTACGCCGAAACCATTGGGGCCCAGCTGGCTAGCCGCTACCAGGCTCTGGTAACCGGGCAGGAGGTTGGAGCTGAGAAGTTAGAGCTTAGATCTTAGACAGTCTAAGCCACGGCAGAGTAGCTCCGGCATCCCCCAATACTTCCACTTCTAAGCTCTGAGTTCTTAGCTCTAAGCCCACTTAACACATGGCCCTTAATACCTACAGCCGCATTTACACCCAGGACGACAGCCTCCCGGCCTCCCAAGCCATGCTCATTGGCTCGGGCTTGTCGGAAGCCGATTTGCGCAAGCCCTTCGTGGGTATTTGCTCTACGGGCTTCGATGGCAACACCTGCAACATGCACCTCAACGGCCTAGCCGACCATGTGAAGGAAGGGGTGCTGGCGGCGGGTTTGGTAGGGTTACGGTTTAATACCATCGGGGTGTCGGACGGTATTACCAACGGCACGCCAGGCATGCGCTACTCCCTGGTTTCCAGAGAAATCATTGCCGACTCCATCGAGGCCATGGCCGGGGCGCACAACTACGATGCCCTGGCTTGCGTGGTGGGCTGCGATAAAAACATGCCCGGCTCCCTGATGGCTCTGGCCCGCCTCAACCGGCCCGGGCTGATGGTGTACGGCGGCACGATTAAAGGCGGTTCTTTCAAAGGCCAGCAGCTCAACATTGTTTCGTGCTTCGAGGCTTACGGCAAAAAGCTGCAAAACAACATTTCCGAGGAAGACTACCGCGGTATTATCAACCACGCCTGCCCGGGCCCCGGGGCCTGTGGGGGCATGTACACGGCCAATACTATGGCCTCGGCGGCCGAAGTACTGGGTATGTCGGTGCCGTTTTCGTCCTCAGCTCCGGCCGTGAGTGACCAGAAACGCGAAGAGTGCCTGCGGACCGGCGAATACCTGCTGAATCTGCTGGAAAAGGACCTCAAGCCCCGCGACATTATGGTGCGGGAAGCCTTCGAAAATGCCATGGTGCTCATTACGGTACTGGGTGGCTCTACCAACGCCGTCATTCACCTGATGGCCATTGCCGATGCGGCCGGGGTCAAGCTCACGCTCCAGGACTTCCAGAACGTGAGCAACCGAGTGCCCATGCTGGCCGACCTCAAGCCCAGTGGCAAGTACCTGATGGAGGATTTGTCGGCCCTGGGCGGGGTGCCGGCGGTGATGAAGACGTTGCTTAACGAAGGGTTGCTGACTGGCAATTTACCCACTGTGACGGGCAAGACCCTGGCCGAAAACCTGGCGAATACCGCTGCCCTGGGTGAAGAGCAGGACTTGCTGCGGCCGTTTGCTAACCCAATTAAAGCCGACGGTCACATTCAGATTCTCTACGGCAACCTCGCCCCCGAAGGCGCGGTGGCCAAGATTACCGGCAAGGAAGGTACCCGGTTCGAAGGCCCGGCCAGCGTGTTCGACTCCGAGGAAGAGCTGAACGAAGGCCTGAACCAGGTGCAGCCTGGGCAAGTGGTTATCATCCGCTACGTGGGGCCCAAGGGCGGGCCGGGCATGCCTGAAATGCTCAAGCCCACCTCGGCCATCATCGGGGCCGGGCTCGGCGACAAAGTGGCGCTGGTCACCGACGGGCGCTTTTCGGGCGGTACCCACGGCTTCGTTATCGGTCATGTGAGCCCCGAAGCCTACGACGGCGGGCCCATTGCCATGGTCCGCAACGGCGACCAGGTGGTTCTCGACGCGGCCAACAACACGATGAGCGTGCTGGTGGACGAGGCCGAACTGGCCGCCCGCCGAGCCCAGTGGACGCCGCCCGCCGTGAATGCGCCCCGGGGCGTGCTGCGCAAATACATCCGCACCGTGGGCTCAGCCAGTGAAGGGTGCATCACCGATTCTTGAGGCAAGTCAAACGCAAGCCTATGTTGACCCAGGAAAAAACAACCCAGTTGGCCCCGGAAACGGCACTGCAAACTATGTCGGGGGCGGAAATGACCCTGCGCGCCCTGCTGGCCGAAGGCGTAGACACCGTTTTCGGCTACCCCGGTGGTGCCATTATCCCAATTTACGATGCCCTGTACGACTTCCAGCAGGAACTCAACCACGTGCTGGTGCGCCACGAGCAAGGCGGCATTCACGCGGCCCAGGGCTACGCCCGAGCATCGGGCAAAGTGGGGGTGGTGTTTGCTACCAGCGGCCCGGGCGCTACCAACCTGGTGACTGGCTTGGCCGACGCCCAGATTGACAGCACTCCGTTGGTGTGCATCACGGGGCAGGTTTTCGCTCATTTGCTCGGCACCGATGCCTTCCAGGAAACCGACATCATCAACATCACTACGCCGGTTACCAAGTGGAATTTCCAGGTAACAGAAGCTAGTCAGCTGCCTGAGGCGCTGGCCAAGGCCTTTTATATTGCCCGCAGCGGCCGGCCGGGTCCGGTGTTGATTGACATTACCAAGAATGCCCAGCTGCAGAAGCACGATTTTGCTGAGTACAAACCCTGTAACCACATCCGCAGCTACCGGCCCGCGCCTATCGTGCGGCCCGAGTATGTAGCGCAAGCCGCCGAGCTGATCAACCAGGCCCGGCGCCCTTTTGTGCTCTGGGGGCAGGGCGTAACGCTGGGCAAGGCCGAAGCTGAGTTTCGGGCCTTTGTCGAGAAAAGCGGCATTCCGGCGGCCTGGACCATCCTCGGCGCCGGCGCTTTACCGACCGAGCACCCCCTGAACGTGGGTATGCTGGGCATGCACGGCAACTATGGTCCCAACGTGCTGACCAATGAGTGCGACGTGCTTATTGCCATTGGTATGCGCTTCGACGACCGGGTAACCGGCCGCCTCGATAAGTACGCCAAACAGGCCCAGGTGATTCACCTCGACATTGACCCCACCGAAATCGACAAGAACGTGGCGGCTACCGTGCCGGTGTGGGGCGACTGTAAGGAAACACTGCCCATGCTGACTGAGCTTATTGAGGCGAAAACCCACCCAGAGTGGCGGCAGCGCTTCGAGCAGTATCAGGCCGAGGAAGTAGCTGCCGTTATCCAGGACGAACTGTTTCCGACCTCGGATGAGCTGACCATGGGCGAAGTAATTCAGCAGCTCAACGAGCTAACCCATGGCGAGGCCATTGTGGTAACCGACGTGGGCCAGCACCAGATGGTCGCCTGCCGCTACGCAAAGTTTAACCACGCACGCAGCAACATTACCAGTGGCGGGCTGGGTACCATGGGCTTTGCCTTGCCGGCTGCCATTGGGGCCAAGTTCGGCCGCCCCGACCGGCCCGTGGTGGCCATTATCGGCGACGGGGGCATCCAGATGACGATTCAGGAGCTGGGTACTATCATGCAAACCGGGGTCGAGGTGAAAATCATCATTCTCAACAACCAGTTTCTGGGCATGGTGCGCCAGTGGCAGGAGCTGTTTCACGAGCGGCGCTACTCCTTCGTCAACATCGCCAGCCCCGATTACGTGACCGTAGCCAGCGGCTACAGCATTGCCGGCAAGCGGGTGTCGGAACGCGGAGAACTTAAAAGCAGCCTGCAGGAAATGTTGCAGCATCCAGGCTCTTTCCTGCTCGAAGTCATGGTGACCCGGGAAAATAACATCTTCCCCATGGTGCCCCAGGGCTGCAGTGTGAGCGAAATCCGGCTGCGCTAAGCGGTGAACTAGTGAGATGGTGAAATGGTGAGTTGCCGTGCCAAACGTGCTACCAGAACATCAAACTTACTAGTTCACCACCTCACCATCTCACCCTTTCCCAATGACCCGGCAGGAATACAACATCACGGCCTACACCGAGAACCAGATTGGCTTGCTCAACCGCATTGCCATCATCTTCTCGCGCCGCAAAATCAACATTGAAAGCCTGAATACCTCGCCCTCCGAAATTGAGGGAATTCACCGCTTCAACATCGTGATTCACGAAACCGAGGACGTGGTGCGCAAGATTGCCAAGCAGATCGAAAAGCAGGTGGAAGTGCTCAAGGTCTACTTTAATACCAATCAGGAGGTGATCTGGCAGGAAATGGCGCTTTACAAAGTGCCCACCGACGTCATTGCCGAAAAAGCCTCCGTGGAGCGCCTGCTGCGGGAACATGGGGCCCGGGCCGTGGTCATTCGCAAAGATTATACGGTGTTTGAAACCACGGGCCACCGCGAGGAAACCGATACCCTCATCAAGGTGCTGCAGCCCTACGGCCTCATCGAGTTTGTGCGCTCGGCCCGCATTGCCATCATCAAACACAGCGACGGGTTCAACCGCAAGCTGCGCGAGTTTGAGCGCACCGAGCCCGGCTCGGAAGTCGTGGAAAACGAGTTCCTCAACAACCGCGACGAGGTCTTCTCGATGTAGTACTACAGCAGCGCGTCCTGTCGACCAGCGGGCGGCATCTCGCGTGCAGGGCTAATCAAAAGCTGTCACAACGAAGCGGTAGAGATGCTTCGACTCTGCTCAGCAGGACAGCTCGTTTCCTAACAACGTCAGCACGCGGAATTCTTCGCGGAGCTCGGAACGACGGCCTGCGGAGACCGGCTTCCAAACCCAAAAAGCATTCAACACTCACTATTCACCCTTTACCACTTTCCATCATGGCAACCATCAACTTTGGCGGCGTAGAAGAAACTGTAATTACCCGCGACGAGTATCCGCTGTTTAAGGCCCAGGCCTACCTGAAGGACGAAGTCATTGCCGTGATTGGGTACGGGGTGCAGGGGCCGGGCCAGGCCCTGAATCTGCGCGACAACGGCTTCAACGTCATCATCGGCCAGCGCCAGGATTCGCCCTCCTGGGAAAAAGCCCTGCAGGATGGCTGGGTCGAGGGCGAAACCCTGTTTTCCATTGAGGAAGCCGCTGCCCGGGGCACCATTATTGCCAACCTGCTCTCGGATGCCGGCCAGATTGCCCTGTGGCCCACCTTGAAGCAGCACCTCACGCCGGGCAAAACGCTGTACTTCTCCCACGGCTTCGGCATCACCTTCAACGACCAAACCAACATCATTCCACCCGCCGACGTGGACGTGATTCTGGTGGCGCCCAAGGGCAGCGGCACCAGCCTGCGCCGACTCTATCTGCAGGGCGGCGGGCTGAACTCGTCGTATGCCGTGTTTCAGGATGCTACCGGTGAGGCCCTGGAAAAGGCCATTGCCCTGGGCATCGGGGTAGGCTCGGGCTACCTGTTCGAAACCGACTTTAAGCGCGAAGTATACTCCGACCTGACCGGGGAGCGGGGCGTGCTGATGGGTGCTTTGGCTGGTATCATCGAGGCTCAGTACCAAGTGCTGCGCCAGCGCGGCCACTCGCCTTCCGAGGCCTTCAATGAAACCGTAGAAGAGCTGACCCAGAGCCTGGTACCGCTGGTAGGCGAAAACGGCATGGACTGGATGTTCAGCAACTGCTCCGTAACGGCCCAGCGTGGCGCCCTCGACTGGAAAGGCCGCTTCCGGGAAGCTACGCTGCCCGTGCTCAATGAGCTCTACGACAGCGTGGCCTCGGGCAAGGAAGCCGAGCGTACCATCCAGCGCGGCTCCACGCCGAACTATCGGAAAGAACTGGAAGCCGAACTCAAGGAAGTTCGGGAATCGGAGCTGTGGCAAACCGGCGCAACCGTGCGCCAGCTCCGCTCCCTGAAGAAAACTGCCGAAGCCGATGCATAGCGAAACTATAGCCCTTTCAGCCCCCACAGTACTGCTCGAAAGCGTGGAGCAGGCTGCCCGCAATCTGCAGGGCGTGATTTACGAAACCCTGCTTCAGCAAAACCTGGGCCTCTCGGCCGCTTATGGCGCGTCGATTTACCTGAAACGGGAAGACTTGCAGGTGGTGCGCTCCTACAAAATCAGGGGCGCCTACAACAAGATTTCCCAACTGGCCCGGGAGCAGGACACGCCGGAAGTAGTGTGCGCCAGTGCCGGCAACCACGCCCAAGGCGTGGCCTACGCCTGCCAACTGCTGGGGCTGAAGGGCTATATTTTCATGCCGGCCAACACGCCGGCCCAGAAGGTGAGCAAAGTGCGCCTGTTCGGCAAAGAGCAGGTTGAGGTCGTCCTGACCGGTAACACCTTCGACGACACGTTTCAAGCCGCCAAGCTGTTCTGCGACGAACGAGGCAGCGCCTTTGTGCACCCCTTCGATGACCTGGCCATTGTTGAAGGCCAGGCGACGGTAGGTTTGGAAATCCTCAAAGCCGCGCCCCAGCCCATCGACTACGTTTTTATGCCCATCGGGGGCGGCGGTTTGGCTTCGGGCGTGGGCAGCGTATTCCGGCAGCTTAGCCCGCACACTAAGCTGATAGGAGTGCAGCCCCTGGGCGCGCCTTCCATGCAGCAGGCTATCCAAACCGGCCGGCGGCAGGCCTTGGAGCACATTGAAAGCTTCGTGGACGGTGCGGCCGTGAAGTGCCCCGGCGCCCTGACTTTCGAGCTGTGCCGGGCGCTACTCGACGACGTGGTGTTGGTTCCCGAAGGCCAGGTGTGCGAGGATCTGCTGCGCATGTACAACGAGGAAGGTATCGTGCTGGAGCCGGCCGGCACGCTCAGCATCTCGGCTTTGCGCCAGTTTGCCGACGAAATCCGGGGCAAAACGGTGGTGTGCGTACTTAGCGGTAGCAACAACGACATTACCCGCATGGAGGATATCAAGGAGCGGGCCATGCGTCATAAGGGCCTGAAGCACTACTTCATGGTGACCTTTAACCAGCGGCCCGGGGCTCTGCGCCGCTTCGTGAACAATGTTTTGCACCCCGACGACGACATCATTCACTTCCAGTACATCAAGAAAAACAACAAGGAAAAAGGCCCTGTTTTCGTCGGCATTGAAGTCCGGAAGCCCCACGAAATTGAAGGAATTCAGCAGCGGATGCGGGAGGAAGGCTTTGCCTACGAATACCTGAACGGCAAGCAGGACTTCTTGAGCTTGTTGGTATAGAGACCATACAAGTAGTGGAACCTCATTCCGAGGAGCCTGACGTGTTGAGGATGTTGGGAAAAGAACGTCATGCTGAGCCCCGCGAAGCATGACGTTCTTTTTTCTCCAGTTAGGTGGTAGCACAGTTGCGCCAGGGCTTCATGCACCGGGCTTTATGTTGGCCTAAACACCGCAATTTTCCCGTTGGCCGTTGTAGTTGGCTAAATAATATATTTCTGATAAACAGACACTTGTAAATTGAAAGGCCATTATTGGAAATAGTAGGCGTGCCGAGAGTTTGTTTTCCTGGCCACGTTTTACCGGTGTACTTGCGGGCAGCAATTCGCTGAAAGTACTCCGATAATATGGCTGCTCAGAAAATTCAGATCTTCGATACGACCCTGCGCGACGGGGAACAAGTGCCCGGCTGCAAGCTCAACCAAGACGAAAAACTCGTCATTGCCCGGCAGCTGGAGCTACTCGGTGTCGACGTGATTGAAGCGGGCTTCCCCGTATCGAGTCCGGGCGACTTTGCCGCCGTGGCTGCCATTGCGGCCCAAACCCGGGAGGCTACCGTCTGTGGCCTCTCCCGGGCTGTGGAAAACGATATCCGCGTCGCCGCCGAATCGTTGCGGCACGCCCGCTACCCGCGGATTCATACCGGTATCGGTACTTCTGAGTCTCATATCAAGTTTAAGCTCAACTCCACGCCCGAGCAGGTCATTGAGCGGGCCGTGGCCGCTGTGAAGCTGGCTAAGTCCTTCGTAGAAGACGTGGAGTTCTACGCCGAAGATGCCGGCCGCACCGACAACGAGTACCTGGCCCGCGTCTGTGAGGCTGCCATTCGGGCCGGGGCCACGGTGCTCAACATCCCGGACACAACGGGCTACTGCCTGCCCGAAGAGTACGGAGCTAAAATCAAATACCTGTACGAAAATGTGCGGGGCGTGCAGAACGTGACGCTTTCCACGCATTGCCATAACGATTTAGGATTGGCTACGGCCAACTCCATTGCCGGCGTCATGAACGGGGCCCGGCAGATTGAATGCACCATAAATGGGGTAGGGGAGCGGGCCGGCAACACGGCGTTAGAGGAGGTCGTGATGATTCTGCGCCAGCACCCTTACCTCAATTTGGGTACCAACATCACCACGCAGCTGCTGGCCGAAACCTCGGCCATGGTATCACAGCTGATGTGCATGGTGGTGCAGCCTAACAAAGCTATTGTGGGAGCGAATGCCTTTTCGCATTCGAGTGGGATACACCAGGACGGCGTTATCAAGCACCGCGAGACGTACGAAATCATTGATCCGCGCGAGGTGGGCGTGGCGGATTCGTCGATTGTACTAACCGCTCGTTCGGGGCGCGCCGCCCTGGCGTACCGCCTGCAAAAAATTGGCTACGATTTCGACAAGCACGCCCTGAACAAGGCCTACGCCTCCTTCCTGCAGCTAGCCGACCGTCAGAAGGAAGTAGTCGATACGGATTTGCACATTCTGGTGGAACAGGAAAACCTGGTAGCCGCCTCCTAACACGCTTCCCGCTTATGAACATGCCCCTGCAACACAGCCAGGTCGAGCCCCGCGCTGCAGTTCGTTCGTCCCGCTGCCCCGACTGGATAACCTACGCCGCCGAGCAGGCCCGCCTAAGCAGCCGCCCGGCCGACAGCACCCCTCCCAAGGTTTCAAAGTAAGCATCATGGCCAAGTCCTTATTCGATAAAATCTGGGATGCCCACGTGGTGAAAACCATTCCGGGCGGGCTGGAGGTGTTTTACATCGACCGGCACCTGATTCACGAAGTCACCAGCCCGCAGGCCTTCGATGAGCTGCAGGAACGGGGCCTACCGCTGAGCCGGCCGGAGCAGATTCTGGCCACCGCCGACCACAACGTACCGACCCGCAACCAGCACCTGCCGATTCAGGACCCGCTGAGCCGGTCCCAGGTGGATAAGCTCACCGAAAACTGCGCGAAGTTCGGCGTGGAGCTGTTTGGGCTGGGCCACCAGTACCAGGGCATTGTGCACGTCATCGGACCAGAGCTGGGCGTGACCCAGCCGGGCATGACCATCGTGTGCGGCGACAGCCACACCTCGACCCACGGCGCCTTCGGGGCCATTGCCTTCGGGATTGGCACCAGCCAGGTTGCGCAGGTAATGGCCTCGCAGTGCCTGCTTATCAGCCGGCCCAAGCGCATGCGCATCACCGTGGATGGCGAGCTGCGGCCCGGCGTGACGGCCAAGGACATAATTCTCTACATCATTTCGAAGCTCGGCACGGGCGGGGCCACCGGCTACTTCGTGGAGTACGCCGGCAGCGCCATTCGCAGCCTAAGCATGGAAGGCCGCATGACGGTCTGCAACATGAGCATCGAAATGGGAGCCCGCGGCGGCCTCATTGCCCCCGATGCTACCACATTTGACTACCTCCAAGGCCGGCCCTACGCCCCTCAGGGTGAGCGGTGGGAGCAGGCCGTAGCGTACTGGCAGACGCTGTATTCGGAAGAAGGTGCCGAGTTTGAGTCGGAGCTGAGCTTCGATGCGCAGGCCATTACTCCGATGATAACCTACGGCACCAACCCCGGTATGGGCATAGCGCTCAGCAGCTCGATTCCGGTGCTCGGCACCGATGGGGAAGCTGCCAGTTTCGACAAATCATTGGCTTACATGGGTTTCACGCCGGGAGAATCGTTGCTCGGCAAGGAAATCAATTACGTCTTTATCGGTAGCTGCACCAACTCCCGCATCGAGGACCTTAGGGCCGTGGCAGCCTACGTGAAGGGCAAGCACAAGGCCCGGCACGTGGAGGCCATCATCGTGCCCGGCTCCAAGCTGGTTGAAAAGCAGGCCATTGCCGAAGGCCTCGACCAGGTGCTGGCCGAAGCCGGCTTTGAGCTGCGGGAACCGGGCTGCTCGGCCTGTCTGGCCATGAACGACGACAAGATTCCGGCCGGCGCCTACTGCGTCTCGACCTCTAACCGCAACTTCGAAGGCCGCCAGGGCCCGGGAGCCCGCACCCTGCTGGCCAGCCCGCTCGTGGCCGCCATCACGGCCGTAGAAGGCCGCATCGTCGACATCACCCAGTATTTGAATTAACTGCCACTTTGCCGCGACCCTAACGTCGCAAGGCACGCAAGCGAGAGGAGGAATCGGCTAGGGAGCCAGCCTCGGGCCCGCCGGACCAGCCAGCTACCGGAAACTGGTTTCTCCTTTCACTTGACGCAGGCTTCACAACCTTCTTCCAGCACGTCCCACCACCCATGGAAAAATTCCAAACGCTTCGCTCGGGCGTTGTCCCGCTGCCCATCGAAAACGTCGATACGGACCAGATCATCCCGGCCCGTTTCCTGAAGGCCACGACCCGTGAGGGGTTTGGCCAAAACCTGTTTGCCGACTGGCGTTACCAGGCTGACGGACAGCCTAAGACCGATTTCGTGCTCAACAACCCCCGTTATCAGGGTCAGATTCTGCTGGCGGGCAAGAACTTCGGGTGCGGTTCTAGTCGGGAGCACGCCGCCTGGGCTTTGTATGATGCGGGCTTCAGGGTGGTTATTTCGAGCTATTTCGCCGACATCTTCCGCGGCAACGCGCTAAACACAGGCTTGCTGCCCCTGCAGGTTTCCGAAGAGGTATTACAAGGCTTGTTCCGGCAGGTAGAGCTAGAGCCCGAAACGCAGCTAGTAGTGGATTTACCCAGCCAGACGCTGTCCATTCCGGTCTGGGAAACTAGTGTCGGCTTTGAGCTCGACGCTTACAAGAAGGAGTGCCTGATCAATGGCTACGACGATATCGACTACTTGGTGAGTCAGCGGGACGCCATTAAAACCTACGAACAGCTGCGCAAATGGGTATTTTAAGCAAACGAATCGTGGTGCTATCGGGAGATGGTATCGGGCCGGAAGTGTGTCAGGAAGCGGTGCGGGCCCTAAAGGCCGTGGCCGACAAGTTCGGCCACGAGTTCATCTTCGACTATCAGCTCATGGGCGCCTGTGCCATCGACGCTACCGGTGACCCGCTCCCGGAGGCTACGCTCGATGCCTGCCGCGCGGCCGACGCCGTGCTGCTTGGGGCCATCGGTGACCCGAAATATGACAATAACCCCAGCGCCAAGGTGCGCCCCGAGCAAGGGCTGCTGCGCCTGCGCAAGTCGCTGGGGCTGTACGCCAACATCCGGCCCGTAACGGCTTACGACCGGCTGTTGGAACACTCGCCGCTGAAGAAAGACCGGATTCAGGGTGCCGACATGCTCATCTTCCGCGAGCTGACCGGGGGCATTTACTTCGGCGAAAAAGGCCGCCGCGAGGATGGCTCGGCCTACGACAACTGCACCTACAGCCGCTACGAAATCGAGCGGGTGGCCCACCGCGCTTTCCAGGCCGCCGAGGCCCGTCGCGGCAAGCTGACCCTAGTGGACAAGGCCAACGTGCTGGAAACCTCTCGACTGTGGCGCGAAGTAGTGCAGGACCTGGCTTTGCAATATCCCAAGGTGCTGGTCGACTACCTGTTCGTGGACAACGCGGCCATGCAGATGATTCTGAGCCCGAAGCAGTTCGACGTGATTCTGACCGAGAATATGTTCGGCGACATCATCAGCGACGAAGCCTCGGTTATTGCCGGCTCGTTGGGCTTGCTGCCCTCGGCCTCCGTCGGCGACGAAGCGGCGCTATTCGAGCCTATTCACGGCTCGTATCCGCAAGCCAAGGGTAAGGGCATCGCCAATCCTATTGCTACGATTCTGTCGGCGGCCATGCTGCTGGAGCACTTCGGGTTGCAGGAAGAAGCCAATTCGGTGAAGAAAGCCGTGGACAATGCCCTGGAGCAAGGCGTATTGACGCCGGAGCTCAACGCCAAGTCGCCTTACACCACCGAGCAGGTAGGCAGCTTTGTGGCCTATGGCATCCTGGATATTCTGGACTGCCAGCTCCACAAGAACAATATTGCCTTGGGCTTAAGTACGATTATTTAAGGTTGGTTTTTTACGCAAAAAAGTCCGCTACCAGTCTGGTAGCGGACTTTTTGTGTTTTCTGAGTAGATCATAACACGCCGTCCTGTTGAGCATTCTGCGCCTCAAGCAGAGACGGGGCACCTCGCCAGATCAAGCAGGACATCGTAGTTACTCCATTTCCTTGACGAAGCGGCGTGTTACGCTGCCCTGACCTTCGGCAGAGAGACGCAGCGTGTACACCCCAGCCTTCAGCGTCGAAACATCCAGGTCGGCGGCTGACAGCTGCCCGCTGAGCACGGTGCGCCCGGTTACGTCAAAGACTTGATACTGACTGCCGATCAGACTGGCGTCGGCACGGAAATGCAGGGCGCGGCCGGCCGGGTTGGGATACACTTCTAGGTTCCGGTCGAGGGTGCTGACGGAAGTAGTTAGGGCAGTGCCGGCCGGCCGGGCAGCCCCAGCTTTGGTGATGCGCAGCCAGTTGAAGTTCCAGCCTCCGGCTTGGGCGTACACGCCAAAGCTGTAGGTGCCCGCGTTGATATTTACGGTCTGCGACACGGTGGTCCAGTTCTGCCAGCCGCCGGTAGCCGGAATAGCCACGTTGCCGAGCTGGGTGGAGCCAGCGTTGAGGTCCGATGACAACGTGCTGCCACTGGGGCTGGCTACGCGGTACTCAATGGTGTACGTGCCCGAGGTCGGGAAATTGACGTTGGCGTAGGCCATCCAGTCGGTAGCATCGATGTAGCCCACGTTCTGGCCGCCGCCGGTGTCGGTAGTGGTTTCTACCTGCACGCCCTGCATGCTGGTAAAGGCTTCGGCCTGAATGGTGGTCGAGGACGTTGGGGGCGGCGTGGTGCTGGCAAAGGTTAGCCAGTTCACGTTGCAGCCCGTGGAAGCCGAGGCGTACAGGCGCAGAGTCTGGCGGCCGGCGGGCAGGGTCACGGTGGCGTTGATGGTTTGCCAGTTCTGCCAGCCGCCGGTGTTGCCCACATTGATGCTACCCAGCACGGCGCCGGCGCTGTTACGCAACTGCAGCGTAGCGCCACCGTAGGCCGAGGCCACCCGGAAACCTACCGTGTAGGAGCCGGCCGCAGCCACGTTCACGGAGTAGTCGAGCCAGTCGCCGGTTTCGTACCAGGCCACGTTCAGTCCGCCGCCGGTGTCGGTTGTGGTTTCGGTTTGGGTGCCCGATTGTGCCGAAGAGCTTTCGGCTTCAATTCGCCCCGGGACGGCCTGGGCTGGAGGCGGGTTCGTGCCATTGCGCTGCACGACGACCTGGTTGATAGCCGTAAGCAAAGAGTTGGCACCGGTTACATCCTGCGACAGTTCCCAGATCATGATGCCGCTGCCCTGGTCGAAGGCCAGGTTGGTTTTGCTTTTGATGGTCGGGATGCCGTTGTAGCCCACGCCGTCGAATACGTCGGCGTTGGGGCTGGCGCCGCGGGCCAGCAGCTGGGCATACGATTCCCACGTGGGCCGGCCGTAGAAGGGCACGCCCAGCACGGTTTTATTGGCGGGCAGGCCGCGGCCCTTCCAGTAATTGATGGACTGCACCGCGTAGTCGTAGGTGGAGTGGTCGAAGTTGTTGAAGTCGTAGGCCATCAGGTTCAGAAAGTCTACGGAAGTAAACACGCTGTTGAGGATGCTGGCCCCACCCGTGCCCACCACGGCGGCCGTGAGCAGCTTGCCCCGGCTGTGCATTTCGGTGGAAAGCTGCTGCATCAGCAGGGCATGGTTGTTGGCCGAAGCCCCGGCGTCCGGGTATTCCCAGTCGATGTCCACCCCGTCGAGGTTGTACTGATTGGCGAAGTTGACCAGGTTCGTGACGAAGGTGTTGCGGTACGCAGCATTGGCGCCGATACTTTCGAAGCCACTGTCGTTGCCATCATTCCAGCCACCCACCGAAATCAGCACTTTTACGCCGTTGGCGTGGGCCAACGAAACCAGGCTTTGCAGCTTGCTGGGGTTTTCAATGGGTTGCAGGCCACCCGTGGCCGTGGGCAGCAGGAAGGCGTAGTTGATGTGGGTCAGCTTGCTGTACTGCACGCTGTTCACGTCGCCGGCCCAGGAGGGCACGTAGCCGATTACCCGAAACTGAGCGAAGGTCGACGCGGAGCTCAGCAGCAGCAAGAGCAGCAACAGGACCTGCTTTAGGGAAAAGGTAATTTTCATAGCATTGGTTTTGGAGTGGAAAAATGGTGCGGATAGGTAAGGCGCTCAGCCGTGGCGTAGCGGGCAGAAAAGCTGGGGTGCCTCAGCGCTTCACCAGCCGCTGGGTGAGCTGTTGGGCATCAGTGGTAGTGGCCCGCACGACGTAGAGGCCAGCGGGCAGGGAGGCAATAGTCAGCTCGGCGGCCGGCCCTGCGCTGGTAAGCACGGTTTGGCCTAGGGCATTGGTAATGGTTAGGCTGCGCAGGCGGGCTCCACCGCTGAGCGCCACGTGCAGCTGGGTTTCGGCGGGATTGGGGTAGAGATCCAGAGTCGTGGCAGAATTGGAAGCGGATACCGATGCGGTTCGTAAAGCAGTGGTGGCCGGTCCAAAAACCTCGATTTCATAGAGCGAGTAGCCGTAGGTCGTGGCGCGCCGGGTGCCCAGCAAACGCAGATAGCGGCCCCGGCCGCTGAGCCCGGTCAGGTTGTCCACGCCCCCGTCGCCGTTGACCACTGTTTGAATCGTAGTCCAGTTGACACCATCGGAGGAGGTCTGGAGCTGATAGTCCCGGGCAAAAGCCGCCTCCCAGCTGAGCTGTACGCGGGTAAAAGTCTGAATGCTCCCGAAGTCGAGCTGCAAGGACTGCGGGTCGGCAAAGGCACTGGCCCAGCGCGTGTTGATGTTGTTGTCGGTAGCGTTGGCCGCCCCGGTGGCGTTGCTTTCCTGGGAAGAGGCGCGTGTGGCTACCGGGATAAGTCGGCCTGGCTCCCCGTTCACGGGTAGGCTCACGTACTCCTGTCCCAGGGCCGTCAGTTGACCCGAGGCCCCCAGCAGGTTGATGTTGGGAATCTCATTGTTGCGGCCCGAAAACCAGGCATAGCGGAAAATAGCTGGCTCTTTTTCCAGGTAGTTCACCGCGTCCATGAGGTATTTCTGCTGCACGGCCAACGTAATCTGGCTGGCGGGCATGTCGCCGCAGGCAAACTCGGTCAGCCAGATGGGCTTGTTGTACTTTTTGAGCTCGGCAATCTTGTCGCGCAGCCAGCGTTCCTCGCACACGTAGGTATGCACGGCAATGTAATCGACCTGACACGTCGGGCAGGCGGCAAAAAAGGCGTCCAGGTACTGTGTGGGCGAATAGTAGGTGGTGCCATTTTCCGTTACACAGTCGCCGCAATAATTCACGGCCGGCGACACCAGCTTGAGGTTTTTACGCCGCGCCACTTCCTGCAGAACCGGCCACAGCGCCGCTGCCTGAGTTGGCGTCAAGTTGGCCTGAGACCGGAAATTAGGCTCGTTGAAGCCCAGCAGGTACTTGGCCCCCGCCGGAATATTGGTCGCCAGCCGGTCGGCCGTAACGGCGCTGCCGTCCAGGTCGCGGCCCCACTGCATGGGCACGTAGTCCACGTTGAGGCCGGGGTAGATGGTGGCCGCCCCCGCGTCGGGGCGGGAGTACCAATTGTACCACCAACTGATGCCTGGGGCCAGCGCCTGCATGTCGGCGGCCGAGTGGTAGCCGTAGGCCAGGCCCCGCTTCGGGCTTTTGGTTTGAGCCTGCCCCACTTCCCCCAAGGCCAGCAGAAGCACCAGTGCTCCGACGCAAGTCTGGATGAATTTGCCTGATATGCTGTGGTTCCGTACCATAAGTAGACGAATAAAGGGTGGCTGGGGCCATCGGGTAGAGAGGCCCCAGCCACCGGGGTTATTTCAGGAAACGTTTGGCGGGTTGTACCTGGCCATCAATAACCAGGCGCAGGGTGTAGGAGCCGGGCTGCAAACCCGAAACGTTCAGCCGTCCCGTTGCGGCCGAGCCTTGGGCCACTACCTTGCCCCAGGCATCCAGAATCTGATACTCACTGGAGGCCAAGCTCCGGTCGGAGTGAATCTGCAGCTGGTCGGTAACCGGGTTGGGGTAGAGGTCTAGCACCGCTGCCGCCTGAGCCACGCTGCCCTGGTTGGCTGCCCGTGCGCTACCCACGCGGCTGATACGGACCCAGTTGACGTTCCAGCCACCCGACTGCGCATAGATGCCGAAGTTGTAAGTGCCCGCATTGACGGTCACAGTGCGCGACACAGTGGTCCAGTTCTGCCAGCCGCCGGTACCGGGAATGGGGGTATTGCCGAATTGGATGGTGCCGGCGTTGAGGTCGGAAGAAATGGTGCCACCGCTGCCGCCGCTGGCTACGCGGTACTCAATCAGGTACTGGCCCGTAGTGGGGAAGTTGATGCCATTCCAAACCAGGTAATCACCGGCGTCCACGTAGCCCATGTTCTGCCCGCCGCCTGCGTCGGTGCAGGCCTCTGCTGTCATACCGTTGTTTACGCTGGCCGCCTCAGCCTGCAACGTCACGCTGAATGAGGAAGCTGCCGGCTGCACCCGCAGAGAAGTTGCTTTGTCATTCCAGTTGCCGGTGCCCAGCGGGTTATTGACCAGGCAGCTGTTGCTGGCCGTCAGGGTCAGAGCCGCGCCGCCGAAGTTGTCATTTTCATACACCACCACCTGATAGCCGCTATTCACCGTGAGCGAGGAAATATCGTCGTTCAAGATACCGCGGCTTTGCAAGGCGGCCAGATTGTAGTCGCCAGCGGGCAAGTTTACCGCCGTGCCGGTGTAGTTGCAGTCCTTATACATAGTGGCCACGCCGGCCACTGTGCCGCCGGCGGGGGCGGTGCCCGAAATGCTGAACGTACCCAGGGAGCCGTAGTCGGAATAGCCCTCCGTGACGGGGTTGCCGTAGCTGGTGCCGTCAATCTGCAGGTAATACGTGCCGGCAGTCAGGTTGGCGCTGAGCGTAGTGCTGAGGCTGCCCTGGGTGTCGAAAGTGCCAATCTGGGCCCCGCTACCGTCAAATAGGCGGCCCACGATGTCCAGGTCGCCGTGACGGCCCACGGTGTTCAGGTTCAGATTAACAGTGCCCGTCCCGCAGGTAAAGGTGAAATAATCCTGGTCACTGGTCCGCTCGATAATACCCGAGCCCGACACGCTGGTACCGTTGCGGGCCAGCGCCGTAGCCCCGCTGATGCTGTTGCTGTGGTCGTCGTTGCGGTAGCCCACGTTGTAAGTGGCGCTGGCCATAATGGCCAAATCGTCCTGGGTCTGACTGGCCGAGGCGTATTCCCCGCGGCTCCAGTGCGTGACGGGCTTGTAGTAGCCGGCGCCCATAATCGGGGCCCAGTTGCCGGCCGAAGTGCGGGCGTCGTAGTACTCTTCCTTGGGGTTGAGGCGGCCGTCGTGGCTCAGGCCCAGCGTGTGGCCTACTTCGTGCGAAGCCGCTTCGCCGCCGGCCTTGGGCGAGGTCATAAACACCCAGCAGGGCGTATCGTCGTTCCAGTTGAATGAGGTCAAATACGCCACGCCGCCTGCGCCCGGCGCTGCCGTGTTGGTCGGCGTCACGATGCAGCGCATGCGCATGGTTTTGGGGTAGGAATTGAACACGGCCTCGTCGGTGGTCACGTTCATGTTGAAGGGCCGGAAATCCTCACTGACCAATTCCCAGAACTCCTGAATGGCCGCGTCGGTCATGCCGGCCGGAGCCGCGTTAATCGGGTTGCCGTTGTTCCAAGGCGTGCCCGATACGTACTGCCCGTCGAAATCGAGCATGATGCAGCCCCGGGCGCCGGGGAAGCTTTGCAGGGAAATGACCGAAACCTTGCTGGCCGTGTTATCGGTTTGGGGTGCCGGGTTGCGGTAGCCCACGGGCTGGTTATAATCCACGCAGAGCAGCTTGTCGATGTCGATGGGCTGCACCCGCACGGTGCCCCGCTCGTCGGCCGAGTACTGGTAGGCTTGGCGGGTTTGGCGCAGAATGATGTTGCCCTGCACCACGTTGCCTTCAATGCGCAGCAAAAAAGAGGAGCCCGGCACGTTCTGAATTTCGCCCACCACATACTCCCCACTAGCGTCCAGGGCTTCGCGGTGGTTTACTTTGCCCACCAAAGTCTGATTGCCCGACACGCGCAGGGTTACCGTCGGGGCAGCCCGCCGGCTCTGTGCCGTGGCTACCTGGCTTTCTAGTTGCCGCACCAGTTCTTGGCTCGACCCAACCGTGTAAGATGGCCGCGCTTGGTTTTGGGCGTTGGCCGGGCTGCTGAGCCCACCACCGAGCAGCAGGGCACCCAAGCCATACAGATACTTGTTTTTCATAATGTGGAAAGAAGTTGAATTATAGAAAGAGCAGAAACGAGGGAGTGCAGAAATCAAAAGGCAGCGGAATAGCAGGCTGCCCGCCGGGGCAGCCTGCTACAGGCTAACTAGAAGAGGTTATTTGCTGAAGCGGCGAGTCAGCTTCTGCTGGTCTTTAGTGACGATAACCAGGGTATAGAGCCCGTTTTTGAGGCTGGCCACGTCTAGGCGTCCATTGCTCAGGGCGCCACTGGCTACTACTTTGCCCCGGTCATCCACAATCTGGTACTGGCTGCCACTCAAATCCTGCTCCGATTGGATATTCAGCTGTTTGGTAGCCGGGTTGGGGTACACATTGAGCTCGGCTGCCAGCGTCGCAGCAGTGGCCGGGGCCGCCGTCCGGGCTGCACCCGACTTGGTAATCCGGATCCAGTTCAGATTCCAGCCCCCGGCTTGGGCAAACACGCCGAAGTTGTAAGTGCCCGCATTGACATTTACGGTCTGGGAAACAGTAGTCCAGTTCTGCCAGCCGCCGGTAGCCGGAATGGCCACGCTGCCGAGCTGAATGGCGCCGGCGTTCAAATCGGCCGAAACCCGGCCGCCGCTGGCCCCGCTGGCCACGCGGTACTCAATGGTATACGTACCCGAAGTCGGGAAATTAATGCTGTTGTAGGCCATCCAGTCGTTGGTGTCAATCCAGCCCACGTCCTGCCCGCCACCCGTATCCGAGCAGCCTTCCAGCTGCACGCCGCTCATGGCGCTGTAGTTTTCGGCCTGAATAGTGAGGGATGAGGTAGTTGGCGGGGGCGTGCTGGTTTTCTGGTACACCCGCACGTAGTCCACAAACATGGTAGCCGGCAGCTTGCTTTCGTCCACGGTCTGCCCGGGCCAGTTGCCAGCTACGGCTAGGTTCAGGAGTAGGAAGAACGGCCGGTGAAACTCCTCGGTGCTGCCGGTGTTGTTCTGAATGCTCATGACGTGGTACTGCACCCCATCCAAAAACCAGCGGATGGAGCTGGCGTCCCACTCCACAGAGTACACGTGAAAGTCAGCGGGCGTAGTGGCTACGCTGCCGCCATACTCGGCGTGGCCGTTGCTGTCCCAGTGCGGCGTGCCGTAGATTTTGTTTTCGGCATTAATGTGCTCCATAATGTCGATTTCGCCGCAGGCGGGCCAGCTAACCTGGTTGATGTTGCCCCCCAGCATCCAGAAAGCCGGCCACAGGCCCTGGCCCATCGGCATCTTGATGCGGGCCTCCATCTTGCCGTAGGTAAACTCCTTGAGGCCTTTGGTAATCATGCGCGAAGAGGTATAGGGCATACCACCCACGGTTTCCTTCTTGGCCGTAATCTGGAGCACGCCATTGACAACGGTGGCGTTGGCCCGCTGGTAATATTGCTTTTCGTTGTTGCCCCAGCCGCCGCCGCCGGTTTCAAACACCCAGCTGGAGCTGATGCTGCCATTGAACTCATCGGCCCAGACTTGCTGATAAGTTTGGGCTTTAGCCGGAACGTGGCACAATGCCAGGAAAGCCGCGGCGCGCCACAGCGTAGTAAAGGTCTTTTTCATGATTGGTGGGATTGGAAGTGAAAGGGAACAGACGTGCGGAACCTGGCCAAGCATTAAGGCCAGGCGGCGGAGTAAACTCAGAAACTGAAGGGGGAGTGCTTAGCGACGGCGCGAGCAATAGGTGAAGCTGCGCGAAAGAGAAAAACGGTCGGTAGCAATAGGGGCGGGGTAGTCAAATATACCTTTTTCGGCCGGCTAAAAGCAAGCTGCTAAATAGGTTTAGCAACCGGCAACGAGTCTGCCAAAGGCCATTTACACGCTTAGAGCACACCTTCTTTTTAGGCTTTCACTGGGAAATCAAGCTGGATTCCCACTTTTAACGCACACGGCACTGCGGTTAAAAAACACGCAAAAAAAATTGTGCAGCGAGTATTATTATTGATATAATTTTAAAATATGCGTTACAATAGTATAAATACAGCAATAATATCCTCTTTCAGTACTTAGTCTAATACGGGCTGAGGATGGAGTACCACCAACGACAAACGAGGCCGGACCACTCTCGGTCCGGCCTCGTTTGTCGTTGGCCTATGACGGCCTTATTGGGCCGCTTGGAATACTACGCCTGGTCCTGGTACTTGGACTTGATGAAGTCCAGCATTTCCTGAATTTGCTCGTCGGTTTTCTGGGCCTGAATCTTCCACAGCGCGTCGATGAGCAGCAGCAGTAGGCTCACTTCCTTGTCGGGCTCCTGGTAGCGGAGCTTCACGAAGGCGCGGTGCAACAGGGCCGGCACCGGCTGCAAAAACCGCTCGTGTTGCTTCTGAGCTACTTCACTGTTGGTCAGCCGCGACTGAAGCTTCCAAAAATAGGGCTCTTCCTTTACCAGCTTGTAGGGCAGTTCAATCACGCTGTGAATCAACCCCAGCGGGTCGCGCTCCTCAAGCCAGCCCCGGTTGGCTTCGATGATGCGCTTGTAGCCGTTCTTGATAATAAACTCCAGGAGCTGTTCCTTGGAGCCGAAATACTTGAAGATCAGGGCTTCCGAAACACCAGCCTCTTTGGCAATGAGCTGCGTGGGTGTGTGCTCGAAGCCCTTGTCGCCGAATAGCTGCAATGCTACCTGGGCAATATGCTGCTTACGGTTGGTCATGGGCGGTTCTGTTTGGACGGGAAAATCCCGACGGGGCTGCGGGGGCAGGTGAGGTAAGGGGGCTGAGTATCAAAACGCCACTGGTCCTTGACAACCAGCTACTGGCAGAGCGGAGCCGGCAAGGGGCCGAATAACTCCACAAATCTATTAATCTGTGACTAGCTAATCACAACCATAGATGGGCAAAAATGGAATTGTTTTCCCAGCAACCCCCTCTGTATAGATAGCACTAGTACAAAAAAAGCCCCCGCAAGGTTTTGCAGGGGCTTTTCCAGAAGGGGTATTGACGCTAAACAGGCAATAAACTAGGGACGGCGGTTTACGGCATTCAGATCTTCGAAAGCCTGCTTGAGGCGCGCTACGAAGGTTTCTTCGCCTTTACGCAGCCACACGCGCGGGTCGTAGTACTTCTTGTTGGGCGAGTCGGCCCCGTTGGGGCTGCCGATCTGGCCTTGCAGGAAGGCTTCGTTCTGCACGTAGTAATCTTTGATGCCTTCCCACAGGGCCCACTGCAGGTCGGTGTCGATGTTCATCTTGATGGCACCGTAGCTGATGGCCTCGCGGATTTCCTCCTGCGACGAGCCCGAGCCGCCGTGGAATACGAAGTCGATAGGCAGGGCTTCCTCGATGTTGTGCTTCTGGCGCAGAAACTCCTGGGAGTTGTGCAGAATTTTGGGCTGCAGCTTCACGTTGCCGGGCTTGTACACGCCGTGTACGTTTCCGAAAGCGGCGGCAATGGTAAAGCGGTTGCTCACTTCGCTCAGTTGCTCGTAGGCGTAAGCCACTTCCTCGGGCTGGGTGTAGAGCTTGCTGGAGTCTACGTCGGAGTTGTCGACGCCGTCTTCCTCGCCGCCGGTTACGCCCAGCTCGATTTCCAGCGTCATGCCCATTTTGCTCATGCGCTCCAGGTAGCGCTTGCAGATTTCGATGTTCTCCTCAATCGGCTCCTCCGACAAGTCCAGCATGTGGGAGCTGTAGAGCGGCTGACCGTACTGGGCGAAGTGCTTTTCGCCGGCCGTGAGCAGGCCATCAATCCAGGGCAGGAGCTTTTTGGCGGCGTGGTCGGTGTGCAGAATCACGGGCACGTCGTAAAGCTCGGCCATTTGGTGCACATGCTGAGCCCCCGAAATGGCGCCGGCAATGCTGGCGCGCTGGTCGCCGTTGGGCACCGATTTGCCGGCGAAGAACTGGGCTCCACCGTTCGAAAACTGGATGATAACCGGCGAGTTAAGCGCCTTGGCCGTTTCCAGCACTGCATTAACCGTATTGCTGCCCGTCACATTGACGGCGGGCAGGGCAAAGCCCTGGGCCTTGGCTACCTTAAACAGGGATTGAACTTCGTCGCCGTGGAGCACGCCGGCGCGCAAGCCGGTAAGCGTTGATTCTGCCATTGAGGGAGAGAAATTAGGGTACGAAAGGAGAATGGGAATGGGGAAGAGCGAGGTAAGCAGCGGGGCCTGGCGCGGGGCAGGTGCCGGGGCCGAAGCGAGCTTCGCCGCCGGAGCACCCCGCACCGGGACCATCGGGTTCGGCAGCTAGGCTACTTGGCAAACCAGGTAAAAACGGCCGAAAGCTTCGGGGCCGCTGAGCCCCGGAACTGGGCTAAAGATAAGGCAGAATTCATACACGCGTGGGTTTTGCTGTGAAATTGGCTCTATCTTGAGCCGCGGTATCTGTCCAACCAATTCTTTCCACCTGCATGGCAAACCGTCGGGCCTCCATAACTGATTTAGCTAAAGCCCTGAACCTGTCGGCTTCCACCGTGTCGCGGGCCCTGGCCGACCACAACGACGTGAGTGAGGCCACCAAGGAACGGGTGCGGCAGGCGGCCCAGGAACTCAACTACCGGCCCAACCAGCTGGCCGCTGCCCTGCGCCGCGGCCACAGCAAAACCCTGGGCGTGCTGGTGCCCCATATTACCGGCAACTTTTTCCCCCACGTCGTCCACGGCATTGCCACCGAAGCCAGTAAGTCGGGCTACAACGTGCTGATCTGCCAGTCGGACGAGGATGTGCAGCAGGAAAAAAAGAACATCGACCTGTTTATGAACGCCCAGGTCGAAGGTATTCTGGTGTCGTTGGCCAATACCACCCAGGACTTCACCCACTTCGACGAGGTCAAGAACCAGCGCCTCCCGCTCGTGTTTTTCGACCGGATCATCGAAGGTTTCCAGGGACCCAACGTAAGTGCCGTCGTGCTCAACGACTACCTGGGGGCCTACCAGGCCGTGTCCCACCTGATTGAGCAGGGCTGCACCCGCATTGCCATTTTCAGCGGCCCGCTGCACGTCAATATTAACAAGAACCGCTACCAGGGCTACCTCGACGCGCTTCAGGCCCACGGCCTGCCCCTGCGCCGCGAGTACGTCTCGCACCACGCCGACATCAACCTGAAAAGCGGTACCCAGGCCATGCGCAAGCTGCTCAAGCTGAGTGAGCGGCCCGACGCCGTATTTGCCTCTAACGACCTGGCCATTGTGGGGGCCATGCAGGTAGCCAAGGAACAGGGCCTGCGCGTGCCCAAAGACATGGCCCTGATTGGCTTCAGCAACGAGGCCTTCACCGAACTGACCGAGCCCCGGCTGACTTCCGTCGACCAGCGCAGTGAGCAAATGGGCCGTACTGCCGTGCGCCTGCTACTCAAGCTGCTCAAGCGCCCGGCTACGGCTACCCCCCTGAAGCCCGTGGTACTGGAGCCCAAGCTGATTATCCGCGAATCGTCGGTGCGGCTGGCGCGGAAGGCAGGCTAATGCATGCCCTAGTGGTATGTCACAGTTGGAAGTAGGTTGACCTTGCTGGTCAAAGCATTGGGAAATAGGTTTGGGCATCCATCTACCATCTTATTTCCCGGTTTCTATGAAAACAATAGGTCGGTTACTGCCCTTGGCAGCTCTGCTCGTGTGCAATGCTCCCGTGGCCGTGGAGGCAGCAGCTCCAGTGTCTACTTCTGCGGCCTCGGTGGCGGCTCGTGGAAACTTCATTGATACCTACGTCAAGATTGCCGTGCGCAATTACGCCGCCGCCAACAATCTGCCCCAGGTGACTTACGTCTACGATAGTCAGACTGACTTCCGAGTGTACAGCGCCGGGGTGTTGGTCGACTATGGCTATGCCGACCTTCAGAGCGACGGTACCTACGATGTCTATATCGGCGGGGTGCTCTACTAAAGCGTCTGCGCTAAGGCTCCCGCAAAGCAGCTCTGACCTTCTTGGTCGGAGCTGCTTTTTTTCTGGTGCTACTAGGGGGTAGCCGGTATTCGGCTGGAATTAGGTTAGAGCGAAAGGCGTAAGTCCTCGGAGGTAGCACAAAAAGTCGGGGAAGATGTCGCCGCAGCGCCCGGGTTTGCCGTAGAGTTAGTTGCGGAATAACTGTATTATTAGGGCCATTTTTCCGGCTGGCAGCTATTGCGTATACCCTCGTTGGTTTTCCGCTTCGGTGTACTTGCGCCTTTTACGATATGAAGCACTTTTTACGACGTTTCCCGTTCATAGCCATAGCGTTGGTTCTGCTGGCCTGCCCGCCCGCGGCCCAGGCCCAAACCGCCGAGCGCCGCACCGGCCTGGGGCTGGTGGCCAACGGCCTGCAGTACCAGGGCGACTTTGGCTCCGACTACTGGAAGTTGGACAATACCCGTATTGCGCCCGGCCTGATGATTAATCAGTATCTGGGCAAGGGCCTGGACTTGAACAGCCAGCTTTTTTACGGTGAGCTGACCGGCCGCCGTAGTCCTGATACCCATTTTACGACCACGCTGATTAACGTAAATCTGGGGTTCAAGCTTAAGCTCAACAACGGTTGGGCACTCAAGGAAAATAGCTTTATCCAGCCTTACCTGCTGGCTGCGCCGGGCTTCACTTACGCCAGCCGGGCCGGGCAGTTTGGCGGCTCCCGCATCGACTTAGATAAAGGCTACCTCGATTTGTTTGCCGCCGCCGGTATCAGCCTGCGCCTTGGGCCCGGTGTGAGCTTGTTCGTGCAAAGCGGGCAGCACCTGCCGCTCAACGCCAACCTGGATGGCACGGTAGAGCAGGCCACGCCCCGCTGGGCCGACCGGTTTTTGCAGCACAGCGTCGGTTTAACATTTAACCTGGGCCAGGCCCTGGATATGGATGAGGACGGCGTGTCCGACCGTCTCGATAAATGCCCCAATACCCCGGCCGGCGTGACCGTGGACGAAAAAGGCTGCCCCGCGACGGTGACGAGGATGGCGTGCCCGATTACCTCGACGCCTGCGCTACCGAGGTCGGCGTGGCCGAACTGCGCGGCTGCCCCGATAAAGACAGCGACGGCGTAACCGATTCGGAAGACAACTGCCCCGACATTGCCGGCTCCATCGACCGGCAGGGCTGCCCCGACGCCGACAGTGACGGCATCATCGACCCCGACGATAAGTGCCCCGACACGCCCGCCGGGGCCACCGTGGATGTCTCGGGCTGCCCGGTAGCCGGCGCTACCGACAGTACCGCCGTGACGCCAGCTGCCCCGGCCTCGGCCAGCAATGATAACGACGGCGACGGAGTACTCAACGCCCGCGACCGGTGTCCCAATAGCGCTGGCCCCGCCAGTAACGGCGGCTGCCCCGTAATCAAGGCGGAGGTGCGCCGGAGCCTACAGGCCGCCACTCGCTCCATTCGTTTCGAATCCAACAAAGCCGTGCTGCTGCCATCCTCATATCCCACACTGGATGCCTTAGTGCCGGTTTTGAGCCAATACCCCGACTACTCCCTCAGCATTGCCGGCCACACCGACAACAAAGGTCCAGCTGCCTTCAACCTGACGCTTTCGCGGGAGCGGGCCGCCGCCGCCCGGCGTTATCTGGTAGAAAAAGGAGTAGCTGAAAGCCGAATTGACACGCGCGGCTACGGTACCCGTTACCCCATAGTCAGCAATGCCACCGAAGCGGGTCGGGCCCGCAACCGCCGCGTAGAATTCGACCTGTTCGTGAGCTCCGGTACGAATTCGGCCCAGCTCAAATACGGCGCGGCGCCGACTAAAGCACCAGCCAAACCTGCCAAAGCCACGCCGGCTCGGAAAAAGCCGGCCACTAAACAGTTGGTGCGGCCTCGGAAAGTAGCTCCCAAAGCGGGTACCCGTAAAGTGACGCGGTCCGCAAGTGCCCCTCAAAAGCCAGCGGCTCCCAAACCTGCCGTTCGCCGCGCTGCTCCGCCGCGTAGCTGACCGCTTGAGCTGTTTGTTATTACGAAAAAGTCCCTCGGCTGCCAGCCAGGGACTTTTTTCGTGCAGTTTTGTGTCGCTGCCAATTACAGCGGCACGATGTACTTGGTCAACAGCTTCCGGCAAGGCACTGGTTTTAAAGAAAGCTGGAACTGTGGAGCGGGTCACTACCATTGCTACAAAACAACCGTCGGCGGTAGGCGTGTACCACCGGGGCACTTGCCACGTAGTACTGCCCACTTGGCCTAGCCACCCTACTTTCCGTTATGACTTCTGCTGCTTCTGTTCACTTTCACGCGCCGGCCGGACACATTATCGGGCGGCACGATGGGGCCGTCCTACGGGCTACCGGTATTCGCTACGCCCGCGCCGTGCGGTTCCAGCTGCCGGTAGCCGAGCTTCCCGCTACTGCCCCGATTCAGGCTACTTCGCCCGCTCCGGCCTGTCCGCAAGTAGCCGATTCTTTGCTGGCTCCGGCCCTGGGTAGCCTTTTTGCGGGCATGACCTACGACGAGGACTGCCTGCGCCTTTCGGTAACGCGTCCGGCCGAGCAGTACCCGGATGAGCAGCTACCGGTCATCGTGTGGGTACACGGCGGTTCCTACGTGACTGGTGCTGGCGACTTGGCCGTGTATGATCCAGGCACTCTGGTAGCGGAACAGCGCGTCGTGTTTGTGGCCGTAACGTACCGGCTGGGACTGTTGGGCTTTTTGGGGCAGGAAGGAGGCACGCCGCCCAATCTGGGCTTGCTGGATTTACTGGAAGCCCTACGTTGGGTGCAACGCAACATCTCGGCCTTTGGAGGCCATCCGGAGATGGTAACGATGTTCGGGCAGTCGGCCGGCGCCGACGCCATTGCTCACCTGATGGTAGCCGAAGGCGCCCAGGGCTTGTTTAAGCGCGTGATTCTGCACAGTGCCCCGTTGGGGTTGTCGCGCAACCGCCGCGCCATGAGCCAGGCCATGGCCCAGGCGGCGGGTACCTTCGGGCCCACTGCGACTATCGACGAAGTCTTGGCCCGCGAAAGCACCGTAACGCAGGCTGCCCGGCGGTTTGGCCTGAAAAGCGGTATGCCCTTCGGGACCCAGTACGGTGCCCATCCGCTGCCACACGAGGCCGATATGGATACGTCCTGGCGGGCCGCGGCTTCCCGCGTGGATGTGCTGATTGGGGCAACTGCCGAAGAAACCCGGTTTTTCGCGGTACTCGACCCCAAGTACCGCCGCTTGCTGAGTTTGCCCCTGGTGGGAAGGCTGCTGTCCCGGCCATTGGTAGCCATCAGTTCGCGCTTGGTTTATTTGAAAGCTACCAAAGCGTTTGCACGGCGACATGCCCAAGCCGGAGGCCGCGCCTACCACTTTTCGGTGTTATTCCGGCCGCCCGGCAGCGAGTTTGGTGCTGCTCATACCATCGACTTACCTCTGCTGCTGGGTACTCAGGCCAGTTGGTCGTTTGCGCCAATCCTGGGCCGGGCTACCTGGGAGCAGGTGCAAGAAGCTGGCCGGCAGGTTCGCCAGCTCTGGGCCGATTTTGCTCGCACCGGGGTGCTGCCTTCCCAAGTAGAAATTCCCGGTGTGCTGCGGCTGCGGCAGGTAAAGGAATAGTTTCGTTGGCTTTATGGCCGAAGGGCAACCGGCTGTGCAGAGGGTAACATAAGGCCAGTGGCGGTAACCATAGGTTCCTCACGAATATGCTGCAAGCTTGTGCTTAGGGGGTAGCTGTTATTATCACTCAGGCTATCAGTAGGATCAATCCGCACTCTTTAGCTCATCCTCAGTATTATCGTCAAACTCATGCCAGTCGTTGAGCGGATACGGTGGGCCTGGGTCATCGGCCTCCGTAAACCAACGCTTTAATTGGTTGAGCCAATATATAAATTTTTGCATATAATAGAAAGCACCAGAATAGTAATTCTAACCGGTTAAAGATAGTATACCTATCTGTATGGTGCAGTTTGTTTGCTGTATTATCCTAAGCTCAATACTTTGTTTATGACCCACTAGCTAGGTTATACAGGCTGATATTTTGTTTAATTCAGCTAAAAACGCCGGTTTGCCTTCTACTCCAACGTCAACGCTTGCCATACGGTTATCTAGAGCGCGCTGATAAAGGCTGGTTTGCACTTTTTGCTGTGCAGTTTGAGCTGGTATTTCCTGTACAGCCTGCTACGAACCTTGTTAGCTAGAAGACCCTGATGTTGCAAGGTGCTGACTCGGCAGGTGAACTTGCTGTGGTGCGGAGCACTATCCGCCTGAACGCTAAATCTGGTATGATGCATCAGGTGCAACAAGGCTTCGCAGCATCGGCCCGGCTGGTAGCTAACCTTAGAGTTTCCGGGCGTGGCAGGCGGAGCAGTCCGCTGCGGTGGGCAGCAAATAGGCATGCTGGTCAATAGCATTATCCATTGCCTGGCGGAAAGCAGCAAGTAACTTTTCACGCTCGGCTGTTGGCATGTTTTGCAGTATCTGCTCAATGGCGGCCCGGTAGACGTGCGCCATGAAGTTTGGCCGGTAGGCAGCAAAAAAACCGTTATGTAACGCATCAAACGTCGCTTTCTCCGACGTGGAAATAGCGTCGCCCCCACGCCGTGGCGCGCAAGCAGGTAGTCTACGACGAAGGCGACGAGGCCGCACGGCTCTACTTCGTGCAGGCGGGCCAAGTGAAAACCAGTAAAAGCACCGCCGCCAGCAAAGCGCTGATTACGGGGTTGTACCAGGCCGGCGAGTTTTTTGGCTACAAAGCTCTGCTCGAAGGCACCGTTCACTCCAACTCGGCCGTGGCCGTGGAAGAGTCCGTGTTGCTCTACATCCCAGCCGACGACTTTACCCAACTGGTGCTGCACAATCCGCAGGTAAGCCAGCAGTTTGTGCGCCTGCTGGCGGGCTGGGTGCGAGAGCAGGAAGTACTGCTGCTGGATATGGCCTATAACTCCCTGCGTAAGCGCGTGGCCGACATGCTGCTGCGCCTGCACCAGAAAGAATGTGAGCTGGTGGCTTTAGCTCCGCATATCCATATTTCCCGCGACGATATGGCCGCGCTGGTCGCCACCGCGCCGGAGTCACTGAGCCGTACCCTAAGCGAATTTCGTCAGGCCGGAATCGTAGAGCTGAGCAGTAAATTTATCCAGGTCCTACAGCCCGAGAAGCTGCGTAGTGCTACCTGATAACGCAAGCAGCCACAGCCTGACGAGCATCTATCAACTCTGCTGTTGGCGGGAGCGGTAAAAGGATAATAGAACGCTGATATAAGAGGCTGTCCTAGTCAACTCCAGAAGTTGGAGATTTCCTAATCGGCAGATAACTGAAAGATAGTTGCTGTACCCCAGTAAATCAAAAAGGCCTCTAGCGTGCTGCTAGAGGCCTTTTCTGTGGTCGTATAAGAAGCCAGAACCCCCGGTAAGCTATGGCAAGTGGCGGTATAAAACGGCAAACTATGGCAAGTAGAGCCGGTTTTGTGCGCGGCGCTTTTGCCACACTTTACCGCACTGTATCATGCGTTGCCGCCAACCGTCACACACCAGAGGCATCGGTGTGCGTCGCGCGTAGATTCTGGAAAGCGGTCTTGGTGGCCGCGTGTCGCTTGGGCTCCCGGCTCTTGGCATAGCGTCGCGTGGTCTGGATGGCCGAGTGGCCCATGCTGTTCTGCACCTGACCCAGGTCGGCATTGCCGTCAAGCAGCAGCGTGCCGAAGGTATGGCGCGCCACGTGGCAGGTGATGAACTCCCAGTAGGGGCCGCGCCGCTCGATGCGGTGGGGCCCGCGCATGCGCACCTGCAGGATGGGCCGGTCCAGGCCTGCGGCTTTGGCCGCCAACTTGATCGAGGTGTTAATTTCCGTATTGGCCGGCACGCGCAGGTTGCCCTCGTAGCGCTGCCAGATTTCCAGGGCTACTTCGTCGAGGGCCACGCGGACCTTGGTTTTCTTGCGCCGGCCTTTGTGCTGCACGTACTCCAGGATATAGTCGCCATGGTCAAATACCACGTCGCTGGGCTGCATCGAGCGCAGGTTGCCGTAGCGCGGGCCCGTAAAGCACCCAAAGACGAAGATGTCGCGGATATGGGCCAGGTGCTCGGTGGGCATAGGTGCCTCGTAGAGCTGCATCACCTCCTCGAAGCGCAGCGGCTCAATCTCGACCTCGTAGGTGTACTCGTCGGTAAGCCAGGCGTAGGGGTGGCCGGCAAACTTGAGCAGTTGGCGTAGTGCCTGCACGTAGCGGCCCACCGTGTTGCTCTCTAGGCCAATGCCACCGTCCCGCCGGGGCGCTTCCTCGATCAGGTATTCGCACCATTCTTCCACGAAGGCTGAACGGCGCGTTTTGGGGTCAGGCAGAATGTCTTCCAGGGTGGCGCCGGGCCGGAAGGTTTCCCAGTGCGTCACGATGGGGTCCACCTTGCGTAAGTAGTTGTCCGAGTGCTTGGCTTTGTAGAACTGTTTCCACTCGGCGGCCACAGCCTCAATCGTGGGTGGGCCCACGGCCGCAACCGGAACAGGGGCAGGAGTGGGGCGGGCATCGTCCCGGGCCAGCATCCGCTCCCAGAGCAGCTCGGGCGTGAGCTGGTCCTTATGGAGCTTGGCCTGGTCCACGACTTCGCCGGCCCACTGCTCCAGCTTGTTGAGGTGGCTGTTGATGTCGTGGGCCTTTGGGTCCTTCTTAACGCGCTGCTTGTCGGTAAAATGGGCCGGGTCGCACTTCTTACCGGTACTCTTGCGCAGCACCAGGGTTTCTGAGCGGAAGGCGGCCGGGTGCTCTGGGAAGCGAATTTCTAGGTAAATAGCCCGCTTCGAACTATTCGCATAGACCTTGCTGTGGAGATAGAAGCGGATGGTCATTTTAGAAGTTCTATATATTTTCTTCAGGGGGCAAATTCATATTCACGCGTATTTCACTTATAAACAACTTAGCTATATTATCTATGTAATCTGTGAATGTATGGTCGCGTAAATACTTATCTGTCCAATTAAATCTACTAATAACATGTTGGTATATTATTGGTCTTACATTAGTGTATTGTGCCCAGCTTAATATGGCTCTTTGAGACACAAGATTTCTTACGAAATTTTTTACCTCTATTGGGGTGCCAATTATATTATCGGAATTTGGTATAGAGGTCGCTGCCTTTATTGATGAATTGTTTTGAGTAAGTGCAATGCTATTGTTAACCTGCTTGGTGAGCAATTCAATAGCTTCCGTAAGTCCTACTGTTTGTCGATTTATATCTGCAGGCTCAATTTGAATATCTGAAAAGTAGTCCAAATAAGGCTTGTACTTCGTTGGGCTTTCAGGCAAAGTGCTTAGGTAAGTATTTGTTATTCTCTTGCTTAATCTATTGATAAAGTCTTCTGTGTCGTAATATCTTAAGCCTTTGTCATACTTTTCATAAAATAGTTGATTCATATCAAAGGGGTAGTTGCCCTCGCCATCATAAATGATAATTAGTGGTTTCTTTGACGCTAAACGCAAGCCTAGTTCTAGCATTACGTTCGAGTTGAAGCTACTTACATCACATATTACTATGTCGTTACTGAAGATGTTTGTAATAATGTTTGCATGCATTACATTGCTAAATGAATTATCACTTACTATCTCGCAAGTAAAATTAGATTCGTTCGCTGCTTTTTTTACAAGATTAAGCACTTGTTGCCAATGTCCAGAAACATAGCCGGCTGTATCGCTTATCGGGATTATTACACCACAATGCCCTAGCTTTTCAGTCTTAGGCTCTGCTTCCTGATTTTCTGAAGAGGTATTTGCTTTCTTGCTTGTCATTTTGATTGGGTATTGAAATTATAATAAGTGATTGTTACCGTATCGGCACATCCACGCCCCGAATCACGCGCCACATCCCGTGAATGTCGTCGATGATGACTTCCTCGACGCCGCCCTCGGGATTGTCGGACTCCAGTAATACTTTGCCCGTGGACCGCAGGGTATTGTGCTTGATGCGCTTGATGACGAAGTGATGCTTGAAGATGACGATATACACGCCTGGCCGGGCGTCCTTCCAGTAGTCGGCGTTGGGCAACTCCTCTACCAGCACCTTCATACCCGAGCGCAACTGGGGCTCCATCGAATCGCCGTCGATGTCCACGACCAGGCCCTCATCGGGGTCGCCAGCCATGTGGATGACGGGGAATAAGGGTAAATCATTAAAGTTGAAGTCACTGGCATACGACTCCGCAATACCCGCCCGGGCGCCAAACTCTAACCTCCTGTAATACACAATCTCCTTCTTACTAAAGTGGCTGACGAACCGGGCATTGCTCTTGTCCGACATGAGAGGCCCTAAGGGATGATCCTGGGGATTCACATTCATAAGTGCAGCGCTGGGAACGGGATGCTTACCTGTCTCTATATACTCAGGACTAGTTTTATATATCTCTGCAAGCTTCGCAACTATAGAAGGCCGAATCTTGCTTGCATCGTCTGATTCGTAACGATGCACTGTTTGATGGCTCTTCCCTATTGCATCACCGACCTCCCTTAAAGTCAATTCCGCTAGTTCCCGGAGTTTCGTAAGGCGTTGAGCGCGTGAATTTGCCATGCTTTTTGTGTGATTTTGGAACAAACCAACACAAGATGGACCAATAAGGAAAGACATTTAACAACTTGTCCTTGTTTGGTCCGTTATAGTATCTATATTTGTCACACTGTATCACGTTTTACCGCCATGATAGACTCAGCACAAACCAAAAAGCACCCAGTTCGCGGCGAGGTAGATGCCGCAACCAAAGAAGCCATGAAGGACGAGCAGGATCGTCTTAGAAAGGAATTAGGTCGTCGGCCCTCGCTCAACGAAGTAGTAGCTATATGGCTAACTGAGCGGGCTAAACAGGCAGTTGCTGCTTAATTTTTTTTGTCTTTTTTGTAACGTCTTGTAACAATAATTAACATCATTTCACCATGAGCTTGCCCTCCACCAACCAACACCTCACCGCTCAGCCCGGCGGCACCCAGCCCGAACCCCACTGGGTGAAGATGCTCGAAATCAATGCCCGCGCTCAGGCCGATGCCGAAGTTCTGAACCGGCGCTATATCCAGAGCCCCAAGCAGACCCAGGGCCTCAACTACGATGACCGCCTGCACATCCGCCTGGGCTGCGGCAAGACCAAAGCCTACGAGCTGCTGAATGCCTACACCAATGGAGAGGAGGGAGGCTTGCGCCACGTGCGGGTCGGCAACAAGTACATCGTGACTGAGCAGGCGGTACGCGAGTGGTTCGGTGATTACGGGATGCAGGCATCCACCAGCAAGGCCGCCTAATGCACCTCACGGCTACCCCTGCCACCAACCGCGTCAACGGTGCCGAGCTGCGCTTCCTGCGCGAAGCTGTAGCCGCTACCACGACAGAGTGCCGCCGCGCTGCCATTCAGGCCATTGTGGTCTACGCGCACCTCCATTTCAACATGGACCTGACCGGCGAGGCCGCCTTTCTGCTGGCCGAAATGGACGCCGACACTTCCCAGCCCCGCCTCTCGGCCCTCAACTAGTCTTTCCCATGTCGCTCTCATCTGCTACCGCCTGCGCCCTGTGGTGCCCTGAGTACTTCAATAAGGCTGCTGTCATCGACTTCTGGTTGAACCACCCTGCAGTACCGGCTGAGGCTGCCGCAAAGACCCGCGCCGCGCTGCCCAAGTTCCTCTCTGCCCGCGTGGCCAAGTGCTGGCTCAACCTCTACTTCTTCTTAGAAGCCGCCCGCACCGCCGGCCCCCGCGCCGACCAGGCGCAGGTACTGGCCCTGCTGGAAGAACTGCGGGAGTCGGGAGTAGTGGAGAAAGAGGAACGGCTGGAGCTCAAGCCCAAGCTGCTGCGCAGCACCCAGGCCGAATTTGACTGGCACGCAGCCCGCATCCGCAAAGCTGTCGAGTACCGCCAACACGAACTACAGGCCCAGCACGAGGCCGCCGCTTAACTGAAATTTCACCCGCTCATTTCTTGCCAGATGATAACCCTGACTACTTCCACCAACCACGCCCGACGGGAAACCACCGTGACGGCCAAGACCGCCGCCGGCCACTTCCTCTGCGCTGAAACCTGGGTCGGTACCGGGGCGCGTGTGGCCGTTGCCCTGGCCCAGCACGTGCGCCGCTCGGCCGAGAACCTGGAGCGCCGCCTCAACATCGCCCAGGCCACTTCCTCCACCCAGGCCCGCCTGCTAGCCGAGCGCCTGTAATGGGAACCACCGCCATCCGCGCCGCTGCTATCCGCGCCAACCGCATTACGCTCGTGGTCATGTGCAGCCTGCTGCTGGCCCAGGCCTGCCACCGCGGGGCCTACACCCAGGACACAGGTACGAAGCACACCCGCCCGGCCTATAACAGGCCTGCTAAGCTGCGCACCAGCCTGAACGTGACGGACCCAGAGCAGGCCAACCCCACCCGACTGTAACAAACGAGGGCCGCCCTCTTGCCAGGGCGGCCCTCAAAACCCTACGAAGTAAGGCCGTTAGTGGCCACAAATTTACATGAACGAAGCGATTAAAACCAGCGCCGCTGTAACCCGCACCCCTGGCAAAGCCCTAGCGCCAAACCTGAAAACGCCCGACTCCTCATTGACTGTTGCCGCCGACTTAGCACGCTTCATCCAGGAGAATAAGCTTAGCTCCAATATTCAGGGCAAGGAGTACGTCAACGTAGAGGGCTGGCAGTTCGCCGGCTCTCGCCTAGGCATTATTCCCCGCATGGGCCTGGTAGAGGACCTGAGCAATGGAACCGAAATCCGCTTCCGGGCTACTGTGTCGCTCTACGACCTGCATAATAAAATCGAGCTGGGTGGTGGCGTAGCCGAGTGCTCGAATAAGGAGCGCACCAAGAAGTTTTACGAGAGCTATGCTATCTGCTCGATGGCCCAGACCCGTGCCGTGGGCAAGGCTTACCGCAACGTGCTGGCCTGGCTGATTAAGGCCGCCGGCTTCGAAGCGACTCCTTACGAGGAAATGACGGATGTAGTAGACGCTGGCACCAGCGCTGAAGTGGTAGAGGCCGCGCCCGCTGCGCGCCCTACCCAGCCGGCCGCCGCACCCGTGGCCACGCCGCCGGCTTCAACAACCGTCGTAGCACCCGCTGCCCCGGCCCCAAGTGGTGAACCCGAGCTGGTCGTGCGGGCCTCAGAAGAAGATATTCAGAAGCTGGAGCAGCTCATTGCCAGCCCACTGCTGGATGCCGAGGAGCGCACCAAATTGCTGAGCAAGCCCATCGACCAGCGGTCTGCCAAATGGGTTGCTGATACGCTTTCTAAGCTCATTGTCGAGATAGGACTGCGTGCTGACCCGAAGAAAGCCCTGGAAGCAGCCCGCAAGCAGTTGCGCACGGCTGCGGCCAAATACAGCAAGGAGATGGGTGAGCACGAGTACAATCGGCTGATGCAGCGCGCCCAGGCCCTGACGGCTAAGCCGGAAGAGTTGCGCGCTGAAGCCCGCCAGTGCCAGACCCAGTTTCAGGTAGCCGCCTAAATCCACATGCCCCGCTGCCGCTGGTGGCGGGGCTTTCTCGTGCCTATTCCAACGCATTGTACTCATGGAAGATACTAGCAAATCTTTTGGCCCAGCTTTCGAGGTGCCCGCTGTAATTCTAGCGGCACTGCAGGCGGGTGCCGACATGGTCTGGAGCCTTTCCGGTGGCAAGGATTCACAAGCACTAGTTATTGTCGGCGCTGCCTGGTTTCGCTTGATGGGCTTTCCCGGCCGGCAGTACATTGTGCATGCTGACCTGGGCCGTGCTGAATGGCCCCAGACTGCCGCCTTTGTCGAGAAGCTGGCCCAGCAAGTGGGCTTGCCTCTGGTCATAGTACAGCGAAAGAAAGGAGACTTGGTTGCCCGCTTTGAAGAGCGGATAGAGGCGACTCGCGCCACGGGTGCCCCATTCTGGCCCTCGGCCGAGTCTCGCTACTGCACCAGCCATTTGAAGGGTGGGCCTATTGACCAGGTACTGCGCAATCCAGCCCCGTTCTGGCCTTCCTCCGATAGCCGGTATTGCACCTCCGACCTGAAGCGCGGTCCGATTGATGGAGCGCTACGCTCGGCGGAGGTGGTTATTTCGGCCGAAGGTGTGCGGGCTGATGAAAGCCGGGAGCGAGCAAAGAAGCCTGTCGTAGAAATCCGGGCCAGCATCACAGCCAAGAGCACGGTCAAGCCCGAAGAGAACCTGGCCAGCATGAGCCCAGAGGATGCCCTGGCAGCACGTAACCCCGGTAAGCGGGTAGCCCTGAACTGGCGGCCTCTGCTCAACTGGAGCACCGAGGATATTTGGCGGGCCTGCGGTACCAGCTCGGCTGAGTTGGAAAAGCGGCAAGCCCTGTACCGGAATGGCCACCACCACCTGGCCCTTGATGGGTGGGTGGGGCATCCTGCCTACGTATTCGGCAACCAGCGCCTTAGCTGTGCTTTCTGTGTGTTGGGTAGCAAGAGCGACCTACTGAACGGGGCCCAACATAACCCGGAGTTGTACGCTCACTTGATTCAGTTGGAAATCATCGGTGATGCCACCTTTAAAAACAACTGGAGCCTAGCGGAGCTGCCCGTAACGGGCCGTGCGGCGCAGCTCCGGGATGAGGTGTTAGCGGGAAAGGAGCAGGCTAATGGCTAGCTACTTCAAACTGCGCACCGGCCTGGCCCGCGGCATCGACAACCCCACCGGCAACAAGAAGGTGTGCACCGAGAAGGTGGAATACTTCTGCCAGGATGCTACCGGCGTGTACTCGGTGAATGTCTACGAGGATGGCTTCGTCTACATGAGCCCGGTACCCAGCAAGCAACTATTGGCCAAGTACCCCAACGCCGTGCTGCAGGTGCCGGCCGAGGCCGTGCCCTGCTCGGCGGCCGAGTACGAGGCGGCCCACGCCCTGTTCGTGGTGGCCGAGGCCAAGCGCAAAGCCGAGGAGGAAGCCCTCAAGGCCCTGCGCAAGGGCATGAGCCGCAACCAGCACGCGGCCGAGGAAGCGCAGGTGGCCGAGCCCATCATTGCGGACATCGCGCGGATGGCGCCCATGCCGCACTTCCTCGACGACTTCACCGTCATCGACCTGGAATTTCAGATTAACGACTTGTTGGAGCTGGCCGCCATCCGCTACCAGAACTGGCAGCCGGTGGGCCAGGTGCAAAGCCTCGTGCGGTTTCGCGGCTCCATTCTTCCGCAAGTACACCGCATTACGGGCATTCGGGAGGCGGACGTGTGGAATGCTCCCGAGGAAAAGGCCGTGCTGCAACGCTTCAAGCAGCTGGCCGGCGACTCACTGCTGGTGTGCCACAACCTGAGCGCCGACCGCCGCATCCTCGAAGCCGCCCGCACCCGCTGTGGTGCCCAGCAGGCCCTGCCCAACGAATGGTTCTGCACGCTGGCCCTGGCCCGGCAGCGGCTGCCCGACGCCAAGAGCCATAAGCTGGGCGACCTGTGCACCCGCTTTGGCATTGCTGCACATGGTGCCCACCGCGCGCTGCGCGACGTGGAGATGTGCGCCGGCCTGCTCCAGCGCTTGCACCAAATGGAACCCGTCAACGGGCCGCTGCTGGCCAAAGCCAAAGGCAAGAAAGCCGCGGCTCACCCTTCACTTCCTTTTGCTGCTTAAGATGAAATCACTCCTTGGATACTATGGCGGTAAGGCCGGCCCCGTTGGCGCCTGGATTACGTCCCAGTTGCCGCCTCACGACATCTACGTGGAGCCCTTCGGTGGTATGTGCGGCATCCTGATGCAGAAGCGCCCGAGTCGGGTGGAGGTGTATAACGACCTGTCTGGAGACCTGGTAAACCTCTTCCGGGTGGTTCGTGAGCAGCCCGAAGCATTGCGCGAGGCACTAGCCTTGACACCTTACGCCCGCAAGGAGCACGCAGCGGCTGTGCGCAACTGGCAGCCCGAGCGGGTAGATCACATCGAGCGGGCCCGCCGCACCTACACCCATTTGGCCCAGAGCCGAGATGGGGCATTGGTAAGCAAGTCGTTCAGCTTCGGCGGGGCGGCCTATAAAGGCTCGGTAGCGGATACGTTCGTCAATGGGCAGTGCCGAATTCCAGAGGTATGCGGCCGGCTGCGCACGGTGCTGCTGGAGTGCTGCGACTGGCAAAGCATCTGCCGGCAACACGACGGGCCCGACACGCTCTTCTACCTGGACCCGCCTTACGTGCGCTCCACCCGCACGGCCAACGACGGCTACGCCCACGAGATGACCGATGCCCAGCACCAGGAGTTGATTGGCTGGTGCCTGCGGGCAACGGGTAGCATCCTGCTATCGGGCTATGATAGTGACCTCTACGAGCCCCTGCTGGCTGCGGGCTGGCATCGTCGGCGCATGAAAGTCGCCTCCCATGCCAGCGCCGCTCGGCAACGCAAGTCCGGTAACGCTGGGCGGACGGAATGCCTCTGGCTGAACGCTCGAGCTGCGGCTGCTACCCCCACGCTTTTCTGCCCAACCGCATGAACCACGCCCAGCGCTTCCTGCACGCCGACAGCGCCGGCACCCCGGCCGTGCCCAGTATCACCACCCGCCCCATGACCTATATCGACTTCCTCAACCGCTTCGAGCAGCTAGACTCCGAACAGTCGTTTTCGGCCTCGGCCACGCGGCTCTATGTGAAGCTGCTGGGCGAGTGCAACCGGCAACGGGAAGGCAGCCAGTGGCCCGCCGTCTTCGTGCTGTCGGACCGTCGCCTGACGCTGCTGTTTGGCGGCGTGCTCAACACGATGAAGAAGGCCCGCACCGAGCTGGAAACGCGCGGTCTGCTGGCCTACCAATCGGGTGGCAACGGTGCCGGTGATTCCTGTGTGTACGCCCTGAAAACCGGCACCAATAAGGTGTCAAATTCTGACACCTTCCGGCCCAATAAGGTGTCAGCTATGGTGTCAAAAACTGACACCTTATCGGCCAATAAGGTGTCAGGTAAGGTGTCAAATTTTGACACCATTAATAATAAGGAACAGAATACAGATAGTTCTAGAGTAAGAGAAGAAGAGGAAGAAGCTGCGCCCTCGCCTTCGTCGGTCCAGGTGTTGGAGGAAAGAAATACTCCTCACCCTGCCAGCCAACCCCTGGTACCGCAGAACACAGGGGGGCGGGCCGCCGCGCCGGCTGAGCCGCGCAAGCTGCCCTTCCGCGAATCGAAGTACGCCACGGCCGAGGGCCTGGCTGAATTGGCCCGCAACCTCTCCTTCGGCAAGGCCTGCATTCCCTACTACCTGCGCCAAATCACCAGCAAGGCCGAGGACTTGCCCGACCGGGTAGAGGTCGGCCAGATGAGCTGGAAGGTATTTGCCCAGAACTACCTGACCAACGATGCCCATGACCAAAAGCGCGGCCTGGTAACCCGGGACCCGATGGGCAGTGAGGCCAACCAGAAATCCAGCGGTGGCCGTGACTACGCCACCCAGCAACAGCAACAACTCCAAAAAGACTACCTGTAATGGAAACTCCCAAGCATTTCAACCACGTTCCCCCACACGCTGACGACTTGGAGTTGGCCGTTCTGGGTGCCATGCTCGTCGATGCCGACGGCCTGCGCACGGCCATGGGCCTGCTGGGCACCACCGAGGACGTGTTTTACCAGGCTCCCCACCGCCTGCTCTTCCGCAGCATGGTGCGCCTGTTCATCGCTGGCCGCGCCGTGGATGCCGTGAGCCTGCACCTGCGCCTTGGGCAGGACGGGGCCCTGCCCAAGCACGGCGTACTGGATGCCTACGAGGCCATCGTGCAAAGCGTCAACTCCTCGGCCCACGTCGAAACGCATGTGCTGCAACTGCTCGAGCTCTACACCAAGCGGCGCATGGGCGAGATTGGCCGGCTGCTGGTGGCCAAGTCCTACGACGCCATGCAGGACTCTTTCGAGCTGCTGACCGAGGCCCAGAAGCTGCTCAACTCGGCCCACGCTGCCCTGCAGCTCAAGCGGCCCCGCGCCGTGGCTGAGCTCTACGATTCCATCATCGACGACATCGTGCATGCCACTGAGCAAACCGGTGGCCTGACTGGGGTGCCGGCGGGCCTGAGCCTGCTAGACCGGCTGACCGGTGGCTGGCAGGACTCCGACCTGGTCATCATTGCGGCCCGGCCCGGGATGGGCAAAACCAGCCTGGTGCTGAGCAACGGCGTGTATGCCGCCAAGGCCGGCTACCCGGGGGCCATCTTCTCGCTGGAGATGGGGGAGCGGCAACTGGTGCGCAAGATGGTAGCCACCGAAGCCGGCTATACCACCCAGCAGCTCCTGAAGGGCAAGCTCGATGGCGGCCGAGAGGAAGCCGAGGCTATCCGGGAGCGGGCCAGTAAGCTCAAATCCATCGGGCTCTACATCGACGACACGGCGTCGCTGAGCCTGGGCGAGCTGCGCGCCAAGGCGACCAAGCTCAAGGCCGAGTACGGCATCCGCTGGATTGTCGTCGACTACCTGCAGCTGATGACGGCCCCGGAGGTGAAGGGCAACCGGGAGCAGGAAATCAGTGCCATCAGCCGCGGCCTGAAGAAGCTGGCCAAGGAACTGGACCTGCCGGTGATGGCTCTCTCCCAGCTCTCCCGCTCCGTCGAGCAGCGCGGCGGCGACAAGCGGCCCATGCTCAGCGACCTGCGCGAATCGGGGGCCATTGAGCAGGACGCCGACATGGTGGTGTTCCTCTACCGGGCCGAGTACTACAAAATCATGGAGGACGAAATGGGCAACTCCACGAAGGACACCACGGAGCTGATTGTGGCCAAGCACCGCAACGGTAGCACGGCCACCGGTGATGACGCGCTAATCGTGAGTTCGAAAATGGCTTTTGGTCGCTACTCAGATATCGACACGAGCCCCGCGCCGGCGGGGGAGCGGGCCTTCTACGACAAGGACACCCGCACCACGGTGCAGCTGGGTAAGCTGCCTGAAAGCCGCTTCGAGGAGGAGGAAATGCCCTTTTAGCCATGAGTGACGAGGAATATTCTCCCGAAATGGAGCGCTTCGTGGCCGGCGTGCTGCGCAAGGCCAGCCCCAAGGACTTCGAAAACCTGCGCAAATACTACCAGCAGCGTAGCGGCCCCGGCCTGGAGCTGGCCGAGGCCGAAGCCCAATACCGTCAACTTTCTACCCAGTCAACTTCTCAACGATGAAAGCCTTATCTCTCATTCAACCCTATGCCACGCTCATCATGCTGGGCTATAAGCAATACGAAACCCGCTCTTGGGATACGAAGCACCGTGGCCCGCTGGCTATCCATGCAAGTGTTGGAAAGCCTGCCTGGGCCCGTCAAGTAGCGGCCACCTGCCCCGAAATCTCCGCTATCCTACAGCGGCATGGTTTGGACTTCGACACCTTGCCCCGCGGCGTCGTGCTGGGTACCTGCGAAGTGGTCAGTACGCACACAACGCTGAGTATGTCGCACCTGAGCATTACCGAGCTGGCTTGTGGCGACTACACGCCCGGCCGCTATGCGTGGCGTCTGATTGCTCCTCTTTGTTGCAACACGCCCGTACCCTGCAAAGGGGCCCTGAGCCTCTGGAGTCTGCCAGCTGAAGTAGAGCAGCAGGTGCATGCTACGAGCTTGCCCTTCTGATGAACCGCCACCAGACACGGCGCCGGCTGGCCAGCCTGACCCTGGCCGAGCTGCACCAGCTGCGGCGTGTCTACCGCCGCGGCAAGATGCTGGAGCGCATCGAGGCCGAGGCCATGCTCCGGGAGATGATTGCCCGGCCCACTGGAAATACTGCCATTGTCATTATACCCTCAAAACTTAATTACTTATGATTCACGAAGAAAAAAATATCCCCGCCCGCCCCGAACTTCCTCTAGTAGGGAACAACCAAGCTGAACTCTACAACAAGGTCAAGTGCCTGCTATTTGAGTGGGATATCTTCCAAAAGGTGAAAAATGCCTACGGGTCGGCCCGCCGTGTTACCCAGCACCACCGCAACAACTACTCCGATGCAGAGCGGAGCTTGGCAAAGGCAATTGAAGCTTTCCGCTCCGTCGCCGCCCCCGTTGAGCCCACCCCTGTAGCTACTAGCCACCCCCAGAACGGGGATATGGTGCTATTCTTTGGCAACAACCGCGGGCTAAAGCCCCAATGGGTGAAGCGTGGGCAAGGAGTACCCGATACATGCCCTGATTGTGGTGCGTGGCGCGACCAGTACGAAAACGGGCTTGAATGCAATACACCAGAATGTCCAGCAAAGGGCTTGCGTCGGCCATCGGAGGTATTGCGACCCGCCCCACTACAGAACACCCAGCCCACCGCCATCTGCTCGGCCACCATGGTATTCCGCCGGCGCCACGAGAAGATTCACTGCCGCCTCTTCCACTGGCACGGCACCAAGCCCGCCGATGCCCTGCGCCGCATCATCGAGCAGAACGGCATGGAGGGCAAGCAGGTGCGCGTCACCATTGAAGTGGTGGACGTAGCGCCCACCTGCCAGTTTCCGACCGCCCCCGACCAGCCAGCCGCCGAGGTGCGCCGCGGTAGTGCTGTACTCGGTACCATTACCTGCATCCAAGGTGCTGGCCGCCTGCTCTGGTTCGGCCGGCCTGCTGTCGGTACCGCCACCGGCAACGGCTGGGACTCTCCGGAGCGGGCCCTGCAGGATGTCGTGGACTGGGCCGAGGACCGGGAGCCGCAGTACGTGAAGCATGGGCAGGAAGGAGGTGAGAGCAAATGAACCGGATTCATATCACTACTCCGCTCGACGACAACCAGCAGCCCACTGGCCCACACCCGGTTGAAATGACGCTGAGCACCGTGGCCCAGCAGTCGGCGTGGGGTGAATCTCTGCTAGCTGCCTTTGAAGTTGAAATCCTGCAAGGCTTCTCGTTCGCCCAGGACGAGGACAGTACTACTTACTGCTTTGAGGTGAATGATGAAAAGGCGGCGCAGTTGAAGCAGGTCCTCACGCTGGCGTTTTTCCCTCCTCCAATCAATTGATGGCGAAGCAACCCACCAAACCTTCTCCTACAGCCCCGCCCGGGTACGCCGTCGCCACCGGTGTGCCCGGGCGTGTGGTGTTTACCAATGTCCCACCCGAGGTGATTGCCGACCTGCACCGTCTGGCCAAACACCACGGCATCCGCTGCCTGAACCTGACCATCACCGCCCAGGACTTAGACGAATAAACTCCAAGAAACTTAGCTACCTACAACGACCTGATTCCATGTCTCCAACCCGTACTGTGCAATCCCGGCGGGCCTACCGTACTGCCGACTACAATTACCTGCTCATCCACTATACCTCCAGCACGAAGAAGGCGAAGGCCTGCGCCTCAGAACTGGGCCGTTCGGTGGGCAGCCTCAAGTCCTTCATCAGCGCCCACCCAGAGTTGAAGAAGCGGGGGAGGGTATAAAAAAAGCTCCGACATCTGCCGGAGCTTTTCTCTATGCACAAGCAGGAGCCTTGCTAGCTGCTAGCCTTGGTGGTCTTTATCGCGCGTTTTAGGGGTGCTTAGAAATTTACGTATCACCAAAAATGCGAGAATAGCACCTCCGATAAAGATGCCCCACCCAACCAAAAAGATAAAATCGCCGCTCATACTATCAATGTTTCAAAAAGTGAGACACTACCGCATACGGCGTAAAGTATATTTATTTGTGCGCAAGTAGACAACGCCAACTAGGCTTTCTATTCTGCCATTTTGTGTAATCCCTTCAGTAGAGATTTGGTAAAAAACTTCGAATCGGTAGGCGTTATTGGCTTTATCATAAGATCCTGTTTCTCCTATCTGCTCAAACTTCATGAATGGAGTAAGGCCGTTAAGTCTCATTACTATCTTATCAATTGTATGCGTACTTGACGTGGCTAATACAAGTACAGTTGCATCGTACCCACTGAGGTTTACTTTGCATACCTTGCTATAATCTGACGGGGCTTCAGTTGGAGCATCTTCAGCATCACCATTCGTAATACTTACTAAGGACATCCCACTACCACCGGGGATCCATGACCACCATACCCGCCAGAACCAGTTGGAGAACCACCTGGTCCGCCGCCGCCTGTGTATGTTCCGGCACCGCCTCCGCCGCCACTGCCACAATCCCCAGTAGTGGTAATATAGTCTCCGTTTCTATCATACCAGTCTGTGCAACGGTTTCCGCCTTGGACGAGGTTAGCTATGATACCATCATCAGTAGTACTCTCTGCTCTAGTTGATTCAGCGTTATTTGAGCGTGACATAACGACAAGCTCGTTTTCTTGCTTGTCCCATATACCGCCTCGAAACCGTTTTCCTACCAGATACTCGTAATCAGCAGTATAGACCGATACTAAGCCATCCCCCTGAATAGAGGCATTCCAAATACCACTGCGATAGTTTTGGTAGAGTTGCGTGAAAAGAGCCGTAGTATCCACCGGCGCATCTCTACGACGCGCCAAGAGCTCTACTAGGTTACCTTCTAGGGTATTATCAGCCTTCCGCGTTACAACCACGTAGCGGGCTCCCGTGTAATCACTGTTTGCGAACAAAGCAGCGTCACTGGCCAGCGGCACGAGCATTAGTTGCTCACTCCCTTGTCCGACAAGGACAGCACGCTGCCAAGCCAAATGGTCGACAATGGAGAAAGAAGGCTCTTCCTCGCCTACTAGTTGATTACCAGTGTGCTCAGCTAAACTGTTTCGTAAAAAGAGCCCTTGGGCTTCACTCGTGGTAATGTTGGTACTTGCATTCTGGGCTGTTGGCTTAGGGTCCTCAAGCTTCGTGCATGATTGGCTAAGAACAGCTAGTAAACCGAGTGCTGCTACTTGGAGGTTAACGCGATGGAATTGCATCATATATAATGTGTTGAACTTGGTGACATTACACTCAATCTGACGATTATAGACAGATAGAAGAGGCGCTAAGTGGTTGTGAGCCACAGAGCAAATAGACCAGAAGTTGCAACAGGGATAACTAGAGCAGTTCCATGCCTGATAGGCTGGATTGGTACAAATGTAGGTGGTTTTTCTATTTAGTGTTGATTTAATTCTGTTTAATCATGCTTTGTTACACCCATACACATTGAGATAATTGGGGACTTGTTGCCTTGTACATGTTTTAACTATCCTTTTCTAGCTCTGCATACTGAATAGAGCCAGTTTTGATACCTGCGCAACTCGGTTGTATAGGTAAGAACATGCCCCTGATCCAAGACCTACCCCTGCTCACCGTCTACCGTTCCGGCATCATCAACCTCAATGGCGAAGCTACCCGGCTGATGCACGATGCCCACCTGCAGGTGGATCTACTGCCGCCCGCCAGCCGGCGCATGCCGTGGCAGCTGGACCGCCGCGCCGGAGCGTGTTGTAACCTGGTCGCTGGTGGGCGTAACGGGAGCCACCTACGCTTTCGAGCACCCTACCGGGCCGAAGCACTCTTTGCCGACTACCCGGCCGAGGTCACGCGCATTATCTTCCGTATCACCCCCAATACCCAGTATCTGGACCTCTATACCCTGGCGGCGGAGTTGCCTGTTTCCAATGTTCCGGCTACTGTGCAACAAAAGTCCCGGCGAAAAGCGGCGTAAGGCTACCCTCGGGAGCAACTTTGAGCTATGCTCAACCCCGAAAATCAGCCAACCCCGCCACCCGTCCAACTCACGACGAAGCAGCAGCGCTTTGTGGAGGAGTATTGCGTTGATTGGAATTGTACTCAGGCAGCAATTCGAGCTGGTTACGCGAAGAAGAATGCGGGGCAGGAAGGGTCACGTTTGTATAAGAAAGTAGAAATAAAGTCGGCTATTGATGCGCGGCTGAAGGAGTTGAGTCTATCCGCTGGGCAGGTGACGAAACTCATCAGTGACATTGCAGAAACCCGCCTGAATGACTTTCTAACGGTAAAAGAGGTAGAGAAGAAGACCAAGATTCCGCAACCACTGGCCGAGACGATCCGGTTATTGGAGGCGCAAATTGCATTTGATGAAGAATACGCCGCCCGCTCGGTGGAGGTGCTTGGTCTGTTGGATGAAGCGAAGGAAACCTACTTGGCTAGCAAGCAGCAGGCCATCAAGCACAAGCGCTTAGAAGTACTTCGGCACCAGATGACGCTGGAGCGGGACCCCGAGGCGTTTATCATGGTTGCTGGCCCTCCGGAGCTGGTAAAGCGCGTCGACCTGGACTTGGTGAAGATTGCCGAGGCCAAGGAAGGCAACCGCATTAAGTCGTGGCAGCCTTCAGAATTCGGCATTAAGGTGGAGATGTACGACGCGGCGGCGGCCCTGCGCGACATGGGCCGCGTGCACGGCATCTTCGAGAAGGACAACAGCCAGGCCAATGCCATTCCAGTAATTAACGCTAAGGTGGAAGTAATCACCAGTGGCGTGCCTATTGCAAGAAGCGAGAAGGAGGCCGCAGCTGATGTTTAAGACCGGCGACCTATTTGCGCCAAACATGGAAAGTACCGCTGAGGTGGTGGTGAATCAAGGCGGCACCTGGTCAGCGAAGACCTACACTATCCTGCAAACGCTTTTTGCCAAGCTGGCTGATGATAAGCGCGCCGTGGCCACGGTATGCGGGCAGGACATTCCGAACCTCAAAGCCGGCGCCATTCGGGACGCCAACGAAATCTACCATAACAGCCCTGAGCTGCAGCGGCTCATCAAAACGTACAACAAGTCGGACCACACCTTCACCTTCCACAATGGGTGCGTGATGGAGTTTAAAAGCTACGACAGCCCGCAGGATGCGAAGAGTGGCAAGCGCAAGTACCTGTTCGTCAATGAGGCCAACGGCATTCCTTATGGCGTGTTCGAGGAACTGTACATGCGTACCGAGCAGAGCTTTATCGACTACAACCCCAACGGCGAATTCTGGGTGCATGATAATCTTATCGGGCGGCCCAATGTCGAAACACTGATTTCCTACCACATTCATAATCCATTCGTGAAGCCCAAGCAGCGGGCTAAAATCGAAGCGCTGAAGGAGAAGGACCTTGAATTGTGGAAGGTATATGCCCGTGGCCTCACGGGTAAAATTGAAGGCTTGGTGCTCCGCAACTGGACAGTGGTTGAAGAAGTGCCGCCTGGTTACCGTTTCCTAGGTCGTGGACTGGACTTCGGCTTTACCAATGATCCGACCACGGCCGTTGACTTATACCTCGGGGGCGGGCAGCTATGGGCTGATGAAGTACTCTACAAAGAAGGACTAACCAACCCCGACATTCATCGGGAGTTGCTGGTAGCGGACCCATCTGCCACGCTGAAGGTAGTGGTTGCTGATTCGGCCGAGCAAAAGAGCATCGAAGAACTACGCCGTCTCGGCTTCCGGTTGATTGAGCCCGCCACCAAAGGGCCGGGCTCGGTGAATGCAGGCTTGGACTTGCTGCGGAGCTATCATCTCAATGTGACCCGCCGCAGCGTGATGCTGCGCAAGGAACTCAGCAACTACAAATGGAAGGTAGACCGGCTCACTGGGCGCCCGACCAATGAGCCGGTGGACGCCTTTAACCACTGTATTGATGCCATGCGCTACGTGGCCCTGAATAAACTCCCAGCGGCGTTGGCCCCCCGCCGTCGTTCCGCACCTTCTTCCATTGTCCGCTAATGCGCCACGAACTTACCCTGACCACCACCGACGGTGCCGAAACCGTCATTCTGAGCGTGCCCACGTCCTGGATGGACGTGAGCCTACAGCAGTTCATCGACTGGCAGTGCTCTACCGACTCGGCCGCGTGCTGCCTGGCTGGCATCACCCAGGAACAACTGGACCGGCTGCCATGGCAGGATGCGGGCTACCTGATGAACCTGCTGCACTTCGCCGCTACGCTGCCCGAGTCGGAGCCCAGCCCTGACCTGATGGATCCAGGTAGTGCCAGCTATGGCCAGATGATGCTGGTGCAAGCCCGCTTCGAGGAGTACCCCGACAAACCCGACATCTGGCACGCGCCCTACCTGTATGCCCTCTACCGTAGTCAGCAGATTTTCAAGCGCTACGATGAGCAGAAGCTGCAGGCCATGCACGAAGCCATCCTACAGGAGCCCGTAACCAATTGCCTGGGCGACGTGCTTTTTTTCTCAGCGGCGTGGTGGATTTCTTCGAACGCCACGCCGCCGACCCCAAAGACATTGCCGAGCCCGACGATGACGAGCTCGACGCCGGCCTGGAAGAAATGGGCAGCCGGTTTGGGCCGCTTCTTACCGTCGATGCGCTGGCCGAGGCCTTCCGCTGCAGCTGGGCCCAGCTCTACGAACTCGACGCCGACACCGTCTTCCGCAAGCTCAGGCTAGAACAAGCCAAAAGCGCCTACCAGAAACGCCTACACAAGATTCACGCTGAAAAGCACAAGTAGCATGACCCACGCCGATATCGTTGCTCTGCTCGACGCACTAGCCACTGAAGCCGGGGCCAAATCCTTCTGGCACGGCAAGCAGGCCCAGGCCGACATCAACTACAATACGCCTTTCCCGCAGGCGCATTTGTTCCTGATGCCCAGCCGCATTCGGGGCGGGCGCATCACCACGCAGGTAGCCATGTGCTTCTACGGCCTGGACAAGCACGAAAACGGCTCGGCCGACAGCATGCACATCCAGAACGAGATGGACTTGCTTACCCAGAAGTTCTACGGCCTGTTTGCCGAGGCCGCCAGCGTGGAGCTAGTCGACGACGTGATGGACCGCGTGCCTGTGTTGCGCAAAGGCGCCAGCATCGGTACCGGTTACCTGGTCAACTTCACCCTCTCCAGCCTGGTCGAATGCTAGCCTCCGCCAAAGCCGCCTTTGCCAAAGCCGGCCCCGAGCTGGTGGCCGCTACCATCGAGGCGCTCAAACAGCATCCACAGCCGCCCCGTAATCGCCCGGCCTACACCAGCGGGCGTACAGCGCAGGCGGTGCATGCTGAGGCCACCGATGAGAGCCTGACGCTCTTTGGTCCTGCCCACCTGCAGGCCCTCATCACCGGCCGCGGCCCCACCCAACAACAGGGTGGGGGCACCGGTGAGCCGCTGCACACGATTCTGGAGCAGTGGGCCCAGGACAAGGGCATCATCCTGAGTGGGGGAATGACCTATCGACAATTTGGGTTTGCCGCCGCTCAGAAAATTCACGCCTCCGGAACCGAGCTCTACCGCCACACCCAGGTGTCGGGCCTACTGGATGACGTGCTCAGCCCTACGATTCTCAACACGCTGCTGGCCAGCATTGCCGCCGGCGAGCAAGTAGCCATTGCCTCCGCCTTGCGGGGCGTCTCAACGCTGTAACCATGGCCCTGGAAACCCTCGATACCCTCACCTTCGACAATTCGACTTGGGAGAGCATCTACGATACCACCGCGCGTACCGTCAGCGCCCGGCAGATTGAGCCCATCGGCCCAGAGCTGGCCCCGCTGGGCACGCCCTTCCGCAGCTACGACGTGGGCTTTGTCCTTCAGCAGTACCGGGCCGATCAGGACCGCATTACTCTCACCTCCATCGGTAACAAGCCCTGGGTGGAGGTGACGGTGGACGCCAACTACTACCAGACCGTGTGCGACCTGGCTGGGCAAGCCGATGTCGTCGGCGACACAGTGACGCTAACGGCTACGAGCAGCCACCCACCTATTCAGTACATGGCCAACGGGGGCAACTATTCGGCTCAGACCGTCTACCCGGGCCAGCTTCCTGGCAACCACGTGGCCCGCTTCAAGGATGCGGCTGGCTGCGAAATTACGCGCAACTACACCATTGCCAACCCCGAGCCGGTGGAGAATCCTGATGGGCTACTCATCGATGAATTCGGCCCGGTCAACGGCGAGACCTACAAGCTTTATTACAAGGTGACGCCCGCCGGGCGCATCATTGTGGTACGACACAGCCCAAACCGGCAGGGGGAGCTGGCCACGGTTACGGTGGCCGAGCGTGGCCGTGAGAATGGGGAGCTGGTCGGTGAGGGCTTCTGCGAAGGCACGACCCGGGTAGAGTTTCGCAGCACCACCGGTAGTCCGTTTCTGGTCATTTCCACCATTGCCAACAGTCCGAGCTGTGGCTTTGAAGTGGTGCCGTTGCTTAGCATCGACAGCGTAGACCCGTTTGCCCCGACCGGGCCCGCCCCAGCCAACGGCTCAGTGGATGTATGGACCAGCGGAGGCAAGCCGCCCATCAAAGCCTATGTGGCCGGGGTAACCGCGGCCGACCTGACGTTGACCGACGGCATGGGGACGATTGCGGCCCCGCCTGGCCTGTACACGGTGCAGGTAGCCGATAGTAGCACCCCAGCCCTACGGGCCTTCCGAGAGTTCCGGATTCCGCCCTACGTGGCCCCCATCATCGGCTGCGACGATGAGGAGGCCAGCAATTACAACCCGCTCGCCACGCAGCGGGACAATAGCTTGTGCGTGTATACATCTCGCTGGCGTAGCCTGTGGCCGTCGCTGCCGATTGATGTCGTGGTCCAGGATGAGGTGGCAACGACGTACGTGACGGCCGAACTCTACGCCGGCTTGATTCCAGGCCACCCGCACGAAGCAGACCGACCACTGGTTTTCGTTACCACCCTTCGCGCCACGATTTCGCCGCGTACCGCCGTAGCCCGCTTCGATGTGGCGCCCTACCTGCGCCCGTTGATGGGCGCACTGGGCAGCGATGGTGTCCGCCGGCTGGATATCAATAGCCCAACGGCCTTTTCCGACGACCTCTACACCTATTACCGCCTGAAGGTAGGGGCCAAAACCATCGAGAGCGGCTACGTGCTTAATGCAGCCCTGGCGGATTTGTCGCTGCACACTACTTCACCGGTGCCCCTCACGCCCTTTGGTAAGATGCTGCCCTTCTGGCCGGGGTATAGCTTTCCGCTCTCGGTGCTCAACTTTACCGGTCTGGGCCGCTATGCCTTCGTGACGGAAGTTGACCCGGGCGAATACGAGGAGCTGGGCGTACACGGCGTGTTCATGCCTTGCCCCACGCATGGGCTACCCGTACGCTGGGTGTCGCCCGAGGGCGGGTATGGGTACTGGGTGTTTGCCGGCAAGCACCAGTATGGCGACGACATCAGCGACGGTGCCACCTACACCGAGGCCGGTACCGGGGAGCAGCGCTACAGCAGCCCCGGCGTAGCCCGGCGCACGGTGCAGGTCAGCACGGGGCCGTTTCGGGGGCGGGAGTTGGTGGAGGGGCTGCGGACACTGCGCCGTTCGCCCCAGGTGTGGTACCAGCCAGGTGGAGTGGGCAGTGAGTGGGTGCCCGTAGTGGTGAACCGTGGGGCCTTTCCTGCCTACCGGGAGGGGCAGACCCGCTATGAGTTCAGTGTATCCTTCACCGAGGCCGCGCCTCAGTATACCCAAGGGCAGTAATGGCAACCGAAATACTAATTCTGGGCCAGGCTCTGGATCTAGATGAGCAGACCGGCAGCATCCTGCCCAGCTTCCAAGCCAACAACCTGACCGAGCCGGATAAAATCAATAGCGACGTAACCCACGAGGTTTCAGCCCCCGGCACCCAACGCAACCACCAGCTGCTAGGCCTGGCCGCCTACGGTACTTCGGAGCTGACTAAAGCCTACGGACGCACCGAGGCCACGCTGCGCAGCAACGGGGTGGAAATCATGCCGCGGGCCCTGCTCATCGTGAAAGGCTTCGAGGGTGGTCGGTATCAGTTGCAGCTCGTGGCGGGCAATAAGCGCTTCGTCGAGGCCCTGGGCGAGAAGAAACTGCGCGAGCTGGACTTTTCCCGCTTCGACCACACGTGGAGCTGGGAAGCTGTATCGCAGCGCATCAGCAAGGCATATTACGACCAGTACGGCTGGAGCTATGAGGTATTCGATAGGGGCAAGCCCCTGGCCTGGGATGCGGTACCATTCACTGACTGCTACCCCAGCCTGAGCGCCCGGCTCATTTGGCAGCAGATGCTGGCCGAGGCCGGCTTCTCCGCCTCGGATTGGAACAGTGAGCTGCTGGACCGGCTCAAGCTGCCGGCTGTGACGGTGGCCCAGTACAGCGAAGAGTACCGGGAAGCCCGCCGGCTGGTAGTCAGCACCGGCCCCGGCTACCAGGACGGCAGTAGCCAGCCCGCTACCAACCGCGATACGGTGATTGCTACGGTGCCCTACACCGATGGTACGCGCCGACCCAACTACCACCTGCCCCCTGTGGCGGGCGTCTACGAGCTGCCTGCGGGCCCACCCGACCGGCCCTACTACCAGCCCGATGAGCCGGTGTACCTGTCGGTGGCGGCCTCGCTTGTGGTAAAGCTGTTCTTTTCCGACGTGCGCATCGGCAAGGCCGCGGCGCGGCTGTACGTGTGCGTGAATGGGCAGGCTGTCATTGAGGGGGAGGAAATCACCGTGGACAACGAAACGCCATTTGTCGTCAGAGTAGCCGCCGACCGGTTGCTGATGGGGCCGCAGGACCGAGTTACCATCCAGGTGCGGCTACGCGGGGTGCCCAACACCTTCGGCAACTACAAATTCGGCTACCAGCTATTCCAAGATGCTTTTTATGTTGTCGATGGCAACACGCTGACGCCCGACAAATTGGAAATTACGGTGCTCCCGGAGGTTCCGCCCGGCGGGCCGGTGCGCCTGAGCGAGTGGCTGCCGGAGATGAGCCAACTGGATTTCTTCAAAACCCTGGTGCAGCTCGCGGGCTTGACGGTCCAGACCGACGACTATGCCGACCTGCTGGAGCTCAGCCCCTCTGCCACGGTGCTGGCCAATGCCCCGCACGCAGTGGACTGGACGGCCAAGCGCGACCAGCCGGCCCCGAGCCCCGCAGAGCCCCGTAGTGTGCTCTACCGCTTCGGCTCCTACGGGCAGCGCAACTACTTCAAGTGGGCGCCCGAGCCGACGCATACGGTGGGCTACCAGGGCGGGCCAGTCAATAAAACGGCCACGCTCGGCTATGGCGATGGGGTGCTGGTGGTAGACGATGCGGTACTGCCCCGTGAATACACACTCACGACGCTGCTGTTTGCCGCCACTGAGGATAGTGCGAAGATCCCTGGTGTGCTGAGCTTGCCCAACTTCAAGCTGCGCATCGTCGAGGACCCCTTTGCGCCGGCCGAGTACGACCTGCAGCAGCTTAAGCCGCGACTCGTGCTGCACGCTGACACCAGCCGGCAGCTGACCGTACGGGGTGGGGTGCTGCCGGCCCCGGTAGGTGGATACGCTTCGGAGCAGGCTAAGGCGCAGTACGCCCAGGCACTGGCCGCCTATAACCTGGCGGCCCCCGTGGGCGCGGCTACCAGCTACTTTGCCCAGCCTCAGGGCGTGGAGCTGGATGCCCAGCGCTACGTGCTGCCTGTATGCTGGCGCGGGCTGCAGTCCATGCTCACCCAGACGCGCTACCACCGCGAGCAGTACCAGCTCACCGAGCAGGATATTGCCGGGTTGGATTACACCGTGCCCATTTGGGATGGGGCCCTAGGCGAATATTTCGCCCTGAGCAAAGTGGAGGAGTTCGAGCCTGGGCGGCCGACAGTGGTCGAAATGGCCCGCCTGCATGCGTCCTTCCTGCCGGCCCCGGTACTGGCCGAGCAGCAGGGGAGGGAGTTTTATGGCGGGGAGTTTTACACGTCTCAGGAAGCGTATTAGATGTCACAAATTTGTCCCTAGTGTCCTTTAAACCTCGCCCGTAGGCTGGCACTTTTGATATAAGAATATAGCAATAGAACTCTTTTAATCCTTTTTTCACATGAGACACTTGTTTACCTATTACGCCGCAGCGGCATTAGCCTGTACAGCCATTAGTCAACCGGTAACCGCTCAAATTCAGAATGGTAATTTCGAAGCTCGGAATCAGGATCCGCGCGGCCCTGATAACGTAAAGGGCCCCAAGTTTGCAGCCTATGATGACTTACCAGGCTGGACTGGTATCTCCCAAAAATTTGGGAGCCCGAACTACTTGGCTACGCCGGCCGCCTTCTACGCGCCAAATATGGACCCGCGTCTTACAAATGACTTTGGTGGCGCTTTTCCCCCGCACAACGACAGTAAGGGTTGTGTCGCACTTTCAAAAGAACAGTTTATACCGGAGAGCTTCCAGTTCATTACTCAGCAAGTCACGCTTCTAAAAGGCCATCGATATCAAGCAAAATTCTACGCGCTGCGGCGTCCTGGCTATACGTGTAGCGATAAACTTGCCTTGTATGTAACAGAGGGAGGAAAGCCGGACTATGTATATGACAGACCCAATAGTAGCTATTCCTTCAGTGCCTATAAATTCTCCCCTGAGCCCTATGCCAAAGTGGTTTCGCCGGTAATTAGCGATACGCAAAACTGGACAGAAGTTACCGGAACATTTATAGCTGATGGTGTCGCTTCGGGTTCAAGCGTGACAGCATCTGTCACGCTTGGGTATGCCGATACGCAAGTGCCCCAATCCCCAGGGCTTTGTTCCGGCACGGGTCCTACGTATTACATCATTGACGATGTGTCGTTGACGGACTTAGGACCATGCCCGATGCCCACGACTCCCAGCGGCTTTCAGCTGGTGTATGTACCGAATTCGGCTAACTCCTCCCTCGTGTATGATATTGCCATCCCCAACGGCGAGCATACCACGACCTACATGCTTACGCTGACGGATCCGGCGCCTCCTTATTCTCCCATAACAGCGCCTTACACCCAATATATGTACACCGGCTCAGGATGGTCCTATACTCCTGGGAATGAGCAACAGCCGGGGTATACAAGATTTCATTTAGGCCTTGTTGGTCCGCAACCTAACACAGGGCCTGGCAACACGTTTCGCGTAGTAGTGACGGCAACTGGTCCCTGCGGCAGTGTTACGGGTGTACAAAACGTAACATTGCCGGCTGTCGGCGGAGGCGGTGGTGCGGAGGACACGCGCGCTGCGCAGGGTGACAGCGAGCCGTATAGCATTGCCTATCCCAATCCTACCAACCGTGAAATACAACTGCCTAACGGCACTACGCAAATCCAACTTGTCAATAGCCGAGGAAGGATTGTCGTTGAGCAAAAGGCTAAGGACCTTCGGCTGATGAGTGTTGATCAGCTTCCTGCTGGCTTATATCACTTGCGCATGGTGGTACACGGGAAAAGCACGAGTCAGCGCATTCAGATTCAGCATTAATCGACAGAAATATAAAAAGCCCCGCGCCCACCCGGCCGGGGCTTTTTGCTGCTCTAAACTTTTGTTGCACAGCAGAGCCCAAAAGCGAAAGCCCCAACCGGTGAGCTGAGGCTTTGTATTATCCATGCATTTCAGGTTTTACTCAATAAGGAGGGTGCGCACTGCCCGCGCCTCACCGGCCTGTACTATAACAATATAGTATCCAGCCGGCAGGCCTGCTAACGGCAATTGCTGGCGTAAGCCGTTGGATCCAAAAGCAGTTGAGCCAGTGCGAACGATCCGCCCTACCGCATCCGCTAACGTAACTGTGGCCTGCGTCAGGCCCGTCTGGCTTGGTAGGATTACCAAGGCGCTGGTGCGCGCCGGATTGGGATACACGCTCAACCCGGCCAGCAACGAAGCATTTCGAGAAGCCAACGGTCCTATCGAAAGAGAAGCTAAAAAGCCTTGTTGAGCTCCCGATGGGTTAGCCATAGATTGACTCCCGAAGGTCATAAGGGAACTAGTGGTAGATCCGACCATATACAAGGTCGTTCCCTGCAGCTGCAGTCCGGTGGCACTCTCATTCCTTGTTCCACTGGCATGTTGTACCCAGCTGAAGCTGCCGCTGGCCCCGGCGTCCAAGAGTTGGGTCACGAACAAATCATCGCCCCCGGTATTGGTAAGCGCCAGGCTTCCAAAGCGCATTGTAGGACTTGAAAAGTACCCGGCCACGTACACCGCGTTTCCACTGGCAACTATGCTCATCGGACGGTCAGCTGATGATCCACCGGCCTGCTGTGCCCAGATAAAATTGGCGCTGGACCCGGCATCGGCAAGCTTGGCAATCAGGGTATTAACCCGCCCAGTGGCTACCAGAGGAATAGGGCCAAAGCCAGTCGTCACGCCCACGAACTCGCCGATGAGATACACGCTGGTACCGTTAACAGCGATGTCGTAAATATATTCTCTTTCTTGTCCTCCAGCACGTTGCGCCCACACAACGCTGCAGTTGGTGCCCGCATCCGTCAGCTTGGCCACGAAAATATCCGGGGTGCTTCCCGTCGGATCACTATTAGTCAGCTGGAGAGGGCCTAATTGCAGGGTTTGGCCCTCGAAGTCGCCGGCCACGTAGATGCTGGTACCACTGACAGCTATAGCAGACGGGCTGTCCTCACTGGGGCTTACAAAGGGTTGTGCCCATTCTACGCGGCCACTTATCCCTATATCCGTAAATTTAACCAACACGCCATCGCTGAAGCCTGCTGGGACCAAGGTTGTACTGCCCAGTGCGAGGGTAGCAGTAAATTCAACCAGGATATAGATACTGGGTCCGTTTGAGGCGAGGGCGAAAAGATAGTCATTGGCCGTACTGCCGACCTTCTGCGCCCACGTAAAGCTGGCTGTGGCGCCGGCATCCGTAAGTTTGGCCACAAATATATCGTCGGTTACGCCACTCGCATCAGTATTGGCTAGCGTAGTGGGGCCGAAGCTAATGACATTACTGGCGAATTGGCCCGTTACATACACACTGCTACCACTTACGGTAACTCTATAGCCACTATCCTCCCCGGTGCCACCGGCGCGTTGTGCCCAAACGAATGAGTTGCTTGTTGGGCTCCATTTAGCGACGAACATGTCGCGCTTGCCGGTGCTGGTCAGGCTGGTCGAGCCGAAGACGACAGTGCCGGTGAAGGAGCCGATGAGGTACAAGTTGCCAGTCGCATCCATATCCGTGTACGTCACGGTAGAGGATCCCGAGCCGCTTACCTGTCCGGCCACGACGGCTATTTGCCAAGTGGGTGCCTGCGCATAGAGTTGTGAGCTGGCAAGCAATAAGGCGGTAATGCAAAGCAGCAAGCAGCGCTTTACTGCCTGTAGAAATGGAGTAGTGGATAATAGCATAGACAACAGCTAGACAGAAGAAAAAACACCGATGGTGTTTATCAAAGGTAGCAAAATCCAGTGCTGGCAAACCGGGCTTAACAACGAGAATTAGAACGATTCCTTCCCATGTTGGGAAACAGTGGTTTGCGTTTTCTGAAAGGATGCCCGTACTATTAACAAAGCGCTCCGACCATAAGCCGGAGCGCTTTGTTGGGTAAGGGCAAGCGGGTATTTTTTCTTTAGGCCGCTTGGCTCTCGGGGAAGTAGAAGACGGTGCCGAAGGGCAGGGCGGCTAGGATAGGTGGTGGAATGTAGCTGGCTGATGCGAGTACTGGACATAAAAAGCCCCGGTAGGCGTTGTATTAGTTCTTCTAATGTTTAGCTTGCTCTATATTCAGTTCTACCCCTCTTTCCCATAAAAATGTCCCAGACTGTTTTTGTTGACCGAAATAAAAAGGTAGTAATCACTGTAGAGCGGGGAGCGAAAGACAAACACGAAATCAAAATTTCGAGAAAAGTTGATACCCTCCCCGTAGAGGTTCTGCAGGCTAGTACAGCAGTTCAAAATGGACCTAATAAAAAACTGACGTTCAGCTACAATGCCATCTCGGAACCTGCCACCTTCATTCTGGAGCCTATCTATGAAAATGACGGATGGAAGCCTTCCGATCTGAAAACCAAGGAGAGCTATGACGGCGGCAACCACCTGGTGTTCAACTTTTCAGATCATAATGGGAGTGATGACATGTTTGATTTGCGCGTTGAGTTTTTCATGAGCTGATTCTCTGCTGAGCAGAAGCCTGCACCACTATACTGACAAAAGCCCCGCGCTGCCCGGCCGGGGCTTTTTGCTGCCCCAAACTTTTGTTGCACCGGAGTTGGCTCCTTTGTAAAGGTGGGGTACGCTCAGCGGCGGCGACCCGGTCAAGTACCGGCAGTTGCTGGAAGTTGATGCCGATACCATCATGCGTAAAATTCGACTGGAGCAGGCCCGACAGCAGGTTACGAGGCGGCTATAGGCGATGCGGGAGGCTCGGCAGGGGTAGGGGGGTGGGGTGTTCCTCGCGCTTGGCAAGCTCAACCGGCCAGACTGTCAGTTGTCTACGCTAGCTCAACACGGCCAAATCCTGACAGATCAGCTTACTTTTCTGCCATTGGAAACAATCTTCAAGCGATAAAGTTATATAAACTTGGAATGATATAATATAATTTATAGTGGCACATCGTGTGTAACGGTGGAAGTGTGGCCGGTTCACTTCCCCTGTCACATTACAGATTATGAGCATGGAGCTCTCTATTACGAACGTTGACAACATTTCAAAACCAGAGATTATTTATTTCTATGCGTCAGAAGCATTGAACCTTAAGGACTACCTTCTTTATGATGCCACTTTTTCTGACGAAGACCACCCTTCTAATAAAGGACGCCATGTGTTCCGGTTTCCAACTCACGCATTAAAAAAAGGTGATAGAATTGCCTTGGAAATAGGAGAAGGACCAAGGAAGGGCGAACCAGCAACAATAACTGTAGGTGGAACAAAAGGAGTCAAAACCCATGTATTCTACTGGGACAGGAAAGCACCTATTATCAATAATACTGGCGACAAGCTTACGCTGGTAAAAATCGCTGATGATCATGTATTCACTGTACCAGCAGTTAAGAAATAAATAGAAAGGTTTGTACAGAAAAGCTCCGGCCTCACTAGGTCGGAGCTTTTTGCTTTTCCAGCGTTGCAACAAAGCCCATCGGCTCGTACCCGTACCCCGACACCCCGTCGGTAGCTTTGGCTAAGTTACTTGCCTGACACCCACCTTTCCCGCTGCTGTGCAACAAAAGTGCAGATCAGAGAGAAAGGCTAGCCCACCGGGTCGGTAGCTTTACAATACACCCACTTAGCTACCGGATGTATGGATGCAAATAAGACTGTCTTGCTGCGGGTGCAGTTGGACGAAGGCAAGACCGAGCAGCGCCTGCAATCCTTGGTGCTCGACATTGAGAAGACACGTACGGCTCAGACTGCCCTCAATGCCGCCCGAAAGCAGGGCATGGTAACCGATGAGGAATTTGCCAAGGCCTCGGTCAACCTGAAAAATCAGTTGCGGGCCCAGCAGCAGGAGCAAACTGCTTTAACGAAGAATCTGGAGCTTTTTCGCACGGCTGTCAACGGTGTGGATGGTAGCTACAAGCAAAGTCAGGCCCAGCTCAGCTTGGCTCAAAAGCAGTACCAGGAGTTGAGCGGTTCAGCCAAAAATAGCACTCAGGAAACCCTGGCTTTGTCTAAGGTCATTGATGAGCTGCGCGGCACGCTTAAGGTTACCGATGCGGGCATGGGTCTGTTTGTGCGCGGAATAGGTCAGTATCCTAAGTTATCAGCCGACGCGCAAATGGCGCTGTCGGCTATGTCGGACGAACTCCAAAGCCTGAAAGGCTACATGAGTGAAACCGCGAAGGCAGGCGGCCCAATTTCATCAGAAACCATCCAGCGTGTTCAGCAGCTTGAATCTGAATTAGCCGATGCTAAGTTGGCAAACACCGAGTATGGAGATTCTGTAGTTGACTTGAAGCAAAAGCTCTCTGACTTAACCGCGGCCCGTGACTTATCCCAGGAAAAGGAGCGAGTTCAAGAACTCAATGCGGCTATTCTGGAAACTAGGGGTGCTTTACAGGAAGCCACCGGCAAAGTAGATGAGTTCGGGGACAAGATTGAGAAGAATGCCAAGAAGGAAGATTTGGCTACTCTTTCGGATGCCTTCGGCGGCGTAACAGCCGCTATTCAGCTCAGCACGCTGGCGGCTTTGGATGAAGAAGATGCAGCCGAAGCTACGGCTAAGGCAACGCAGTTCTTGGCTCAAGCCGAAGCTGCCCGTAATTTTCAAATAGGGTTGGCCTCGGCGCGGGATGCTGCCCACATCGTGTTTCTAAAGGCTAAGAATTTGCTGTTTACGGAGGGTGCAGCCCTCACAATGACAACCACAGCGGCCACCGTGGCAGGCACCGCCGCCACCACTGCCCAGGCCGCAGCCACGGGCGGGGCCACGGTGGCCCAGCGAGCGTTGAACTTGGCTATGACAGCCAATCCACTCGGGCTGCTAGTGGTAGCTGTTGGCTTGGTAGTTGGGGCGCTGTTCGCCTTTGCCAACGCCAGCGAAACCACCCAGCGAAAGGTGCAAAACTTCTTCACGTTGTTGCTTCGTTTCGGTACGCCCGTGGGCTTGGTGGTGACCGGCGTAGAAGCCCTATACAAGCGCTTTCAAGCAGTGCGGGATATTCTCGACCCGGTCGGGCGCAAGCTCGATTCATTGGCAACAAAGTTGCAGCCGGTCAAGGAATTCTTTGTCAGCATTGCCGACCGCGCCGCTGAGAGCGGGCGCAGCATCGGGGAGTATATTGGCCTGCTGGATACCGCCGCCGAAAAGGCAGCTAAGAACTCGGCTCGTGCCTTGGAGCAGGCCGAGAAGGAAGCGGAATCCTACAAGCTGCGGGCGCGGCAGGTAGAGTTGGCCGGTGGTGCTATTGAGCAATTCCGGAGCACTGAGCGTGAGGGGCTACTGAAAAGCTTGGCAGCGATAGAGGAAAATAATAAGCGGCAGGAGGAAGCTCTAAAACAGGAATTAAAGCGGATAGACCAGAAGGTTATAGCCAATGAAGCTCTAACCAGCAGCGAGCAAAAGATAGCCGACGAACGACGGGAGCGAGAAGATAAATTGAAGGCTGCTCAAATTGCGCTAACCGAATTTGACCTAACTACACAAGCCCAAATCGAGGCCCGTACTAAGGCTACAGCGGCGGCCCGCAAAAAGGAGTTGGACGAAGCCAAGTCGGCGGCTGAGCGTGCCAAGAAACTAGCCGAGCAGGAGCTAAAAGACCAATTTGTGGCTCGTAAACTTTTGTTGCAAAACCGGCAGGAGCAGATTGCCCGATTGTTGGACGTAGTAGAGAAAGGCAGTGAGCAGGAGCAACACTTACTGCGCGAGCAGGCCCGTAATGCCACCAACATTCAACTAGCTGACAACAGCGCCGCCCAAGTTGGGGTGCTCAAGAAGCAAGAATCGGCTTTACTGGCGGCTCGTAAGGAAATCATTGCCAACGGGCAGGCCGAATTGCGCAAGTTGGAAGAGCAGCACCTAACCGACCGCATCAATCGGGCCTTCGACATTGCCGCCACTGGCAATGCTACGCTACTGGCCCAGGCCCGTGAGGGCAGCAGCGAGGAATTGCGCCTCAAGCAGGAAGCCATTGCCTTGCAGCTCGATCAGGATATCCAAGCCATTGATAAGCGTAAAAGTCAAAAGGAGCAGGAAGCCGAGAAGGACCGGCTGCGCGCCGTGGCGGCCCGCGAAACGGCCAACAATGAGTACGCATTCGCCCAGCAGCGGCTAGAAGATTTCTTCACCGACCGAGAGCAGGCCGTGGAGCGCGATTTCGCCCAGGGGCAGCTTACGGAAAAGCAGTACCAACAACGCCTGTACGAGGTGCAAAAGGCGCGTGTTGAGGCCAGCAAGCTGCTCAACCAGGACTACCACCGCGACAACGCCGAATTGCTGCAGAAGGAAAACCAGCTCAACACCGAGCAGACCGCCCGCTATAAGGCCGAGATTCAGCAGCGCATCCAAGCAGGGCAGGCGTTCGGGGAACAGGTTGGGGAAATCTTTGCTGAGTCGCTGACTCAGCAAGGGGACGCACTGGCCGCCTTTACTACGCAAGTACTACTCTTGGTATTAGACATGCTGGAATCGCAGTTGAAAGCCCAGGTGGCTAGCGCCGTAGGCATTGCCACGGTAGGCTCTCTGTCTTCTCAGCAGAGTATTGCTACGGCCGGTATTGCTGGCTTTGCCCAGGCAGCACTGCTGACTGCTGCAATTTCGGCGGCCTTTGGCGTAGCAAAGGGACTGATTCGAAGCAGTCTTACCCCGTCTTCCTCCGCGAAATTTGCTGGGGGCACCGTGCTCGGTGGGGCCCCGCATGAGCAGGGTGGAACACAACTATTTGCGCCGAATGGACAGCATTGGGGTGAAGCCGAGCAAAATGAAATGGTGCTCACTAAGGGCGTGTACTTGAATCCGACCCTGCGCACGATGGCTAACCAGTTGAATATGCTCGGCGGGGGTCGGAACCTACTGAATAGGCCCGAGTACTCAATGCCAAAAATGGCGCTTGGTAGTACGTTGACAAGTTTACCTAGCACCATAGCCTCCCCCCTCGTCCGCGAGTCGTTACGCGGCAACACCCCACCCATCGACTACGACAAGCTAGCTGCCTCTATGGCTAAGGTAAATATCTATACCAAGACCCAGGAAATGATGTCCAGCATGGAAAAGATCAAGTATACCAAGAACATCGGTTCTGACTAAAGGCGGACTACCTTCCCCGGTTTATACACCACAAAGTGGGCGCTGTCGAGCACGAGGGCGCCCACTTTGTTTTTCCCTCGGTAGGCGTGGGTTAGCTGTGTGCCGATGCGGGTTGTATCCGTGATATTCTCAAGCCGTATTGCCTCTTTGATGAGTTTGGCTCGTCCTTCAATATCAGGACTGTTGGCGGTGGCGGAATACCGAGCAGAAAGCACCGCCGCTGCCGTGGCCGCCGAATCCCGCCGCGTATACGCCGCCGCCTTCCCCCACCGGACTGCCTCATAACTAGACGGATCATTCGCGCTGGCCTTCACATAGGCCTCTATGGTCTGTTGCTCAATCGTTAGGCTGGGTGACGTGGAGCAGGAAAGTAGGGCAAGGAGCAGGACGGGCAGGAGGGGCTTCATGCTGGGAAAGATAGGGTCCAGGGGCTGCTGTGCAATATGACTAGATAGCTCACTAATCGCGCTCAAACTCCTCTCGATTTAATTCATGATGATAAAGATAGCCTGATAAGGCATCTAGGCTTTCTTTAATTGATTCGAACCGGATTACAAAGTTTTCTAGGTCTATCTCTACATTGCCGATAGCATTGACGTAGAAGTGACTATCATATTTTGTGCTAAATGGATATCGGGAAAAATCCATTTTGTCATCTTTGTCTGTTGCTTCAATCTTGGCAAATAGCTCGTTAATATATGCTTCTAACTCCTCTGTTCCCGCTTGAAATTCCTCTAAGCTGAGCGCCCCTCCATAAGTTTTAACTTTTGATTTCAGAGTGTGAAAAATCTGCCGGATATTATGTTTTCCCTCAATTCTTGCATCGGACTTATTTATTTTATTGATGGTCCATATCATAGCTTTGAGATACAACTCTATCCCATGATTTGTATTCATCAGTATAGGAAAGATTAGAATATCTGCCTTTTTCCATTGGTTGTCAAGTAAGCAGTTTTGTGCTAACTCAAGTGCTGCCATCATAAAGCCATCGGCTATATTTAGCATATTCAAGATGTCCGCCTGCTTGGAAATACGCCAGTTTAAGAAAGCTGTATTATCTATAGATGCTTTATTCTTAGAGAAAATGGGCTGCATAATAGTGACCTGTTGTTGACGTTTGAAAGAAAAAACCTTGAAGCAGGCTAGCTACCGCAAGACAAACTGCAACTGCTCCCGGCGAACGTGCGGCCCACCCGTTTTGGCTAGGTGCAGGTCGAGCTTCTGGTAGGTTTCCTCCCGCAGCTGGTGCAAGTCTTTGCCTCTGGCCCGTAGCGGGTGCTGGGCGCCGTGGGCTAGGTAGCCGGCGGCGGTGCGCTCGACCTGGAAGGTGTAGTGGGGCCCTGGCACGGACTCAGTTATTCCCTGCTCAGCCAGGCGTAGCTCGGCTTCCAACTCTTCTGCGGTAAAGAGGTTGCCCACCCAAGAACAATATTTGCCCCGGTCTTTGGTCAGGCAGTCGGCAATGCGGTAGGCTTGGTCGGGAAAGGAATGAATCGTGGACTGCTTCAGTGCTTTGTTATAGCGCACGTAGCAGCGCACCGTCCGCAGGCTTTCGCCCGAGGTCCAGGTACGGTGCTGGCCCCAGTAGCTCAACACATCGAAGTCTACCACATCAAGGTGATAGACACAGGATTGGTTTTGCACCCGGGTACGGTCAAACAGGTTGCGGCACGGGTCGTGTCGATGTAGCAGTAGGGGTTCTTCCATGAGTGGTAAGAGCAAGCTAGGCAGAGGAATACCAAGCTACAAAAAAAGCCCCTCACTAAGGAGGAGCTTATTAGATTTGCTCCCAGCCGGGGGCAAAAGGTGTGCACCCCGGCGAGGGCCAGGAACCCGCTACCAGTTGCTCAAAAGCCTCAGCCTAGATGTTGAGGCTTTTTGTGTTGAGCGTTTACAGCCTGCTCATATAGTCGTTTCCACCAGGACTACATAGAAAGGCTTGTAGCCGCCAAAGGCTCCAAAAAATGATCTGAAGCTTCCTTCGTACTGAAGCTTCCGGCGAAATTGACGAAGAGTTTCAACACACTCGCTCCATGGTCGAGGGGTGGCGCTCTGTATAACGCGCGTAAATAAGTCTTGGTCAGAAACAACTGAAGATCCTGTTCGCGTACTGGTTATGATAGACAAGCTTTTTACAGAAATACAATGAGTTATATCGTCGGGCGACTCCGCTAAATCAATATCAAACCACAGGCAAGGGGCTTTATCAGAAAGATCAAATAATGAGGATACAATTGGAGCTCCAGCAAAAACAGGAACACCTAGTTCGGCTCCTACAGTAGCTGCCTCAATCAGACTAGCATTTATTTTTACATATACTTCGTCAGAGCCCACAAACTCTACTTTTGGTCGGCGAGGGTAAATTGCCACTATCCTGGCATCTATGTCGGCGCCACTATCAACTCCAACCTTACTGCCTTCTCGGGTACCCCAGAAGAAAAAAGGCATTGCTTTTATGCCTTGATGAGACAATGCTTGTACCGCCGCTGGAGCTAAATAATATTCGGCAGTATGCTCATTGATAAAGCTTACGGGGTTACGCTTTGTCATTTGTTTTTGAGCGAAGATTAAGTGGGAAGATAATGAAGCTCGTTGTACCCTGGGAGGGGCTACTGGGCAACAAAAGTTTAGGAATAGGAAACAGCCCCGGCCGGATAAGACGTGGCTGTATGTTTTGAATATGAGATGTTGGCTTTTTTGACAACACATCACCAAAGATATAAACTGCAAACTTCTACCTGAGAATATTTTGCTGAAGTAATGAGTCTACAGTTAAATCGAGAAGAAATAAAAAGTCTAAACTTCCTTTTGTTCCAGGTTGTGTATGTGCAAAATAATATCTGTCATGAGAGTGTGAATTGGCAATTGTAATCGTGTATGGAATATGTATGCCTGAAGTGTGGTTATAGCCATATACTATTTCTGGATTATATAGAACACTAAACTGATGATTTGAATAATCTAATACAGGAAGTAGCATGCCTACTAGCCAGTTTGTTTGACGTGAATTGGCTGTTTGGTATTCAATACTCTTTTTGTATTTAACAGCAGTTTTTATTGCTTTCGATAAAGCAAAGCCACCACCAAGAATTCTGCTCAATATTTCAATAGTAACAAGAGCAGGCAAGTTACGGTAGGGTATATCTTCAGTGCCTGATTCAGGTGAGGATACTTTTAGTATTTTGGATGGAATGTAAAAATTATTAGCATAGCTTTCCTTAAGCCTGCGCATTTTTAACCCGCCTGACAGAATAAGCTCTTTAAATATTATGTGCAACAAACCCTGTTCGTTGTAATTACGGCCTTGTAAAATACGTTGTTGAAAATATGCTCCTGGGTCTTTTTCAAAATTAAATCCTGCGATAATATGATCAACATAATTACTTATCTCCGCTTCGTTATTAAAGAAAAATATTTCCTTGCTAAAAAACTTGTCAATATATCCTGTGAAGTCCGTATCGGTTCCATAGCGACTGTGAAATATATTCCGAATGTTATGTATATCACAAACAAAAATTACTCTGTCAAATCCGAACTTATTGCTTGAAATTTTGTGGTAATCAAGGTGAGCACTGAATATATTGAACAGTCTAAATATATGCTCTGGGTCAATTCTATCGAGGTCATCTATGATTAATACTTTGTACTTAGCTTTTTTTTCCTGTGCAAGCGTTGTTAAACTGTTTTCTAAGAAAGTAGTTATGTAGTCTGATTCTAAGTTATACATAGCTGCTATTTGCTCTCCGAAGTCAATGACTTTGGTTTCTTTAGCGGCGGCTGATTTCTGTTTGCTGATTCCGTCAGCAATAGTAACCCAAGATGTAAGCGCAGTCAGAACGACTGGTATTGATTCCATATCCTTATTAAGAAGTGGAATCAGAGGAAGAAAACTTTGTATAATGGAAGCAGCTCTGCTAGGTAATAAGGTTCCAAGTGCAACGTCCCAGCTAACAGGTTCCCCTTCTAAAGTCAGTCCGTGTTTGGAAGCTAACTCAAATAAAATATCGTATTTTATTAATTTAAAAATATCCTCATTCGACGATATAGAGTAATTGACTGGTGAAAGTTTTATTGCAAGGTAATCAGATTGCGAAGGAGTGAAAAAATTTTCTAAGAAATAGGTTTTCCCAATGCCGAACGCGCCTGAAAAGATAATGCGCTCGTTTTTGTCCTCTTTTAGGTGTTTTTCAAACAATTCATTTTGACCGGAAACAGATATATCAAGGGACATTTTCGTTCTATTGTGAGTGATTGATAATTGAGTAAATTTTACGGCTGCACAAGAAGCGTCTTGGCTACATATCCCACGTAGCCATCGACAAATACTTTACGGTATAAGCCATCCATCTCCTCCAGTACATATACTTGCGCTGTCCTGGGGCAAGCATAAATTTCGTTTGCCGTAATACTGGGTGCATCTCGCAAAGCCGGGCCAAAGGGGGCATCAAAGGATGTCTTGTACAGGTACTTGCCTACCGAGCTAAGTGACTGAGGCTTGGGTATAATGACTGGTTTCTTTTCTGGAGCCGGTTCCGCAGTATACTCGGGCAGAACGGCGTCAGCTCTGACAAGAAGATTCTTGGATATGTAGCCTACATGCCCATTCACCGAAACCTTGCAATAAATATCTCCTGCATCTTCCAGCACCTGCACCGTTGCTTGCCGAGGGCACGAGTAAATTTCGGCGGCACTCACATTTGGCGCAGCTCGAAGCGGTGGGGCAATACTGGAGTTTACCTTGTAGGTGCCTGAGCCTGAGTAAGGCGCTGTTTTTCCTCGTGTCGGCTGGATAGTATTGGGCGTTTCCCCTGTGGTGCCAGTCGTCGTAGTGATGCTGTTAGGGTTGTGGTTGCCAGGATAGCTGTAGTTATCAGTGACGGTGTGATTCGGCCGAGTTCTTTCGTGCGGCTTGACATACGTACCGTTGCTACGATAGTAGCCTCGCACATGCACCTGCGCTTGAGCAACTAGTACAGTAGGTAACAGGAGCAAGATGAGTAGAAGTCTTTTCATGCTCTTAAGCTACAAAAAAAGCCCCTCGTTGCGGAGGGGCTTTTTCATTGCTACGGGTAGTATACGACTTACACTTCCTCTACTTCGCCCTGCAGGGCAGCTAGGTAGCCATTCCAGTAATCATCCAATTGCGGGTCGTACAGCCGCACGCCGTCGTTGGGGTCACTGGTATACTGGTCGCATTTAGTTTGCGCAAACACAATCCGGCCGGGCAGCAAACGAGCCGGATTGCTGTTTTTCCACTGTTGGGCATCCTGTACCCCAGTGGCATAACTCTGGGCATCCCCGCCAACTATACAAGAAGGCGTCGGGGCACTAGCGTGGCTCGGCGAAGGGCTTGCGGCAACGACCACGGCCGCTAGGAATAGGAATCGGACAACGTTTTTCATAGCGTAGAAGGGGGAACGTGAGAGGGATGGTACAATAGTGACCAGAATACGAGCCACCGGCAAGGACGAATGGCAGCCTATTGTGACAGGACGACCATCCGTTCCTTCCCCAGCAAAAAGCCCCGACCTACGCAGGCCGGGGCTTTTTGTCCAAACGAAAAGTACCCCGTTACTCGACCTGCAGGCGGGTCGCACTCGTCCCACAGCGGATAAGATAGATGCCTGGCGTCAAGCCCTGCAGCGAGATGAGTTCCCGGGTGTTGACCGTGCGCAGCAGGCGACCGGTCAGGTCTAGCACCTGAGCCACGTCGGCAGTCGCCCCTTCCAGCCGCACCTGGTCCCGGGCCGGATTGGGCACGGCGCGCAAGGCTTGGGCCCCATTTGCCCCGGCCGAGACGGCCACCACCGGCGAGTAGATGGCCTGGCCGTCCTGATCCACCTGGCGCAGGCGGTAGTAGAGCCTCTGGCCGGGCCGCAGCACGTCGGCATCCGTGTAGGCGTAGCTGCTCGTCGTGGTCGTGGTGCCCCGCCCGGCCACCGTGGCCACGCGGGTGAAGGCCTGCCCGTCGCCCTGGGCCCGCTCGACTTCGAAGCGGTCATTGCGCAGCTCCTGGGCCGTAGTCCAGCGCAGCACGACGGCGCGCTGCTGCACCTGGCCCGTGAAGCGAACCAACTGCACGGGCAAGGGGGCGGGCAGCTGCTGGCGCACCACGCCAAAGGTGGTACCGACCCGCAGCCCATCCAGCAGCAGGGGCGAAGTGGAGTTGCCCTGGCGTAGGGCTACGGCCCCGATGTTGGCCGGGGCCGAGGTGGCAGCTTCCCTGCTGGTGGCGTTACTGTTTGTCGGCTCAGCAACCCCTGGGTTTACGTAGAGGCGCGTTTCCGTGCCGGTGCTGCCGAAGCTGTAGCGTACCACCAGCAGGTAGGGCGTGCCCAGTTCGTACTCGGTCGGGTCATAAACAGCCGTCGTGCCGCTGCCGCTCACGCCAAACTGAATCTTGTCCGTCGCCGCGACGGGCCGGACTAGCACCCGGGCCCGAAAGGTCGTGCTGATTGGATCGGGCCCCAAGTGGAAGAAGTAGTCACCGGCCGGTGAGCTGCTGACCTGCACCAGGAAAGCAGCATAGACCGGCGTGCCGGCTGCCACGGGGGCAAACGTGCGGTGCACGTCCTCGCCCGTGGCCGTCAGCGCCGCCGCGTTGCCGCCCGTCGCGTTGTAGTCCGCCCGGCTCAGGCCGGCCGAGCTCACCCGTACGGGGTTGGTGCCCGGCGCGCTCTGGGCATTCCAGCCGTGGTCGGTCAAGGGCTCGGCGGCCGCGTAGAGGAAGTTCTCCTCCAGCAGCAGCTGGGCCGGCTGCTCGGGCGTGGTCAGCGTGAGTTTGCCCGGGTCCTGGGTGCGGTAGTTTTCAGCGCCCGGCGTGTTGTCATCGTTGTAGTCGAAGACGGCGAAGGTATACTCCGTGTTGGGCTGCAGACCGGTTACCGTCACGCTGGTCGCTGGGCCGGCCGCCACGACGTAAATGCTCGGAGCGGGCTGGTCGCCCTGGCCTACAGTGGAGTTGCCCGCGTAGGTGGTGCCATCGGTGGGCCCAGCGAGCAAATCAGCGGCCTGCGTGGCCAGAAACAGGCGCTTGCTGCCCGTGCCCCCGCTGGCGGTAAGCAGCACCGAGGTCGGTGTCAGCTGGCTGGCCGTTAGCGTCGAGGACTGGGTAGGCTCGGCAGCTAGGGCTACGGAGGCCGTGGTAAAGGAAACTTCCTCGCCATAGCTGGTGCCGACTTCGTTGGTGGCGTAGGCCCGCACGTAGTAGCGCGTGTTGGGCTTTAGTCCCGTCAGCAGGCTGGTAAACGGGCCGCTGCCGGCACCGTCCACGGTCGGCTCGTTCGCCAGGGTCGGATTGGCCGTTAGGCTGTAGACGACGCCACGCTCGGTCACGGCCGAATTACCTTCGTCGCTGACCGTGCCGCCGGCCGTGGCCTGGGTGGCCGTAATGGCTGATACTGCACTGGTTTGCACGGTAGCCGGGAAGATCGGGGCTACACCGGTGCCTGATACCGCCACGGGCTCTTGCGTGGGCAGGTCGGCCGAGCTGACGGGCAGGGTCGCCGAGTACACCTGCGCCAGCGCTGGTACAAACCGGACGTCAATGGTCGTGCTGCTCAGCGTGCCGGCCTGCGGGGTCAGGGTAATGGCGCAGCAGGCGAAGGGAGCCGAGCCGGTGCGAATCTCAAACCCGGGCGCGGGCGTTACCGTCACCGGGGCCGTCAGGTTGGAACCGCTTACGACCACGGGCTGGGCGCTGGAAGCCGAGCCGACATAGACACTGCCAAAGTCGGGCACGGTCTGGGGCGTAATGGTCAGGACTGGCGCGGGGGCTGTGACCGTTATCCTGACGGGCGTGCTCGTTCCCTCTACGCTGCCGCAGGTGCTAGTGGCCCGGGCCACCAGGTAGTAGGTGCCGGCCCCCGCGAAATCACTTCCCTTGGGGGTGTAGCTGGCCGCAGTGGCCCCGCTCAGGGCTGTCGGAAAGGGACCGGTGCTGCTCGTGCCATAGAACCAGGCAAACGAGGAGGGCGCGGCGGCAGTCGCGGTCAGGGTCGTGCCCGTACCGGTCGTTGTAATACTCTGGGCGGCCGTGGAACTTAATGTCACTCCATTGGCAGTAGGCGGCGACGTCACGGTTAAGGCCGCCGGATTGGGCTGGCCGATGGTACCCGTAGCGGCGTGCACGACGCGGATGCGGTAGCTGGTGCCGGCCGCCGTGCCGGCCGGCAGGGTAGCCGCAATAGGGGAAGCCGAGCCGGTGCCGATCAGGCTCTGGGTCAGCTCGGCGGGGAACTGGCCGGCCGCATCCGAGAGCTGGGCGGCAAAGGTGCCGGTAAGACCCCCGGTGGCGGTGAAGGGCACGGCTACGGCCGCGCCGGCGGTGGCCGTGACGCAGAAGGGGCTGCCGGTGATGGTACCCGTGGTGATGGTGGGCGTAACCGGGCCGCCGGTCGTTGCCGTCACGGTCAGGTTATCCAGGCTGACTTTGGGCCGGGAGCCGCTGGGGTTCGTACCCCCGGCCGTAGGCTGAATGTAGAAGCGGATTTTGGCCGCCGCATTGTTGGTAAAGGCCGCTGGTAAGGCCAGGGCCGACAGTTGACCGGCGGAGGCGGTGTTGTTGGTCAGCACGACGCTCGAGCCGGGTAGGTCTACAAAGGCCCCGCCAGTGCCGGTGTTGGTCTGGAGCTTAAACGTGGACTGGCGGTTGCCGGTGGAGTTGTTGACGCTGGCCCAGTCCAGGGAAACCGTACCGGCGCTGGTGCCGGTAAAGTCCAGGTTGAGGTCGAAGGCCGCCGCATTGGCGTTGTCGCTCCCGGTCGCCAGCAGCACGATGGCTTGGGTACCGCGCTGCACGCCGCCGCTGGTACCCGTGCTAAAGACTGTGTTCTGGTTGGGCAGCGTCGGGCTGCCGGTGGCCACGCTGTAGGGGGCTGCGCCGGTGCCGGAGGCAAAGCCGTTGGCCCAGCTGCTGATTTGGCTGAAATTCTCGCTGTAGGTGCCGTTGCTCAGCGCGTAGGGCGTCTGGGCCCGGGCGCCCAGGCTGAGCAGAAGCAGCAGCAAGGCGGTGAGCAAACGGGTGCGGGTATAGGAAGGGTGCATCGGAGATACGAAAGAAGGAGCGTGGAGGAAGCAGCGGCCTAGTTGGTGGGACCCGAATCAATGGTGGCCTCGACCAGATCCTGTACCGCCGTGGGCAGGGAGGAGAGCAGATCCAGGCCCGTAGCCGTTTCAATGGCGTCTACGCTGGTCCGGTACTGGCCCCAGTTGCTGGTCAGGCCCTGTTGATTGGGCGTATCCACGGCGATGATGCGCGTGCCGCTGCCCACGCGGGAAACGTCGTTGTTGCCCATGGGCAGCACCACGATGACTTTCCAGACCCGGTTGGGTACCTGCACGCGGCCGTTGTCGATGGTTTCTTTGTAGCCGGCTGAGCCCGTGCCGCCCTTGCCGTAGCTGCCCATGATGATGTAGAGCTCATTGCCTTGGTCGACCAGGGTGCGGGCGTAGTTCTCCAAGGTGGCCCAGGTAATCTGGTTGTTGTTGGGTGCCTGCGGAATCATGTTGGTCATCAGGAACGTGGCCGAGTTGTCGGCCACCGAACTGGTACGGTCCGCGGAAGGGGTGTTGTGGCCCCGGTCAAAGCCCGAACCCGAGTAGCTGCCGCTGCCGACCTGGTACCAGCCAGCGGGCAGTTCCGTATCGTTGCGGAAGTTGTCCTGCCGAGGCGTTGAGCCCAGCCAGGCGGGGGCGAGGTACCAGCTCACCCAGTTGGGCTTGCCCTGGTCGCGGTGGTAGGAGAGGGCAAACTGGCGCTTGCGCATCAAATAGTTAAACGGCATGTTCACGTCCGTTGCCGCACCGCTGGGGTTGCCCATGGTCAGGTGGTCGTTGTCGCCGACGGTGGGCGGCGGCGTCACGGCGTAGGGCGTGACGACCACGTCGTCCAGGTTGAGTTGCGCGCCTGCGCCCGAGACTTTACGCAGCTCGAAGCGCACGGGCCCCGACACGTTGACGGCAAACGAGGCCGACTGCAGCGTAGCCGTGCTGGCAATAACGGTGGAACCGACTTTGACCCACTTGTTGCAGCTGCAGCTCTGGCTCTGGTAGTAGAGCTCAAAGCCGGAGCTGGCCTCGCTGCCGTAGAGCGCGTGCTGCACCGTGACGGTCGAGGCCCCCTCGGGCAGGAAGAAATCCATGGTGGCCTTGCCCATCTGCGTCAGGCGCAGGGCCTGCGTGCCGTTCTTGTGGTCCAGAACCGAGGAGCCCAGCAGGGCGTTGTCCAGGGTCCAGGTGCCCGTGCTCAAGAGCACGGCGCTCGCTGGGTAGGTGGGCTTGGTGCCCGTCTCGAAGGACTCGCGCGTCGTGGTCTGGGCCGTGCTGGTCAGCGACCCGGCCCAGAGCAGGGTGACCAGGGCGCTCAGCCAGAGGCGGCCGGTACGCCGGTAAGAGTGTTTCATTGCAACAGGAAAGGGGGATGGAGGTACGTGCGGGTAGGCCCCAATGGGCGCGCTGGCAAAATTAGAGGTGCTACGTTACTCTAATGTTACGCATTTGCAACCATTCTCCCCGGCTGCGGGCTCTTGGTTATATTATACTTTATATTTACTATATATAATAAGTGGCTTGGCCTGGCACAGACTGTGAGCCTGTCTGGTCAAGAATGCTACGACCAGTGAGTAGCCGGCGGTTGGCGGCCGCCTACTGCGCAGTGGCAGTGGCGTCCTGTACGTTTCCTGAGCTACTTCGGCGAGGAGCTGGCAGCCGGGGGGTAGTGCGGCACACGGACCAGGCGGCCTTCGGCCACATCGTTGAGAAAGGGAATCAGGAAGGCATTGAGCGAGACGCCCTCCTTGCGGGCCAGCTCCTTGAGCTTTTTGACCACGAGCGGTTTGGGAGATAATTCCATTGGCAACATCCAGTATGCCGGGATAGGGCCGGCATTCTACCGGGAAGTTACCGGCACAATTCGGTGGGAGCGGTAGGGCTTCCCCTCTTTTGTTGCACAGCACACAATCAGGGCTGTTGCACTATGGCTGAACTGCTCATTCCTATCCGCGAATACATCGGCAAATCCGAGTGGAATTGGGAAACCGGTGAGTTTGAGTGGGCCACCAATGCGGACGACGTGCGCATGGCCCTCGAGTGGGCCCAGTATGATGGAATGGAGGTGACCAGCATTTGCCTGGAAATCGGTACCTGCTTCGGAGGCTCCGTTACCCACGGCCTGGAAATCTACAACTACCTGAAGGGGCTCGGTCTGCCGATTCGCACCCGCATCCTGTCGCTGGCCGCCAGCATGGGCTCGGTGATTCCGCTGGTGGGCGACGTGGTGGAAATTGAGCAGACCGCCCAAGTACTCGTGCACGGCCCCAGTGGCTACGCCGGCGGCACCGTGCGAGAAGCTACCTCGGGCCTAAAGCAGCTCTCTGACCTGCACAACATCTTGCGCAATGTGTACGTGGCCCGCACGGGCCAGCCAGTAGCAGTCGTCGAGGAGTGGATGAGCAAAGACACTTGGTTCACCGCCGACGAGGCGCTGGCGCTGGGCCTGGTCACCACAGTACTACCGCTGGCTCCCAAAAATACGCCTGCTGCTACCACGGCGCAGGCCAGCGCCCGCCGCGCCAAGTTCGCGGACATCGTCGCCCGCGCCGATAAGCGCACCATTCGTGCCCTCACTAAGCCTACACCCAAGGCGGCTGCCAAACGGCCCGCCGCTAACGCTTCCCCTAAACCCATGACTAAAAACGTCATTCCGATTACCAAGGCAGTAGGCCAAAAGTCTTCTGCTCCCACTGCTGAGCAGCAAGCCAATGCCGCCGCTGTACTTGCTTTTGCCAAAAAGCTAGGTGTAAAGGCCACCATCGAAAGTGCTGGCGAAACCGCCGAGGTAACGGCCGAAGCTGTGGGTACCGTGCTGGCCGACGGGGCCGGCACGCTCTACACCGACGGCGTGCCGGCTCTCGACTCGGCCGTGTTCAACGACGAGGCCCTGACCGTGCCCACCGATGACGGCGAGTACGAGGCCGAGGATAGACGCGTGATTACCGTAGCCGGTGGCGTTGTAACGGACATCACCGAGGCCACGGCAGAAGACGAGACCGAAACTCCTGCGGCCAGCACCGAGACCCTGACCGCTGCCATCACGGCCGCCCTGGGCCCGCTGGTAACCCGGCTCGACGCCATGGAAGGCAAGGTAACGGCCTTTAGCAAGGTCGTGCCGCCCACGCCCAAGCCCCGCGCGCAGGTGGCCGGCAGTCCCCAGGGGGATGTCAAGAATCCGGCAAAACCCAAGGCCCGCGGCGTGCTCTCCGGCGCTACCGCGGCCAAAGACTAGCTGCCTTTTTCATAAGTAACCAGGTCGGCCCGCCGACTCATTTTCTCTACCACTCACGAAGACGACCATGCCGTTTTTTGAAAGACCCCTTATCGTTGGCGGCTCGGCAGCAACCCAGGGCCAGCCCGCTTCCCTGCTAATTTATCCTGCCGCCAAAGTGCCCTTCCTGCTTGAACTCGGTATCCTGGTCAAGGAAGGCGTCAAGCGGGGCGCTACCACCATTGGTATTCTGGCCAATGAGAAAGTAACGCGCCGGGACTCGGGGTGCGGTCCGTTCACGCCCACGGGTACGTTGCTCAAGATGGTGAAAAACCAGATTACCGTCGACCCGGTGGAAATCAAGCTCGAAGAATGCGCCAGCGACTACACCGAGTCGGTGCTGGAGGCCACGCTCAAAGCCGGCCATGCCGAGGACAACAACCTGGAGGGTACCGGTATTGAAGCCATCGTGCGCAAAGCCCTCAACGGCGAACAGCTCGACGCGGCCGATGCCGCCGCCCTGGACCTGGCCATCGAGCCCGTCATCGGCGGCGAAGTGTCGGGCGTGACCTACAAGGATGCGCTGCGCATCTGGATGCTCGGGGACCGAGCCTCGGACGACGTGAACTACAACCAGACCGACGGCATTCGCAAGAAGCTGCTGGCCAAAGGCATTGCCGGCACCGTCTACAAGGGCATGGCCATTCCCAGCCTGGCCGCCATGAAGGCCGACCCGACCCTGGTGCTGGCCGTGCTCGAAGACCTCTACGAAAACTGCGCCGACGAGCTGCAGGAGCAGGACGACGACCAGAAGGCGTTCTACGTCGACTCCATTTTCTACCGCTTCGTGCGCAAGGCCTACCGGGCCCTGGTAGCGGGCAACGCCACCGACGAAACCAAACTGAGCATCATCGCCGGCAGCAACGGCCAGCGCCTGACCTACGAGGGCATCGAGCTTATTGAGTTCAAGCCCTGGTACAAGTGGATGAAAGCGGACTTTGCGGCCCAGTCGCCCTTCGTAGCCATCTACACGGTGCGCGAAAACCTAGTGTTTGCCACTGACCTAGAGTCGGATATGGCCGAGGTCAAGTTCTGGTACGACATCAACACCGAGTTCAACCGCACCCGGGTCAAGTACCGGCTCGGGGCCGGCTTTGGCTTCGACGTGTTGACGGCCTTCAGCATCTAGGGCAGCCGGCTTCGGCGCCTTCGTCCACTCCGCCTCGGCTCCGCTGGCCGAGGCCCTTACCCCTTAGCAGCCCCCATCATGGCAGTCGACATCTGCAACCGCATTTCCAAGAACGTAGCCAGCAAGGCCTGCCCCAAGGCTGGCGGCATCAACCGCACGAGCTGGGTATTCCAACTCGACCAGTTCACCGGGGCCGAAACCCGTAACGGTACCACCGGGGCCCTGTCGGGCTTCACGCTCAAGACCGGCGAGAAAGGCATCAAGGCCGTGGGCCGGCCCAAAAAGGGCAATGGCACGCACAAGTCTACCACCAGCGAGAACGGCAGCACCGAGGTGGAGCAGACCCTGGTGCAGGAGTACAGCTACCAAGATCAGAACGGGCTGACGGCACTGGAGCAGTTTCTGGCGGCCGGCAGCAAGGTGGTGTTTCAGGAGCTGGCCTCGGGCGACATTCGGGTGTACTTCAAGGCCTTCGGCAACGAAACCAGCACCGGTGAAGACGGCACCGGTACCCTGCTGACTGACGACAACAACGTGATGAAAACCACGCTGACCGGCAAGGAACCCTCGTTCCCGATGTTCTTTCAGGCGCCCATCACGGGCAGCGAAACCCAGCTCGCCGCCTCCCGGGCCTATCTGGACGCCCTCGTCGAAGCCGACGTCTAAGCCGTGGCTGTCAACTACACCGCCGAGCTCCTGGGCCGGGTGCAGACCTGGCTCAACCACTCAGCCACCAAGCGCCGCACCCGGGAACAGACCCAGGAGCTGCATCAGCTCTATGAGCAGATCACCGGCCAGTCGGCCGCAGGCTGCACCAGTTGCAATTTTCAAGGCTACGTCGACCTGTTGCAGGCCCACGAGCGCCAATCCATCCGCTTTTTATTTCCTGAAACCGTGGAAAAGTCCATCTACACCATAGCCCCCGGCTACGAAAACGAGCAATTCGTGCACGAGTCCTACAACAAGGCCGTCACGGCCGAAAACCTGACGGATAAGGACGCTGAGTTCTTCATCAGTCAGGGCTTCCCGCATGCCTTCCTGAAGAACGGTAAGCCCCTGGAGGCCGAAGCTGCTGCCGAGGCGGCTCCCAAGCCGAAGAAAGCCGATTACCAGGCCCGCTATAAGGAGCTGCATGGGGTTGACGCCGACGAGAAGCTGACCATTGCCCAGCTGCAGGAGGCCATTGATGCCAAAGAAAAGGAGCAGGCCGAGTCCCGCGACTAAACCCGCCTGCCCCGTCCCTTGAAAAGCCCGCTGCTACCCAAAGTAGCGGGCTTTTTTCTTCTTTAATCCTTGCTATCTGATGGCTAAGCGCCGCCTTACTTCAACCGTTGCCCTGCTGCGCGTTGGTGCCCCGTCTTCGGTGCTGCATGCGCCGGCGGCGCCCACCGGCGGCACTCCGGAAAAGCTTAAACTAGTAGCGTGGGGCGCCGGCGACACCCTGCCCCAGGAATGCCTGCGCGTGGTCTACGACTCGGGCACGGCCGAGGCCTGCGCCACGCGCCTAGCGCAGTTCATCGGCGGCAAAGGCTTTGCCGCGGAGGCCACGGCCCGGATGCGGGCCAACGACGAGCAGACGCTCAACGACATTTTGGCCGAGGCCAAGCACTATGCGGCCCTAGGCCTGGGCGTGGCTTTGGTGATGCGCTTTACCTACGGCGGCCAGCGCGGGGACCTCTACGTAGAGCCCGCCGACTGTCTGCGCCGGGAAAAAGATGGGGGCGGGCGCTACATCATCAACTATGGCCGGGCCGAGGGCAAGAACGCTGCGGCTGACAACCGGGTGTATTTGCCCTATAACCCGCTGGCCAGCGAGGAAGAAATTGCCCAGCAGGTGTTGGCCGCCGTGCAGTCGGAGGGGGGGTACTGGGGCCACCTGCTGTTTTCCTTCGAAGCCCGTCCGGGCCGCACCCAGTACCCGGTACCGGGTTACTACGCCGGCAAAGAGGACCTGGAAACGGATGCCGCCCTGGCCAAATTTGACCGCAAGCAGGCCAAGAACGGGTTTTTTCCGGATGCCTGGTGGACACTCATCGGCAAGAAGTTCGACGACTACCCCGATCCGGACTTCGTGCCCGGCCCAGGCCAGACGTTGGACGATGCGCCCATGATCGAGTCCCCCGATTTGAAGGCCGCCAAGGCCACCATCAAGGCGCTGAAGGGCAGCGAAACGGAGGCCAGCGTGGGCGTATCCGTAGCCGAGACGAAAGAAGAGGTGCCCGTGCTGCAGTTCATCGACAAGGGCCCCAACTCCAAGGGCCTGACCGATATGCGGGGCCGCATCACCGGCTTCGTGTGCCGGCACATGGGCGTGCCGCCGGTGCTTATCGGTGTGGCCGAACCCGGCCTGCTGGGCAACAACCAGCAAATCGTCAACAGCATCAAGCTCTTCAACCTGACCGTGGAGCCGGCCCGCGCTACCATCACCAGCCCGCTGGCTTACTTCTATCCCGAGGTGACGGACTGGACGGTAAAGCCGCTCAACCCCGTGGAGTACATCGACCCAGTAGTGGCCGAGAAAATGACGGATGACGAAATCCGCTCCTTCGGTGGCTTGCCCAAACTCTCGGCACTGGAAGATACCCAGGCCCAGAAAACGCTCAAGGCGCTGAACGTGATGTCTCCGCTGCTAGCCACCAAAGCGGTCAGCGAAATGACCAGCGCCGAAATCCGTGCACTCATCAATCTGGAAGGCAGTAAGGCCGAGGCCTTGGCCGCCGAGGCATCCACCACGCCCCGTCCCAAGTCATGAGCCAGCTGCTAATCACCAAGTACGACCTGCCCGAGTTCTGGCCCGTCAGCACCAACATCAGTGACGAGCTGGTAAATCCCTACATCGGCAAGGCCCAGACTTTTGACGTGCGCCCGCTGCTCACGGCCCAGGAGTGGGCCGGGCTGGAGCGCAATCTGGGCAACGGCACCAGTGAGTTTCCCGGCATTGAGGTGGACCCGGCCGAGTTCCTGGCCGCGCCGCCGGCCACGAGCTGGGACGAGGATAAGCTGGCAGCGCTCTGGGCTGGCTTTATCCGGCCGCTACTGGCTACGGAAACCTTCCGCCGCATGATCCTCTGGCACGGCACCCACATCACCCAGAATGGAGTGGAAACACTGTCTGATGGCAGTAATCAGCCTATTTCCGCCGCCCGTCGTGCTGAGCTCAAGGCCGATGTAGAAGCCGAGCGCAACCTGTATATAGGTCGCCTGCAGGCCGCCTTGCGAGCCTTCCGCCCGGCCACAGCACCCACTATCTGCGGCGCCTCAGCCCGCCGTCGCCCCGGTCGGGGCGGCTTGAAAACCTTCGCCGTGTAACGCTGCCCCATGACCCGCGCGCAACTCAAACAACTAGCCCGAATCGTCATCAAGGTGGTGGCCGGTGGTCCTACGGACGTAACCCGGGGCCAGGAGCTGATTCGGCTCTTTGATGCCCTCATCGACTCGGCCGCACTCGGCACCGAAATTCCAACGATACCCAGCTCCTTTACGCCCATTACCGCCAACCAGTACGGCCAGCATCCGGCTTTCACCACGCAGGCCGGATTGAACGCGTACGTGCTGGGCATCATCACCACGGGCCTGTTCATTACCCAGCCAGCGGCACCTACGGGTGCGCTGGTGGATGATGTAGGCAATACCTTTTCCCACAACCTGGTGGGGGGCTTCGACAGCGCATCGGACTACGAATTGCGCACCGGATCCACGGCCGTCTACACGGTTCGGAATACGGCCTACGTGCAGAACGGGCGGGTGTACTATCCAGGCCTGAGCGCGGCGTATGCCATCGGCGAGGTCAGTGCCCGCGTGACGGCCAGCGGTGCACGTCCCGCCGGCGGGGCCGTCAGCAACGCGCAAGCCTTTACGGGCCCAGCCGCGCCCACGGTCTATACCTCGATGCCGCAGAGCTACACGGTGACCCAGGTCGATATCGACACCAAGTGCGGTGCCGGCACTACCTCCTTTCAGGCTATTACCCGGACCAACAACACGGCCACCGGTGATACGCAGCCCAACGCGAATGCTGCAGGCCTGGCGGCTGCTAAAGACGAGGCCTTGGCGGCCATCGTGTGCACGGTGCCGCCACCTAACTACAACACGGAGGTAAATGACAGCATCCGGGAAGCGGCGGGCATCGCTTTCTCGCCGGGTTCTAGCACTGTTCGGGCGCTATTCAATGCTATCCCAGGTGCCAATGCGGCACCCATCAGTATGGTCGTCACGCTTGGCGGTGGCCCCGCCTCCTACTTCGACATGCCTGGGGAGTATGCCGGCCAGGGCCTTTCCTTCTTCGGCGCCGACGGCCAGCGCTACGAAACCACCTTCATCAACGGAAGCCGCTAACGGTTCTTAGTATGCCACAGATTACTCGACAGCACACCTTTGTCCGCTTCAATGGCGGCGGCAACCTCAACATTTCCGGCCTGTCTTGGCTGGCCGGAAATGTGCTGCGCATTTGGGCACCGAGCAATAGCACCGGTGCCAGCATGCAATCCTTTGGCGTAGCCAGCAACGGGGGAACCTTAGCTCAGTTCGTTCCTGGCTCTGGCTACTGGATTCATTCCAGTTCATCGACACCCAACTACACGATTCCAGCAACCTTTGAAATCATCTTCGGCGTTGCTACCGCGCCGGAAAACACGCTGCCTGTGGCCAACGCTGGGGCCGATACTACGCTCACGCTGCCCTCCAATTCGGTCGTATTGCAGGGCTCTGGCTCCGACGCAGAAGGGTCTGTAACTTATGCCTGGAAGCAGATAACGGGCCCAAACACGGCCACTGGCGTTCCCAGCGCTGTAGCCCAGCCGGTTGTGTCTAACTTGGTAGCCGGAGTCTATCAGTTCCGCCTGACGGTAACAGACACGGCTGGTGCTACCAAAACCGACGATGTGTTGGTGACGGTGAATGCCGCGCCGGCTCCAGTGCTGGCCCTTAATACGGCCACGCCCACCAGCGGCCAGCAGGCCCGACGGGTCGTATTTCAGGGGAGCAACTTTGGCGCTACCCAGAATACAAGTACACTGAAAATTGGTGCGGTCAATTTTGATGTGCTGACCTGGAGCAACACAGCCATCACTGCGGCCGTGCCCGTTGGAGCGCCAAGCGGGGCAGGCACGGCCAGCCTGACCATAGGCGGCACAACGGTAACCAAGCCCTTCACCGTGCTGGCGTTGACCTCGGCCTACACGGGTGATAAAAACCTGCTGGCATTCCTCAGCGGCGACAGCCAAACGGCCGAGTATGGGCTCAACGCGGGCGAGGGCTACGCGGGACAGATGAACGCTACATGGGACGCCCTGGACACGTCCATGAGCGTGTCGCCCACAACAGGCCCGGCTGGTACGGCCATCAGCGGGGCTACCACCACGCAGATCCGGAATTTCTTTGCACAACGGGTTCTTTCCCCAATGCAGCAGGCGGTAGCCAGTGGTGAGTATGATGGTTGTTTGTACGGGGTTTTACTAGGAGTCAATAACCTGACCTTCGCCCTTGTTAACGGCGTAACGCTGGATGATGCTCTGGCTACGGCCAAGACCGACATCGAATACATGGTTCGGCAGGCGCTGGCCTTGCCCGAGTGCGGCGGCGCGGTGCTGATTACGCAAACCAATACGGCCAGCGTAGCCGAGGGCTCCAGTACCCCGATTCTGCCCTACGTCCAGCAGCTCCAGCAGTGGGCTGTTGCCCTGGGCCCCTCCTTGGAAGCCGAGTTGGGTAAGCCGGTGCGGGTAGCGCAAAGCCACCTGATTCCCGAACTCACGGAGCCGGCCACTGACCGGTTCTATTTCCAGGATGAGGTACACCCTGCTCGCCGGGGGCAGGTGCTGATGGCAGCCACCGTCCGGCCCGTGCTGGAGCAGATTGCGCAGCAGGTGTACGCTGTAGCCCCGCCGGTCTTTGAGTTTACGTTCACGAACCCTATTAATGCCACCTTTCCTTCGCCTACCGAAGTAATCATTGATGATGAATCGGTGTACTACGGCAGCGGCGCGGTGAGCAATAAGGCTATCGGCCCAGCGAATGATGGCTCCTTGCTGCGCGGGGGCGTGGAAGCGGTATACAACGAGGCCGACAAAGGGTTCCAGTTTGGTATGAATGATTTGCCCGTCCCGCGCACTCGGACCGGTCCCTCCACTAGCGCCAATATCAAGTTTGGTTTTTATCCATTGGATGCTACAGAAACCGGCTTTGTGCAAATCTGGCGGGGGTTGAGTGGAGGCACAAAATTCCCTATCACCAACGGGCAGAAAATGCGGATTCAAATGGAGCGGGCCCAGGCGTCTGACCCGTTCGATGTGGTGTGGTACATCAACGAAATAGAGGTGTTCCGTCAAGTAGCCCCAACCTTGGGGGCCGCCTATTACTTCGATGTGTCGTTGCCTGGGGGCAGCGTTATTTCCGCCGTGCGTGGAGCTAAACTCTTTGCTGACAACTATGTGGATTTGCCAGCCTAAATCCGCTGCTGCAAGTGACCCGATAACGCTGCAGTCGGACAACTATCTGTAGGCTTCTGCTATACTTCCCGTGAAGTTTCTCCTCCACACCCTTTCCGAGCTCTACAAGCTCCTCGGCTTCCGGGGCGTGCGGGACTTCGCGGCCTCAGCGCTGGGCCTGAAAACCTATACGCTGCCCGTGTTTGGCATTCAGGTCAGCGGCACGCTGCTGGCTGCTATCGTCGCCTTCTGCGCCAAATGGATCTGGAACCCACCCTTGGCCCTGCTGGTGCTCACCGCCCTGGAAGTAGCCAATACAGTGTACGGCATCAAGGTCGCGCGACAGGTGAAGAAAGAGCCCGTTACCTGGGCCAAGTTCGAGCGCATCTTCGGCAAGCTCATGGCTATGCTGCTGGTGCTGACCGTGGTGCGCAACACCATCAACAGCTACCCCTATTACGACATGCTGGCCGACCTGATTTTCGGCTGGTTCTTTTCCACCAAGCTGCGCAAGGTCGTCAGCAAGATGGTGGCCCTGAAAGTGGCCGAGGGTGGGCTGCCCAAAATTATACAAGCCTTCGTGCAGTCCATCATCAACAGCAAGTACGGCCCCGCTCTGGTCGACGTGGCCCAAGGGGTGACGCCCGCGGCCGAGCAGCCAACTCCCGAAACCCCAACCGAGCCGGCGCCCGTGGTGCCGGCCCCCTAACCGTACCCAAGTATGCAGCTCACTAAACAACTCCTGATGGCGGCCGTGACCGGCTGCACGGCAGCTGAGGCCGACAAGTTTCTCAAACCCCTCAACGACACGCTGGTCCGCTATAATATCAGCACGGCGCTGCGCATTGCTCACTTCCTGGCGCAGATCGGCCACGAGTCGGTGGGCCTGGATGCCGTGCGCGAGTACGCTTCCGGAGCCGCCTACGAAGGGCGCAAGGACCTGGGCAACGTCATGCCCGGCGACGGGGTGCGCTTCCGGGGCCGGGGCCTGATCCAGATTACCGGCCGGGCCAATTACTACGCCCTGAGCCAGGCCTTCGGCGTGGACTTCGTGGCCAACCCCGTGCTGCTCGAGCAGCCCCTGTACGCGGCGCTGTCGGCCGGCTGGTACTGGAAAGGCCGGGGGCTGAATGAACTGGCCGACGGCAACTTCTTTCTGACCATCACCAAGCGCATCAACGGCGGCACCAACGGCCTGGCCGACCGGGAGCGGCGCTTCCTGGTAGCGGCCAAAGCCCTGGGCGTGCCTGGCGGCGTGGTGCCCAAGGTGGCCGCTTAAGCATTTCACTAGTCCACCATTTCACCTTCTCACTTCCTTTCTATGAAACTGCCAATCCCTGCTTTCGCCTATCCCATCATCCTGCTCTGGGTAATTGCCATCGTCGTGTCGCTGACGCATTACCACCCGGGCTTTCTGACCTACCGCCAGTTCACCGGTGGGCTCTTCTTCGGTGCCGCTGCGGCCTCGGTGTTCATCCTGATACGGGGCATTCGAGCCCAACGGAAGTAGCTATGCTCTGGCTACTCTACAATCTGTTCGCCGCCGTGGACGGGCTCTGTGATGCACTGTTTTACGGGATGCTGGGCGCTGATTCCTTCAAGTGGAACGAGCACCAGCCGCTGGTGACCCGGCGCGTGCTGGCCGTGCTAGCCGCCCTCGGGGCCGCCGTCGATGCGGTGCTGGTGGGCGTGGGTGCCGTCGAGGGCTGGCCCGTGTGGCTCATCTGGCTGCTGTGGGAAGTTGTTGCCGCCGCCCTGAGCTTTTCGCTCTTCCACAACGAGGCCTACAACTTCGGTCGGGTCTGGATTCGGGAGCAGACCCTTGCCAAGGCCTGGGCCGTGTTCGAATTCAACTACCAATCCGACAGCACGTCGGCCCGCTTCGATTTCGACGGTACCCAGCGCTGGGTAATGGCTGGCGCGGCTGTAGCCTGGTTGGTCGTGGGCCTTGTCTTACTCGCTAAACTGTAATCTGATGCGCTACTTTCTATTCCTCGCGTTGGCCCTGGCCAGCTGCGTCGCCTCCCGTCATGCTGAGCCTAGTGACTTGCTGAGCATGCTTGCTCCCTCGATGCAAGGAGGGGTGGCCCCCGATGCTCTGCCGGACTCATTACCGAAGCAAGATCCTTTGTCTGCTCCGGATGACAAGCCTGGCTTCTTCAAGCGAGCCGCTACCAGAGTCGGGGCCGCCTTCAGCAGCTCGGGCAAAATCAAGAACAGCACCATCAACATCCAACTGGGCAACGGCAACACGGCGGCCACGGCCACCAAGCCGGGCACCATGGCTACTGGGTCTGGGGCCAGCGCTACCGACGCCACTAAGGCAGAGGCACCGGTGCAGGTGGGCCAGCAGAACCAGGCCACCGACAACACGAAGGCCGGCCAGCGGGGTGGTGCTGCGGCTACGGGAGAGGGCAGTACCGTAACAGCGCCAGCATCGAGCACTTGGTGGAAGTGGCTCCTGGGTGGGGTGGTGCTGGGCTACTTGGGGCCGAAGCTGCTCAAGCTAGGGGGCCGGTTTGTTTAGCCGGCACTAGCATAATGTATAAGAACAACGCCTGTGTATTCAGTAAGTTGCGAATAAAAAAAGCCTTAGGCTGAATGCCTAAGGCTTTTATAAATCGAATAACGACTCGTTTTACTGAGCCATATGCAATTGCCCGAAACTGTCGATAAGGAAGAATTTTCCATTGAAACTGCTGCCTATTCTAGTGGCTTGGCCCCCTTCCCAGGTCCAGGTATAGGACTCCAGAGGCGATGAGTACGGGCGCTTGTATACTTCGTATCCACCGGGTAAGGGTGCACTCCCAGTGCCTAAAACAGCAACGTCATCGACAGTGCAGGCAATATCCCCAGCGCTGGCTTCTACCGGTACAAAGCCGCCGCTACTGCCAGGTGCAGGGCCAACCCAAACTTGTTGGTTGCTTGTCGTAACCCAGGGGCGGCCATCTCTATCTACCGCCAGTTCTATACCAGCGGCACCAGGTACAACCTCTACTGCTTGCCCCGTGTCCCAACGGTATCGGTAAATAGGGTGACCACCGTTGACAGTGGCAGCACCTAAAAAATAAACATAGACGCTCGCTGTATTGCCATAAGCTACCGCAACGTCTACAGCAGGATGGTTTATCTTGCGCCAGCCTGGGCTGTTCCCGCTTGACACCCAAAGCTCGTTTTGATCAGTTACAACATAGCGGAAACCAACAGTACCATTATATTCGTAACCGGCAGCTATTTTAACTGCTCCGCCTCCATTCGGGCCACTAATCCGAGTCCACGTACCTACAGTATTTGCGTCACCAGGAGTTCCTCTTGGCTGAAACACGTAGATTGGATGCCCTCCTGGTACCTGCGAGGCCCCTAAGGCTTCAGGCTTTTCCCATTTTTTGCGCACTGCTCCATTATAATACTCAACGGATGTGACTTCAACTAACGGCTCTGGCACAGGGAATGAGATAAACGTCAAGTCAGAAGAACTCTGCGCCTTCAGCACGGGTGGCGGTGCTAGCTCGGGAGTTTCACAACCTGCAACTACTGCAGAAGCCATCACAGCAGCAAATAATCGGTAACAAGTGTATTTCATACAAGAGATATAAGATGAAAGAGTTGGAGCAATGTACAGCTTGTATTCAATATATTATATTATATTATTACTAAGCCCTATCCGTCATTCGAGGTATTTTCCCCTATGTTAGGTTGTTGTAGTGTAGGCAGAAATATTAACCGACTTACACTTATGCCCATCACCCACTACGCCTTCCGCGCCCTACCTTTCCCCGAGCAGCTGGCCGCCATCTGGGCCGAGGGCACCTTCCTGGCCACGCGCTGGGAGGAAGAGGACGCGGTGAACCTCTACCACCTGGGCACCTTCTTCTGCGAGGTCTACTACGACCCCGACACCAACGAACTGCTGCGCACGCGCACGTTCACCAGTCGAACGTGCCTGGAGGACTATGCGGCGTACATCAAGCTGGATGACTTGGAGACATGAAAAGTCCCGGCTGTCTGCTCTGCCTCCTGTTACGCGGTAACCAGCGTCGTTCGTAGCAAGGCCAAGAGCTTCTGTTGCATCGCCTTGACGGGCAAGACATGGCTTTGCGTAAGCAGCGCTTCTAAGGCCTCAATCGTCAGGGGCAGTTGGTGGTGCTGGGCAGCGCTTAACCAAATCTGGCCGGTGCTACCGAGCAAGTGGAGCTGACGCAGGTCCTGCAGGGCCGCCAGGCCGTGTTCTCGCAACAGGCCGCCCGTATACGGGTTCGGGGAGTCCGTATCCTGTTGAAGAATGGTATAGAGATGCTTGTTGAGGCCAGCAAGCGTGGAGATGGGCATATAAACGCAGTAAGTAGATAGCCGCAAGAGCTGATTCGGAAGTAGGTGGATTCTGGGCCTGGTGCTCTAGAATCCGTTACGGATGGTGCCGAGGACACCCCGCTTTGCCCCGTTCCCCAGGTATCGTATAGGCATGATTAAAGCATACTTCCGCCTCCAGTAGTAAGCGCGTACAGTTATAAGCACCTGCGTGGGCTGCAACGAGTCGTTGGCAGCAGTGTGCGAATTGTAGCTTTCGGCTAGGCAAAAGCGGCGAGGCAGCGTGCTGTTCTTGGACCAACGTGCACAGGACCTGAGCAATACAATCTGTATCCTGTTGCTGGAAGGCAGCGTGCAACCGAGCGAGTGTCATGGCTGGGCAGATAAGGTGGGGGCCCTACCTACGCAGCATATTTTAAAATGGATTTTAATCGTGCGTAAAACTATTTTTACCGAGCATAAACACATTTACAACGGATAAAATGCAGTAAAATAAGTAACTACAGACCGCTTACAGCCGTTTTCACTGTGGTATCAATCGGTACCGCATGCCTCTAGATAAAAGGCCCGGCCCACTGGGTCGGGCCTTTTAGCCTAGTGTTAGCCCACGCCAAAGGCGCGCAACAAGGCCTGAATATGGTGCTCGTTCACATCCGGGGCTACGGGCCGACTTGGCTCTACCGTCAGCACCGGCTCAATAGCTGGCAGCGCCACTTGCCCAAAGCCCATAGTCCAGTCGGCAAAGCGCCGCTCGGGTTCGGGTCCTTCGCCGATGGTTACAATCTGGTGATGGCGTCGGTCTTGTTGGATACGCGCATAGAGCGTCCGCACTTCCTGCTGAGGTCCTTCCAGAACCTGCACAAAATAGCCCTCACTGTAGAGCAAAAGCCCCGTAATCTGGTGCTTGGCGTTATAGTCATGGCTCCAGTCGAGCAGCTGCTGTAACTGCGCTTCCGGCATGGGGGCGGTTGCCTGGCTGCGGTAGAGCAGCTGATAGATGCTCGTGTCGAGCAGGTGCAATACCTGTTCTAGTGTTAGTAGGCCTTTCTGATATTGCTCTAATAAATACCGTTCATAGCGGCGCGGAGCTAGTGGCGTATTAGCCGTCATCGCTACTGCCCAGGCGACGGCACGTTGGCGTTGAGGGTTATTATATTCGGAACATAAGGGCATATACAGGCTATACGCAGTCAATAGGGGCTAGATACACCTGTTCTGGATTAATAAATACTGGTTTGCCAGGGGGCCTTTCTGTCGGAGCAACGTAAGCTGGGAAGGAAAAGCGCCAGCACACGTCGGTGCTTTTTTCGTTTCTTGTCTGTATGCTTACTCCCCACCAAAATCGCGACGAGTGGGCCGGCGTGCTGGGCCTGGCCGGTATGCTGCTCACGATGCTGCTTTACCACCTCTGCCAATGATTATCCTCTACAACGACGGCAAGGGCAAGCCCAACTCCTACGAGGCCCGCTTCGATGTGAGCCCCGAACATGAGCTCTCCTCGACGGTGGAGCACCTCTACGGCTTTGGGGCCGACGCCCAGGGTGCCATTGCGAATTTACGGCTACGAGTAGCTGAGCGCATTGCGCTCCTACAGGCGCTCGACTACAGCGAATTTCGAGAGAGTAGGTAGTCTATAAATTGAAATGTAGAAACATTGCTATAACTAATTTTAGTAGCTGCTTTATGCTAATTTAATTAGCAATCCGTATCATTGCGACAAACCCTGTTGTGTTGTTGCTATGAGCCGAGTTGTTGTCCTCAATGTTTTGCGGAAGCCCTTGCTGCTTCCTTTCTTTCAATCCCGGGTCCCAGCCGGCTTTCCGTCGCCTGCCGAGGACCACATGGGGGTGAAGCTGGACCTGAATGCCTTGCTGCTTTCTCACCCCCACGCCACGTACCTAGTGATGGTGGAGGGGCACAGTATGACTGGCGGCCGCTCTGGCATTCAGGACGGCGCCTTGCTGGCCGTCGACTGCCGGCTTAAACCGCGCCATGACGACATTATCATTGCCGTTGTGGAGGGCCAGCATACGGTTAAGCGTCTCATTCAGCGCGGCCAGGACTGGTGGCTGGTACCGGATAATCCACTGTACCCATCCATTCCGCTCACTGGGGAGCCTGACCTCTACGACTGCTGGGGCGTCGTCACCCACGTTGTCACGGAAACCCGCCCAGGAAGACTTTCGCGCTATGTTCGCGTTAGTTGATTGCAACAACTTCTACGTTTCGTGTGAGCGGACTTTTCAGCCGCACCTGGAGGGGAAGCCCGTCGTGGTGCTTTCCAACAATGACGGGTGCGTTGTTTCGCGCTCAGCGGAGGCCAAGGCCCTAGGCATCCCGATGGGGGAGCCCTACTTCAAAGCCAAGCCCGTGCTGGACCAGCACGGCGGCCATGTGCTGTCGAGCAACTACGCGCTCTACGGGGATATTTCCCGTCGCGTGATGGGTCATTTAGCCGACGTGGCGCCCGGCGTTGAAATCTACTCGATTGACGAGGCCTTCCTCGACGTAGCCGGCATGGAGCGCTGGCTCGGAGGGCTCGATGCCTACGCCCGGCGGATACGCGCTGAGATTCGGCAGTATACCCACATCCCGACTTGCATTGGCATTGCCCCCACCAAGACCCTAGCCAAGCTGGCTAACCGCGTGGCCAAGAAGCGCCCGGAGCTGGAGGGGGTGCTGTATCTGGACACGGAAGAGCGGCGGCTCTGGGCTCTGGAGCAAGTGGCTGTCGAGGATGTCTGGGGCATCGGCCATCAGTATGCACAGAAGCTGCATTCCTATGGCGTGAGCACGGCCGCGCTGCTGGCCCGGGTCAAGGAGCCCTGGGCTCGCAAGCACCTGGGCGGGGTCGTCGGTGCCCGGCTGGTGCGCGAGCTGCAGGGCTACCCGTGCCTGACGATGGCCCCGAGCGAGGACGGAACCCTATCGCGGCAGAGCATTGCCTGCACGCGCACCTTTGGTAAAACGCTTACAGCCTACCAGGACGTGCTGGGTGCGGTAGCTGCCTTCACCACGCGCGCGGCCGAGAAGCTGCGCCGCCAGGGCTCGGCCGTGAACATGCTCACGGTCTTTATCAGCAAGAACCGCTTTGGCACCGAGCCGCCACCTTACACGTATTCCAGCACGCTGCACCTGCCAGTGCTCACCAGCGACACGGCCGAGTTGATCCGCTACGCCCGCACGCTGCTTAAGCGCCTCTGGCTGCCTGGCACCCACTACAAGAAGGCAGGGGTGGTGTTCGATGGGCTGGAGGCGGCCGGCCAGCAGCAACTCAGCTTGTTTGAGGCCACGGCACAGACCGAGCAGCGCGTACGGCTCATGGCGGAGCTGGACAAACTCAACTCGCGCTACGGCAGCGGCACGGTCGGCTTTGCGGTATCGTTAGCTGGTAGTGCTGGTAAAGAAGGGGAGTGGACAGGTAAGAGGCAACTACGGACGCCGGCCTATACCACCCGCATGGAGGAATTATGGCGCATCAAGATGGATGGGGCTTGCCTCTAAGCGGCCGCTTGGGCGAGAGCGGGGCGACATATACTGGCCGTTGGTCGCACACTGTTTCGCACACCGAAAACAAAAAACCCTCTTTGCGAGCTGCAAAGAGGGTTTTTCTGGTATCCTGTGGTCGTATAAGGAGTCGAACCTTAAACCTTCTGATTCGTAGTCAGATGCTCTATCCAATTGAGCTATACAACCATTTACCGTTTTGGTGCTGCAAAGATAAGAGCAAAAATTCGGCTCAAGCAAATAGGAGGTGAAAATTCTTCTGAAAAAAGACCCTAAGAAAGCACAAATCGTTGAAAACCAGTTTTAAATTTTTGCTATCCAGCGCTGCTGCGGCTCAGGGCCCGCTTTAGAGCTCGGTTGAAAACGTAGTAGAGGCCGAAAAGCGAAATAATAATCAGGCCGATGAGCAGCAGCTTGCCCGCCGTGCCAGTGTCAGGGTTATTAACAAGGGCAACTACATCCTGAGCTTTGGTGCCGAGCCAGTAGAAAAACAGACTTCGAGGTAGCATCCCTACCACGCTGCCAAGCAGAAACCGGCGCCGGTCGATGCGCATCACGGCCAGTACGAAGGTCATTAGGGCGAAGGGCAGCACCGGCGAAATGCGGGTGAGGATGATGAGCTGCAGGCTTTCATTTTTCAGCTCCCGCATCACGGCGTCGGCTTTGGGAAAGTGGTGCAGAAACGTGGTCATCTTGCCGTGGTCGAGGCGGGAAGCCACTTCGTAGCCGACCAGCGCCGCCAACGCGTAGGCAATGACCATACCCGGCAGGCCCGCCCAGTCGAAGTAAAAACCCGTGACTAGGGCCACGAACGTAGTGGGAGTAAGGGCAAAGGCCATCGTGACGCCGATAACCACAAAATACAGCAGCACCTGGCCCAGCGACAGATGCTGCAGCAAATCCTGGTACTGGTAGAGCAGAAAGGTGAGCGAGGCACTGCCCACAACGGGCATGGCCACCAGCATGCCCATGGAGAGCAGGGTGGAGGCATTTTTTTGGAGGAGCTCTTTGAAAAAAGCCATAAGCAGCGGCAAAAGCAGTCGGGAGGGGGGCGGAACAAGCCAGGTCGAAGGTAGAACGAAAGTACTCGACAGAAGGCTGCCCAGTGCCAAATCCTGTTGGTGCTGGCGCAGCGGCAGCTGTCACCAGGAAACTTTTCTGCCGGCTACCTTCTTACCTTTGGCGCCCTAAGCTCCGAGCTACGCGTCTTCCTTGTTGATTCCGTAATACCTCACCCATGAAATTCGGTACCAAAGCCATCCATGCCGGCGTGCATCCTGACCCCACCACCGGGGCTATTATGACGCCCATCTACCAGACCTCGACCTACGTGCAGCGCTCCCCCGGCGACCACAAAGGCTACGAATACTCGCGCACCCATAACCCCACCCGCACCCAGTTGCAGGACGCGCTGGCCGCCCTCGACAACGGCAAGCACGGCCTGGCCTTTGCCTCGGGTATGGCCGCCACCGACTGCGTTATCAAGCTGCTGCAGCCCGGCGACGAGGTGATTTCGACCAACGACCTCTACGGCGGCTCTTACCGCATCTTCACCAAAGTATACGAGCCCCTGGGCATCAAATTCCACTTTGTGCCCATGCATGATATGGAAGCCGTGCGGGCCAAGGTAACCGAGCGTACCAAGCTGATTTGGGTCGAAACACCCACCAACCCGCTGCTCAACGTCATTGATATTGCTGCCGCCGCTCAAGTGGCCAAGGAGGCCGGCGCCCTGTTGGTCGTCGACAACACCTTCTCGACGCCGTACCTTCAAACTCCGCTGGAGCTGGGTGCCGACATCGTGGTGTACTCCCTGACTAAATACATGGCTGGCCATTCTGATACCGTGATGGGCGCCATCGTACTCAACGACGACCAAGTGCATGAGCGCCTGAGCTTCTACCAGAACGCCTGCGGCGGCACGCCTGGCCCCCAGGACTGCTTCCTGGTGCTGCGCGGCCTCAAAACCCTGCACATCCGGATGCAGCGCCACTGCGAAAACGGCCGCGCTGTGGCCGAATACCTCAAGGCCCACCCCAAGGTGGAGAAAGTGTTCTGGCCCGGCTTTACTGACCACCCTAACCACGAAGTAGCCGCCCGGCAGATGAACGACTTCGGGGGCATGATTTCTTTCGTGCTGCAGGGCGACCGGAAAGAGGACGCCGTGGCCGTACTGGAGAAATTCCAGCTGTTTTCGTTGGCCGAAAGCCTCGGTGGGGTGGAAAGCCTCTCGGGCCACCCCGCCACCATGACCCACGCCAGCATTCCGGCCGAAGCCCGCAAGGCCGCCGGCCTCTCCGACTCCCTGATTCGCCTCAGCGTGGGCATCGAGGACGTGGAAGATTTGATTGAGGACCTCAAGCAGGCCATCGGCTAAACGCGGGGTACGCTGTTGTTCAACCTGACGTAGGCTCCGCCTATGTTTTATGGGAAGCTGGATGAAATTCATCCGGCTTCCCATAATTTTTATCCGGGCTCCTGTGAATTTTATGCGGTGGCACGGCTGAGAGCTGGGGCCAATCTGCGGGCCGGCTGCGGCCGTATATGGGGGAGGTTCTTTCTGTTACTTATGCGTCTGCTGCTTTTTCTGTGCCTTTTCATCGGCTTTGGTTGTACCCAGGATGAAGCTGAGCGGCCGATGCCCAGCAGCAGCCCGGGCACGGATATTCCCGCCTCCGGCAGTACATATCTGGCCCTGGGCGACTCGTATACCATCGGGCAGGGAGTGGCTGAAGCCGACCGGTGGAGCAGGCAGCTGGCCCAGGCCGCCGGCTTGGCTTCGCCCGTCATTATTGCCCGCACCGGCTGGACCACTTCCGAGCTGCAACGGGCTATTGAGGCGGCCAATATTCAGAAAACCTACGACCTGGTGTCCTTGATGATTGGGGTGAACAACCAATTTCGGGGGCAGCCCCAGGCCACGTACCGCACCGAGTTTCGGCAATTGCTGGGCACGGCCACCGGGCTTGCTGGCAACCGACCGGGGCGGGTCTTTGTGCTGTCGATTCCGGACTGGGGCCGTTCCCCCTTTGGCCAGTCCTACGATCAGGCCCAGATCAGTCGGGAAATCGACCAGTTCAACGCCGTAGCGCGCGACGAGTGCCAGCAGGCCGGAGTCGTGTTCGTTGACGTGACTTCCGCCACCCGAGCTGCCGCGGGCGATGCCACCCAATTTGCTCCCGACGGCCTCCACTACTCAGGCCGGCAGATGCAGCTCTGGGTGCAGCAGGCCCTGCCAGTGGTACGAACGGCGCTGAAATAAAGTGGGGTGAGTAAAGTATCCGGCCCAGCCGCTCGTCTAAGGCAGCAGTATTCGGATTCTTCTTATCTCTTCCCGCATGAAAACCGCCTCGCAGTTTACCGGCAAAAAGTACCTGAATTCTATTCCCACGGGCATGTCGATGGACTACGGCCGGATGATGAGCCGCTGGCTGCGTGGCACGGAGGAGCGGGAGCCCAAAAAGCCGCTGGGGCCGTTTCGGGCCGACGTGGCGGCGCTGGCCGAGCCCGTGCCCGCCACCGCTCTGCGCGTGACGTGGTTTGGCCATTCCTCGACGCTGGTCGAGCTGGACGGCAAGCGGATTCTGACCGACCCGGTGTGGCGGCTGCGGGCTTCGCCGCTGAGTATGGCCGGGCCTAAACGCTTTTTCTCGCCCCCGCTTCAACTGGCCGAATTACCCCTGCTCGACGCCGTCGTGTTATCCCACGACCATTACGACCACCTCGACAAAGACGCCATTCGGGAGTTGGGGCGCACGGGTGTGCCCTTCTTTTGCCCGCTCGGCGTGGGTGGGCACCTGCGCCGCTGGGGCGTGCCGACCGGCCAGATAACCGAGCTGGACTGGTGGCAGGAGGCAACGCTGGGCTCCACGCACACACTGGTGGCTACGCCGGCCCGGCACTTTTCAGGTCGCCGCCTCACCCGCGACAATACGCTCTGGGCCTCTTGGTGCTTGCTGGGCCCCACGCACCGCGCCTTTTTCGGCGGCGACTCCGGCCCATACGAAGCCGGGTTCCGGGAAATCGGGGCGGCCTACGGACCATTTGATCTGGTGATGCTGGAAGTCGGGGCTTACGACGAGCTGTGGGCCGATATTCACATGGGCCCCGACCACGCCCTGGCGGCGCACCGGGCTCTGGGTGGTGGGGCGTTTTTGCCGTTGCACTGGGCCACGTTCAACCTGGCTTTCCATGCCTGGACCGAGCCCGCCGAGCGCCTGGTGGCCGCCGCTGGCCCCGAGGTACCACTGTTGCTGCCCGCGCCCGGCCAGCGGGTGGAAGTAGCGGCCGGGCCGTTACCGGGGCAGTGGTGGCGGCACTAGGGTGGTTTCCTGCCTGAATTAAATTCGGGAAGCGGAACCGCTGCCCGTGCATAGCTTGAGAAACTGGGTTAACGGCAACCCCTCTACCATACAAAAGGGCGGATTTCCTTACGTAGGAAACCCGCCCTCCTTGCTGATTGAACAATGTATTACTGAGCAGCCGAGCGTAACAGACGCGCTACTTGCCGACCGTCGATGCTGCGAGCAAAATATAGACCGGCCGGCACCGTCGCCGTTGGCTGCCATACCACTAGGCCGTCGGGGCGGCTGGTCAGGTGGGCTACTTCGCGGCCCAACTCATCGGTAACGACGACGGCCTGCGTGCGGCGGGCTTCCAGCTGAAACTGCACTTGGTCGTGGAAAGGTAGGGGGAAGGCCGTCAGAATATGGGGTTGAGCAGCTTTAGCAGCCAACGTTGGCGACCCGACTAAGAAGGTAATGGTCCGGACTTCGGTGCCATTAAGGGGGCAGCCATTATCGGCTACGGTGACATTGAAGGAGTAGCGGCCGGCCTTTAGGGTAGCCGGTACCTCCCAGGTGAGAAGACCCTGAGTTGCTCCTGTCGTTTGAAAAGAAGCGCCCGGAACTACCGAGGCCGCATCACTGCTGAAGCGCACGGTTTGGCCCGCGTCGGGGTCGGTAGCGTTGAGCGTAACCGAAACCGTCTGGCCCGCTGCTACGCGAATGGGCTGATCGAGGGCCTGGGCGGATTGGCCGTTGCCAACCCGCAAGCCACTCACACGCGGATTGCGGTTGCCACTACCCACAAATACGGAGTATATTACGTCCCGCGTCACACTGCCAATCTTGACCCAGCTGCCGTTTAACTTTCGGAACTCATTTACGCGGACGGCCACCACATAAGGCCCAACCTTGCTGATAACCGGAAAAGCCTCTAGCTCTCCGGTAGCCGCGTTAAGTTGGAAAAAGGGCGTTGCCACACCATTCCCAATTTGGAAGGAGAATAGTGGGTTTTCAGGCGAATACGTCCGGGCGGGGTAGTTTACCGTCTGACCACTAACCGGGTCCTGCAATACCCCCGCTTCGTAACTGGTGTAAGGGATGGGAAAGCCGCAGAAGGTTTGCTGGCCGTTGCCAGCCTGGGGCTGCACGGATTGGTAAGCTAAAGAGTCGCCATCCACATCAAAGGCCGTAAAGCTGTAGCGGTGCGGCTGGCTGGCACATAGGTAAGGCAGAGTAAAGGACGTAAACTTAGGGGAGTTGTTAACGAGCTGGGAAGTGTTATCCAGGAAGGATTCTATATGAAAACCCCTATCTTCGGAACGCTCAATATTGCGCATACCAAATGAGCGGTTCTCTTCATTCAAGCTCAGCGTCCAGACGCCCGGGGGCAATTGCACAGTGCCTTCAAAAACGGTTATCAGGTAGCTAAAGTCGCCCGTGCAGCCCAGCGGGGAAGTAGTAATTCGGGAAATGCGCGTTAACTCTGTCGAGAAACGCTCAGCATTTATTGAACAATTACCCTTGGTCACCGTCAGCGTAGGACGCGTAGACTCAATGTTGGTCTGGAGGTACTCCTGATACAACCGGGCCGTCACCTTGTATTCATTCGGGCGGGCAAGGTTGCCAGTGTATTCATACAGCAACTCGCCACCCAGAATATGGCTGGCATAAGTTGTGGCCGTATTGCTAAGCCAGATTATAGCAATAAGCAAAAGCGAGAGTGGGAATCTTGGACGCATAAAGGTGGGTAATAGTGAAACTATAGAAAGAAATGGGCGACAAAAAGAAAGCAGCCCGAAGGCTGCTTTGGTAAAAAATATACCCTGAAAGTACTATATATCCAGCTTGGAAGCAACCCTTGTAAATAGCTTATTTACCGGAAGTTGCCGAAGTCGAGTTCGAGTCCAGAATCTTGAGCAGCTCATTGAGCTTGGGCGTCAGGATAATTTCGGTGCGGCGGTTCAGGGCTTTGTTGCCCGGCGAGTCGTTTTGGACTACCGGAATGTATTGGCTGCGGCCTGAGGCCGTAATCCGCTGGGGCTCCACGCCGCCGCTCGTAATGAGGCGGGCAATTTCGGTGGCCCGCAGCACGCTCAAATCCCAGTTGTCCTGCATGGCGGCCGTGGGCCGATTGAAGGGTACGTTGTCGGTGTGGCCTTCCACCACCACGTTCACATCGGGCTGGGTTTTGAGCACCGCCGCCAGCTGCTTCAGGGCCTCCTGGCCCTTGGGGTCCACTTTAGTCGAGCCCGTCTTGAACAGCAGCTGCTCCGACAGGGACACGTACACCTTGCCGTCCTTCATTTTTACTTGCAGATCGGTACCCTGGAAGCCGCGTAGGGCGTTGCTCACGCTGGCCCGCAGGTCATTCACGGCTTTGTCCTTATCGGCCAGAGCCTGGGTCAGCTCGGCCAGCTTGGCTTCGCGCACCTTCAGGTCAACATTCAGCTTGTCGATATCGGCTTTACTGCGGCGCAGGTTGGTATCCAGCTCGCCCAGCTCAGCCTCGCGGCGGGCTAGGTCCTTGGCTACTTTGTTGTAGTCGGCCGACTTATCGGCCATGGCCCGGTCGCTGTTTTTGAGTAGTTTGTCGTAGCTGTCGGTGAGTTGGGTGTAGAGCGAGCGGGTGCGGCGCAGGGCATTGCCAGTCTGGGCCGAATCCTCCGTGAGGCGCTTGTTGGCCAGGCGCATTTCGGTGAGCTCATCGGTGGTTTTTTTCAGCTCGGCCACAGCCTGCCGCTGCTGGCGCTCGGCTTCGGCCTTGCCCTGCTCAGTGGCTTGCTGCCGGGCGCGCAGGTCGTCGTATTTTTTGGACGCCACGCAGCCCGGCAGCGTCGTGCCCGCCAGCACAGCCAGGCCCAGCAGGAAAGAAGAAGTTTTTTTCACGCAGGTATTATCTTAAATAAGCACAAACAGGGTCTGCTTTCGTAGTCAATCAGCATCCCCGCGGCAAGGTAGCGAGGCTCGGCCGGATCTGCCAGTCACAGCCCGCCACCGTCGGTTTTTCGACCTATATTTGGTTAGGTTTTCGTATTTCTCTTTCCTAAGTACCCCTATGGCCGCTTCTCTTGCTCCAGGCGCCGAAACCCAGGCGCTGCTCCATGCCATTCAGGACACTTGCCTCGACCAAACGATTACGCTTGCGTAAAAGCCCGGAAGCCCGCCGCCCGGCACATAGCAATGTAATCGGGCGGCTGCCTTACCTTTGCCAACCACACACTCGCTGAAAGTACCCCCTGTATTGGCCATAGGCCGTTACTTGTCGTACTTTGCAGCTTCCCACTATCTAAGAATGACTTCCGCAATGTCTTGGTTTAAGCGCGTAGAGAAAGGCATCGTCACCCCGACGGAGCAGAAGAAGGAGACGCCCGACGGTCTGTGGTATAAGTGCCCCGAGTGCAAAACGGTGGCTACCATGGCCGAGCACAAACGGCTGCTCTATACCTGCGCCAAATGCAACCACCACGACCGGGTCGACTCGGCCGAGTACTTTGAAATTCTGTTCGACCACAACCAGTTTACCGAGCTGGATGCGAACCTGACTTCCGGCGACCCGCTCCATTTCGTCGATACCAAAGCGTATCCGCAGCGCGTGGCGGCCACTCAGAAGAGCACTGGCCTGAAAGATGCCGTGCGCACCGCCCATGGCCGCCTCAATGGCCTGGAACTGGTAGTAGCCTGCATGGACTTCAAATTTATCGGTGGCTCCATGGGCTCGGTGGTAGGTGAGAAAATTGCCCGCGCCATCGATTATGCCCGCCAACACCGCATTCCGTTCCTGATGATTTCCAAATCGGGTGGGGCGCGCATGATGGAGGCTGGCTACTCGCTGATGCAGATGGCCAAAACCTCCGCTAAGCTGGCGCTGCTGTCGGAGGCTGGCATTCCCTACATTTCCATGCTCACTGACCCTACCACGGGCGGCGTTACGGCTTCCTTCGCCATGCTCGGCGACTTCAACATTGCCGAGCCCGGGGCCCTGATCGGCTTTGCTGGTCCCCGGGTTATCAAGGAAACCATCGGCAAGGACCTGCCCAAGGATTTTCAGAGCTCCGAATTTGTGCTGGAGCACGGCTTCCTCGATTTTATCGTTGACCGCAAAGACCTTAAGCAGCGCCTCACCGATTTGCTCACCATGTTGCGGCCTGCGGAAGTCACTGTGCCTCAGCCCCAACCTACGTTAGGCTAGCACCGGTGGCATTTTCGGCAAGCTTTTTGGAAAAAGCCCGTTTAACGTACAACAGGTGCGTTGAGCGGGCTTTCTTCTTGCTCTCGGCGAAAAAAATAAACAGTTGTTCAGCTTCGTATAGGCTGCTGTCTATATTTGGCGAACATTTTGCCAATAAGTCAAGTAAGCACATCCGGATTGCTAAGTAAACCCGCTCTTTTTTCCTTCCACCAATTCTCTTCTGATGAAATCTCCTAAATCCCTTCTGGCTCTGTTCATGGCCCTGACCATGTTCCTCGGCTCCTGCGCCTCATCGCAGCCCGCCAGCCAGCCCGACCTTTCTACGAACAACGGCACGGGCGCCCGTAAAACTGGTATGAGCAAAACGGCCAAAGGTGGCCTGATTGGTGCCGGTGCCGGTGCTGCTGCCGGTGCCGTACTGGGCCGCGTAATCGGTGGTAAAAATGGTACTGCTGCTGGGGCTATCATTGGTGCTGCTGTCGGTGGTACCGGCGGTGCTCTGATTGGCCGCAAAATGGACAAGCAGGCCGAAGAACTGCAGCGCGACATGAAAAACGCCCGCGTTGAGCGGGTAGGCGAGGGTATCAAAATTACCTTCGACTCGGGCATCCTGTTCGATACCAACAAGTCTGACCTGCGGGCCGCTTCGCAAAGCGAAATCACCAAAATGGCTGAAGTGCTGAAGAAGTATCCCGACACCAACGTTATTGTAGAAGGCCACACCGACAATTCTGGTTCGGATGCCATCAACCAGCCGCTGTCGGAGCGCCGGGCTCAGGCTGTAGCCAACTACACCATTGGCCAAGGGGTTGATGCTTCCCGCGTTCAGACGAAAGGATATGGCTCGTCGCAGCCCGTAGCCGACAATACCACGGCCGAAGGCAAGCAGGCTAACCGCCGCGTAGAGGTAGCCATTTTCGCCAACGAGAAAATGAAGAAGGCTGCCGAAAACGGCACCCTGTAAGCTGATAAGTAAAGCTTCGAGATAAAAAGGCCGCACCACTCTGGTGCGGCCTTTTTTAATTTCTTTTTTTAGACGGTAACCAGCCCATAATGCTTTGCTTGTTGAGTAAGATAAATTCAGACTAATTAGTTTGAATCAGTAAGGAGTTGTAGAAAATAGATTTATGTTAAAATAAATAATTGTAGGCTAGGAATAAAAGAGTGGGTTTAAATAAGCTGCAGCTTGCAATAACTTCTCATTGTTTGGCGTTATGCAAAACAATTTAGCTTCTCTAAAAGCCTCTTAGTAGGCTCTAATAGCAGTTTTTAAACTTTTTTTCGGCTCGTGCCACAGTTTGGCAAGGGGATTGCAAAATGCTTAACAGCAAACGATCAAGCTCGCTGGTAAAAGCGGGTGTTCGTTTTTCAAAAGAAAAACCTCTGCATATTTACATCACACCAAAAACACAAACTCCTTACAAGATGAAAACCCTTCGTTCGTATATCGCATTCATGATGGCAGTGTTGCTGCTGGGCACCAACTATGCCCAGGCTCAGACGACGACTCCCACGGAGAAAAAGCCTTGGAGCAAAACGGCTAAAGGCGCTATTATCGGTGGTTTGGGTGGTGCCGCTGGTGGTGCCGTACTGGGCCGTGTAATTGGTGGTAAGTCGGGTACGGCCAAAGGCGCAATTATCGGTGCTGCCGTGGGTGGTGGTGCTGGTGCCCTGATCGGTCGTCGCATGGACAAGCAGGCTGCTGAGCTGAAGCGTGAGATGGCTGGTGCCCGGGTAGAGCGGGTTGGTGAAGGCATCAAAATTACCTTCGATTCGGGCCTGCTGTTCGCCAAGAACTCGGCTGCTCTGACCTCGACGGCCCAGGAGAACATTGCTGAGTTGGCTAAGACCCTCATCAAGTACAATGACACGAACGTAATCGTGGAAGGCCACACCGACACTAGCGGTTCGGATGCCGTCAACGATCCTCTGTCGCAGCGCCGGGCTCAGGCTGTAGCTAACTACGCTCAGCAGCAAGGGGTAGATGCTTCGCGCTTCACGGTAACGGGTTACGGCTCGAAGCAGCCGGTAGCCGACAACTCGACCGAAGCTGGCCGGATTGCTAACCGCCGCGTGGAAGTTGCCATCTTCGCTAACGAAAAGCTGAAGAAGGCTGCCGAAAAAGGCACTATCTAAGCACTTACGCTGTCAAATTTGAAAAGGCGGTGCCCTCGGGTGCCGCCTTTTTTTGTGCCCGAAACCGAACTGTAACTGCCGGTAAAACCATCTATGGACCCTTGCAGGGCAACCCCGTCGGAGCTGGAGCGGTACAACCAGACATGACTGATGCCTATTCGCTGCCCGCCGCCGACAAGACTTGGCAGGACCACGTGATTTTAAATGAGTTTTTCGGGCCTCTGGACCCTAAGCCACGTCGCACGCCCATGCGGGAGCTAATCAGCACGCTGCTTTCGCACCGCACGACCCACCACGACGAGGAACTGGCCTACGACCGGATGCTGGAGGCTTTTGGGGATTGGGAAGGTGTGCTGGCCGTGCCCACGGTCGACTTAGCGCATGCCATTCGTACCACCCGCTGGCCCGACACGCAAGCTCCCCGCATCCAGGAGATTCTGCGCCGCATCAAGGAGGAGCAGGGCAGTTTTACGCTCGATTTCCTGGCCGAGTGGCCGGTCGAGAAGGGATTGGAATGGCTAACCAATATGCCAGGTATTGGGTTAAAGACTGCCTCGTTGGTATTACTCTTCAACTACCAGAAGCCGGTGCTGCCCGTCGATACGCACGTGCACCGGGTAGCCCAGCGCGTGGGCATGATCGGGCCGAAAGTATCAGTGGAAAAAGCGCATCAGGTGCTTTTGGCGCAGCTGCCCAAGGATGCCTTAGTGCTGCTCAACTTTCATAAGCACAACTATTGGCACGGGCAGCACATCTGCTTTTTTACCAAACCCGACTGCCCTAATTGCCCGTTGAAAGGCTTCTGCAACTACTACCTGGAGCACTACGGACCCGCCACGCCCGAAGCCCTAGCGGCCACTCCCAAACAATGGGACCTAGGCCGCGGTATTCTGCAGCACTAAAGCTAATAGCGGTGCGGAGCCGGTTCGGCGCTTTCTCCTCTAACTCCTGCGTACCTTTAGGCCATTATGCGGATTGTTCGTCACCCGGTGCTTTGCAATTACTACGTCACGTACCGGTGCAACGCCCGGTGCTCGTTTTGTGATATCTGGGAGAAACCCTCGCCTTATATTCAACTCGCCGACGTAGAGCAGAACCTACGGGACCTGAAGCGCCTGGGCGTGAGTGTGGTCGACTTTACTGGCGGTGAGCCGCTGCTGCATCGTCAGATTCACGAGTTTGTGGGCCTGGCCCACGACATGGGCTTTATTACTACGCTCACCACCAACTGCCTGCTCTACCCCAAGTACGCCGAAAAATTGAAGGGTAAGGTAGATATGCTGCATTTTTCCCTCGACGCCTCCGAGAAGGAAGTGCACGACAAAGGCCGGGGCGTGGCTTGCTACGACTTCGTGCTGGAAAGTATCCGCGTAGCCAAAGAGCTGGGGGAGCGGCCCGATATTCTGTTTACCGTGTTCCGCGAGAACCTGCACGACCTGGAAGCCGTGTACCGCGACATTGCCCAACCCAATGGCCTGATGCTCATTATCAATCCCGCTTTTGAATACAATAGCGTGGAAACCGGAGAGCAGCTGACCACGGCCGAGCTGGATTACCTGTCTGCGTTTGGCAAAAAACGCGGCGTGTACCTGAACGAGGCTTTTATCCAGCTGCGCAAAGACGGCGGCAACCACGTGGCCGCGCCCGTGTGTAAGGCCGCTAGCACCACGCTGGTCATTTCGCCCAGCAACGAACTGGTTGTGCCCTGCTACCATTTAGGTGAACAGAAATTTCCCATCCAGGGCCAGCTCTACGACCTGTACCAGTCGCCGGAAGTAGGGCGGATGGTGGCTCTGGAAGGCCGGTTGCCCCAGTGTGAGGGCTGCACTATTAACTGCTATATGCAGCCCAGCTTTGCGGTGGAAATCAACAAATACTTCTGGCAGGCCTTGCCCAGCACCCTGAAGTACAACGTGCAGAAAGGCACCTGGCGGCGGATGCTGGCTCGCTAGGCAGAGAAATAGTGAGTTTTTTATTCTTGCGACTCTGGTTGTCCCGTTAGAACAGCAACTCACCATTTCACTAGTTCACCCTATGCCAGCTTTGATTCTGCCGGTTCACGGTATTCTCCCGACCCTGGGTACCAACTGCTTTGTGGCCGATAATGCTACCATTATCGGCGACGTGCTGCTGGGCGCTGACTGCACCGTGTGGTTTAACGCTGTTATTCGCGGCGACGTGAACAGCATCCGCATTGGCGACAAAACCAACATCCAGGACGGGGCCGTGCTGCACTGCACCTACCAGAAAGCCGCTACCACTGTGGGCTCCCGCGTCAGTATCGGGCACAAAGCCATTGTGCATGGCTGCACCATCCATGACGACGTGCTGATCGGAATGGGGGCTATTGTGATGGACCAGGCCGTGGTAGGGCAGGGGTGCATCATTGCCGCCGGGGCCGTGGTGCTGGAAAATACCCAGTGTGAGCCGGGCTACTTATACGCCGGAATTCCGGCCCGTAAAATCAAGCCGGTAACGGACGAGCAGCGCGCCAACCTGAGCCGCACTGCTGATAACTACGTGCTCTACGCCAGCTGGCTTAAACCGGAGTAGCCAACCAGCTTCTGCGCGGGTTGTGCAGGCCCGTATTAGCCTATTGATGATTTCGTAGCCTTTGAAGACTTCCTGAGAGAAGTCTTCAAAGGCGTTTGGATTGCTATCGATATCGGTATGCTTCTGGTTGTATTGCAGGTAGTGGCCGAGAGCTAGCCGTTTCTGAAACGCTCTATTACCAAAAAAGCCCATTCTCGGCCGAGAATGGGCTTTTTTGATAGGCTTCCGCTGATTACATATTCAGACCTTCTCCGGCTTCCAGCTCCCGTTCCTCGGTGGCCGTTACGCGGAGCTGCACTAGCTCCACGGCGCGGCGGGAGCGTTGTAGCACCCGGAACTCGTAGTTGTCGAGCACGGCCACGTCGCCTACTTCCGGGATGTTGCCGTAGATGACGTTCAGCAGGCCGCCCACGGTTTCGTAATCGTCGCCTTCGGGCAAGGGGTAAGGCAGGTATTCGTTGGCGTCAGAAATCGGGGTGGAGGTGTTGACGCGGTAGTCGGTTTCCGAAATCTTCTCGACCACCGGTACTTCGTTGTCATACTCATCCTGGATTTCGCCCACGAGCTCCTCCATGATATCCTCAATGGTCACGATGCCCGACACGCCGCCAAACTCGTCCGAAACGATGGCCATGTGAGTATGCTTGCGCTGAAACTGGCGCAGCAGGCGGTTAATCTTCTTGGTTTCGGGTACGAAGTACGCCGGCCGCATAATTTTGGACAGCACAATGGGCTCGTGGCGACGCACGATGGGCAGCAGATCCTTCACGTAAAGCACACCCACGATGTTGTCGATATTGTCTTCGAACACCGGAATCCGGGAGTAGCCTTCGTTGTACACGATTTCCAGAATGTTGTCTTGGGGCGTGGCCACGTCGATGGCCGAGAGCTTGGTGCGGGGCACCATGATCTGCTTTACCATCCGGTCGTTGAACTGAAACACGTTCTCAATCAGCTCGTGCTCCGACTCCTGGATTTCCCCGCTCTGCTTGCTTTGATCCAACAGCAGGCGCAGCTCTTCGGAAGTATGTACTTCTGTGCCGTGCGTGGCGTTGCCCCCAAACAAGCCGGCCACGATGTTTGACAGCCGGTCCAGAACCCAGATGAGAGGGAAGGTAACGAACGCAAAGGCACGCAGGGGCACGGCAATAGCCATGGAAGTGGTTTCGGGCTTCTGGATAGCCAGGACCTTGGGCGCTTGCTCGCCGAGTACGATATGGAGTACCGTAATCAGGGTGAACGACGTGAACAGGGCAATTTTATGCACGGCCGCATCGGACAGGGTAATGCCGAGCTGGTGAATAATAGCCAGTACGACCTCGGCCACGACGCTTTCCCCAATCCAGCCCAGAGCCAGCGACGCCAGGGTGATACCCAGCTGAGTGGCCGACAGGTAGTAGTTCAGGTCGTGGAGCATGCTCTCTACCAGCTTTGCCAGCCGGTTGCCACCCTGCGCTTTTATCTCGATCTGAGAGAGGCGGACTTTGACGAAGGCGAATTCAGCAGCCACGAAAAAGCCGTTGATCAACACCAACAGAATAGTCAGTAATATTTTTAATCCCATATGTGCGGGAGCGAGGCTCGACCGGCCTCACTTCCTTTGTAAAGCAAAAGTACGAGATTCTATCTACGCGGTTCCGGCTCAGTTGATATCCGGGGCTGATTGCGGTCGGCTGGAACGCTGAGTGAGCGGTGGGCAATGAGCCAGACGCAGCCTTAATAACAAGATTGTGACACTTCCTGCCGTACTTTGTTTGTTCCCAACGTTGTCGTTGTTCTAACTCTGCTTCATGCTTTTTAATAAAAAAATACTGCTACCCCTGTGGTTTCTGCTGCTCCTTATCGGCAATGCCACTGCCCAGGTGCTCACGCCCGCCAAGCTCAGCGTTACTACCAGCCAGGCCACGGCCAAGGCAGGAGAGGAACTTGACCTGATTGTCAATGCCCGCATTGATAACACTTGGCATCTCTATGCCACTGATTTTGACCCCGACCTGGGGCCCACGGTATTTACCTTCGCCTTTGCTCAAAGCCCGGCTTACGAGCTGGTGGGCAAGCCTAAATCGGTAGGGGCCAAAAAGAAGTTCGACGACGTGTTCAAAGGTGACGTCACGTACTTCGAGAAAACCGGTCAGATCCGGCAGCGCATCCGGGTTTTGCAGCCCGGTCCGCTCACCATTAAGGCCGATGTGGAATACCAAAGCTGCACCGACGTGGACGGCCGCTGTATTCCCGGCAACGAAACCCTGAGCTTTGGCCCCATCGAGGTGAGTGGCCCGGCCGTAGCCGCTGCTGCTCCTGCTGCTACTTCCCCAGCTGCGGTGGCCACGCCAGCGGCTACTGCCCCCGCCACAACTCCTGCGTCCACTGCCCCGAGCGTAACGCGCCCCACCGATTCGGCCGCCGTAGCCGCCGCGCCAGCCCCGACCACTACTCCAGACGCTTCTGCCGCCGTAGCGCCGGCCGCGCCAGAGGCCGCCGTTGGGGCTGCTACCGTGGTGGCCGCAGGCTCCAATACGCCCGCCGGCACGGGCCTGAGTTTGTGGAAGTACCTGTTGCTGGCCTTCGGAGCGGGCCTGGTGGCCGTGCTTATGCCCTGTGTGTATCCCATGCTGCCCATGACGGTTTCGTATTTTACCAACAAGAGCAGCCGGGGTGAGGCCACTAGCAAGGCTCTGGTGTACGGATTGTCGATTATCAGCATCTATACCGGCGTGGGCGTAGTGCTGAGCCTGCTTTTCGGCGCCGATGCCGCCAACGTTATCAGCTCCCACTGGCTGCCCAACCTACTTTCGTTCGTGATTTTTCTGCTGTTTGGTATGTCCTTCCTTGGCATGTTCGAAATCAATGCGCCCAGCAGCCTAGTCAACAAAGTAGACGCCAAGGCCGACCAGGGCGGCTGGTCGGGTCTGTTCTTTATGGCTGCTACGTTGGTACTTGTGTCGTTTTCCTGTACCGTGCCCATCGTCGGCTCGGTGGCCATAGCGGCGGCCAATGGCGAGCTGCTGCGGCCCACGCTAGGCATGCTGGCCTTTTCCACGGCTTTTGCCCTGCCTTTCGTGCTGTTTGCCCTGTTTCCGACTTGGCTGAAATCCATGCCCCGTTCAGGCGGCTGGCTCAACACGCTTAAAGTTGTTTTGGGCTTCGTGGAGCTGGCCATGGCCTTCAAGTTCCTCAGCTCCGCCGACCTGTCTTACCACTGGGGCCTGCTGCCGCGGCCGGTTTTCCTGGCCATCTGGATTGTGCTGGCGGGCTTGCTGGGTATGTATCTGCTGGGTAAAATCCGCCTGCCCCACGACAGCGACAATCCGCGCGTGAGCGTGCCCCACCTGTTGCTGGGCGCCGTGGCCTTGTCGTTCATGCTCTACATGGTGCCTGGCTTGTTTGGCGCCCCACTCAATGCCCTATCGGCTCTGGCCCCACCGCCCGCCCGCCAGGATTTTGCCTGGTTCAATACCGGTACTGCTCCGGCCTCGGCTACGGCCAGCACGCTCTGCACCTCGCCCCGGTACGCCGACGCCCTGGAGCTGCCCCATAACCTGTCGGGCTATTTCACGCTGCAGGAGGCTTTGGCCTGCGCTAAAGAACAAAACAAACCCATCTTCGTTGACTTTACCGGTCACAACTGCGGCAACTGCCGGGTAATGGAGGCCGGCGTCTGGAGCGACCCGCGGGTGCTGCAGCGCCTGCGCGAAGACTACATCATCGTGGCCCTGTACGCCGACGACAAAACCGAGCTGCCCGCCGACCAGTGGTATACCTCGAAGCGTGACCAGCGGGTAAAAAAGACGCTCGGCGAGCAAAACCTGGACTTCCAGATCAGTCGTTTTAACATGAATGCCCAGCCGTATTACACCCTGCTCAGCCCCAGCAGCACGCTCGAAAATCCGGTGGTGCTGACTCCGGCCGTAACCTATGAGTCGGATGTCACTAAGTTTATCCAGTTCTTGGATGCTGGCAAAGCGCAGCACCAGCGGCAAAGCGCGCCGGTAGCGCGCCGGTAAGCTAAGGGCCAAAAAAGTCGCCGGGCCGCTGAGTAAGTCAATGCTTATTCAGCGGCCCGGCGACTTTTTTGCTTTTTGTGGCTGTCCCTGCGCAACCTTTTGCTACAAATTGTACTCCCTTATAGCTAAAGGCCGATGTAGCCTAGCGTAAAACTGTTTTTTTCCTCGAATGGCTCCTGCTGTAACCGTCCTGGAATATCACTCGGCTCTGCGGCGCCATTTACAGGGCGGCTTTCTAGTTCTTCTGTTTTTTGATTTCCTTTGCACCCGGTTGGACGAAAGAAGCAAAGAATCGACGGCTTCGTTAGCAGATTGTTACTATAAAAAAAGGCTGCACCCACCCAGATGCAGCCTCTTGAATAAGAACGTACCCACCCAGATACGTCCTGTTTTTTCCCTCCTCACATTATCCAACTAATCAGCTGTAGAAGAAGGGTTCGAACCTCCACGGTGTAGTTAGCCGGCCGCCGGACCAGTTTCTCCCAAATCACCACCCCCGAGAGAGGAGGGCATGTCTGCCAGTTTCATCATCCTACAGGAAGGGTCCAATACCGTTTGTGTTGGATTATGACAAATTTAGGATTTCAATTAAATAAATAAAATAATCGCAGACATATGGTGTGAAATTTACATACTTTTTAGTATCACTGAATAAGATTTGCAAATCAGGCAATCAACCTGCTGAAAAATGGCCCGCAATTACGAACTTGACGACACCGACCGCAAAATACTGGCCCTCTTAATTGAGGATGCCAAGATTCCGTACACCGAAATTGCCCGCAAGGTGCATGTCTCGGGGGGCACAGTGCACGTCCGCATGGCCCGTTTAGAGGAATTGGGCATTGTGAAAGGTGCCACCCTCAAAATTGATTATCAGAAGCTGGGCTACGGTGTGAGTGCCTTCCTGGGAATTTATCTGCTTAAGAGCTCAGTATACGCCAGCGTCGTGGAGCAACTGCGCGAAATCCCAGAAGTAGTGAGCATTCATTTCACTACCGGAGCCTACGGCGTATTTGCCCGCCTCGTGTGCCGCGACACCCAGCACCTGCGCGACGTACTCCACGACCGGGTGCAGCTCATTGAAGGCATTGAGCGGACGGAAACGCTCATTTCGCTGGAGGAAACCATGAACCGGGCCATTCAGCTCCAGTAGCTTTTCGCGGTTGCCCATTATTCTGACAAGGGCCAGCTTCCTGCTTCACGGCAGCCGAAGCTGGCCCTTTTATGCATGCGTCCCTAGCAAAGTACTTGTAGATTCCTGTATTATTCCTGGAAACGCACGGTCTAAATTTTGAGCGGGAAGTGTAGTGAACAAGCTGTGAATGCCGTAGATTTAGAGTCTGGTATCCCGCTACTTGGCTAGTATCAAGTAAGTAAGTATCTTTCCTTGGCTGGTATTTATCTGCAACTTCATGAAAGCGCTTCTCATTGCATTTTTGGCGACGGCAGCCCTGGGGCCGGCGGCTCGTGCGCAAAGCCTGCCCGCAGTATATCTGAATGCCCATGACGAGGAAACCGTACCCGATAGTGCCACCCATTACCGCGTTGTGGACCGCAAAAAAGGGGAAGGCGGCTACGCCATGCGCGACTATGCCTTGAACGGTACCTTATTATTGCGCGGTACTCTTACGGGCCTGGAGCCAGCCGTGCGCAACGGCTTGTTTACCTGGTATCATCCCAATGGCAACAAGTCGGCGCAGGTGCACTACCACAATGATGAGGCCGATGGTGTGTACGTGTCGTGGTATGAAGATGGCAAGGTGAGTCAGCGTGGGGAGTACGCCGATGGTATGCGCACGGGCAAGTGGCTTAGCGTGCACCGCAACGGACAGAAACGCTCGGAGGGCACCTATGTATCCAGCCGGCCGCATGGCGAGTGGCGCTACTACTACGACACGGGCCAACTCAGCGCCATCGAGCGGCTCGAAAACGGGCGCAGCACCAATCTGAAGTTTTTCAACCTGGAGGGCGAGCTGTATGCCGGCGTGCCGCGGCGCCGACAGGCCGCCGAGTTTCCGGGGGGCAGGCAGCGCTGATGCAGTATTTGGCCCGCAACACGATTTATTCGAAAGCTGCCCGGCGCAAGAATATTACGGGCAAAGTGTACGTGTCCTACACGGTGGGTGAAGACGGCCGGGTAAGCCAAGTGCGCGTGGTACGGGGACTAGCACCCGAAGTCGATATTGAAGCCCGCCGGGTAGTGGCTGCTTTGCCCGCCTTCAAGCCCGGGCGCGAGTACAACGTGCCCACGGCCATGACCTACACGCTACCCATCATGTTTGCCCCCAACTTCAAGCTGTTTGGCGGCGTGAAAGCCACCCAGACTCCGCCCACCGAGGCCCGCGCCAGCAACCCTGACGAGAGCTACTGACGTTGCTTAATAGGCCCAAAAAAGCCCTGCCGCTCATCAGAGCGGCAGGGCTTTTTTAGTATGTAGTAGGCCGCTAACGGGGGTTAGACGGTTACCTGGGCATCAAGTTTCTGGGCCAACACGTGCTTGGGCACGGCGCCTACTTGCTTGTCCACGATCTGGCCATTCTTGAACACGAGCAGCGTCGGAATGCTGCGGATGCCGAATTTGGCCGAGGTCTGGGGGTTGGAGTCTACGTCAACTTTGCCGATAATGGCTTTGCCTTCGTATTCACCGGCCAGCTCTTCAACTACCGGGCCCACCATGCGGCACGGACCGCACCACTCGGCCCAGAAATCCACGAGCACGGGTTTATCGGAGTTGATGATTTGGTCGAAGTTAGCATCGGTAATCTCGATGGCTTTATGTCCCATGACAATAGGGGGTTTGTGGTGACAATGAAACTGCTCCTTACGAAACTTGGGGCTGCAAGGTAGCAGATTGGGAGTTCAACAAGACTTGAGCCGGAAAGTTTCATCCGGCCAGCTTGTCATATCCTGCCCAAACCCGGCCATAATTGCTTTCCCCGGGCTGGGCTCCGCGTAAGCCCAACCCGGGGAAAGTCGCCTTTAAAGCTTCTTATCGACCACGAACTCATAGGTGCGGGCATATTCCTGGGCCCGGTGGCGTAGTTTATAGAACACGTACAGATTAAAGAAGTGCATGGCACCCAAAATCAGGATGATGGTGCCAATCTTGATGCTCAGCGTCTCGACGCTGGCTTGGTAGCTGGAAATTTCATCGGTACTGCGTAGCGTCAGAGTGGCATACCCGATGTTGATGAGGTAGAACCCCGTGAGCAGGAGCTTATTGACGGAATCCGCCAGGTGCTCATTGCCGTGGAAAATATCGACCAGAAACGTGCGGCCATTCGTGAAGAGCGTGCGGGCTACCCACACCGTGAGCAGAACCGTGACGGGCAGATACACCCCGTAAACAAGCAAGTGGTAGTTCATGACGGTAAGCGGTTAAAAGTGAAAAAGACGAATAAGAAGCGCGGAAATAGAATCTAAAAGTGAGGCTAGGGGAGCTGGGGTACCAGGTCGGCCAGGGCCTGGTCGCAGGTCGGGAACTGGAACCGAAAACCGGCCTGCTCGAGCCGCTCGGGTATTACCTTGCGGCTTTTCAGAATCAGCTCGGTTTCGGTCCGGAGCAAAAAGGCCCCAATTTCGAGCAGCCACCGCGGCTGGGGAAGGTGGAAGCGGGGCTGGTAGTAATGGTCGAGCAGGCCGTTGAACTCCCGGTTGATGAGCGGCTGCGGGGCGCAAAGGTTAAAGGCGCCATCCAGGTCGGGACGGGCCAGCAAAAATTCCACCGCCCGGCAAAAATCCAGCACGTGCAGCCAGCTTATCCACTGCTGGCCTGTGCCCTGGGGCGTACCCAGCCCCAAGCGGGCCAGGCGCGCCACAACCGGCAAGGCGCCACCATCGGCGCCCAGCACGATGGCCGTGCGCAAGGCCAGCCGGCGGGTGCGGGGCGTGGCCGCCAACCAGAATTCGGCTTCCCAGCGCTGGGCCACCATTTCGGAAAAGTTGCGCCCAATCACGCCGGCGGCTTCGGTGTTGGCGGGCTCATTGGCCGGAGTGTCAGTGTAAATGGTGGCTGTGGACAGGTTCAGCCAAACGGGTGGGGGAGACTGGCAGGCGGCAATGGCCTGACCCAGCACCCGGGTGCTTTCAGTGCGGCTGCGGGTAATAGCGTACCGGTTGGCGGCCGTGTAGCGGCAGTCGACGGTGCGGCCTGCCAGATTCAGCACCACGGCCGCGCCTTCTAACTCCGCTGCCCACCCGCCCAGCGTCCGGCCATTCCACGCAACCTGACCGGCAACGGGTCGGCGACTCAACACAATAACCTGATAGCCCAGCAGGGTGAAGTAGCGGGTCAGGTGTTTGCCGAGAAATCCGGTGCCCCCGGCAAGTATCATTTTGGGCCGTTCCATACTGCAAAAGCGTTGAGTGGAAGAAGAAAGGCTGGGCTATTAAGCGCGTATTTGTTATTAAACTTTCAGTAAAAATTGAAAGCAATAAGTAAAAAAATATGCCCGTTACGGGCCAGGCCGCATAAGCTTCATAAAGGTGCTCAGGAACCAGTTTTCGTCAGCCTTGATAAGCGTAGCCGCGGCGCGGTCAGCAAACTCGGCGAAGTTTTGGATGCTGCCAATCATCTGGGTGAAGGCTTCCGTTTCTTCGGGTGTGGCCGTAGCGGAGGGCTCTACCTGCCGGATTTCACCGAGCACGCGCACAATAGGCTCCAACTCCCGGCGGCGGCGCTCCTTTAGAATAAGGGTGGCCACGCGGTGGATGTCCTTTTCGGCCGAAAAAAATTCGCGCCGCTCTCCGGGCCGCAGCTCTTTGCGCACGATGCCCCAGTCCATGAGGGCGCGCACGTTCATGTTCACGTTGCCCCGCGAAATCTGAAGCTGCTCCATAATATCCTCGGTGCTCAAGGCTCCTAGCGACACCAGCAACAGGGCGTGTACCTGCGCCATCGTGCGGCTTACGCCCCAGGCCGAGCCCAGGGTGCCCCAGCCTTCGATGAATCTGCGTTTGGCTTCGTCGAGTTGCATGGCTCAAATGTAAGAGAGTATTTTAAACTTTCAATAATTATTGAAATTAAATTTTTGTGAGTCCTCCAACTACTGGTATTTTGAATAGGCAATAAAAAATCATGTTTTAATTCAATATTATAGACGTGGCTATTGTCCAATTCTGCTGCTGAGTTGATAGGGAGGCTTATTATCGGCTGACTGGAAGTCAAGGCTATGTATTAAAATATAACCATGTATCAATCAGGGCTTTTATAGTGCTAAAACTCTTGTTGAGGTAAGGAGAAGCCTTAGCTGAGCAGTGGGAACCATCGAAAAAAGGGTAGCGTAAGACTGCCCCATGGAACCTAACCGCCCCTCTATCACTCCTTCTGAGACGCTCCGTCCGGCCACTGCAGCTACTGGGCAGCCCCTGGTTATTCCGGTCATCGAAGAACAGGCCGTTATCAATCGGGAAGTGGTGGAAAGTGGGCGGGTACGCTTGGCCAAAACGGTCCACGAGCGGGAAGAAATGCTCGAAATTCCGTTGCAGCACGAAGAAGTGCTGGTCGAGCGGGTGCCCGTTAACCAGTTTGTAGCCGATGGAGCCGCGACTCCCGGACTGCGCTACGATGGCGACACTACCATCATTCCGGTGCTGCGCGAGGTAGTCGTGACGCGCCTGCTGGTAGTAGAAGAAATTCGGGTAACCAAACGCACCCAGACCACCACGCTGACGCAGCCTATTACGCTGCGACACGAAGAAATCCGTGTCGACCGGAGTTCAGGCACTGAGGCAACATCTGCGGCCCCAGGAGGGCCGCCAACCCAGTAAAACCCACCTATTGATACTTCCCATTTCCCAACCCTAATTCTTTCACCATGAACCAGACCGTAGTAGGAATCTTCGATAACATTCAGACCGCTCAGCAGGCTTCGCGCCAACTTATTGCCGCCGGTTTTACCCAGGAAAACGTTGATATTTCTTCCGGCGGTGCCGCTACCAGCGGTAGCACGGCCACTGCCAATAGCAGCAACTATCAGAATACCAGCGGTACCGCTACCGAAGCCGTAGGCGACGCCGCTGGCCGCACCGGTGATGGTATCAGCAACTTCTTTAGCAATTTGTTTGGGGGCGACGACACCGAAGATGCGCGCCGTTACTCACACGTTGCTCGCCAGGGCCACTCAATCCTGACGGTACATTGCCAGTCGGCAGAGCATGCTCGCCAGGCTGCCGAAATCCTGGACAACGCCGGCGCCGTCGATGTGGATGAGCGCGCCGCCCAGACGGGCTACGCCGGAGCGAACAACTACCAGGCGGGTGCCGCTGCCACGGGCCAGGAAGGCTTGTCGGCGCAAGTAATTGAAGAGAACCTGCAGGTAGGTAAGCGGGTAGAGCAAACGGGTGGTGCCCGTCTGCGCAGCCGCATTGTAGAGCGCCCGGTAGAAGCCAGTGTACGTTTGCGCGAAGAGCACGTGAGCGTAGAGCGTCATGCCGTTAACCGTCCGGCCACGGAAGCCGACTTTAACGCCTTTAAGGAAGGTGAAATCGAAATTACGGAAAGTGCCGAGCGCGCCGTAGTAGGCAAAGAAGCCCGCGTCGTGGAAGAAGTAACGCTGGGTAAAGAAGTAACTGAGCGCGAAGAAACCATCCGCGACACGGTGCGCAAAACCGAAGTCGATGTGGAGCGCATCAACGATGCCTCGACCCAGCGCACTGGCTACTCCACCGATGACGATGCGCGCCGCAATTCCTAACTGGTAAGTAGTTGAACAGTGGAAACAAAAAAGGGAGCCAGATTCTGGCTCCCTTTTTTGTGCGGATATATCAACTCAGATCAGCTGGCAGGCCTCAATTTCCATAGCCCGCATCTTGCGGATAAACTCCTTGGGCTCGATGCGGTAACGCCGCGAGTAGGTGTCGACGGTGAGGTGCTCGTGGGGCTCGGCAAACTTGATTTCCAGTTTTTTCGAGCCCGCGCACCCTTCTACAGCCTCCATAAACCGGTCCATGAAGGGCTCGGTAATGGTGCGTAGGTCGAGCTGGACCCGCACGCCGTTGGCTAGCTTTTCGGCCACGTTGAACAGGGGCTCCATAGTCAGAATCTTGAACTCGAACTGGTCGGAGTCGCGGAAGCGCTGGGCGTACTTGCCGCGGATGTACATGGGCGGCACCTGCTCCTTGTCGTAGTTGCGAGGGTTAATCAGGGCCGAGAAACGGCTGTAGTCGTCGCGGAACAAGGCCAGGTTCAAGGACGACTCGTAATCTTCCACGCTGAATGAGACGAAGGGCTGCCCGGTCTTGGTGGTTTTGAACATGACGTTCGAAATCAGCCCGGCTACCGTCACCTCGCGGTTTTTGTAGTTCTCCACCTTGTCTAGACCGCAGGTGCAGTAGGAGTCGATTTCCAGCTTGAAATCGTCCAGCGGGTGGCCCGAGAGGTAGAAGCCTACCACTTCCTTTTCGCGGCGCAGCTGCTCGGTAGCGGGCCAGGGCTCCATGTCGGCCACCTTGGGCAGGGGCATGGCCACGGCTCCGAAGGCCCCGCCGCCAAACAAGCTTTGCTGGGCCGAGTCCTGGTCGGCCTGGTACTGCTGGCCCATGCGCACAGCCTTGTCAATGAGGTTCTGGTCGCCCGAGGGAGCTTCTACAAACTGCCGGCGGTGGTAGCGCTCAAACGAGTCGAAGGCCCCCGACAGGGCCAGGCTTTCGAAGGTCTTCTTGTTGACGGCCCGCAAGTTGACGCGCTTGGAGAAGTCGAAAATATCGGTGAACGGGCCCTTTTTAGCCCGCTCGGCCACGATGTTCTCAATAGCGGCCTCGCCAGCACCTTTCACGGCGGCCATCCCGAAGCGGATCTGGCCCTTTTCGTTTACGTTGAACTTGAGGATGGATTCGTTCACGTCGGGCCCGAGTACGGCCACGCCCTGGCGGCGGGCTTCCTCAATAAAGAAGGTCACTTTCTTGATGTCCGACATGTTGTTGGTCAGCACGGCGGCCATGTACTCGGCGGGGTAGTTGGCCTTGAGGTAGCCGGTCTGGTAAGCCACCACCGAGTAGGCAGCCGAGTGAGAGCGGTTGAAGCCGTAGGCCGCAAACTTCTCCATCACGTCGAACACCTCGTTGGCCTTCTTTTCCTTGATGCCGTGCAGCTCGGCCGCGCCCTTGCAGAATTTCTCCCGCTCCTGGGCCATCTTCTTCATGTCTTTCTTACCCATGGCCCGGCGCAGCAAGTCGGCACCACCGAGGGAGTAGCCGGCCAGAATCTGGGCGGCCTGCATGATCTGCTCCTGGTACACCATGATGCCCTGGGAGTAGTTCAGAATGGGCTCCAGCAGCTCGTGCGGGTATTCCACTTCCTCGCGGCCGTGCTTGCGGTTGATGAAGTTCGGAATGAACTGCATCGGACCCGGGCGGTATAAGGCGTTCATGGCAATCAGGTCCTCGATGTTGGTCGGCTTGAGGTCCTTGAGGTACATGCGCATGCCCTCGGATTCAAACTGGAACGTGCCGATGGTGTCGCCGCGCTGGTAGAGCTCGTAGGTTTTGGGGTCGTCGAGCGGGATGTCGTCGATGTTGATATCGACGCCGTGATTCTTCTTAATGAGCTCCAGGGCATCGACGATGATGGTCAGGGTTTTCAGGCCCAGAAAGTCCATCTTCAGCATCCCGGCACTCTCAATCACCTTGCCGTCGAACTGGGTCACGAGCAGGTCCGAGTCCTTGGAGGTGGACACCGGAATGTACTTGGTGATGTCGTCGGGGGCGATGATGACGCCGGCCGCGTGAATACCGGTGTTGCGGACCGAGCCTTCGAGCTTTTCAGCCAGGCGCAGAATCTGTCCGCGCAGGTTGTCGGGCGCGTCGTCGCGCCGGATCATGTCCAGCTCCTGGTTTTCAGCAAAGGCCCCGGCCAGCGTGGTGCCGGGCTTTTCGGGTACCATTTTGGCCAACTCGTTGGTCAGCGGTAGGGGCAGCTCCATAGCCCGGGCCACGTCCTTGATGCTGGACTTGGCGGCCATGGTACCGAAGGTGATAATCTGGGCTACCTGCGTCTTGCCGTACTTATCCACCACATAGTCGATGACGCGCTGGCGGTTCACGTCGTCGAAGTCGATATCAATATCGGGCATGGACACGCGCTCCGGGTTGAGGAAACGCTCGAACAGCAACGAGTACTTAATCGGGTCGATGTTGGTGATACCCACGCAGTAGGCCACGGCCGAACCGGCAGCCGAGCCCCGACCCGGCCCTACGGCCACGCCCACACTGCGGCCGTGGTTGATGAAGTCCTGGGTGATAAGGAAATAGCCGGCAAAACCCATCGTCTCGATGATGCGCAGCTCGTAGTCCAGGCGCTCCTCAATTTCGGGCGTGCGCTCGGAATAGCGGGGCGGTTTGGTCATCGTCACGATGCCTTTGCCCGCACTCGGCCCGAAAGCCCCCACGTAGGTCAGCTCGCGCAGAAACTCGTCGGCGTTGGCAAAGGGCGCGGGAATGGGGAAGTTGGGCAGCAGAATGTCGCGCTGCAGCTTGGGCGGCGTGATTTTATCAACGATTTCGTTGGTGTTGTCCACACTTTCCGGCACGTCGCTGAACAACTGGTTCATCTGCTCCTGGCTCTTGAAGAAGAACTGGTCGTTGGGGAAGCCAAAGCGGGAGCGGGGGCGGGGCATCTGCGCTTCCTCGTCGATGCGCATGAGCTGGCGGCGCACCGAGTCGTCGGAGCTGGCCAGGGGGCGCAGGTTGTCGAGATGGTCGTAGAGGACCTGTTTTTCGCCCGAAATCAGGCGAAAGTACTTGGTCTGGAAGTCGCCGACCGGAATGCTGTACTCTTCCCCGGTGTTCACGCACAGGAGCAAATCGTGGGGCGCGAAGTCCTCTTGGTTGACGTAGTGCGAGTCGTTGGTGCAGATGACCTTGACGTTGTACTTCTGGGCCCAGCGCAGCAGCACCTGATTGAGGTCTTCCTGGCTTTTACCGGTGTTGTCGATGTTCTCGATGCCGTGGCGCTGGATTTCGATGTAGTAGTCGTCGCCAAACACGTCGAGCCACCACTTGAGCTGCTTCTCGGCTTCCTCCTCGGTTTTCCAGAGCAGGGCCTGCGGGATTTCGGCACCGATGCAGCAGGAGGTGGCAATCAGACCCTCGTGGTACTGGAGCAGCAGTTCCTTGTCGATGCGCGGGTACTTGGAGTACACACCCTCGATGAAGCTCATGGAGCAGAGCTTGGCCAGGTTCTGATAGCCGGCCTGGTCCTTGGCCAGCAAGAGCTGGTGGTGGCGCACGTCCCGCTCGCCTTTTTCCCGGCTGAAGCTCTTCTTGTGCCGGTCTTCCACCAGGTAAAACTCGCAGCCGACGATGGGCTTCACGTTGTACTTATTGGCTTCGGCCACGAAGTTGAACGCGCCAAACATATTGCCGTGGTCGGTGAGAGCCACGGCGGGCATGCCGTCGGCCTGGGCCTTTTTCATCAGGGCGCTGATGCTAGCCTGGCCGTCGAGCAGGGAATATTGGGTGTGGCAGTGCAGGTGGGAGAATACGGGCATCTTCCGGGGAATTCTGAGTGTTGAATTCTGAATGGTGAATGAAAAGTCAATCTTTCAGCCTCCACCGTTCAGAATTTAATAAGAGTAAAGTTACCCATGAATCAGCGGCCGGGAAAGGTTGCGCTTGAAGGGATTTTGGCGTATCGAGCAAGCAAAACAAAAAAGGACGGCCTGGTATGCCGTCCTGGGAAAGGTGGAAACCGTGGCCTAGATTACTGCTCGGTAGGCGGGGCCACAGGCTGTAGGTTCGGGAGCTGGGCTGCCTCAAAACGCTTGAAAGCCTGATCCAGGGCCAGGTTCTGCTGACGACGAGCGGCCATTTTGGTAGCGTTGCTACTGCTGAGTAACGCTTGCTGCTCCTGCATCCAGGCCGCAGTAGGCTTAAGCCCACTGCGACCGGCAGGTTGAGCTTCGGCTATCAGAGCTTTACGGCGGGCCGTAAACTCGGTCATCAGGTTGCTCAATAGGGAAATTGCCCGTCCGTCGCTAGGGGCAAAGTACACCTCGCGCAGGCGCTGCTGCAGGTCGGCGTAGTACTGACTAATACGGCTTTCTAAGCTCGTAGCAGCCATTCCGGCAGAGTGGGCAGTGGCAGCCGTTTGCGCAATGCTTCTTTCCTGAATGCCTAACAGCAGGGCCGCAGCCAACAAGATTCTTTTCATACTGAGTCTGAAGAAAAAGAAAACCGACCAGGCCCGACCACGTCAACGCCAAAGCTGCCATCGTAACGGTTCTGCTGCCCAGTTAGTGCCTTTCCAATAGATTCAGCGGCCCGCCGGTAGTTAGGCTACCGGGCCCGAGTTCGATTTTGGCCGGCTCCTGAACCCAGCGAAACCAGACCCGCTGGGGCCCAGCCATGAGAATCTGGTTATCTTGCTCCCAGCATTGGACTTATTCTACCTACTGGGCCGTTATACTCCCAACTAGTATTTACGGCTGCTATTCCGCCGCTCTAATTCGTGCGCTTTTTAGGTCGTGACCCTTGAGTCGCGGCGCATATTTATTTCCGGGTTTCTATTTAGTCGTTGTCTCCATTCCCGGCCGAGCGTTTCGGCCAGTATCTGCGCATGAAGTATTTGGTTGCTCTCACCGACCCGGTCTACGACCCGGCGGCCCCCATTTCCCGGCTCGACGCTTGGTTGTTGCAGTTTCTGCAGGATAAGCGGGACTTGCCTTTTGTGTACCTCATTCTGGAAATATCCGTGACGCTGCTCCCGCTGGTAGGGCTGTTGTTTGTGCCCGGGTTGCCCGCCGCATGGTGGTGGGCAGTGTTTGCCGTGTACCTGGGGCTGACGACTTTCTACTTCAAAGGGCCGTTTGGGCTGATGCTGCACTGCACCAGTCACCGCATTTTGTTTAAGAAGAAGTACGCCCGGCTCAACCATTACATTCCGTGGGTAATTGGGCCGCTGTTTGGGCAAACGCCCGAAACCTACCTCACCCACCACCTGGGAATGCACCATCCCGAAAACAACCTGCCTGACGACGAAAGCTCCACCATGTATTATCAGCGCGACTCGGTAGCCAGCTTTGGCCGCTATCTAGCCGATTTTTTTCTGCTGGGCATTCCGAAGCTGGTGCTCTACCTGGGGCGGACCAGCAAGCCCAAGCTGCGGTTTCGGCTGCTGCGCGGCGAAGTAATTTACCTGCTGACTTGTCTGGTGCTGGCCTTTGTGAACCTGCCCGCCACGCTGGCCGTGCTGATATTGCCCGTCATCGTGACGCGGGCCGTAATGATGCTCGGCAACTGGAGCCAGCACGCCTTTATTGATGCGGCTACTCCCGATAATTGCTACACCAACAGCGTGACCTGCATCAACACCAAGTACAACCACAAGTGCTGGAACGACGGTTACCACATCAGTCACCACCTCAAGCCCGCCCTGCACTGGACGGAGCACCCGGCCCACTTCCGCCAGAACCTCGACCAGTACACCCAGAACCAGGCCGTGGTCTTCGACGGAATCCACTTCCTGCACATCTTCGCTTACCTCATGACCCGCCGCTACGACTTGCTGGCCCGGCATTTTGTAAACCTGGGAGAGCAATACCAGTCGGAAGCCGAAGTGGTAGCGTTTCTTAAGTCGCGCACCCGCCGCATTCCTCGCCTCGCGCCGCTGGTGGCCGTGGCGGCTTAAGATTCCCCAGCCTAGAACAAACACCAAAAAAGGGACGCTACTATAGCGTCCCTTTTTTAGTGGGTTAAGTTGGTCTGACGTTACTTGGCTGGGCTCAGCACCAGAACCTCTCCAATTTTCACGCCGCCGGTGGGTTTGTTGTTCCATTCCTGCAGCTGGGCCGGCGTAACACCGTACTGCCGGGAAATGCTGAACAGCGTTTCGCCCTTCTGCACCGTGTGGCGGGCCGGAGCGACGGCACTGGCCGGGGCAGCCGGAGCTGCCGCTGCCGGAGTTGCTTTGGCCGCTTGAACTGCAACTGGCGCCGCCACTTTAGCAGGTGCTGGGGTAGTTAGCGGGGCTACTTTGAAACCCGTAGCCGGCTTGGCTCCTACGCTCTTTGATGCGGCCAGGGAATTGGCGGGGGCCGTTTTAGCGGGTTTCGTAGGCTTGGAGGGCGGGGGCGCAATAGTACCCATGGGCTCGGGAGCCGGGGCCGTGGCTACTGCGGGTGCGGGACGAGAAGCACCCACAAAGCCCGAGGCCCGCAGCCGTTCGGTGGCCGCCTTCAGGTCGGGATTTTTGGCGGCGCGGGCGTCGAAGTTGCGAAACTGCGGGCTGCGCATCAGGGTTTGGAGCTCAATCTGCCAGGGTTGCTGGCGCAGGCGCTGGGCCAGCACTTGCTGCTGCTCGCGCGGCAGGCTGGCCGTGTAGTGGCTCAAACGCTGGTTGAGGGTCGGAATTTCCTGCAGCGCGGTTTCAATCAGGGTCACGGCCCGGGTGTCGCTGGGCTCAAAGTAAATTTCGCGCAGCTGCCGCACGCTGGCTTGCACCAGGCCCGACATCACCCGCACGGAATCTTCGGAAATGGCCGCCGGAGCCGCGGCCGTGGACTGCTGGGCCTGGGCCGCCAAAGGGCCCGACAGTAGGCCGCCAAACAGGAGTACTCGAAAAAAGGGACGCATTGGGAGAATCAGAGAATAAGAATCGAAAACGGTTCAACGAATACCAGACGGGCTATTTGGCGGGCTTAATAACGAGTACTTCCCCCAACTTCACGTTGGTGTCAGCCTTGTTATTCCACTCCATCACCTGCTTGATGCTCACGCCATACTTGCGGGCAATGCCATACAGCGACTCGCCGGTTACCACCGTGTGGTTCACCGAGGCCACCGTCGTAGCCGAGGCTACCTCCGCCGTGGTGGTAGCGGAGCTGCTCAGCGCGGCGGCGGGGGGCGTCACCAGTAGCACTTGCCCCAGGCGCAACGCAGGACTGGCGGGTAAATTGTTCCAGGCAATCAGGTCGGCGGGGCGCAGGCCATACTTGCGGGCCACGGCATAGAGCGTTTCCCCTTTTTGCACGGTGTGCTGGCCGTTAGCCGGTACCGGTTCCACGGCGGTGCTCGTCGTTGGTACTGGAGAGGCGGAAGGCAAAGGGCGGGTGGCGGTGCTGGCGGGTGGGGCCGCGGGTTGGGTGGCCGGAGCAGAGGGCTTGGTCGGTGCGGTTGCGGCTGGAGTGGTAGTAGTCACCGGTGCCGGGGCTGGTTTAGGAGCTGCTGGCGTCGCTTTTGCGGGCTCCGCCGCTACGGTTCCTTCCACGGGTTCGTCGGCTACGGCAGCAGCGGTGGGCAAGGGCTTTTTAGGCTGCTGGACAATGAAGTCGTCCTTGGGTGCGGGCTTGGCAGCGGTGGCCTGGGGCAGTTCGTTCAGGTTTTCCATGTGGTCATCCGTCACACTGTCGGCCTGGGTGACCAGGGTTTTGTCGGCATTGGTCGTAGCCGAATCTGTGGCGTCTTCCAGAATCCGATTGGCAGCGGCCGTGGCGCCCGTGTAGGGCTCGGCTTCGTCCTTCACCTTTTCCTTTTTACGGGCGGGCTTGGCGGAAGCAGCGGTGGCTGGTGCCTGTTGCGAGGTTCGTTCGAAGGCGGCCAGGGCGGCGGCATCGTCGCTCTTGGCGTACTCAATGGCTACTTCCTTGGGGCGGGTATGCTGCAGCCACAGAATGCGGCCGGGGCGCAATTCCTCGTTGCGGGGCATGCGGTTTTTGCTCCAGATGGCCTTGGCCCGCACCCCGTATTTCTGCGAAACAGTGGCTACACTCTCGCCCGCCTGAGCCACATGGTATTCCACGGCAGCCTTGTCGCGCTTCTTCTGCACGAAGTAGGGCTGGCCCACCACGATGTTGTCGAAGGCGAACAGGTCGTTGTACTGCATGAACTTGCGCATCTTCATGCCAGCACGCTCGGCCAGGCTTTCCTTGGTGTCGCCGGGCAGGGCAATGATGGCGCGCAGGCCGTTGACTTGCACAAACTCGGCGTTCTGCGGATCGGGTGTGGGCTCGTGTAGGAGCTGGCCCGCGGCGGCCGTCTTCTGCTGAGCGGCCATGGCCGTGAGTTGCAGCGGGTCCGTGACGGGTACCAGAATCGTGTAGGCTTTGTCCAGCGGCACGGGGCCGTCGTTGAGCAGCCAGCGGTTGTGTTTGGCTAGCTCGGCGGGGCTGGTTTGCAAAGAGGCCGCCAGAGCCGAGAGCTGCTGCCCGGCCGCCGCCGGAAATTCGGCCAGCAGCATGGGGGGCTTGGGGTTTTGGCCGCAGGCGGGCTCGAAGGCTACTTTGTGGGCCAGAAAGGTCAGAATGTAGGTGTGGGTCTGCTCCGTGACTTCCATCTCGGTGGCCCCTGGGTCAGTAGGCAGGGTGTAGGGCTTGGCGCCGGTCAAACCCAGGTTGTAGCTGAGCAGGGTGTTGAGCCAGTTGCGGAACGTGTTGTTGTTGCGCAGAAAATACTTGGCTGCCGCCCGCGTCGAGGCCACAATGTGCTTACGCTCGTCCACCACGTCGTTGACCACCACGCCCAGCTCCGTCGCCGACTCCCGCTTGAACTGCCAGTAGCCCACCGCGTCGTGGATAGACTGCGCTTCGCCCTGCAGGCCGCTTTCCTGAAGCACCAGGTAGCGAAAATCCAGGGGCACACCTTCGGTTTGAAACACCCGGTCGATGAGGGGGAAGTGGGCGTCGGCCAGGTTTACGCGGGCCTGAAACGAGGGCTGGTAGCGCCGGATGGCGTCCACTTTTTGTTGGACGGCGGCCCGGCCTCCATCGGTGAGGCGCAGGTGCAGACCGGCAAAATACAGGTCCGCGGGGACCGTCACGCTCTGGGCCGCGGCCAGCAGAGGCAGCAGGCAGAGCAGCGTGAGTATAAGTCGTTTCATAAGAGGCAAACACGGCCATTCTGGCTTCAATCCTACTGAGGACCAGCGCCGACCGTGTACAAAGTAGGCGAAAAAACGCTGGATGCGGCAGCAAAAGCCGTAAAAATGCTCATTTTTCAGGCTGTAGTTCCTTCTTTCAACGGACCGCCAGCGTTGGCCGGTACAAAATTCCGGCAGCAAAAACCCGAACGGGGCCGCCGCTTTTATTAAGCCGCAACCCCATTCGGGCTCTGTTTTTTCTGGGAACAAGTAGAGACGCTTAGCCGCCAAATCCGCTGCCGGGTCCACCACCGCCCCCGGGCGGACGGCCCCCGGGAATGCCGCCAGGAGGGCCAAACGGCCGGTTTCCGTCGCGTGGAGCATCAGTAGGGGCCGCGCCGGAGCCATTGAAGTTGCGCAGGTTGTAGGTAAACATCACCATGAAGTAGCGCTGCAGGATGTTGGTGCGCACGTCCTCGGTATAGGCGTCAGTGATGTTGCGCTGAATGCTGTTGTTCTGGGCCAGCAAATCGAAGGCGTAGAGGCGGATTTCGGCCTGCTGCTTGGGGAGCAGCTTTTTGCCCAGGCTGGCGTTCCAGAGCACGAAGTTCTGGTTGTAGCCGGCCGTCAGACCCGAGAAAGCCACGTGGTTCACTTCCGACTGTAAGGTCACACCCTTGAGCAGAATCCAGTTTAGGCGCAGCGTGGTATTCTGGCGGAAATACTGGCTATTGCTCTGGCTCTGCACCGTGTTGCGGGCATAGGTCTGGCTGGAGTTCGACGAGAGAGTGAAGTCCAGTTCAGGGCTGATGTTGCTGCTCAGCACGGCGCCCGCGCTGAAGTTGGGTGAGCGGTTATAGTTCAGCACCCCGTTCACGAAGCCCGGCGTCTGGCTGAAAGTAGCCCCGGCATTCAGGTTCAGGTTCGACTTGATGAGCTTCAGCGGCAGGGTGTAGTTGGCAAAGGAGCGGAGCGAATATTGGTTGTTCAGGTTGACGGGCCGGATAATGGTACCCCCGGCGGGCACTACCACGCTGGTGCCGTCGATGGCCGTGGGCTGGCGCACAACGGTCGTGCTGTTGGCAATGGAGTTGTTGGTAAACGAGCCGCCAATCAGGGCAAAGAAGGAGCGCGAGGTTTCGGGCTGCGACGAAGAGTAGCGCAGAAACAGGTTGTGCGAGTATTCCTGGGCCAAGTCGGGGTTACCGGTCCGGATCTGAAGCTGGTTGGAGTTATTGACCACGGCCTGCAGCTGGTTGATGCTCGGGTTCTGGGTCCGGGTCTGGTAGTTCAGGCGCAGGTTCTGGTTGCGCGAGAATTTGTATTGCAGCGTGGCGTTGGGCAGAATGCTGGTGAAGGGCCGGTCGGTGGTGGCTACCTGCGGAAACTCCTGCTCGTTGTGCAGCTTGGCATACTGGAACGACGAGCCCACGGCCCATTCCAGCTTCTCGAACTGGTAGCGGTAAGTCAAGCCCGCGGCGTTGGTGACGTAGCGGCTGGTAAACACGTTGCTGAGCTGTTCGTCCAGCTCGCGCTGCTCTCCGCTGAGCAGGTTGTAGGTTTTCTTGTCCGAGTCGTTGGGCGAGTAGTTCAGCGTGTAGTTGAGCTGGAGCTGGCTTTTCAGGCTGATGGGCTCGGTGTAATTGGCCGAGCCGTTCCAGGTCCACCCGATCTGGTCGAGGCGGGAGTACTGGTTGGTTTGGGTTAGCCGGGCCTCGGGGCGGAAGGTGTAGTCGAAGTTGTCGGAATACAGGTAATTATCCGCGTCCCGGTCGTTATAGGTTGTGTTCAGGCCCAGCGAGAAGGTCCGGCCACGCTTGGCGAAGCGGTGGCGGTAGAGCAGCTGGTTAGCGAAGGTAATGCCGTTCTGGGCCGAGTTGTAGCGGCTTAGGTTGGCGCTCTGCACGCTGTCGGGCACGTCGGAAAAGCCGCTCAGAAAGGTATTGCCGTCGAGGTTACTGTCGCTCGAATTCTTCTGCATCGTGAAGCGCGGCTGCCACAGAATGGAGTTGGCGCTGTCGATTTTGTAGTCGAGGCGCAGGTTGAAGCGGTTGTTGATGTTGCGGGACGAGGCGTCCGATACTTCGTCGTAGCCCAGCGTCCGGTCCCGGGTCAGCACATTATACAGGCGGTTGGTGCTGCTGTTGGAGTTGTTGTCGCTCAGGTTGAAGAAGTAGCTGGCCTGCAGGTCTACTTTTTTGCCCCAGGTATCGGAGAAGTTCAGGCCTACGGCGTGGGTCGTGGAAATGCCGCTGGCTTGGTTTACCAGGAAATTGCCCGCGTTGCCGCCGCCCTGCTGCCCACCACCGCCCCGGTTGCCGCCCGGGCCGCCCCGGGCCCCGCCTTGTCCGCCCCGGCCGCCGCCCCCGCCCTGGGCCGAGGTGCCGATAACGCCCAGCAAGTCGTCGGTGCCGAAGTTTTGCTGGTTGACGTTGTTGGACTGGGCCACGATGGAAAAGCGCTGGGCACCCTTGAACGAGTTTAAGTTGCCGCTGACCTGGTACTTGCCGTCGGAGAGGGTTTTGCTGCCGCTGCTGGGGCCGTAGCCGGCCACGATGCGCCCAAACTGCCCGTTGCGGAAGTTGGGCTTGGTTACGATGTTGATGGTTTTCTCGGTGTTGCCGTCGTTGAAGCCCGTGAACTGCGACTGGTCGCTGCGGCGGTCAAACACCTGGATTTTGTCGATGGCCTCGGCCGGCAGGTTTTTCAGCACGGCGTCCGGGTCGCTGCCAAAGAATTCCTTGCCATCCACGGTGATGCGCTGCACCTGCTCGCCCTGAGCCTGTACTTTGCCATCCTGCACCACCACGCCGGGCATTTTGGTAATTAGGTCCTGGGCGTTGGCGTCGGGGTTGGTTTTAAAGGCCCGGGAATCGTACTGGGTCGTGTCGCCTTTCTGCACAGCCGCCGCGGCCTGGCCCACCACTTCCACGCCCTTGAGCTTTACTTGGCTGGTAGCCAGCGTGAGGGCGCCCAGGGCCACGGGGGCATTGGTAACTTCGACCGGGCGCCGCAGCGTGACGTAGCCCAGGAAAGAGGCCGTCAGGATGTAGCGGCCGGGCGCGGCAGCCACCGAAAAGCTGCCCGTGGGGTCTACGGCGGTGCCGGTTTTGGCCGAGTCGGGCAGGCGCACCAACAGCACGTTGGCCCCAATCAGCGGCGACTGGTCGGTAATGTCGACCACGCGGCCGGACACGGGGTAAGTTTGTGCCAATCCGGGAAGTGCCCCGAGCAAAAACAACAGCAGTACAGTTACTTTTCTCATCATCTATTGAGCCTGAAGCTCAATAGACGGGGCTTAAGGGCAAATGTTTAATGGCCCTCGGGAAAATTATCGTTTGCGTACCATCAGCAGTCCGTCGCGCAGGGGCAGAAACACGTTTTCCACCCGCTCATCCTGCTGCACGAAGTCGTTGAAAGCCCGCACGGCGTGGGCATCCTTATCGGCTGGCTTCAGCAGATAAGAAGGCAAAGCTTTGCCGCTCCACAACACGTTGTCAATCAGGATAAAGCCGCCGGCGCGCACCTGGGGCAGCACCAGCTCGTAGTAGCGCGCATTGTTGATTTTGTCGGCGTCGATGAATACCAAATCCCAGTTTTCACGCAACGTAGCCAGCACGGCCGTAGCGTCGCCGATGTGCAGGTGAATCCGCTCGGTAAGACCGGCTTCAGCCACGTAGCGCCGAATGCGGGCCTCCAGCTCGGGGTTTTGCTCTACGGTATGTAGCTCGCCGTCGGGTAGCAGGCCTTCGGCCAAACACAGGGCTGAGTAGCCGGTAAACGTACCCAGCTCGAGCACGCGCCGGGGCCGCACCATATGGCTGAGCATGCTCAGTACCCGGCCCTGCAAATGGCCCGAGAGCATGCGCGGAGCCAGTACCTGCACGTGGGTTTCGCGGTTGAGGCGGCGCAGCAGCTCGGGTTCGGGCGAAGAATGGGTTTCGGCGTAGGCCTGCAGTTCGTCGGGATGCACGGAGAGAAAAGGTAAATTCAAAGAAATCAGGAATCGGTGGCCGCTGCCAGAGCCAGGCGGCGGCGCAGCACGGCAGCAGCCACCAGAATGCCGACCAACCCGGCGCTCATGCCCGTTACCAGCACCGAGTTGGCATCGAAGGGCCAGATATGGGCCGAGTAAATCATAAACGGCCCCCAGAGCAGCACCAGCACGGCCCCGGTGGCCAGCCAGAATGTAAACCGGGTGCGGGTAGGCGGCAGCGGCGGCGTGGGCCGGGCCGGCAGTTGCAGCACATACCACAGAATGCTGCCCAGCCCGATAAACGTGCTGACATACTGCAAAAACTGGTAGAGCGGCCAATTCAGTTTAAAGCCCGGCATTACCTGCCGCAGCCAGGCCCAGTGCATTACCACCAGCCCGTCGTCGTGGGTAAACCAGTCCCAGAAAATGTGCGACAGGCAGCCTAGCACCGCGCCCAGCAGCACCGGACCGGAAACCAGCCGCCGCCAGGGCCAGGGCCCGCCGGTGAGCGGCAGCAGACGGGAGCGAAACATCGTAGGCAGGCACTGCACCAGCGGCACCTTCACCAGATTGTGAAACAGCCCGGCAAAGAGCAGTACCAGGGGCAAATCCATCCAGAAAATCCCTAGCCAGGTGTGCCCGTAGATACCGTCGGGCCGCAGGCGCAGAAAGTACTCGAAGTCGGGAGCCATGGCACCCAGCACCAGGGCCGTAGCCGACAGCCGGCGGTGCCCGGCACGGAGCAACGGTAGAATCAGGGCCGGATGGGCGGGCGTAAACGGCATGCCGCTAGCGGTTCAGAAAAGGAAGTAAGCAACCAGACTGCAAATAACGACAAAGCAAGTCAGGCGCTATGCTTCTGCGGGCAAGGGTTGCAGGGTAAATAGCCAGATGAAGAAGCCCGACCGGCCCCGTACGTACTGTGCCGCCGTAACCTGGTACAGCCCCTCGTAGCGGTACACCAGCGTGTCATCCTCGGCCGCAACCTTGTGCAGCACCCGCACTGGCAGCTGGGTTTCCAGACTTTTATGAAACGCCTGGTTGCGGGGCGTCAGCTCCTGGTCGGCCACTTGATGGCCGGTTTTCGGGTCCCGGCTGCCGTGCCCGGCATAGAGAATCTGGTCTTCGCCAAACACGTCATCCTCGTATTGTCCCGCCAGCACAATCGAGTCGACGCCCTCGGCGGGGGTGCCGCTCACGCCCGCCCGCAGCGGCCGGTGCACGCCCGCCGCACTCAGCGCCAGCCGCGAAGCAAAGGTGTCGCCGGGCCGGTAGGTATTTACATGACCAAAAACGCGCATAGACTACTGGGAGGAATGTACTTGAATGTGGAAAATGTGAAGGAATGTGTCATTGCGAGGCGCAGCCGTGGCAATCCCTCCTTTGCTAGTGACAAACATCCTTTTACCAGAAAGCCCTTTCTCGTTGTGCACGGGAAAGGGCTTTTCACTTTAGGGAGCTCCGTACATTTTAGAGGACGGATTGCCACGGCTGCGCCTCGCAATGACAGAAAGACAACTTACCAGTTCACTAGTTCATCATCTCGCCTATTCCGGCAGATACTGCAGCACGCTCAGGTTGTCTTCGCGCAGCACGTCGTTGGCCAGGTCGCGGAGCTGCTCAGCGGTGATTTGGCGGATTTGACCGAAGACTTCGTTGATGGATTCTACCCGGTTCAGGTCCAGGGTGCTTTTGCCCAGCAGCTGCATCATGCCGCTGTTGCTTTCCTCCGACATAGCCAGCTGACCCATGAGCTGCTCTTTCACTACGTGCAGCTGGTTGGTGGTCAAGGTTTTCTCGCGCAGCAGCTTGAGCTCTTTATTGACCAACGAAATCGTGCGGGCCACCTGTTTTTTCTCGGTGCCGAAGTAAATGCCGAATAGGCCCGTATCGGTGTAGGGGCTGTAGGTCGAGTCGATAGTGTACACCAGGCCGTACTTTTCGCGCACGGCCAGATTCAGGCGGGAGTTCATGCCCGGGCCACCGAGCAGGTTGTTGAGCATGAAAAACGGAATCCGGCGCGCGTCGCCAATGGCGTAGGCCGGCCCGCCGATAATGCAGTGGGCCTGATTGATGGGCTTGCGCTCGGTTAGCTCTACCTGCTGGAAGGCCGTGAAGGGCGTGCGGGGCCGGGCGCCCAGCTTGGCCGAAATCGGGGCCAGGTACTTATCGGCCAGGCGCTTTACTTCCTTGAACGGCAGGTTGCTCACCGAGCTGAAGGCCAGCCGGTCGGTGCGCACGTTGTCGGCCAGAAACCGGTAGAAATCCTGCTGTTGGAAGCCCGACACACTCTCGCGGGTGCCCAGAATGTTGTGGCCCAGGGAATGGTTGGGGAAAATCACGTCGTCGAAGTCGTCCACAATGGCGTCTTCGGGCGCATCTTGATACATGCTCATTTCCTCCAGAATCACGCCGCGCTCCTTCTCGATTTCCTTTTCCGGAAACACCGAGTTGAACGTCAGGTCGGTCAGTAGCTCGAAGGCCCGCTCGAAATGGGTGCTGAGCAGCGAGGCGTAAAAGCAGATTTTCTCCTTCGTCGTATAGGCGTTCAGCTCCCCGCCCACGGTTTCGAGGCGGTTCAGGATATGAAAGCTCTTGCGCTTTTCGGTGCCTTTGAACGCCATGTGCTCCCAGAAGTGAGCCAGCCCGAGCTGGTGCGGCTTCTCGTCGCGGGAGCCAATGTCCAGCAGAAAGCCGCAGTGCGCTATCTTGGTGTGCAGTACTTGTTTATGCAGAACCCGAATGCCGTTGGGCAACTCGTAGAGGTCGTAATCAGACATTGAAGAAGGTCTTGGAGACTAGGAACCGGCCACCCGAAAAAGGTCCGGCCGGAAAAGATACTAACCAGCAAGCCACGCCGCTGGTTTCATCCCGGCAAAGGTAGATTGTTAATGGGCGGAGTTAATGTGAGAAGTGTGGTTGACTGTGGGGTGAATGTGCAAAATGAGAGGAATATGTCCCTGCGAGGCATAGCCATTCCGCGCCAGGAGGCATTCTTCACAGTTCTCACGTTCAATTACATTCGCACATTAAAAACTTTCTGCTTCAGCCAGGGCGCTGAGCAATTGGCTGGTTTCGATGCCGTGGGCGCAGTGAAAGTGGTTGAGGGGGCATTTGCGGTAGCCGTGCAAACCGCAGGGCTTGCAGGCTAGCTCCTCGGGCAGCTCTACTACTCTCGAAAACGGGCTCAGCGGGCCAAACCCGAAAAACGGGACTGTAGAGCAGTAGATGGCACAGGTCGGGGCGCCCTGGGCCGAGCACAGGTGCATGGGAGCCGAGTCGTTGACGTAGTTCAGCACAGCCCCGCGCATCAACGCCGCCGAAGCCAGTAAGGACAGCTTCCCCGCCAGATTCACCACTCCAGCCCGCCCGCTGGCCTCCAGCAGCGCCTCGCACTCGGCTACATCGGGTGGGCCGCCGATGAGAAAAACAGTATACTTCGGCGGCAGGGCCCGTAGCAGCTTCAGCCACTGCTCCCTGGGGAACTGCTTGGTAAACCATACCGACGTGGGCGCAATGCACAGGTAGGGCCCGCCCTGGGCCAGCTCGGCAGCCTGCGCGGCGGCGGCTTCGTCCTGGGCGGTGGGGTAGAGGCGGGGCGGGGTCAGGGGCCCATCGTAGGCTGGGTCGAGCAGGTGCAGATTGCGTGACACCTCGTGCACGCCCGCCCCGATGACGTGCGGGATAGAGCGGGTAAAGCGGAAGGAAAACGGGTTCTTGTCGAAGCCCACCCGCTCGGGGGCGCCCGAAAACGCCGTCAGAAAGCCCGTGGAAGCAAAGCGCTGCAGGGTGATGACGCGCTGGTAGTTGGCCCCGCGGATTTGTTGCAGCAGCTGCCACAGCCCGCGGTACTTGTCCTTTTTCTTGTCCCAAATCAGGACTTGGCGCACGTGGGGGTGGTCTTTTACTAGGCCCTCATTGCCCTTGCGCACCAGAAAGTCGACGGGCGTGTCGGGCTCCGTCGCGTGTAGGCGCTCCAGCAGGGCCGTAGCCAGAATAACGTCGCCGATGAAGGCAGTTTGAATGAGCAGAACGGCGCGGCGGGCAACTGGATGGGACATAGACAAGTAGCAATCTGCAAAGATACCGCGCCCCGGCCCCGGTGCAAATGCCCGGCGGCTACCAGATTTGCATTCCCCGTTTTCAGCCCCCGTGTGGGCATTCTCTTTAACTTGCAGCCGACCCGCCGCCGGTGGGTCTTTGATTCGCACTCTAACCTCATCCCATGCGTTACGGCCCCATCGATCCGCAGCTTTTTATTCAGAATCGCCGCAATTTCGTTCAGCAGCTGCCCCAGGCGTCGCTGGCCATTTTCCACTCCAACGACGTGATGCCGACCAACGCCGACGGCACCATGGCCTTTCGCCAGAACAACGACCTGTTCTACCTCTCTGGTGTCGATCAGGAAGAAAGCATCCTGGTAATTTTCCCCGACGCCAAGCTGCCCCAGTACCGCGAAATCCTGTTCCTAAAGGAAACCAGTGAGCATATCTTGGTCTGGGAAGGCTACAAGCTGACCAAGGACGACGCCCGGGCCCAGTCGGGGGTGCGCACCATCATGTGGCTCGACTCGTTCGAAACCGTGCTGCCGGCTCTGATGAACGAGGCCGAAAACGTGTACCTCAATTCCAATGAACATATCCGGGCCGTGGTGGAGGTGGAAACCCGCGACGCCCGCCTCGGTACAAAGCTGCGCGCCCAGTACCCGCTGCACCAGTACCGTCGCGTGGCGCCCATCATGCATCAGCTGCGCGCTATCAAGAGCGAGGAGGAAATTCGGCTGATGCGCGAAGCCGCCGATATTACCGAAAAAGCGTTTCGCCGCCTGCTCGGGTTTGTGCAGCCCGGGGTGTGGGAATACGAGATTGAAGCCGAAATTCTGCATGAGTTCGTGCGCAACCGCAGCCGTGGCCCGGCCTACGGCAGCATCATTGCCTCGGGTGCCAACGCTTGCATTCTGCACTATGTAAGCAACGACCGGGAGTGCAACGACGGCGACGTGCTGCTGATGGACTTCGGTGCCGAGTTTGCTAACTACGCCGCCGACCTGTCGCGCTCCATCCCCGTGAACGGCACCTTCACCAAGCGCCAGCGCGATGTGTACGAGGCCGTGCTGCGCGTTATGAAACACGCCACCTCCCGCCTGGTGGCCGGCAACAACATCGAGGATTACCACGCCGAAGTGGGCCGCACGATGGAGCAGGAGCTTATCAAGCTCGATTTGCTCAACGAGAATGACGTCAAGAACCAGGACCCGGCCGCCCCGCTCTACAAGAAATACTTCATGCACGGCACCAGCCACTACCTGGGCCTCGACGTGCATGATGTGGGCGCCAAGTACCGCGTGTTTGAGCCCGGCATGGTGTATACCTGCGAGCCGGGCATCTACATCCGGGAGGAAGGCCTGGGCATCCGCCTCGAAAACGACATTCTCATCACCAAAACCGGCAACGAGGATTTGATGAAGAACATCCCGCTCGAAGCCGACGACATCGAGCGCCTGATGCGCGAAGCCCGACGCTAGATTTTGGCTATTGCCAGCATTGGGTCCACAAGAGCCGCCCGTACTCCGGGCGGCTCTTTTTGCGTTTATAACTTCCTTGAAAAATTAAAATATAGGGATTTGTTACAAAAAAGATGCGCGGCCCGGAGTCCTTGAAAAGCAGGTAGAAAGGAGGACGCCAGGGGCCTTTTTGGCGAAAAAGCAGCTGGGCAGGACAACCTTCTCGCATTCGAAAAGTATAGTTCGGTACCTATGTTTGCGGCGTCGCGCCAGTTTGCGACCCTGCTAACTGGCGTTTTTGTCACCCAAATCCGTTCTCATGAAACGTTCTCTAACCTCTTCTCTCGCCCTGGGACTGACGCTGCTGGCGGCGGCCCCCGATGGGCACGCGCAGACGGCTGACCGCAAAACGGCCATCAGCCTGTACGGCAGCGCGTATCAGTATAAGGGTAGCCTCGGCTCCGACTTCTGGAACTGGAGCAACAACCAGTATGGTCCCGGCATCAGCATCAACCGCTACCTCACGCCCGGCCTCGACCTGGGCCTGCAGGGTGCTTATGTAGAATTGAAGGGCACCCAGAGCGCCGCCACGTTTTTCAATACCAACGTGGTGAACGTGAACCTGGCCCTCAAGCTGAAGCTTAACAACGGCTGGGCCCTGAAGGAAGACGCCCGCATTCAGCCCTACCTGCTCGTAGCCCCGGGCATTGCCTACACCAGCCGCGAAGGCTTGGTGCGCGGCGGCCGCATTGATGAGGATAAGACGTATTTCGACGCGTTTGGCGCGGCTGGTATCAACTTCCGCCTCAGCGACGCCGTGGGCTTGTTTGTGCAGACCGGCCAGCACATTCCGCTGAACGCCAACCTAGATGGGGAGCCAATTCGCGACGATAACAAAATTGATGACCGCTACCTGCAGCACACTGTAGGTCTGACTGTAGCTTTCGGCAAAGCCAAGGATACGGACGGTGACGGCGTATCTGACCGCAAAGACAAATGCCCTGACACGCCCACCGGTGTGGCCGTAGATGAGAAAGGCTGCCCGCTTGATGGCGACGGCGACGGTGTTCCAGATTACCAGGACAAGTGCCCCACCGAGAAGGGCCTGACCACGCTGGAAGGCTGCCCCGACCGTGACAACGACGGTGTGCGCGACGGCGACGACGCCTGCCCCGATACCCCCGGTACGGCCCAGATGCGCGGCTGCCCCGATACGGACAAGGACGGCGTAGCTGACCCCAACGATAAGTGCCCCGACACGCCCGCCGGTACGCAGGTAGATGCCAACGGCTGCCCGCTGGTGCTCGACCAGGACAACGACGGGGTGCTCGACAACGTGGATAAGTGCCCCAACACCCCGGCCGGTACCCGCGTGGATGCCAACGGCTGCCCCTTGGTAGTTGACCCCGCCCTGCGGAAGCTGGAAGTGCCCGTGCGCTTCAAAACCAACAGCACCGTCATCGAGCGTAGCTCGTACCCGGCCCTGAACAAGATGGTCGAAGCGCTGAAGACGCGCCCCGAGTACGGTATCCGCATCATCGGCCACGCCGACAGCCGCGGCACCGACGAGTACAACCAGGGTCTGTCGGAGCGCCGCGCCGAGTCGGTGAAGCGTTACTTCACTGGCAAACAGGTCGAAGGCAGCCGCGTCGTGACCGAAGGCCGTGGCGAGGGTGAACCCGCCGCGCCGAACACCTCGAAAGACGGCATGTCGAAAAACCGCCGCGTCGAGTTCAAGTTCGAGTTCTTCGCGCTGCCGCAGCCTTCCATGTAATTCTGGCTTGCTGCTACAGTTAAAAGGGCCTCACCGACTGGTGAGGCCCTTTTTTTATGGACTAAGGTTTAGCCGAGGAGCTCTGGAGCTCCGCTATTTTCTGCCGGGCTTCGGGGAGGTCCTGAAGGCGCAGGGCAGCGGTGTAGTACTGCAGGGCTTTGGCCTTGTCGTTGCGCGCTTCGTAGTAAGCGGCTAGGCTGGTGTGGGCATTATAGCTCTGTGGGTAGTTTTTGAGGTTGAACTGGAAAAACTGGTACGCCTTATCCCAGAGCTTTTGCTGCATGTAGCCCCAGGCATACATATTCAGGGTTTCCTCCGGCGGTAGCACCGTGTAACCATACTGCTGCGGAACCTGTGCGTAATGCCGCTGCACGGCCGCCACTGTGAAGCTTGGGTCGGTGATGGAAGTAGGCAGGGCTAATTGCTTATGCTGGAAAAAGGCGTGCAGCGCATTGTATTCGGTCAGGAGCGACACGGAGAAGTGAGTTTCGCGGGGATAATATTTCCACTGCCACGCCAAGGCACCCGGTTTCCGTCTCCGCAGCAGGTCAACCAAGGCCAGGTTGGTGCGGGTGTGCCGCGTGCTGCCGGTAGTATCGCGCCGAACCTGGGTGGTATCAAGGCCAGGCTTTTCGGTGTGGGCCACGGCCAGAAACAGCTTTTGCCCGGTAAACTTGTGCTGCTGCATGGCGGCTTCCAGCTTCTTCAGCACCAGGGTATTGTCCCACCACAGGCTGGGCTCAATGGCTAGGTATGCATTAAATAGCTTGGGCTTGGTTGCCAGCGTGTTTAACACGGCCAAGCCGCCCAGGGAGTGGCCTACCAGCAGCCGGTAGGGCACCGTGGGATACTTCGCGTCGATATAGGGCAGCAACTCGGTTTCCAGAAACGCCAAGAATTTTTCACCGCCGCCCGACGAGCTTAGCGTGCGGTCTTCGGCCCCGTTCCAGCGCTTGGTCGAGTGCGTGGGCGTCAGGTCACGGGTGCGGGTGGGGTAAGGATGCGGAATCCCGACGACTATCATTTCCGGGCAAACGCCCAGGCCATTCACGGTGCTAAGCTGCTGATTCAGGGCCGTGACGTACGGGAAATGCCAGTCGCCATCCAGCAAGAAAAGCACGGGGTAGCGCTTGGGCGCGTAGCCGGGTTCGGCTGGCGCAGGTGGCACGTAGATCCAGATGCCGCGCTTTTCCTGAAGCACCTTCGAAGTCAGGCTGTCGATATGGCCGATTTCGATTTTGTTTCCCTGAGCCCGGGCCGTGTTTAGGCCCAAGAAGAGCAGTAATAGCAGCCAGCCTAGTTGTACTTTCCAAGTCATAAGTCTTAATGGTTATAGAGGCGCAATACTTGCGCTAATTCAACATTAGGAAGATAAAGTACAGCACATAACGGCATCGTTAGATTTTGCCGCTCCTGGCTGTAGTGCCACAAAAAAAGGCCGCCCGGTAATCGGGCGGCCTTTTTCAGGACTAGAGACAAGAATCTATTTGGACAGCTCCCCGCTGACGCTGGGCAGGAATTTTACCAGCTTATTGACCTGGTCTTGGGTGAAGTCGCCGGAAATGGCCACGAGCATAAACGACTCGGGGGCACCCTGCACGTTGCCGGTAGCCACTACTTCCTTCACCTTATCACCCTGCTGCCGGGTCGAGTAGCGCATCACCGTGGTGCCTGCCTCCGCCGTGACGGGCAGAGGCGTGTACCGCTCATTGGCCAGCAAACCGTCTACCTCCTTGGTCAGGCCCTCGGCCACCAGCTCGCGAGCACTATTCGACGTGGGAGAGAAGGTAAGCACCTTCACGCTGCGCACCGACGATATGGCCTGGGTCAGTTCGTTGTCGCCGCCCAGGTTGCCCAGTTTCAGGAGCAGCAGGCGGGTGGTCAGGCCCGCCGACCAGTCGGTAGCTTTGAAGCCGGAGCGGTTTTCGTATTTGTTGAAGAATTCGGCCACGGTGCGGGCGGGAGTGCCCGGGCCACTGGTGCGGCAGCTGCTGGCGGCCAGCAACACCACAAGTACCCACAGGGTCAGGAGTCGGTTTTTCATAGCGTAAAAAAAGGCAAAAAGAACAAAGTGCCCTCTCCATACGCAGCCCCGGCCCAGCTGTTGGCTTTAATCGAAATCTACCGTATTGATAAAGAAGACATCCCGGCCGCTCCAGTTGGGTGCCCGCACGTGCTGGTAGCCGAAGGCCAGGAAGCGGCCGCCGTACCAGGCCAGTACATCGGACTGGCTGGTGCTGGTCGGCTTTTCCTTAAGGCCCGGCTTAAGCGTGGTGAGCACCTGCACATGCAGGTCGTTGGGTGAGGCGGCCGTGCGGTCCACGATTTTGTAGCGAATGTCGTGGTCATCGATATACGCCAGGGCGTAGCGGCGGCCGTCGGCCAGGGGCCGGACGCGCACAGTTTCCTGGAGGGTGTAGCGCTCCACGTCTTTCAGAACGAAGGTGTTATCCCACAAGAGGTTGCCGCGCCGGTCGAAGCCGCAGATGATGGCATGCGTGGTACGGTAGCCATCCAGGTTGCGCGGCGCTCCCGCAAAGGCAAAGCCATAGTTGTTGTAGCGGTAGTGCGGAACGTAGATTTCAGCTACCAGCACGTAGCCCTCGGAGCTGGGCAACAAGTCGTGCATGAGCAGGCGGTAGTGCAGGCGAAACTCGCGGTCGGCGGCCAGGCGGCGGGCACCGCGCTGCCGCAGCCGGGCCTGCCGGTTGGGACTCATAAAATCGAAGAAGTGCTTCAGGTTCAGAAAGTCGTAGAAGCGCAACGACGGCCGGGTACCGCTGGGCGTCAGGGGCTGGGTGAGGTCGGTGGCAAACAGGCCCTGGGAATAGCGTATGTCGCGCAGGGCGTAGGTGCCCGTCATCAGCCGGCTGGTAGAGTCGCCGGGGCTGAGCTGGGCCGTAAGCAGGCTGCGGTTGCTTTCGGCTTGCACAAACTCGCTGCGCAGCAGCTTGCCCTGGGGCGAAATCTGCTTAACCTGCAGCCGGGATTTTACCCCATTGTTCTGGCTCACCACAAACTTCACCTGGTTGGCGATGGAGTCGGCCTTGAAAGTAAGCTGATTTTCCAGGGGCTCGTATACCGTCGGCAGAAACTGAAACTCGCCCGACTGCAGCTTAAGCAGTAGCACCGTGAGGTGTTGCTCTACTTGCACCGTGACGAACAGGTTGCCTTCCAGGGCCTGCACGCCGTATATGGAGTGGGGCAGCTTGGTGTCGTAGGTAGTGGTCCTAATTTCGCCCGTGCGGCTGTTCAGGGCCGCAATCCAGAGTTTGGAACTCAAATAGCCATCCTGGTACAGGGCATAAACCGTGGTGCCTTCGTTGCAGATTTCGGCCAGATTAAACCGTTCGGGCACTTCCAGTGGCTTTTCCCAACGGGTGTTGAGTTCCTTATCCAGCTTCTGAAACTTAAAGGTGCTAGGGCCGACAACCTTGGCGTCGCGCTCGATGAGCAGCACCACGCTGCTGTCTTCGGGAATAGCCAGCACCTGCACGTCACTGGTGTAAGACTGTAGGGGCAGCTCCATGCGGGTTGTTTGGCGGGGAGCATCCACAGGTGCTTGCTGGGCCCCGGCCCGGCCCGGCAGCAAACTCCAGAGTAGCAGAAGCAGACAGAGTAGGGGTTGTTTCATAGTCGGTGAGGTGCGGCCTGCCCGTGACGGCAGCAGCACATGGAAGATACGAGGAAGGCTACAGATAGTCACGTCCTGTGTGCAAACTGATGCACAAGCCGGCGCTTTTCCACACAACACCCCGCGTCGGATTTTCTGTTCACCGCCACAAAAAAGCCTGGCCACCTCTAAAGGCACCAGGCTTAGTCAGGTATAACCTGCCGAAGTTAGCTGCCGAGCTCCAGCAGGATGTCAAACTCCTCGGGCCGCAGCGGCATCACGCTCAGGCGCGACTGGCGCAGCAGGCCAATCTGGGTCAGGCGGCTGTCTTGCTTGATCTGGGCCAGGGTGACGGGCCGGGGCAGGGCCTGCTGGGGGCGCAGCTCCACGGCCACCCAGCCGCTGCCGGCTTCGGCGGTAGCGTCGGGGGCGGCAGCGGCACTCACCTCGGCAATGCCTACCACGGCCTTTTCGGTCATGCTGTGGTAAAACAGCACCAAGTCGCCGGGCTGCATCTGCTGCAGGCAGTTGCGGGCCTGAAAGTTGCGCACCCCGGTCCAGTCGGTGCGGCCGTCGCGGGTGAAGTCGAGCCAGGAATAGGCGCTGGGTTCTGATTTTACGAGCCAGTAATTCATGAAAGCAAAGCGGAAAGCAAATGGAAAAGCCCGGCAAAAGAAGACTGAAAAAACTTCAGTTCAGCTTTTGCCGGGCTTTTTATCCTAATCGGGCCGCGGGTTACTCGACCCGACGAATTTTAAGGATGTCGTTTTCCAGGGACACCACCTGCAAACCGTAGCTGTTGCTTTGGCCGCTGGGCGTGATGCGGAACGTCTGGTTGCCCACCAGCAGCCACCGGCCCGGGTACACGGCCACCCCGTCGGTCGGCGAGGGGCCGCGCCCGATGAATACGCCGTCGGCCTCGAACCGGAAGCCGTTGCGGGGCCAGGAAGCCGGGAAGGTTGCCGTTTCGGGCCGGAATACCTTGATGTCGCTGCCGGGCTGCTCTTCCTCCCACGATTCGAGCCAGCCCCGGCCCTGAATCTGGGCTTCAAACGTAGTCTGGCTTACGACGGGAGCCGCCGTGTCGGATTCTTTATCACAGCTGCCGAGCAGCAAGGGTAGAGCTAATAAGAAGGCGAGGCGACGCAGCATTGGATAACGTAGGAAAACCAGGAATATAGATCAGATGGTATAAAGGACCCTAAGGTTGCATGTCGGGCGTTATTCAACGCGTTTTACTTTGAGCACGCCATTCTCCAGGGACACGATTTCGAGCTTGTAGTCGGGGTCCTTTTTGTCGTCGAGGCTGATGCGCACGACGTTGGAGCCTTCGGATTTCCACTGTCCTTTGCGGCCTTCCAGCCCGTCGGTGGGGGCAATGTCGTACTGGGTAAACAGCCCGTTGTGGTCGAACTGGAACCCTGTCCGGCCGCGGGAAGGCGGAAATGCGTAGGTGTTGGGGCGGTACACACGCACCTCACCCTGGTCTTCCTCGTGGGCGTGCAGCCAGGTGCCTTCCAGGCGCTTGAGCTCGGGCGACGAGGCGCGGGAGTTGGTATTGCAGGTACCGGCCAACAAAAACAAACTCATAGAAGCCAACAACAGCAGGACGCGCATACCAAGCAAAGGAAAGTTGAACAAAAGGTCGTCCGGGCCCGGAAATGGCCCGTAGGAGCGAATGTACGACTTTGGCCCGTACCTTTGGTGGGCCGCTGCTCCTAGGGTTTAGTTGTTAGGTGTTGGTTACTCGTTGTCCGTTTCGGCAGTTGAGCAAACCAGCTAACAACTGACCACTACCAACTAGCAATTAAAAATCAAGTGGATAACCGCGCCCTCATCCGTGCCTTTCGCCTCGCCGCGTCGCTCATGGAGCTGCACGACGAAAACCCGTTCAAAATCCGTGCTTACGAAGGCACGGCCGCTACCTTGGAGCGCCTGGAGCTGCCCGTGGCCGACATGGACCGCACCGGCCTGCCCGACCGGACCGGCCTGAGTAAGACGGCCGCCGCCAAAGTGGCCGAAATGCTCGATACGGGCACGTTTGAGGAGTTGCGCAAGCTGCTGGAAATAACGCCGCCCGGGGTGGTCGAAATGCTCAACATCAAAGGCATCGGGCCCAAGAAAATCCGGGTACTGTGGCGGGAGCTGGGTGTGGAAAGCCCCGAGCAGCTGCGCGACGCCGCCGAGCGGGATGAAGTAAGCAAGCTCAAAGGCTTCGGCAAAAAGACCCAGGATACGATTCTGGCCGCCCTGGAATTCAATCAGGAAAGCCAAGGCAAGGTGCTCTACCCACAGGCCGAGGAGTTGGCCGACGACCTGGCCCGCCGCCTGCGCGAAACCCTGCGCACCGACTCGGTAGCCGTGGCCGGAGAAGTGCGCCGCCGCCTCGAAATCGTGGAAACCGTAACGCTGGTAGCCGCCACGGCCCAGCCCCGGCAGGCCCACGAGCTGCTAAACGCCCTGGACGGCCTCACCGCTGATGCCCGGCGTTCCGGCCCGTTTGCCTGGCGCGGCACAGCTACGGCTTCGGGCGTCAAAGTTGAGGTGTACCTGGTCAGCAAGGAAGACTTTGTCAACCAGCTGTTCCTGCACTCGGCCGCCGAAGCCCACTTGTCAGAACCTCTGGCCGACCCGCGGGCCGGCTCGTTGCGGCAACTGGTGAAGCGGGAGAAGTTCTACCAGGAAACGGCCATTTACGAGAAGGCCGGTTTGCAGTACGTGGAGCCCGAGCTGCGCGAAGGCCTCGGCGAAGTGGCCCTGGCCCAGGAGAAAAAGCTGCCCGCGCTGCTCACCGACGAAGATCTGCGCGGCTCCTTGCACAACCACAGCACCTACTCCGACGGGGCCCACACCCTGCGCCAGATGGCCGAGTTCCTGCGCGACCAGGGCTACGAGTACCTCGGTATTTGCGACCATTCGCAGGCAGCCCACTACGCCAATGGCCTCAGCCCCGAGCGGGTGCGGCAGCAGCAGCGCGAAATCGACCAGCTCAACCAGGAGCTGGCCCCGTTCCGCATCTTCAAAGGCATCGAGAGCGACATTCTCGGCGATGGCAACCTGGACTACTCCAACAACGTGCTCGAGTCGTTCGACTTCATCGTGGCCTCGGTGCACAGCAACCTGCGCATGGACGAGCGCAAAGCCACCGAGCGGTTGTTGCGGGCCATTGCCAACCCGTATACCACCATGTTGGGTCACCCCACGGGCCGGCTCTTGCTGCGGCGTGAAGGCTACCCCATCAACCATAAAGCCATTATCGACGCCTGCGCCCAGCACGGGGTTATTATCGAAATCAACTCCAACCCCTGGCGCCTGGATCTGGACTGGCGCTGGGTGCGCTACGCCCTCGACCAGGGCGTGAAGCTCAGCATCAACCCCGATGCCCACCATACTGACGGCTACGCCGACATGCGCTACGGCGTAATGATGGGCCGCAAGGGTGGTCTGACCAAGGACATGACCTTCAATGCCCTGAGTGCCGAGGAAATGGCGGCGTACTTTGCCGAGCGCAAAGCCAACATCAAGCCGCCCCTGGAATACAAAGACTCCCTGTTTGGGTAATAGCCTGGGCTGCCTTGGTTGGGCAGCCGTGAGTAGCTCCTATGAAGATTCTGGTTCTGCGCTTTTCCTCCATCGGCGACATTGTGCTGACGACGCCCGTGGTGCGGGCCCTAAAGCAGCAGGTGCCTGGCGCCCAGGTGCACTATTGTACCAAGCCCGCCTACCGCAGCATCATCGAGCCCAACCCGTACGTGGACAAGGCGCACTACCTCACCGGTTCCCTGGCCGAGCTGGTAGCCGAACTCAAGCAGGAGCAGTTCGACTTCGTGGTGGATTTGCACAACAACCTGCGCACCAGTATTCTGAAGCTGCGCCTGGGCGTCAAGTCGGCCAGCTTTGATAAGCTTAACTGGCAGAAGTGGCTGCTGGTCAATGCCAAGATGGACGTCTTGCCCCGGGTGCATATTGTGGAGCGCTATTTGGCTGCCGCTGCCCCGTTGGGCGTGCAAGACGACCGGCAGGGCTTGGATTACTTCATTCCGCCCCAGGACGAAGTTGACCTGGCTACGCTGCCGGCCGGATTTCAGCGCGGCTACGTGGCCTTCGCCATCGGGGCCCAGCATGCTACCAAGCGTCTGCCCACCGAGCGAATCATTGAGCTCTGCGCCCAACTCGGCCGCCCCGTCGTGCTGCTCGGTGGCCCCGAAGACGAAAGCACCGGCCACATCGTGGAGCAGGCTCTGGAAAACTCCCCGACTTACAATCTTGCCACCGCACCGGTTTACAACGCCTGCGGGCGGTATTCGCTGAATCAGTCGGCCTCCCTGGTGCGGCAAGCCCAACTGGTCGTCAGCCACGATACGGGTCTGATGCACATTGCCGCGGCCTTTCGCAAGGAAATATTCAGCGTGTGGGGCAATACCGTGCCCGAGTTTGGCATGTACCCGTATCGTACCGAGTTCAGAGTGCTGGAAGTGCCTGGCCTGCCGTGCCGGCCCTGCTCCAAAATCGGCTACGCCAAGTGCCCACAGGGACATTTCCGGTGCATGCGCGACATTCGCTTCGACCTTGATCTGCCGCCTACCCACGACGGCCGGTAGTCGGGCGCAGGGCCGGGCGGGGTAAAGTATGCGGAATTACCTATCTTTTCTCTTCGAAGCCCGGCAGTAGTTGCGGGCCGCAGCTAAAAGCACATTTTATGTTACTTGACAAACACGTGCTGGTGCGCGTTGGCGCCGATGCCCTGCAGGCGGATGTGCAGGCCGGACGTCACACCTATATCATTGATGAGCCCGTGGAAGTAGGCGGGCAGGACCACGGCCCTACGCCCTACGATTTGTTGCTGAGTGCCCTGGGGGCCTGCACCGCCATTACGCTACGCCTCTACGCCAATCAGAAAAAGTGGCCACTGGAGGCTGTTGAAGTGCGCCTAAGCCACCAGCGCGTACACGAGCACGACTGCGAAAAGTGCGAAGAGGCGGGCCAAATGCTCGAAGAAGTAACTAAGGAGCTGCGGTTGCTGGGGCCTCTGACGGAAGAGCAGCGCCAGCGCCTGGAAGTCATTTCCCAGAAGTGCCCGGTGCAGAAAACCCTGATGAGCGGCCTGCGCATTGTCACCCGCCTCGTGCCCGAAACCGAATTCCTGTCTTCTTAATTTTTGCTACAGTTATGGCTCTTTGTCAACATCTTTCCGCCCTGGAAACCCTGATTCCAGCCGCCGACTACAGCTGCCCCGAGTGCGTAGCCCAAGGCGACACCTGGGTGCACCTGCGCGTGTGCCAGAGCTGCGGCCACGTCGGCTGCTGCGACCAATCGAAAAACAAGCACGCCACCAAGCATTTTCAGGCATCCCAGCACCCCGTCATTATTTCGGCCGAGCCCGGCGAGCAGTGGGCTTGGTGCTACCAAGACCAGGCTATGGCGGAATACTAACCTGCAACCATCCCAGTCACAGCTGGTTAGCCACCTTACCAACAAGCCCCTGCTAAAATCCTAGCAGGGGCTTGTTGGTAAGGTGGCTACGGAAGTCTGGTACTAACCGATTTTGCTAAAGCCGCAGTAGCTGTGCAGCACTTCCGGCAGATGAATACCATCTTCGGCCTGGTTGTTTTCCAGCAAAGCCGCCACAATGCGGGGCAACGCCAGGGCCGAGCCGTTGAGCGTGTGCAGCAACTGCATTTTGCCTCCCTCGCCGCGGTAGCGCAGCTTGAGGCGGTTGGCCTGGTAGGTTTCGAAGTTCGAGGCCGAGCTTACTTCCAGCCACCGGCCCTGGGCCGCACTCCACACTTCCAGGTCGAAGGTCAGGGCTGAGGTGAAGCCCATGTCGCCGCCGCAGAGGCGTAGCACGCGGTAGGGGAGGCCCAGCTTTTGCAGCAGGCCTTCGATGTGGGCCACCATGCCTTCCAGGGCCTCGTAGCTTTTCTCGGGCTCGGTAATCTGCACGATTTCCACCTTGTCGAACTGGTGCAGGCGGTTGAGGCCGCGCACGTGGGCACCCCAGGAGCCGGCTTCGCGGCGGAAGCAAGGCGTATAGCCGGCATTGCGGATCGGGAGCTGGTCGCCAGCAATGATTTCGTTGCGGTAGAGGTTGGTAATAGGCACCTCGGCCGTCGGAATCAGGTATAGGTCGTCGGCCGTGGAGTGGTACATCTGGCCTTCCTTGTCGGGCAGCTGGCCCGTGCCGTAGCCGCTGGCCTCATTTACCAGAATCGGGGGCTGAATTTCGGTGTAGCCGGCGTTGCGGGCTTCGTCCAGGAAAAAATTGATTAGGGCACGCTGCAAGCGGGCCCCCTGGCCTTTGTATACCGGAAATCCCGCGCCGGTAATCTTGTTGCCCAGGGCGAAGTCGATGATGTCGTACTGCTCAATCAGCTCCCAGTGGGGCTTGGCACCGGCGGCCAGTTCGGGCTTGGTGCCTACTTCGCGCACTACCTCGTTGTCGTCGGCCGAGCGGCCCTCGGGCACGCTGCTGTGCGGGATGTTGGGTAGCTTGTAGAGCATCTGCTGCAAGCCTTCTTCCACCTGCACGAGTTCGTCGGAGTGGGCCTTGGTGAGTTGCTTGAGCTCGGCAGTGCGGGCCTTTAGGGTTTCGGCCCCGGCCTTGTCGCCGCTTTTCATTAGCCCCCCGATTTGCCGGGCTAGGTCGTTGGCTTCGGCCTGGGCTTGGTCGTGCTCAGTTTGCAGCTGCTTGCGGCGCTGGTCGAGGCTGAGAATGGCGGAAACGTCGGCCTCCGCGGTTTTATAGTGTCTTTTAGCCAGGCCAGCCAGGACCAGCTCGGTATTGTCTCGCAGAACAGAAACTTGCAGCATAAGGCAGAAAACGCGGTTTTGAACAAAAGCAAAAGTAGGTTTTTTTACATAGGCTTTCGGATAAAAACACGATTGGAGCCCGAGTGCAACCCAAAACCGGATTTGCCGGTAAGCAATACCGTCGATGCTCCAGGACTGTATCTGCAGGGTCGGCAAACTACTTGAAAGAGCTTCGCACCAATCAGGTAAAAAAAATGTATCCCATTTGGCGGTTCGGGCGTATTACGCTAACATTGCGTAAGCAAGCCGGCCGCTGATGCCGGGCCCGCAGTCAGTTTCTATTGCGCACGGCCCGATTTATCTCCAGCGCCTCCCCCTCCTAATTACCCCGTTTCATTCCGAACTACTGTGCTTCGCGCCGCCTTGCGGCTGCTTTTGCTGCCCGGATTGGCCTGTGTTGCTTTGTGTCGGTTGCTCCGCCCGTTTTTTCTCCCAGTTTTAGTGTATGTACAATATTGAAGAGTTGAAGGACCGTTTGCTTTCTGAACTGAAGGAAATAGCGGAAGAACTGAACGTCGGTAACTTCAAAAAACTCAGCAAGCAGGATCTGATTTATAAGATTCTCGATCAGCAGGCCATCACGCCCGCCGACAAGCTCCCCAAAAAAGTGAAAACCGGGGACGACAAGCCCGTAGCGGCTGCGCCTCTCGCTTTCTCCGATGTAGCCGTGGCTACGGCTGCGCCCGAGCTGCCCGCGCCGGTAGCCGTAGCGCCGGCCCCGGCCCGCACCAATTCCCGCGCTCCGCGTACTACGCCGCCCCGCCGCGATAATGGCGTAGCCCGTGCTACGGCTGCCGCGGCTGCTCCTATAGTAGCGGCTGCGCCTGAGCCTGCTGCGCCGGCCGCCGTGGAAGCCGCCGTAGCCGAGCCCGCCGGTGTCGCTCCCGAATCGGCAGCCCGCCCTATCAAGCCTTACCAACGCCCTGAGCGCCGCAGCCGCTCCGAAGCCCGCAACCGGGCCGAAGAAGCGCCGGAAGCTGTAGCGGCTCCGGAAGCTGAAGAACAAAATAATGCAACTGCGGAAGTTGCCGCCCCTGCCCCCGCGGAGGTTGCTGTGGAAGCTGCTCCGGCTGCTACCGAAACGACCGTAGCACCGGCCCCGATTGTATTTCGTGAGCCGCGTCCCGAGCAGCCTAATGGGCAGCCCCGGGAGGCACGCGAAGTCCGGGAAGATGGCCGCGAGCCCCGCAACTTCCGGGAAAACCGGGAGCCCCGCGAAAACCGCGAGCCGCGGGAACCTCGCACCGATGCCCCCCGCGAACCGCGTACGGATGCGCCCCGGGAAGCCCGGGAGTACCGCGCTGATGCTCCCCGTGAAGGACGGGAGGCCCGCGAAAATCGTGACCAGCGGGAGCCCCGGGCTCTGCGCGACACCCCTCGCGAGCTGCGGGAGCCCCGCCCCGAGCGGGAGGGTCGTGAAGGCCGCCGCGAAGACCGGTTTGCCGCCCGCGACCAGCAGCGGCAGTTGCGGCAGAGTGGCGAACAGCGCCAGGCCGGCGAGCCCCGCCCCCAGGGTGAGCAAGCCCAGCAGCGCCCCCGCAACGATTTCGACATTGTCATTCCCAGCGAAGGCACCTTAGAAATGATGCCCGACGGCGGCTACGGCTTCCTGCGGTCCCCGTTCTACAATTATCTGGCTTCGCCCGACGACATTTACGTGGCACCCCAGCAGGTGAAGCAATTCGCGCTGAAGGCCGGTGACACGGTAAAATGCACGATACGGCCGCCGCGGGAAGGGGAGAAGTACTTCGCCCTGGTAGGCGTGGAAGGCATCAACGGCCGCACGCTAGAAGAAGCCCGGGACCGTATCCCATTTACTAACCTGACTCCGCTGTTTGCCGAGGAGCGCCTGAAGCTTTCGACCAAGTCGAGCCAGCTCAGCACCCGAATTCTGGACTTGTTTGCCCCCATCGGTAAAGGTCAGCGCGGCTTGATTGTGGCCCAGCCTAAAACCGGTAAAACGGTGCTGCTGCAGGAAATTGCCAACTCAATTTCCGAAAACCACCCCGAGGTCTACCTCATCATTCTGCTAATTGATGAGCGCCCGGAAGAAGTCACGGATATGGCCCGCTCGGTGAAAGCCGAAGTGCTGAGCTCCACCTTCGACGAAACGGCCGACCGCCACGTGAAAATTGCCAGCATCGCCCTGGAAAAGGCCAAGCGCCTCGTAGAGTGCGGGCACGACGTGGTAATTTTGCTCGACTCGATTACCCGCCTGGCCCGCGCCTACAACACGGTGCAGCCCGCTTCAGGCAAAATCCTGTCGGGTGGTGTGGACGCCAATGCCCTGCACAAGCCCAAGCGCTTCTTCGGTGCGGCTCGCAACGTGGAGAATGGCGGCTCGCTGACCATTATTGCTACGGCCCTGATTGAAACCGGCTCCAAGATGGATGAGGTTATCTTTGAGGAATTCAAGGGGACCGGCAACATGGAACTGCAGCTGGACCGCAAGCTGGCCAACAAGCGCATCTTCCCGGCCATCGACGTACCGGCTTCCGGCACCCGCCGTGAAGACCTGCTCATGAACCGCGACGAACTGAACCGCATCTGGGTGCTGCGTAAATTTATGGCCGACATGACCGCCTCGGAGGCCATGGAGTTCCTGAAAGACCGCATGAAAGGTACCAAGGACAACGAAGAGTTCCTGATGTCGATGAACGGCTAAGCCGGAATTGATGTAAAACGCAAAGGCCAGTGAAACGAGGTTTCACTGGCCTTTGCGTTTTATCGATGGTAAACATTTGCCTTCCTTTGCTGGTCTTACCGCTTTTGCTGCAAACCTTATGGAACAAACGCCCGACCTGCCCGAAATCCTCTACATCTTCGACCCACTCTGCGGCTGGTGCTACGGCATGAGCCCGGTGATAGAGCGTATCCAAAACGAGTTTGCCGGCCGCCTGACCGTGTCGGTGCTGAGCGGAGGCATGGTGACGGGCGAGAATGTCGGCCCGATTCGTCAGGACTGGGACTACATCAGCGTGGCCCTGGAGCAGGTGGAGAAAGTGGCCGGCGTCGAGTTTGGGCGGGCTTTCCGGGAGTTGGGCGCCGAGGGCAGCCGCAGGCAGGACTCTGAGCCGCCGAGCCGGGCCCTGACCGTTTTCCGCCAGCTCGACCCCTACAACCAAACGGCCAGCTTTGCCCACGCATTGCAGCAGGCCTATTTCGGGGAAGGCAAAGACCTCAACGACCCGGACACCTACGCCGTGCTGGCTGCCGATTTTGGCTTGAATGTGGCCGAGTTTCAGCGGCGTTGGGCCTTGCCCGAAACCGCCCAGGCTACGCGCCAGGAGTTTGCAGCCGTGGGCCGTATCGGGGTACAAGGATTTCCCACGACCATTCTGCGCGTCGGCAACCAGGGCTACCTGCTGGCCCGCGGCTTCATGCCTTACGACGCCTTCACCAGCAGCGTGGAGCAGGCGCTGCAGCAGGCCCAGGAAGAAGGAGCTAAGTAAACCGGCCGGAAAAGCGGCTTAGCTGCCGAAGCCGGGCAGGTGCACCACTTGTTTTTTGAGCGGCGACCAAACGATGCGCTTCCGGTCTTCCTTGCCGACCAGATACTGAAAGCTGACCGCGTCGGGGCGCTGGCGCAGGTCGTCCCAGGTGGGGCGGTCCAGTTCGCCGGGGGAGTAGGTTTCCTTAGGGCCCACAGCAGGCTTGCGGAAGTTAGGTTCTGCGAAGAAGGTGTCGAGGCGGCGACGCACGAAGGCTTCGCGCTCGGCCTGGGTAGCGGTGGCCGTTTTCATTTCGTACACCATGGAGGCCTCCAGGTCGCTGGGACTGAGCATTTCGCGGAAAATAACCTGGCCCGCGGCATCAGTAATGGTGATTGAAACCTCGCCGTTGAGCACCGAAGCGCCCCGGAGCACAGCCGTAAACTGGTCGGGAGAGCCGGGAGCCGAAAACACGTGCCGGGTGCGCACCACTTTTAGCGTATCCGACTGGGCCGTAACACTGCGGGCCCGGGTGGTATCCATCGGCTCGGCGGCCGTGGCTACAGAGTCGGTGGTGACTGCCGCGCCGCTGTTCTGCGACGAATCGGTGGTGGAGCAGGAGGCTGCGGCGAATAATAGCAGGGAGGCAAAAGTAGCGTAGCGCATCGTTTTCAAGGTTTTTATCCGCCCAAATACGTAGCGCAGAGCGGTAGTGTTGAGTTAACGGTGGCAGCTAGGCTACTATTATCAGCTAGCAGCGCCCAGAAAAACATCAGCATAAAGGCCGCGCTCAGGCACAACGACGACACCTGGTTCATGCGCATCGTATGCTCGAAGTCAGCAGCGGCGGGGCTGTGCCACACGGCCCAGGCCCAGCGCCCAAACAGCACGATGACCGGCCCGGTAGCCACCAGAAAAATTAGCAGATTACGGAGCTCGTCGCGCTGCCAATAGGTGAAAGCCAGCAGCAGCGCCCCGCTCAGCAAACCCACGGCGGCAAAGACAAAGGTGCCGCGCAGCCCCAGCCACAAGCTCAGCGTCAGGTCGCCCCGCTGCCGGTCTTCCTGGTGCTGATAGACCTGGGTAAGCGGGTAAGACCCGCAGAGGAACAGCGTGCTGACCAAGGCCAGCAGCAGATTGGTGGGCTCTAGAATAGCCGATGAATCGGCTCCGGCACCCACTTGGGTCATAAGAAATGTGTAGGCTCCCTGAAACACCACCACCACGAACGTGCTCAGAAACGGGTATTTCTTGAGCCGGATACCCTCATAGCTGTAGGCTTTCGAAATCAGCAGATACACCGCCACCAGGGCCGCAAACAGCGGCGACAGGAGCCAGCCGCCCAGCACGGCCAGCGCGTCGAAGAGCCACACCAGGTGAATCAGCTCCTCAGAAACCTTGGGCGGCTGCTTGAGCCCGCCGATACTGCCTTCGTCCCGGTCGTAGTAGGAGTTATAGCCGTTCGAAGCCGGATAGGCTAGCAGGTGCAGCACGATGAACACGCCCAGGGCCCGGACTCCATCCACAGCCCGGGGCAGCGCGCTCAGTCCAAACCAGTAGACGGGCATCAGGTACACGGAAAAGGGAATGCGCAGCAAGGGCAGCGCCCGGCGGTAAGCAAGCAGCATGGGGCAAATGTAGGTTTTAGGCGGGTACTGGCTTTACCGGGGCCGGCCAATCAGGTAGGTTACCTCCGGGCCCCAACTATGCCGCACCTTTCCTGCCTGCCAGACGAAGCGCCCCTCGGGGTCGGCGCGGTGGGCCAGGGCCAGCAGCTGCTCGGGTGGGTACATGCGCAGAATCGACACGGTGCCGTCCCAGATGGTAAAGAGCGGAATAAGCGGAATCAGGTAAGTGAAGACCAGTCGGCCCAGGCTGAAGGGGCGGATAAAGGGCGTAATCAGCAGCTGAGCCACGGGCAGCACCGTCCAGGCCAGCAGAATTTCCAGCCAGTGCTTGCCTGCGCCTTCAAAGACGCCAATGCCCGCGTTTTGGCGGACGGCATCGGCCAGCAGGGCTTGGGCGGCGGTGGGGGAGAAGTGGTGAAAGGCGGAAAATATCGTGCGGAAACCCGTCAGCGGCGGGGGCACGGCCAAGGCATCCACCGGAGCTGGTTCAAAGTCAATGGCTGGGGCGTTGCGCTGGGCCAGTAGCTGCCAGGCCGCAGGCTGGGGGTACAAATCGGTGAGCGTAACGCGCAACTCCCGTAGCTCCGGATACTGCCGCAACGCTAGCGTGACACCCTCGGTGCCGCCCCCGGCCCCAGCGCCCAGCTCCACCAGCCGCTGCTGCCCGGTGGCTTGTAGCGCCTCGCGCAGCAGCGGCACGATGGGCTGATACGTATCCAGGGCGCTGATCATGAAGCGCAGGTAGTCCATCATGCCCGCCCGGATGATGCCGGGAAACCAGGGTAGGTCCTCAAATTCGAATAACTGAAGGCGCAGGCGCATGAGGAAGTGTTAGGAAGAAGATGCGGAGCGCAGGTAGTTACGGTTCGCCCAGAGCGTAACCAGGTAGGCAGCCAGAATCCAGGGCCGGCAAACCTCGAATGCCCAGTACAAACTCACATCGAATAATTCCGACCATGCTGCCCGCACGTAGGGTACGGGTAAAAATGCACTCAGGGTTATGCCCGTCAGCAGCAGAAGCCAGCGTTGCCAGGGCCGCCAGTGTTGGGCATAGTTGTATAACACCTCAAGCGTCAGCAACAGGATAGAGGCTACGGGCCAGGAGAATTGCAGGGCCATAGCAAACTGAAAGGCCATATCTGTCAGCAATGTCTTTAGTGCCTCTGCTAGCGAAGGCTGTTCGGCGCTGCTATCCGGGAGGGTTACTGATAAAGGTATCCACAGCAGGGCTCCAACTACCATAATGAGCAGATACTGGCCGAGCGTGGCAAGCAGCAGCCGGCTCAGTGAATGCCAAGAACTAGCAGAGGACTGGGCCAAGTATTGCATAGGGTCTATAAAGAATTGAAAAATGTTGGGTATGAAGTCTTGCAATATATCGTTTGTCTAGTAGCTTTGCATTACAAAGTGCTCTGAAAGACATGAAGCCAGCTACCGATCCACTTGCTCAACTCACCGAGATTCGCGCCATCATGGAGCGGTCTTCCCGCTTTTTGTCGCTCAGTGGCCTGTCGGGAGTGGGAGCAGGAGTGGTGGCCCTGGCTGGTACTGGTTTGGGGCACTGGTATTTGCAAACCCACTATGGCGACCAGGGCTTTCTGCGCCTAGTGGAAGGCTCCACGGCCGAGCGGCAGGCGGCTTACCCTTTTCTGCTGGGCCTGGCCATTGGCATGATTGGGCTGGCTTTGCTGGTGGCCTTCTACTTTACCCACCGCCGGGCCACCCAGGAAGGCCGGACTCTGTGGGATGCGCCGGCGCGCCGGTTGCTGCTTAGCCTGGCGTTGCCGCTGGTGGCCGGGGGCTTGTTCTGCACCGGGTTGTATATTCGCGGCGCGGCGTCGTTCGTGGTGCCGGGCTTGCTGTTGTTTTACGGCCTGGCCCTGCTCAACGCCAGCAAATACACCCTTGATGAAATCCGGCTGCTGGGCCTGACTCAGATGGCTCTGGGCCTGGTAGCAATCCTGCTGCCCGGCTGGGGCCTGATTTTCTTCGCTCTGGGCTTTGGGCTGGGCCATATCGGCTACGGCTTACTCATGTATAACCGCTACGAACGGGCGCCTCGGCCTACGCTGTGAAACACCTCATCCATACGCTCAATAAGGCTTTCGACAACCGGGTGCGGTTGGGCGTCATGGCAGTGCTCATGGCCAATGAATCCGTGAGCTTTAATGAGCTGAAAGACGCCCTCGACCTGACCGACGGCAACTTAGCCAGCCACGTGTCGGCCCTGGAAAAAGCGGGCTACGTGCTGGTCAACAAGCAGTTTGTGGGCAAGAAGCCCAATACCACTTACCAGGCTTCCACAGAGGGCAAATCGGCGTTTCAGGACCACCTGACGGCCCTCGAAAAATTACTGCGCGGGTCCGCGTAGTTTTTTTGCCTTCGCACTTTGTAATTCAAAGTTCTTTTAAAAAAATAACCTAACATGACGACGCTAACCTCCGCAGCGGCCCAATGGCCGGCTGCTGGCCACTCGGCAACCCGGCCGTTTCCCCTCACTGCCCTGCAGAAGCTGCTGCTGCCGGTGGGCGCCATCCTGTTCGACGTGCTGTTCTGGCAGGAGCGCATGGCCCTGAATATGCTGCTCTACACCGTATTTGTGGTAGGGGGCGTGTTAGCCAGTCTGCCCCGACACGCGGCGGTGTGGCGCTCGGGCTACTTCTGGCTCACGCTTGGTGGCACCGTGCTCAGCGCCCTGATGGTGGCCGTGTACGGGTCGGGCGCGGCCCAACTGAGTGCAGTGGCTTCCTTGGCAGTTTGGCTGGGCTACGTCAATCAGGGCCATTTGAAGCTGGTGGGCTACGCCCTGCTCACGGGGCTCGGTAACCTGCTGCCGGCCGTGCAGCGCCTAGCCCAAATGGTACGCCTGCCCCACAACCTGGACGGCCGTCTGAACCGCACGCGCTACTACGGCCGTTTGCTGGTAGTGCCATTGGCCGCGCTGCTGGTGTTTCACGTGCTGTTTGCCATTGCCAACCCGAAGTATAACGACCTGGCAGGCCGAATCCTGGATGCCATTGGTGAAGTCCTGGACCAGCTCTTCGCCTGGCCATCGGTGCTGCACCTGCTGTTTTTCGGGCTGGGTCTGGTACTCACTGCCGGGGCCATTTTCATCATCCCGGTGCATTACTTCGCCGATCAGGAGTCGCGCTTTGGGGAGTTTGTGCGCCGGAGCCGGGACCAGGTAGCGTCCTTTGCCGTGCGCCGCCCTGATTTTCGCACCAAATCGTTTGGGGTACTGGATTTGCGCCGCGAATACCTGATGGCCCTGAGCTTGATTGGCTTGGTCAACGTGCTGCTGCTGGTCGTCAACGTCATTGATATTCGCTGGATCTGGTTTGGCTTCGTGCCGGCCAAGGGCTTCGACCTCACGCAGTTTGTGCACGAGGGCACCTACGTACTGATTCTGAGCATTCTGGTTGCCATGGGTATCGTGCTGTGGTTTTTTCGCCGCAACCTGAATTTCTACCAGCCGGGCCTGCCCTTGCTGCGCCGCGCCGCCACGGTGTGGGTACTGCAAAACGCAGTACTGGCCATATCGGTGGGGCTGCGCAACTACTATTATATTCAATACACCGGCCTGGCTTACAAGCGCATCGGAGTGTATGGCTTTCTACTGCTGACTTTCTTCGGGCTGGCTACTGTGCTGCTCAAAATCTGGCAGCGCCGCTCGGCGTATGCGCTGTTTCGCCTCAATGCCCTGGCCGCTTATGCCGTGATGGTGCTGCTGGCCTGCGGCAACTGGGAAATCTGGATTGCCCGCTACAACCTGCAGGCCCGCTTTGCCGAAATTGACTACGGCTTCCTGCTCGACATGCCCGACCGGGTGTTGCCCGAGCTGGCGGCTCATAAGGCCTTGCTCACGGGCCGGCGCCTGGTACAGGAAAACAACTACAGCACCTGGGTGCCGCTGCCCGCAGCCGAGGCCCAGCAGCAGCTGGAGCGCCGCATCCTGGAGTTCCAGTCGCGGCAAAGCATGCGCCACTGGCCCAGCTATACCTGGGCCGACTACCGGGCTTACCAGGAGCTGAGCCGCCGTGAATAGCCTCTGGAACCAGGCAACGGCCCAAGCCGCCCGGCACTGTCTGCACTCCGTGGCTCTGACGGTGGGAGTTGTGGCCGGCTGGAGGACCCTGTTTAGCCTGGGGCTGGCGGTGGGCATCGAGCAAAACCTGGGCGAAATCCTGGCCCTGCTCAGCTTTCTGGCCATCCACCTGCTCATCTGGAAATACGGCGTGTTTCGGCAGTGGCGCCGGATCAGCCCGCATCTGCCCCAGGCGGCTTGGTGGCTGTTCGGGCTCAGCCTGATCTGGAACGTGGCTCTAGTAGGCTTTCAGTTGTTCAGCATCCTGCTCATGATTCTTGGCCTAGCCCTGGCCCTCGACAATTCCCCGCCTACCCCAGGCTACTACTAAACCCGCGGCACTGCCTTCGCCACCTTCCTAGGTAATTTCCCCAAGCCTTCCCTCATGAATCCACTTGCTCAATTCGGGCTTAGCCTGCTGCTGGTGCTGCTCTGCGTGGGCGGCGTGCTGGTGCTGGCCCTCGTGCTGGCCTGGCAAGAGCGGGCCGCCGCCCCCGACGTGCGCCGGCAGCGCCTGCTGTATCTGGTACTGCCCGTAGCCAGCGCCGTGCTGGCCCTGCTGCTCGGGTCCGTGTTTTTGCTCATGACCATTTGGTCGCCCCAGGGCCCCGACATTCTGGCTAGCCTGTAACGGACTTTCCTTTTTCATCTATCTACATCATGCCTATAACCATAACCGCAGCCCCGCCGGCCGACCTATCCGTTACGAGCCGCTGGCTGGCCGGGGCCCAGCAAACCAAAGACACGCTGACCATCATCGGCATGAACGTTCTGCTCGTGTTTGGGCTGCTCTGCGGTATCGCCATCCCCGGCTTAGTGCTCTATTTTCTGCGCTGGAAACTGGTACGTGGCAAAGGCCGTCGGCAATCAGCTCTTACCCATTGGGGTATTACGCTGGCTCACGAGTTCTGCTGCGTGCTGCTGTTTATGTCGACGGACATGCAAAATGAGCTACACGAGTGGGGTGCCGGCTTGGCGGTAGGCTACGGAATAGGTTGCCTGATCAGCCTAGCCGGGTTACTGGAAACCTGGCAGCATTCTTCTCCCGCTACCAATTCGCCTTACTAATGGAGTACTCGGTTATCCGCCCAAAAAGTATGAAAACGCTCAGCAATTCACCCCTGAAATGGCCTTCTGCGGGCCGTAGCCTCGGTATTCTGGTAGCCGTAGTAGCCGTGCTCTGGCTGTGGCTGCAGCTGCCCGACTTCTACCGGGCCGGCCACAGCGCCTCCGAAACCGGGCAGTGGCTCACCGAACTGGTTTACAACGACTGGACGGCCCTAGCCCTGATGCTGGGGGCCAACGTTCTGGTGGCTCGCTATACCACTGCGCCCATGTGGCGGCTGGGCCACAGCATTGAGCTGCAGGGCATGCGCGGGGCTTTCGTTTTTGTACTAGGAATGCTGTTTCACTTGGTGGTGGCCGGCTGCGGGGTGGCAGTGCTGGTGCTGGGCAGCGGCTGGCTCGAAACCGGAGCATGAGTGCCGTGCTGCGCTTGGGTCAGCTGCTGCTGCGCGTAATTCCGCAGCGGCTGTGGTGGGTGCTTGGTGCTCTGGTTTTTGGCCTGATGAATATGGTCTTTAGCTCCGAAGTGTGGCCTAATACACCATTGGCCAGCCGATTTTTCACGGCTTGGACGGTGGGCTGCGGAGTGCTGTTCACGGGTGGCATGGCGGATGGCCGATGAAGTAGACAGCTTTTTCTGGAAGGCTCTGTGGCGCTTGGCGGCCATCGGCAGCTACGGTGGGGCTGCACTGGTGAGTTTGCTGGCCTTCATTGGGCTGCTGCTGAAGCTGTAACAACCGGCGTGGGCTGCCACCGGCAAGCCGCTCAAGTTTCCTGGTTTTCCATTTGCCTTTCACCAGTCCTTGTCAGGCGAGCGGCAGCGCGTGCCACTTGCCCTCCGGCCAATGTCCCCTGGGCAGAGGGCATTGTCGCCCCCGCTGATTTCCTTAGCTTACGGCCTCCCACCGTTTTGCCCCACCGCATGGCCCGTACCGCGCTGCTCCTTCTTCTGTTTCTGGCCCTGGTTATTGAGCTGGCCCTTACCATCGGTGGCTTTGCGGCGCCGGATGTGGTGCTGAACAAATTTGGTGTAACCGCCACCGCCGACACCCGCTTTATGGCCTTCGCCCTGGCCTGGCTGCTACTGTTCGTTTCATTGGTTGCTGCCGTGGCGCTGTGGCAGGTGTGGCAGCGGCAGCCCCACTACGCCACGCTGTGCTACCTGCTGGGAGTGTGGTGGATAGGTATCGGGCTGGGCCTGTACCTCGGCTACGGCCGCCTCGACAACCTGCTGCTGGATACGGGCAAAGGCCTGCTCATCGTGCTGGCTACCTGGCGCAGTCGGCGGGCGGCGGAGCTGGGCCGTGCTGCCCAGCCCGTGCAAATAGCTACTATGTAATGGCACTGGCCGCTTATCGGGCCGCCGCTAACTGGTATATTTGCACTTCAGTTGCCGGGAGCTCAGGCTCCTCCTGACTATATCTGTCCCGAATGTCCGCTTCCGAACAACCGAAACCCACCCCGACCACCGTTCCCAAGCGCCGCTGGCCCAACCTCGTTTCGCGGGCCATGTGGGGTGTTTTTGTGGTGTCGGTCGGCGTTTTTCTGCTGTATCCCATCCTGGTAAAAAGCAATTTCCTGTTCTTGTTTGGCAAGTCGCCGAGCCTGGAGGAAATGGAAAGCCCCAAAGTAGAGCAGGCTTCCGAGCTCTACACCGCCGACGGGGTGCTGCTGGGCAAATACTTTCGGGAAAACCGCTCCCCGGTGCCGTTCAACCAGATTTCGCCGGTGCTGGTTAAGGCCTTGGTTGCCACTGAGGACATCCGCTTTTATGAGCATTCGGGCATCGACCTCACGGCTTTGGCCCGGGCTGTGGCCGGCGGCGGCCGCAACGGCGGCGGCTCGACCATCACCCAACAGCTGGCCAAAAACCTCTACAAAACCCGCCGCGGCGAGCGGGGCGTGCTCGGCCATATTCCCATCGTCAGCACCCTGATCAGCAAAACCAAGGAGTGGCTGACGGCCGTAGAGCTGGAAAAGCGCTACACCAAGGAAGAAATTCTGCGGATGTACCTCAACACCGTGGAATACGGTTCCCAGGCCTTCGGTATCAAAGTCGCGGCTAAAACCTTTTTCAATACTTCGCCCGACAGCCTCAAGCCCGAAGAGGCCGCCATGCTGGTGGGCATGCTCAACAATCCCACAGCCTTCAACCCGCGCTTTCACCCCGAAACGGCCCGCAAGCGCCGCAACTTGGTGCTGGAACGCATGGGCCAGGCCGGCGTACTGACGGCCAAAGCCACCGACTCGCTCCAACAGCAGCCCATTGCCCTGCAGTACCGGGTCGAGAAGCACATCGACGGGCCCGACACGTATTTCCGGGGGGCCGTCAGCCAGTTCGTAAATAAGTGGTGCGAGGCCAACGGCTACGACATGTACCGCGACGGGCTAAAAATTTACACCACCATTGACTCCCGCATGCAGGCCCACGCCGAGGACGCCGTGCAGGACCGCATGAAAAAGCTGCAGCAGCAGTTCGACCGGTTCTGGCGCAACCGCGGCGGCAACCCCTGGGTAGATGATGAGGGCAAGGAAATTCCCGGCTTTATCGAAACCCAGATCAAGCGTACCGAGCTCTACAAGGAGCTGGCCAAACGCTACCAGGGCCAGCCTGCCCGCCTCGACTCGGCCCTACACGCCAAGCGTCCGATGAAGGTCTTTACCTGGAAAGGCGACGGCGACACCACGCTGGTCCTTTCCCCCCTCGACTCGCTGGCCTACTACAAGCACTTCCTGCACGCGGGCATGATGACCATGGACCCCTTCACGGGTCACGTCAAGGCCTGGGTGGGTGGCATCAACTACCGCTTCTTTAAGTATGACCATGTGAAGCAGGGCCGCCGCCAAGCAGGTTCTACCTTCAAGCCCTTCGTCTACCTCACCGCCCTCGACAACGGCTACACACCCTGCGACCGAATCCGGGACCAGCGTGTAACTATTAAGTACGTTGAAAACGGCAAGGACATGGAGTGGCAGCCCGACAACGTGACCCGGGAGTACACCGGCATCAACATGACGCTGCGCCACGCCATGGCCCGCTCGGTCAACTCCGTCACGGCGCAGCTCACGGAGAAAGTGGGGTGGGAGAACGTGGCTAAGTACGCCCACAAAGTCGGTATTCAGAGCCCCTTACTGCCGGTGCCCAGCATCGGCTTGGGCTCGGGTGGCGACGTGAACGTGTACGAAATGGTGGACGCCTACAGCACCTTCGTCAACAATGGCTTTCAGAGCGAACCCCAATTTATTACCCGCATCGAAGACCGCAACGGCAACGTCATCAAGCAATTCGACCCCAAGCAGAAGCGCGCGATTCCCTCCGAAACAGCTTGGTTGATGCTCTATATGCTGCGCGGCGGCATGGACGAACCCGGCGGCACCTCGCAAGCCCTGTGGGAGTACGACCTCTGGAAAAAAGACAATCAGATTGGCGGCAAAACCGGCACCACTTCCAACTACTCCGACGGCTGGTACATGGGCGTCACCAAGGACCTCGTGACCGGCGTTTGGGTGGGCGGTGAAGACCGCAGTATTCACTTCTACGGTTCCCAGCAGGGCGAAGGCGGCCGGATGGCTCTGCCCATCTTTGGCACCTACATGGAAAAGCTTTATAAGGATAAAGAGCTTGATATTACCATGGGACCCTTCCCGCGGCCGGCCAGCAAAATCACCAAAAAGTACATCTGTGTGTCAGAGTCGGAGCCGCGTCGCCGCCGCGAAGAAGCCGTAGATACTATTGCCACCGACAACCTGCTCGAGCAGCTCAATACCCAAGGCGCTGCTATTCCCGACAGTATTAAGCTCTAGCCGTTAAGAGAATAGCCTCGATCAGCCTCGGGAAGCCCGACTAAACCAGAACGGCGCCGCAAGCAAGACCAGCAGGCCCAGGGAAAGCAGCTGGAATGAGGCGCGCCAGAAAGCTGAACCCGTCAGGGGCTGGTGCGGGTTGTGCGAATTGCTCCAGGCAATAAACGCATCGGCAATGGGCAGCTGACCCAGTAGGTAATACTTGCCAGTGGCTCCGTGCCAGGGCAGGCCAAAGGCTTCTATACTATTGCGCAAGCCTACGGCCGTGGTGGTGTCGCCAAAGCGCTGCATCGTGCGCCGGCCTACCAAGGAAGCCGCTCCGCCTACGCCCCAGATAACCGGCCCCGAATCAATATCCTCTACGGGTGCCATTCCGCGCGCGGCCTCCTGGAGTCCGGGCAACCCCAGCCGGCTGGTCAGAAACAGGGCTCGGTAGCGCCGAAAGTGGGGCTGGGCATAGCCTGAGTCAATTTCGCACAGGAAGTTAAGTAGCTGACTTTGCGACGAGCCCCGCGCCGCTTCCAGGACCGCTCCCGTGCTGGCCTTGGCCTCGTGCGGAATCAGCCCATTCTTATCCAGATGGTCGTCAACCGTCTTCAGCCAGTGCTGAATAAGCGGCCGGTAGCTTGATGGTTGAAACCGGTCGTGCCAAGCCAGAGCTGCTACACCCATTACCCCGTCGGCGGGCCAGACAGCCCCGGCATACGATTCGAGGTAAGGGGTTGAACTGCGCTCCAACGCATTGGCAATTAGCGCGCACTGCTGGTTGAAATGGCGTACGTCGGCCGAGTCTCGCTCAGCTGCTGGCAAAGCGGCCAAGTAGCGCCCCAGCACGTAGGCCGACCAGCCTTGGTAAAAGGCGCCCCGCGGCAGGGGCAGCTCCTCGTCAAAAATGGACTGCGCTACCGGGGACTGAATTTCCCCCAGGGCCCAGCGGGCTTCTGTCCGGGCTTCCCGGCCTAGCGTGGAGTTGGGCGCTACGTGCGGGAGCAGCTCAATCCAGGTCAGGGCGTACAGGGAATTGAGGTAGACAAACCCTTCCGGATACAGCTGCTGCATACGCTCCCCGGCTTGCTTTTCATGAAGCTCCTGGCGCAGAAACTGCAATTGCTGCACTACTTCCTCATCGACGGGCTGCCGCCGGGGCGAGTAGAAAAGCTGGTAATTCAGATACGCTAGCGTAGTCAGAAGCAGTCCGGACAGGCATTTTGCCAAGCCCCGCACGCCGCTACTCTTTCCCGTAGAACGACTCCAGGGCTGGCTTCAAATCCGGATACTCGAAACGGAAGCCCGTACCAAGCACCTTAGCGGCACTAACCCGCTGGGAAGCCAGAATAATCTCGCTCATCTCGCCAAGGACGAGTTTCAAACCGAAAGCTGGCACTTTGGGCAGCACCAGGGGGCGGTGCATTACCTCGGCCAATGCTTCCGTAAAGGCCTTGTTGGTTACTGGGTTCGGGGCCACGCCGTTGTACACGCCCTGCCACTGGGGCTCTTCCAGGGCCTGAATAAACAGCCGGCACACGTCGTCGAGGTGAATCCAGGACATGTACTGCTTGCCTGAGCCCAGCGGTGCCCCAGCCATTAGCTTGATGGGCCGTGCCATGGGCGGCAAAGCGCCACCCTGATTGCTGAGCACGATACCGATGCGGATGATAACCGTTCGGATACCCATATCCTGCACTGGCTGCACGGCCATTTCCCACTGGTGAGCCACGTCAGCCAGAAAATCGTCGGCTGGGGCGGGCGGCGTTTCCTCGTTCACCAACCGGTCGGCGCTGTCGCCGTAAATGCCGATGGCCGACGCCGAAACGAAGGTACGCACGTGGTGGTGGCCTTTCTCCAACTCCCGGGTCAGCAGCGCCGTACCGCCCAGGCGGCTGGTCATAATGTCGCGTTTGCGCTCGTCCGTCCACTTGCCCTCCGACACGCTGGAGCCAGCCAGATTGATAATGTAGTCGGCGTAGGGCACGGCCGCTTCGTCAATGGAACCGTGCTGCGGGTCCCAACGGAAACTGCGGTAGCGGCTCTGGCTGGGCGTACGGCTGAGCAGGGCTACTTCGTACCCCGCGTCAATCAGCATTTCGGCCAGGCGGGTACCAATCAGGCCGGTACCCCCCGTAATGAGAACTTTTCGGGACATTGTATGGAGCGCTAATAGCCGGAAAGCTACTGAAGTTGGGCTGGAGTAAGCAGAAAAACAGGCCGCAAGCTACTTCTTAATAGTCAAGGGTGTACCAGGGTTACTTACCCAGCAGCCGCAAAAACTCGGCTCGCAGGGCCTGGTCCTCCTTGAACAAGCCCCCGTATTCGGCCGTCAGGGTGCTGCTGCTCGTGTCGTTTACCCCACGGCTCATCACGCAGAGGTGGTCGGCCTCAAGCAGCACGGCTACGTTTTCGGTCTGCAGGGAATGCTTCAGCTCTTCGGCAATCTGGCGGGTAAGGCGCTCCTGCACCTGGGGGCGCCGGGCGTAGTACTGCACCACCCGGTTTAGCTTCGAGAGGCCTACCACATGTTCGCCGGGCAGATACGCCACATGCGCCTTGCCTATAATCGGGACGAAGTGATGCTCGCAGCACGAAAAAACGGTAATGTCCTTCTCCACCAGCATCTGCTGGTAGCCGTAGCGGTTGTCGAACAGCTTTACCTCGGGCCGGTGCTGGGGGTCGAGGCCGCGAAACCACTCCTGCACGTACATCTTGGCCACCCGACGCGGCGTCCCTTTCAGACTATCATCGGTCAGGTCGAGGCCTAGCAGGTGCATGATTTCGCGGAAGTGCCCGGCGATGCCGTCAATCTTCTCGTCCTCCGACAAGGCAAAGGCATCGGGGCGGAGCGGAGTGCGCAGGTCGGGCGACAAGTGAGCATCGGCCGGCCCGAAGCTGTGCGCGGCCGCAGCCGCTGACACGGAATTATCCATGGTATTCAACAAAGTTGCGGTCCGTTTCATAGAGCGTGACCGACAGGGCGAGGTGGGGCTCAACGTGAGCCCGCAGCCGGTTCCAGATCACGACAGCAATATTCTCGGCCGTAGGGTTAAGCTCGCGAAAGTCCTCGGTATCGAGATTCAGATTTCGGTGGTCAAAGGTATCCAGAATCTCGCGTTTGATCAGGTCGCTGAGCCGCTTCAGATCATACACGTAACCCGTGGCCTCATCTACCGGCCCGGTCAGGCGCACCGTGACCTCATAGTTATGCCCGTGATAGTTAGGGTTATTGCACTTGCCAAATACTCGGGCATTGTGCTCATCGCTCCACGCCGGATTATGAAGGCGGTGGGCGGCGTTGAAATGTTCAGTTCGGCCAACAGTTACATGCATAGAGTCTTTGAACTGGTAATACGGGCTTTTGTTTTGGTTTCCAAATAGATTACGCGGTTTTTATGGCAGGACGCAGTTTTACTTATTCATGGTTTAAGAATACAGGATTTGAATTTTGGTAATATTAGATAGTCCCTATCCAATAAAATGAATATTCTCCAAAAAAAATCAAGTCTGCGTGCGTCAACATCAGGGGAGTCTGGTTAAATTTGGTGAGTTGGATTCCTCCGGCGGAGTCCACACCACCTTTTGTAAACTCTTTCTCTTTTAACTTTTTCATTTCACTATGAAACCAGGCGTACTCCTCTCTCTGCTACTGATGCTGTTGCTATCGGTGACTGGCTACGCGCAGAAATCGCCCGTAGATGAAACAGACATGGCCATCAAGGGTATCCCCCGTAAAGGCCAGCGTGTTACCATCCAGCTGGACAGCAAGCGTGTTGATGATTCTTGGCAGAAAATGCTGAACGAGAAATTCGGCAGCAAGTTCAAGTCGGACAAAGGTGTCTACACCATGGACGGCGTTGTTATCGAAGATATCTCCAAAACGCCGATCCGCGTGATCAGCAAAGTAGACGCTACCCCCACCGGTACCACCGTATGGTGGTCGATTGACTTGGGCAACGCTTACTTGAGCAAAGATGCTACCCCCGTGCAGTGGAAAGCTTCGGAGAAATACCTGAAGGACTTCGCCCGCATGCTTTACCGTGAAGACTTGGCCGTACAGGTCTCGGAAGCTGAAAAGGCTCTCGTTTCTTCGCAGAACAACCACATGGCCGTTATCAACAAAGCTGACGCCATCAAGAAAGACATTGAGAAGAACAAGCTGAAGAAGCAGGAAATCCAGCAGCAGCTGGCCCAGAACGCCGCTGAACTGCTCCAGTACAACAACCTGGTCGACATGAACCTGAAAGAGCAGGAAGCTGCCCGCGCCGACATTGTCAACATGCGCGTAGCTCTGGAAGCTGTAAAGGAGCGCATGAACAAGATTGAGTAGTATACCCTACTCCTCCAACAAAAAAGCCCGGTCGAGCAATTCGACCGGGCTTTTTTGTTGGGGCTGGTTGTAACGGGCTGAATTATTTCAGGGCTTGGTGTACCTGCTGGTCGGCGGCCTTTTCGTCTTTCCAGCCCACCAACCGAACCTCGCCCAGCCGGCCCTGGTGCTGAAACCACTGGCCTACTGCTTCCTTGGCGCCAGGAAACTGCTTTACCAAAGATTTCCACGACGTGATGCCGGGCAAGATCTGCTGGCTAGGGCGGGCCGGTACTGCTACCACCACTTGCTCCAGCACACCATTGTCGTCGAGGGTAAGCAGGCCGATGGGCAGTACTTCTACCACCGTGCCTTCGGGTTGGGTTTCGGCCAGAATCAGGGCTTGCAGGGGAGCGTTGGTGCTTTCCAGGCGTGTGCCCGGAATAAAACCCTGGTTGCCGGGGCAGGGCAGAAACTCAACCACGTGGTCGAGGCCGGCCCGCCGCACGGGCAGAAAGTCTTTTTTGGCGGCGTCGTAGCGCTGGGCGTGGTTGCTGCCTGCGGGTACTTCCACTACCACTTGCAGCAGCTTGCGTTCGGGCGAAAACGTGGGCAGCTCGGCATAGTTGGGCTGGCAGCTGCTCAGCCCCAGGCTACCCAGACCCACGATAAAACTCCCGAACGCAAACCGCATAGGCAAGTAATTACTCAGCGAGATATTTATTGAGAAGCTGGAACGGGTTGGCCTGATCCAGGCGCAAAACGAAGCGAATCCGGTCCGTAAAGTCCTTGCGGCTGCTGGGCAGGCCGTCGGCGTACTGCGAGCCGGCTACGGGCAGATACAACTGGAATATATCACGAATCACGGGCAGTACCAAGCCCGCGTCGTAATAGAGGCGCTGGCTGCTGATTTTGCCATCTAGCTGAAACCGCTCATCGGTAGCACCAAAGTCGGCAAATACGGCCAGACGCGTCACGGGTAAATCGGCCTGCAGGTTCAGAGTGCTCAGCCATTTCTGGCTGTATACCGGCAGAAATGCTTTGAACGCACCGTCCCGGTCGTCGGTCTGGTGTACTTGGGCGGTCAGGGCGTGCGAGATTTGCTGACGGTCCAGGAAAGCCGTCTGGCGGCGGTAGTCGGGGCTGCCGCTCAGGCCCATGACGAAGTCCGAGGAACTGTCGAGGAATCGGCCCCCAAACAGGCGCACGTTGACCCGCTTTTTGGGCGAATAAAACCGCTCATAGGCGGCCGAGGCCCGCAGGAGCACGGCGTTGGTCGAGTTGGTTTCCTGCGAAATGGTGGACGTCAGCTGGTTGAGCTCAACGTGGGCGCTCCACTTCTGCAGGGCATTGCCGCCGGTCACGGCATACTCCCCAGTCTGGATGCTCATCGTTTCATTGCCGCGGTCCTGCAGGCGCACGGCCGTGTTGGCCAGCCGAATGGTGTGCTGGGGGCCGTTGAAGCCCGAGAAAGGCAACTTCAGCGTCAGGCTAGGCTCCACCTTGAAGTAGCGCTCGAAGCGTTGCAGCGTCAGTCCCGTTTCGATCTGGCGTACCACGGAGTTGGGCAACACGCTCAGTGTTACGTTGGCAATGCCATTGAGCTCGTTACGGTTGAAGCTATACATAGGCATCAGCAGGTAGTTCAGGTTTTTGCGCACCAGCGGGTTGTTGTAAAACGCGGCGCCCAGCATGAACTTGTCGGAGGTGTTGGCCCCAATCACCGGTGCCCAGTTGATGGTCGACCGGTCCCAGCGCTCCACACTAGCCAGGGGCTTGAGCCCGATAGGCTCGAAGCGGCGCAAGGAGCCGCTGACTTTCATCCGGTCGTCGCGGCGGTTGAGCTGGGGTGTCAGGTAGTTGGCGTCCACTACCACGGCTGCGACGCCTTCTTTGCGGAAGTTGACCTGGGCTTCATCCTGCTCGTCTTCGGTGCTGATAACGTTGGTCCACTGGGTTTCGAGCACCTTGCCCTGGGCATCCACGGTGCTCACGGGCACGGCAAACGGTGCAGGCGAGTCATTGCGGACCAGTACCTTCACCTGCGTATCGGTCACCTGGATGTCGGACACGGCTGCGTCGTAGCGGTGGGTGTTTTGCAGCATGTCCTTGAAAAACCAGTCGAGCTGCTGCCCGGTGGATGTCTCAAAGACGGCCTGCATGTCTTCGGGGTAGGGGTGGCGGAACTGCCACTGGTCGTAATAGGCGTGCATGGCCTTGTCGAACGGCTCCTGTCCCAGGTAGCCAGCCAGGTACTTAAACAGGTTTGCCGTTTTCAGGTACACGATAAAGCCGTAGTTGCCTTTGCCGTACGTATCGGCACGCGGGCCAGCTACCGGCTGGTCGAGGCCCCGGCTGGCCGCAGCCTGGTAGGGCACCTGGCTCAGGGCCGAGTTAGGCAATCCGTCGATGCCGAGCTTGGTCGTGAGTCCTTTGGTCTTGAGAATGCCGCTAAACATGCCGCCCTGCGGGTCGTCGCGCTCCGTCAGACGGGCGTCCACGTAGGAGTTCACGCCTTCGTCGAGCCAAGCGTGGTCCCGCTCATTGGAGCCTAGAATGCCGTAGAACCAGTTGTGGCCCACCTCGTGGGTAATGGCTGAAGGCATCGTTACGGTTACCATCGGGTACTCCATGCCCGAGCCGGCACTCAGGGCTCCATCCACGGCCGTAGCAGCCGAATACGGATATTCCCCCACCCACTGCGAGTAATAGGTCAGCGCGTCGTTTACGTCCTGCAGGCCTTTTACCCACTTGTCGGCGTCCGAATTGGTAAAGAGCACCCAGGAAGTCACCTGCCGGCCCGAGGGCAGCGTGACGCCGCTCTTGAGCACGTTAAAACGCTTATCGGCAAACCAGGCGAAGTCGTGGACACGGTCCTGCACATAACGTAGGGTCTTGGTTTCCGCCGACGAAGCCGGGAAGGACAGGTCCTTGCCAAAGTCGGCTGCGGTTTTCTTCAGCGCCGTGGCTTCGGCCAGCTTATCTAGGCGCTGCTGCTCATCGGGGTTTTGCAGCACGCCGGTGGCTCCGACGGTGTAGTTGGCTGGCAGCGTGATACGCACATCGAAGGAGCCAAACTCGGAGTAGAACTCGCCCTGGTCGAGGTAAGGCATCTGGTGCCAGCCTTTGCGGTCATACACGGCCGGCTTGGGGTACCACTGGGTTATCTGGTAAGACTGCTCGACGTGGCCGAAGCGGGAAAATGAGTCCGGAATCTTGACGTGGAAAGGCGTCGAAATCGTGGCTTTGGCCCCGGGTGGCAGGGGCTCGGGCAGAATCAGCTTGGCCATGTCCGGATTTTCGGGGTCGTAGGCCAGCTGGGCGCTTTGGCCGTTTACCTTGAAATCGAGCTGGTCGATGTAGCCGCGCTGGGCGTCTTTGGCAAACTGGAACTTGCGGCTCCCGTTGCGCAGCTGCTGCTTGGCAAAGGCCGTGCTGTTGTCTTTGTAGGCGTTGGGCCAGAGGTGAAACCAGATAAAGGTGAGCTGATCGGGCGAGTTGTTGGTGTACTGCAGCTCCTCGGTACCTCGGAGCTCGTGCTGCTTATCGTCGAGGGTTACGTCGATGGAATAGTTGGCTTCCTGCTGCCAATACCCTTTCGGAGCCGGACTTTGCTGGGCAACAGCCAGGAAGGGAAGGGCGAGCAGAGCAGCGCCGGTAAATACTTTTTTCATGAAGGAGAGCAGGGTAGAAAGGAAACGGTAGCGAAAGTACGTTTTCGAGCCGGAAAAGCTGCGTCACCACCAACCTCGGCGGCGCTAGGCCGTTAAGTCTACCCAAAGTACCGCTCACCCTTACCGCCAAAACCCCGCTACTATGGAAAAGAAAGAAGTGCAACACCAGGTTCATTTGGATGCCGCCACGAATATGCTCACCGGCAACCTGCAGGAAGTAGCTTCCCACGCCGGGTTCGACAACGTGCTGCAACGCTGGATTCAAGACCTCAAAGACGCCGATAATCCCGAGCTGCACCAACTCATTGTTGATATGCAGGAGCTCAAGGCCCATTTCGGCTCGGGCACCTACGATAAGAACGTCATCGGCCGCCTGCTGGGTCGTCTGGGCGAGAATACCATCAAGTCGGCCGTCTTTGCCGACGGTAACACCAAGCCCCGGGTAGAGCAGCTCGGTGAAGCATTGCTGGCTGCTGCCAAACAAGTACAGCACCCGCAGGCCAGCGCCGAGCAGGATCTGCAGAACAATAACCAGCAAAATAGCTAAACCAGCTTCTGCTGAATTGGCTTAAACGCTAAAAGCAAAAAGCCGGCTCCCGTAAAGGAGCCGGCTTTTGTACTTCTAAAGAGAAGCGGGGATTAACCGCGACGCTCTTTGATTTTGGCAGCTTTGCCCGACAGGCCACGCAGGTAGAACAGACGAGCGCGACGTACTTTGCCGCGGCGCACCAGCTCGATCTTGTCGATGTTGGGCGACAGCAGGGGGAAAATACGCTCGGTACCGATCTGGTTCGAGATTTTGCGCACGGTGAAGGTTTCGCCGTTGGTGCTGGCGTTTTTGCGCTGGATAACAACACCCTGGAACTGCTGAATGCGCTCCTTGTTGCCCTCGCGGATTTTCACGTGGACGTTAACGGTGTCGCCGGCGGCGAAAACAGGGAAGCTGGCGCGGCGCTCCTGGGACTCCTGCTGGATAAAATCGAGTAATACGCTCATGGCTGGAAAAACTTGAAAAAGGACGGCGCCGCCGCCCAAGGGGTTTCGCTTAAAGAGGCGCAAATATAGCGCTCTGTTTTGATGATTACAAATGGCAGGAATTGTTCCGTAGTGGATTATGAAACTGCGGAAGGCTTTACGGCGCAAAAACCAACATTCAGCTCATTAACCACTTAACAATTTTATTCTGCCAGTAAGTCGGGGCGGCGCTGACGCGTCCGTTCCACGGCTTGCTCGTGGCGCCAGGTCTCTACCAGCGGCGTGTTGCCGGAGAGTAGAATATCAGGCACCTTTTCGCCCCGCCATTCCGCAGGACGAGTGTACACGGGTGGGGCTAGCAGGTTGTCCTGAAACGAGTCGCTCAGGGCCGACTCCTCGTTGCCGAGTACACCCGGCAAGAGCCGCACCACGGCGTCTACCAGAATAGCAGCTCCCAGCTCGCCCCCGCTTAGCACATAGTCGCCCACGCTGATTTCGTGGGTGATATAGGCCTTGCGAATCCGCTCGTCCACGCCCTTGTAGTGGCCGCAGAGAATGAGCAGGTTGCCCGCCAATGAAAGCCGGTTGACCAAGGGCTGGCGCAAGGTCTCGCCATCGGGCGTCATGTAGATGACGGCGTCGTAGCGGCGCTCGGCCAGCAGCTCGTCGAAGCAAGCGGCAATGGGCTCGACCCGCAGAACCATACCGGCTCCGCCGCCGAACACGTAGTCGTCAATCTGCCCGTGCTTGTTGATGGCGTAGCGCCGCAAATCGTGCACGTGAATTTCAGCCAAGCCTTTTTCCTGGGCCCGCTTCACGATGGAAACGGCGAAAGGGCTGGTCAGCAATTCGGGCTGGCAGGTGACGATATCAAGGCGCATGGCAGCTTACTTCTGGTCTTCTTGCTCCTCGTCCGTGTCGGGACCATCGAATTCGTCGGGCTCGTCCCGCTCCCGGGAGGCTGGGCTCAGGTACACGTCGAGCAGGCCTTCAGGAAGGTTCACGTAGAGCTTTTTCTCGGCCTGGTCGGCGCGGGAAACCAGTTCGTCCACCACCGGTACCAATACTTCCTTGCCCTTGTAGCGCATGCCCATCAAATCCTGCTGGGGCATCTCGTAGAAGGTTTCCACGGTACCCAGCTCGCCTAGCACGGCATCGACTACGGTGTAGCCAATCACGTCGTGGAAGTAGAACTGGTCGTCTTCCAGCTCGGGTAGCTCGGCCAGCGGGCGGTAGAGCTTAGCGTTGCGCAGAGGTTCGGCGGCTTCTATCGAGTCGATGCCGGTGAGCTTGAGCAGGGCCCGGTCGTCGGCCTGGGGCTGGAGCTTGTCCACGCCATAGGGCACGAGTTTACCGGGCTTGCCGGGCAGCTCCAAGTACACCGATTTCAGGCCGCGGTACTCATCCAGGTCGGCTACGTCCATGAAGGCCACTACAAAGCCCTTCAGGCCGTGCGTTTTGCCCAGAGAGCCCAGCAAATAGCAGTCGTCGATAGTCATGCGAAAGGGGAGAAGTAAGGTCAAAAAAGTAGGGAGCCTGAAAGCTGCGCCGCTTGGGCACCACACTTCCAAACTCCCTGACTCTGGGGCTAACGCTTAGGCGCCGGCTTCCTCGGTGCCTTCGGTCGAAGCAGCAGCTTCGGTCGTTTCACCTTCGGCAGCTTCAGCAGCGGGGGCGGCTACGGGCGTATTTTTGATACGCAGAGCCTCGGCGCGAGCTTCTTTCACTTTGGTCTCAGCAGCCAGGGCAGCCTTGCGGGCTTCATCCTTAGCCGAGCCCAGCGAAGTGCGCTTGCCTTCGATTTTAGCGTCTTTCTGCTCTTTCCAGGCAGTGAAACGCTCGTCGGCTACGTCCTGCGAGATGGCACCTTTGATAACACCCAGCTGCAGGTGCTTGCGGTAGAGAACACCACGGTAAGAGAGCATAGCGCGCACCGTGTCGGTGGGCTGAGCACCCTTCATGATCCAGTCGAAAGCTTTGTCGCCGTCGAAGTTGATGGATGCAGGGTTGGTGTTGGGGTCGTAGGTACCGATTTTCTCGATGAAACGGCCGTCGCGAGGGGCGCGGGCGTCAGCTACTACGATGTCAAATTGAGCGGCCTTTTTGCGGCCACGACGGGCGAGGCGGATTTTAACTGCCATAAACCGGGTTGGTTAAGCGACGCAACTCGTGCGTCTGGTTGAAAATGAGGTGCAAAGGTAGGGAAAATAATGTGCGAAATATGGAGAATGTGAATAATGTGCTAATTCTTGATGAGCTGATGCGTGGTGGGTGGAGCACGTGAGAAATAAGGTAAACAGTTCATTGCGAGCTTGCGAAGCAATCTGCTCTCTGAAATGTGCTGAGTGGCCTAAAGTGAAAAGCCCTTTCCTGTTCGATACAGGAAAGGGCTTTCTGGTAAAAGAGCGGTTGTCTCCAGCAAAGGACGGGTGGCCACGGCTGCGCCTCGCAAGAGGGAGTATTACGCGGCGGCTTGCAGTTTCTGGGCAGTTACTTTCCGCTTTATTTTGATGACACCGGCTTTGTCCAAGGTCCAGATAACCGAGTACGTGGGGTCAAACTCCCACCACTTCACGCCGAAGTTGACGCGCATGGGCAGCTTGTGGTGGTTGTTCTGAAACAGCTCCCCAAAGGCCAGGAAGTCCAGGGCCAGGGTGTTCTTGCTGTGGTCGTGGTTGTCGAAGTTCTGGTAGCCGTACTTGTGGCCGCCCCAGTTGACGATAGCGCCGTGGATGGGACCCATCAGGAAGTGAATCGGCAGCAGCAAGAACATCCACCAGGCGGTGGCAAACTGCACGTAGAACAGTACGTAGAGCGTACCCCAGGCCACGCGGGAGTACCATTTGTCGCCCAGGTTTTCGATGAGGGACCACTCGGGGTAGTCGCCTTCGAACCGCTCGGCCGCGGCGTAGTTGCGGTTCAGCACATCGTTATAGATGTTCTTGGTCTTCCACATCATGCTGAAGGCATTCGACGAAAACAGGGGCGAATGCGGGTCCATTTCCGTGTCGGAGTAGGCGTGGTGCATGCGGTGCAGCAGCGCGTAGGCCCGGGGCGACAGGAACGAGGAGCCCTGGCAGATGTAGGTGAAGAGAAAGAAGAACCGCTCCCAGAATTTGTTCATCGTGAACATCTTGTGGGCGGCGTAGCGGTGCAGATAGAACGTCTGCGTGAAGAGCGACAGGTAGTAGTGCGCTACAAAGAAAATAAGTATCGGCATGGGCCAGAAAAATTAGGGACGCTCCAGAGAAGGCGGCAGCAAACTGCCCGCACAAACCCAACGGTTGGCTATAAGTTCACATTTGCCAACACAAACCTACGGCCACACTAACGGGCGGTCAATTATTTGACCCAAAACGCCAAAATCTTATTCAGGTACCGCCGTAAGAGCTGAGGGTAAGCCGAGTTAGGTAGTGCTACGCCAACGTCACCAGTAACTTCTAGACCGTGTAGAAGGTTTGGGCGGCTTCCCAGTGCGCCATTTCGGGCACCGGCGCCCGGAAGCACATAGCCTCTTTGGTAACGGGATGCTCAAACTCCAGCTGCCGGGCGTGCAAAGCAATGCTGACGTCGGGCAGGGGAGCCAAGAAGCCGTATTTCACGTCGCCGACGATGGGTGTGCCCAGGCCGGTAGCCAGCTGCACCCGAATCTGGTGAGGGCGGCCGGTAATAGGGTTTACTTGGATCAGAAATCGGTTGCCAGCCTGGCCCAGCACCTGGTAATCCAGGTCGGCCTTCAGGCCCTGGGGGTGCATTTTGGGGTAGGCCTTGGTCACGTTGCGGATCGGGTCTTTCACCAGCCAGTGGGTCAGGTGGCCGCTGTTGGGCTCGGGGCACTTCCCGACCAGGGCCCAATAGGTTTTGTGCACCTTGTTGTCACGGAACATTTCGTTCAGCCGGCTTAGGGCCTTGCTGGTTTTGGCCAGGGCCACGACGCCGCTCACGGGCCGGTCGAGGCGGTGCGCTACACCCACGAAGGCCGCGCCGGGCTTTTTGTACTTAAACCGGAGGTATTCCGCGGCCTTCACCGACAGCGGCTCATCCCCGGTATTGTCGCCCTGCACCAGCACCCCGGCGGGCTTGTTGATGATGAGCAAGTGGTTGTCTTCGAACAGAATTTCTTTCTGCTCCGACCAAATATTAGGACGATTCACTGGAGTGGCAATTAAGAACGATGCAGGATGAAGTAAGCAGCATGGCCATCAACGTTTGAAACCCGAGGCAACACAACCAGCTACTTCATCCTGCATCATTCTTCTTTCTTGATTGAATTAGTATGCTTCCTCGGCGCTGGGGAAATCGTGGCTTTTTACGTCCTGCACGTAGCGCGTCACGGCGTCGTGCATCAGGTCGGCCAGCTCGGCGTAGCGGCGCAGGAAGCGGGGCTTAAACTCCTTGGTGATGCCCAGCATGTCGTGCACCACCAACACCTGGCCGTCCACGTCGGGGCCGGCACCGATACCGATAACGGGAATGGAGAGCTTTTCGGCTACCTGTTTGGCCAAGCTCGACGGAATTTTTTCAAGCACCAGGGCGAAGCAGCCCAAATCCTGGAGCAACTGGGCGTCTTCGATAAGCTTCTGGGCTTCGGCTTCTTCCTTGGCCCGCACCGTGTACGTGCCAAACTTGTAAATACTCTGGGGCGTGAGGCCCAAATGGCCCATAACCGGAATACCAGCCGTCAGAATCCGGGTAATGGACTCCTTGATTTCGGCCCCGCCTTCGAGCTTGATGGAGTGGGCCCCCGATTCTTTCATGATGCGGATAGCCGAGCGCAGCGCCTCCGACGAGTTGCCTTGGTAGGAGCCAAAGGGCATATCGACCACGACCAAGGCCCGCTTCACGGCCCGCACCACGCTTTGGGCGTGGTAAATCATTTGGTCCAGGGTGATGGGCAGCGTCGTTTCGTGGCCCGCCATTACGTTAGAAGCCGAGTCGCCGACCAGCAGCACGTCGATGCCCGCCCCGTCGAGGATGGTGGCCATCGAAAAGTCGTAGGCGGTGAGCATCGAAATCTTTTCTCCCCGCCGTTTCATGGCCAGGAGTTGATGCGTGGTAACGAGCTTAACTTCTTTGTGCTGCGACATCAGAGAGGACTGCTAAAGCGGAAGGGGAAGAATAAGGGCAAAGCTGCGGATTTTTTGCCAGAACCAGCTACTGCGGGTCGGCAGCCCAGGTGGGAGTCCAGGCCGCAAAGTCCGGCGGAGCACGTCTAAACCCGGGGGCGGCCCACGAAAAAGCCGCCCGCCTCCTTCATAGTGAAGAGACGGGCGGCGCGTGGAGTTGCGTTCTGATTAACGGTTCCAGAAGCTGCGGTTGCGGTTGAGCTTCAGGTCCTGCAACAACGACGACTTGGCCGAAATCGTCACGCCGTAGCCCCGGAACTCGCCAAAGGGAGCCCAGTACCCCGAGATTTGCCAGCAGTGCAGGTCGCGGTAAAAATCCAGGTTCGGGGCCACTGGGCGCTTGCTGATAAAGTCATAGCTGGTGCTGTAGCCAAACCGGAAGTTGGGCGTGAGCTTCACCGAGCCATTGACCTGCAGTGCGGCTGAGGTGATAGGCCGGGGCCGCACGTAGAAGCGGCGGGTCGGGATTGGGCCCGGGTCGACATAACGAACGGCAAAGCTCGTCGTCAGCTCCCAGGGAATGTCGAAGTCGACGTACTCCTCGTAGGGATTGATTTGATTGGGTGAGCCCAGCGTGTTAGTCGGGGCCACGTCGCGCTTCACAGTCGACTTCTTTTTGCCCTGGGCCGGGTTGAACTGGTAGTTAAGCGAGAAGTCGGCGAAGGCCAGGCGGGCCAGGCGGCGGTTGGGCTGGTCCAGCAAGAACCGGTCGATAGCCCGGCCGGTGGAGTCGCGCTGGTAGAATTCGAAGCTGGCATTGGCAATCACACTCACCTTGCGGGCAATTTGGGTGTGAAACGACATGGACAGCGGCGCCAGGTTCAGCGAGTCGGCAGCCAGGTTGTAAGTGGTGCCCAGGTCAAGGCCGTCAATCAGGCTTACTTTCTCGAAGGGCGTCGTGCCGGTCGTGTCGTTGTTGTTGCGCACCTTCATTTCCACCTGGTTGTTTACCGCGAAGGAAATGACGCTGGCCCGGATGCTGTTGGGAGTCGAGTAAATGAAGTTGTTGTAGCGCGAGAAGCTCACCGGGTTCAGAATCCGCCCCCTTTGCTTATCGCGCACGTTGTAGGGTTGACCCTGGCTGTTGGTCAAGGCGTTCAGTTCGACTGGATTAACCCAGTTAAGGCTGCTGCGCCCGGTGTAATCGGGCGAATAGCTAAAGCTGACGCTGGGCGCAATCTTGTGGCGGATAGCCTGAATCTTATGGGTGCCTTTGCGGACCAGCGTCCCGTAGATATTGGTGCTCATGCTCACGCCCGCCGACTGTTCCGATACTACGTTGAAGCCGCGCACGGTGTCGATGCGAACGGCCTGGGCGGCCTGGTTGTAGGAATACCGGAGGCGCTGACCAAACCAGTACTGCTGGTAGCGCACCGAAGGCTGCACAATGATGTGCTTGAGTACGGGGTAGCTACCCAGCGAAATCTGGAAGTTGTGCTGCATGCCGTTGCGGGCATTGCGCAGAAAGGGCCGCAGGTTGGAAAAGCGTACCGGAATCACGCTGCCCTCGTTGGTGCCTCCGAGCAGGGGCAGCCCATTCGCCAGGGAGCGGGCGGCTACCTGATTGCTCAGCTCATTGCGGGCCTGCAGGTCGTAGCTGATGGAGAACTGCTCGTAAAAGCGGCCCTGGGGAGCCAGCCCAAACCACTCATACGGGTACTGCCGGGCCACACCCACCGACAGGTTGGGCAGGGTAAAGGTCATGATGCCGCTCGTGGTCTGGCTCTGGGTGAGCTGCACGTTGTAGTTGACCGGCGAGTTGCGAATCGTTTTGGAGTACTGAACCGTCGAGTTGAAGGCCGCCGCCAAGTAGCGCCGCGGGTCGTAACTGTTCTGCCGGTTGAAGTCGGGGCTACCCGCGGCCACGCTGGCCGAGAACCGGCCGCCGCCGGGTCGGGGCGTAGGCGTGTGGTTCCAGTTGACCCACAGCGTGCGGGCCGAGCGGGGCCGGCGGTACTCCAGGTTGGTATTAACTGAGGTCGAAGGCAGAATAATATCCGGGGGGCGCGAGCTGTAGGAGAAGTTCAGCAGGCCCGTATAGGAGTAGCGCTTCAGGTATTGCGTCTCGGCCATCAGGTTGTAGCCCCCAAAGGAGTTGCCGACGCCCGAGTAGATGTCGCCGGTCAGGCGCACGCCGATGTTGTCGTTGACTACCCAGTAGTAGCCGCCGTTGCGCAGGGCAAAGCCCCGGTCCGAGGTTTGGCCGAAAGTGGGAAACAGCAGGCCCGAGGCCCGGCTTTTGCCCGGGGTCGGGAAGTAGCCAAATAGGAAGCCCAGCGGCGTAGGAATGTCACCGATAACCATGTTGAAAGGCCCGGTCACTACTTTCTCCCGCGGAATGACCTTCATCTTGGTAGCATTGATGAAGAAGTGCGGGTGCTCCAGGTTACAGGTGGTGTAGCGCCCGTTGCGGCCGAAGATTTCGTTCAGCTCGTTTTTCTTGATGGTTTCGGCGTGCAGGTAACCCTCGCCCTGTTGGGTTACGGCCTCGGCAATCTTGCCCCGCTTGGTTTTGAAGTTGTAATTGATGCGGCCCGCGGTGTAGGTGCCGCCCCCGTCTTTGAATACGGGCCGGCCCACGACTTTACCGGTCGTATCGGCGGCGCCTTCGGCCGTGAGCAGGTTGCTGCTGTAGTCGACGGTGATGCGCTGGGCCTGCAGGTCCATGTCGCCGTAGTCGATGCTGGACTTGTTGTAGAGCCGGGCCACCTTATTCTGGACTTCAAACCGAATCGAGTCCTTGGCCGAATATTTAATGGTGGTTTCAATGTCGCCCTTGGGCCGGGCCGCCACCCGCAGCGAGTCGGCGGTGCGGCTGGTATCGGTGGCGGCCAGCAGGCGGCGGGTACGGGTCGTGTCGGTGCCCACGGCAGAAGGCCGGCCCGCACCCGCTGGGGCGCTTAGGCCGGGTACGCCAGCTGGGGCCGGAACCCTGGCCCGGCGTTGGGCCCAGGCCGTGGAACTACTGTGGAGCCAGAGCGCAGCCACCAGTACTAAAAGGGGCCAGGCACGGCGGTAAAGACGGAAAGCAGACAGGATAGACAGCGTAGACAGGGCCACGTGGTTTTTATCGTTTATTTTGTGGCTGTTTGCAAAGGTAACGGGTAGCTGCCCCAACTAACGAACTCCGTGCGGAATATTGTCGCTCTTTGCCTGTCGGGTCTGCTTTTTCTTTCGGGCTCGTCGGGCGCCGTGGTTCCGGGTGCGCCCGGCGTGCCCCGGCCCAAGTATCATCTGCGCACCGTTGTGCTCGATGCCGGTCACGGTGGAAAGGACCGTGGCTGCACCGGCGTGAAGGCCCGGGAGGCCGACGTGTCCCTGAAAATCATTCTGGAGCTAGGCAAAATCATCGAGGAGAATATGCCCGACGTGAAGGTGGTTTACACCCGCAAGACCGACGTGTTTGTCGAGCTGGCCGACCGCGCCGGGGTGGCCAACAAGCACGGGGCCGACCTCTTCATCTCGGTACACTGCAACGCCAGCGTTCCGTCGGCTTTCGGCACCGAAGTCTGGACCATGGGGCCGCACAAGACGGAGATGAACCTGTCGGTGGCCAAGCGGGAAAACGCCGTAATTCTGCAGGAGGACAACTATCAGGAGCGCTACAGCGGCTTCGACCCGACCTCACCCCAGAGCCACATCTTATTTTCGCTCTACCAGAGCGCCCACATGGTCAACAGCCTGCGCTTTGCCCAGCAGGTCGACCGGCAGTTTCGCACGACTGTCAAGCGGCATTCGCGCGGGGTCAAGCAGGCCGGGTTTCTGGTGCTCTGGAAATCCACCATGCCCTCGGTGCTGATTGAAGCAGGCTTCCTGACCAACCGTACGGAGGAGCAGTATCTAAACGATAAGTCCGGGCAAACGTATATGGCCTCGGGCATCTACCGGGCTTTCCGGGATTATAAAACCGAATTGGAAGCCATGAATGGAGAATAAGCCGGCTTCAATCCACTTTGTATTGAGTTAGCGTTATTACCTGCCCGTTACACCCTCAAGATCAGACGCAACGTGTCGAAAGAAATTAAAGTAGCCCTGCTGGGCATCGTTGCCCTAGCAGCCTTATATATCGGGTTCAACTTCCTGAAAGGCAGCAACCTGCTGTCCTCCGACCGAACCTATTTCGCCAAGTATGACAACGTGGATGGTTTGACCGTGGGCAACCCGGTTATCCTCAACGGCATCAAGGTCGGGCAGGTCAAGAACATGGAGCTGCTGCCCGAAGACCGGAACCGCATCCGCGTGTCGTTGGAGCTGCAGAAGGGCATCATGGTAGGCGACTCCACGGTAGCCAGCCTTTCGGGCTCCTTGCTGGGCAGCAAGACCATTACCCTGTTTCTGGGCAAGAACTCGAAGGTCTACGAAGGGGGAGAGGAGCTCAAGTCCTACACCGTAGCCAGCATCACCGACGCCTTCCAGGCCAAAGCCCTGCCTGTGCTCGGCACCGTCGACTCAACGCTGATGAAGGTCAACGGCTTTCTGAGCAAGGAAGCCAAGGTAAGCCTGCAGGCCACGCTGCTCAACGCCCAGGGCTCGACAGAGGCCCTGAAAAACCTGCTGATTATGAATCAGCGCAACATCAACCAGATTACGACCAACATGGCCAAGCTCACGGCTGAGCTGAACAAGACCAGCACCAAGTTTGACCGGATTGCCTCCAACTTCTCCCAACTGAGCGACTCGCTGAAAAACGCCCCGGTAGGTCCGGCCATGCGCAAGCTCAACGCCACTATGACCGAGGCGCAAAGCTCGATGACGGCCCTCAACAAGGCCATGACCGACCAGAAAGGCTCCCTGGGCAAGCTCATCAACAACGACTCGCTCTACACCAACCTCAACGCCACGGCCGCCAGCTCCAACGCCTTGCTCGTGGATTTGAAAGCCAACCCCAAGCGCTACGTGCACTTCTCGGTGTTTGGCGGGGGCGGCAAGGACAAGACCAAAAAGGAAACGACCAAGAAAGCCGACGGCGAAATCAAAGTGGAGGAAAAGAAGGTAGAAACCACCCCCTCTATCGGCGCCACCGACTCCACGGTAAAATAGCCTGACTACCATCGTAGCGCGAAGCCGCCGCTTCGCGCTACTTGCTTACCTTTGAATCCGCCTCCCCAAGGCGGATTTTTTTATGCACTCACGGTGAATGAGCGAATGAGTGAGTTGGTTGTTTAACTCGGGCCACCTGCGCGGTTTGAACCACACTTCACTCATTCGCTCATTCATTCATTCACTCCCACCTCCCCACCCACGATGAACCTTGAATTCAACAAGAACGAAGACAGCATTAAGCAGCTTACTTTTCAACTTTCCCAGCGCCTGAAGAAGGTGCAGCTCGGCGGCGGCGAGAAGCGCATTGAGGCCCATAAGGCTAAGGGCAAGCTCACGGCCCGGGAAAGAATTGCGTATCTGATTGACAAGGATTCCCAGACGGTCGAAATCGGCGCCTTTGCCGGTGAGGGAATGTACAAGGAGGAGGGAGGCTGCCCCTCGGGCGGCGTGGTGGTCGTTATCGGCTACGTGCAGGGCCGGCAGTGCGTGATTGTGGCCAACGACGCCACGGTAAAAGCCGGGGCCTGGTTTCCGATTACGGCCAAGAAAAACCTGCGGGCCCAGGAAATCAGCATCGAAAACAAGCTGCCCATTATCTACCTCGTCGACTCGGCCGGGGTGTACCTGCCGATGCAGGACGAAATCTTCCCCGATAAGGAGCACTTCGGCCGCATCTTCCGCAACAATGCCGTGATGAGCTCCATGGGCATCGTGCAACTGGCCGCTATTATGGGCCCCTGCGTGGCTGGTGGTGCCTACTTGCCGATTATGTCCGACGAAGCTATGATTGTGGACGGCACCGGCTCGGTATTCCTGGCGGGTTCCTACCTGGTGAAGTCGGCCATTGGTGAGAGTATCGACAACGAGACGCTGGGCGGTGCTACCACTCACTCCGAAATTTCGGGCGTGACGGACTACAAGTTTGCCACCGATGAGGAGTGCCTCGACCATATCCGCAACATCTTCGACAAGCTCGGCGCCAACCCCACGGCCGGCTTCTCGCGCAAAGCGCCCGTGGCCCCGGCCAAGGACGAGAAGGAAATCCTGGGTTTGCTGCCCGCCGACCGGGTGAAGCCCTACGACATGATGGACATCATCGAGCGGCTGGTTGACAACTCGGAGTTTGAGCCCTACAAGGACCTTTACGGGCAGACGCTGATCTGCGGGCTGGCCCGCATCGACGGCTGGGCCGTGGGCATCGTGGCCAATCAGCGCAAAATCGTCAAGACCAAGAAGGGGGCTATGCAGATGGGCGGGGTTATCTACTCCGACTCGGCCGACAAAGCCGCGCGCTTTATCATGAACTGCAACCAGAAGAAGATTCCGCTGGTATTCCTGCACGACGTGTCGGGCTTTATGGTGGGCTCCCAATCCGAGCACGGCGGCATTATCAAGGATGGGGCGAAAATGGTGAATGCCATGAGTAACTCGGTGGTGCCTAAGTTCTCGGTTATCATCGGCAACAGCTACGGGGCCGGCAACTACGCCATGTGCGGCAAGGCCTACGACCCCCGCCTCATCGTGGCCTGGCCCACGGCCCAGTTGGCCGTAATGAGCGGCGCGGCAGCGGCCAACACGCTGCTCCAGATTCAGGTGGCTTCGCTCAAAGCCAAGGGCGAGGAAATCACGCCCGAAGCCGAAAAGGAACTGCTGGACCGCATCAAGGCCAAGTACGATGAGCAACTCTCGCCGTACTACGCCGCTGCCCGCCTCTGGGTCGACGCCGTCATCGACCCGCTCGAAACCCGCAAGGTGATTTCCGAAGGCATTAGCATGGCCAACCACGCGCCCATTGAGAAGCAGTACAACGTGGGCGTGATTCAGGTGTAAAAGTAAATCTTCAAAACGTTAGTTATGCAAAACGAAGAAGTGATTAGACAGGAGGCAAAAGACTTCTATCATAATGAGATAGAATATGCACGCAGAAGCGAAGCAATTAATGATTTTCATGCAATTAAGAACCGTTTACTGGATTTTTATTCGCCTGAGAATAAAGCTCTTTTCTTAGATGAAATAAGCAATCTTGTTATGAGTTCATTGCAAAAGCATAGAGATGATAAGCATGGAGGAAAGCCTGGTATAGACTGTGGGTATGAGAAAAAGCCTGTGAAGCTTCTGTTCTATATACAGCAAGAAGTAGAGACTTTACCTATCGTAGCACATCAGAAAAATGCTGCTAATGCAAAACAAGAGAGAAAAAAAGTATTCATAAGTTATAGTCATTTAGATAAAGATTATTTGAACGACATACAGAGGCATTTTAAGCCTTTTCTGAGCCAAATTGACTTTTGGGATGATACAAAAATACTTCCTGGTCAGAAGTGGAAGAATGAGATAAGAAAAGCAATAGATGATAGTAAAGTAGCAATCTTACTTGTCAGCACAGATTTTTTAGGTTCTGATTTTATTTCAACTAACGAATTGCCTCCACTTCTTCAAGCAGCAGAGGAAAGCGGAGCAGTTATTCTGATCGTTATTTTAAAGCCATGCCTTTTTGAGGAGTTTGACGCCTTGAATCAATATCAAGCAATGAACCCTCCAAGCAGGCCTATTGTAAAAATGGAAGACTTTGAGAAAGAAGAACTATACGTAAACTTAGTTAGACAAACAAAGAGAATACTGAAAGGAGAGTAATTACCGGCCCGCCGCAACGCCCGTTGCGGCGGGCCGCTTTGGTTACAGAAAGAAAATTGCAAACTCATGCAGGACTTCCGTATGCTAGAAATTGACAAGACTGCCTTTCAGAATAATCTGTTGCTGACACAACAGTACTGTGAGTTGCAGTTGGCTAACACAGAGAAAAACCACGCTTCAATTTTGAGGAGTATCAACCCCATTATAAATGACGAGCTGGTCTTTGGTTTCAATTTTATAACCAGTTACGATTACCAATCCATTGGGATTGATATACCCGAACTCTACGTCTATACTTTCCACTCGAAATGGACGACAGACCCTTTTTCTGTTCCTATTGATTCCGTTGTTAACAATCTGTTTGCCGAGCAACTGAAGCATAAGGCTGCTTTGGGTATTGCAGGCAGTTCGCAATGTGAAGGCAGGATTTTGGCCGTTCGGATATGGGACACGATTGTTGACGGGGCCACGCAGGGCGAATCGAGGGGCTTTATGGACGAATACGATTTTCCGCCGGTAGACACCTGGTTTTACAAAGCCAGCACCGCAGACGATGCAATTCTATTTGCCTGGATTCCCAAACAGTTTATTTGGCTGGTCGATCAGGCAATTGCGGTGAATGTGCCCGATATGATGGGGTGGTTTGAAAAAGAGTATCCTGAAGACTATACGCGGGTTATGGGGTAAAATACCCGTGTAGTAGCGGATAACCCCGGCCCGCTGCAACACCCGTTGCGGCGGGCCGCTCTTGTTTCCGGGGCCGTGTTGGCTTCTACTCCGGCTTGGTAACAGCGGCTTCTAGTCGGCCTTGGTAAAAGAACCTCTTTATTTTCCCTGGGTCATATACTTCTAGTAGTATACGACCCTGCTTATCTTTCGAAAGACGTATACTGCTAGAAGTATATGACCGGCCTGTTAGTAGCAGGGTCGTATACGTGCCACTGTATAGTTAGCCCAGTTCTATGCCTAGTGTTCCTGCTGATTATCAACCCGCCGAGTTCAGCCTGACGGCCGCCGTGCGGGCCCACTTGGGAGTATCGACGCGGCAACTGGGCCGCTACCTAGGAGTAACGGCGGGGTTTGTTTCGCACATAGAAGTCGGGCGGCGGGGGCTGTCGGCGGCCCGGTTGCCACGCCTGCTCTGGCTCAGCCACCTGCTGCCCCCGCCCCTGGGGCAGGGGCAACCGGCAGTGCCCGGCCCGGCCTTGTTCGAGCCGCTGGCCCCGCTGCCTGCCCCCGATGAGCTGTTGCCGGCTTGGCCCGCCTCGGCCCCCGAACCGGCCGCCGAGGCCTTGCGGAGCCGCCTGCGCGAGTGTCGGCTGCTGCTGCTCACGCACGGGGAGGAGCTGGCCCGGTTGCAGGGGCGGGCCACCCAGCTGGCTCATCGGCGGTGGGGGTTGGCCCAGCTCCGGGCCGTGGCCCCACCCGCCGACCCAGATGAGGCCGCGCACTATGCCCGGTGGCTGGCTGAGCTGGCCGATGACCTGGCCCGGGAGGAGCCAAGTCCGGCTACCGCAGCGGCCTACCTGGTACTGCGGGCCCGCGTGGCCGGGCTGCGGGCCGAAGTGGCGGCGTTGGCCGCTGGCTAGCTCCTTGCCTAAAGGCGCTTGGCTTGACCCCACCCAGTTGCTCGGCTAGGCCGAGTGACCAGTACGCTTGAGCAGCTGTGCTGCGCCCGGGGCCGCGCCAGTAGAACAACCTGACGGCGCGGGACGCTCGCGGCACAGCCACGCGGGTATAGGCATCATTCGGCCTAGTCGAGCAACTGCGAAACCCATCAGGTACTACCTGCTAGCCTAGCCCACCGCAGTTCCCGTTGCGGCGGGCCGCTGTGGTTTTGGCCGCCCGCTTACGACTACCCCGAACAAATGGCCCGCTGAGTAAAGCAACTTCGGCCTTTTCAACAAAGTACCTCGCTGCCGGGTGGTTTACCTTTGTGCTGTTGATACGCTTTGCAACCTGACCAACTGCTAACCACTACGCCCCATGCCCAAGCAACTAAACCACCATGCCGAAATGGTCGTCGTGTGTAGCGGCGACGTGCGCTACGGCGGGGAGCTAATCTACGAAGACCACCTTCTGGTCAGGGTGCTGGCCGGGGAGCTGAGAGTGGTGCTGGCCGACCGCACCCTCATCTGCGGGGAAGGCGACACGGTGCTGTTGCCCCGCAGGCAGCTCGCCACGCTGATCAAGTATCCCAAAGACGGCACTGCCTATCGGGCCGTAATCATGAAGCTGTCCATGGCCAGCGTGCGGGCCTACTACGCGCAGCATCCGGCCAGGGCCACGGGGCCGGCTGCCCCAGGCGTGCTGCTGTTCCCGCAAAGCCCGCTGTTGCAGAGCCTGTTCGCCTCCTTGCTGCCCTACCTGGAACTAGAGCAGACGCTGCCGGAAAAGCTGCTGGCGCTCAAGGTAGCCGAGGTAATCGAGATACTGCGCAGCCTCAGCCTCAGCAGCGACGCGGTGCTGGCCGACTTTGCCGAGCCGGGCAAGCTGAACCTGGTCGAGTTTATGGAGGCCAACTACATGTTCAACCTGCCCCTGGCTTCCTTTAGCTACCTCACCGGCCGCAGCCTGACTACGTTTAAGCGGGACTTTCACAAAGCCTTTCAACTCAGCCCCCAGCGCTGGCTCACCCAAAAACGCCTGGCCCTGGCCCATTACCAGCTCTCGGAAAAGAAACGCAAGCCCGTGGAGCTCTACCTGGAAGTCGGCTTCGAGAATCTGGCGCACTTCTCCTATGCCTTCAAAAAGCACTTTGGGTACCCGCCCACGGCCCTGACCGGGCCCGGGAGTGCCCCCGTTGGTAGCCAGTAGCGCTGTCCCCGTAAGCCGGGTTTCTTCGGCTCTCTCCACCTTCCTCTTCACGCTTTACTAGGCCCTTGTTCGGGCCTGGCCGGTAGGGCTGTGCCCTTACCGAAGTAGTCCGGCCGGAAGGTCTCGGCCGGGTAGTTTCTCTTTTTACTTACCCATACTTCACCCCATGAAATCAGCCTTAGTAACCGGCGCCAACAAAGGCATCGGCCTGGAAGTCGCCAAACTACTCGCCCAGCACGGGTTTTTCGTTTACCTCGGCAGCCGCAACCTGGAGAGCGGACAAGCCGCCGCCCAGCAGCTCAACGCCCTCGGGCTCACCACTGTCGAAGCCGTGCAGCTGGACGTCACCAATCCTGAGTCCATCCAAGCGGCCCGCCGGGCGGTAGGCCAGAAAACGCCCGTACTGGATGTGTTAATCAACAATGCCGGCATTAGCGGGGGCATGGTGCAGCCGGCATTGCAGGCCACGCTGGCGCAGTTTCGGGACGTATTCGAAACCAACGTGTTCGGCGTGGCCGGCGTCACGCAGGCGTTTATCGACCTGCTGGAAAAGGCTCCCGCGCCGCGCATCGTCAACGTGAGTACTGCTATGGCCTCGCTGTCGTCGTACGCCGACCTGGACAACGAGGCGCTGGACTACCGGTTTCCGGTGTATCAGTCGTCGAAAGCGGCTTTGAACATGTACACCATCAACCTGGCCCACGCCCTGCGCGGCACGGCCTTTAAAGTGAATGCCGTGTGCCCGGGCTACACCAAAACCGACTTCACCGGCCACCAAGGCACCAGCACGGTCGAGGAAGCCGGGCAGCGCATCGTCAAATACGCCCTGATTGGGCCCGACGGACCCACCGGCAAGTACTTCAGCGAGGAATACTTCCCCGCCCCGGCCACCTGTCCGTGGTAGGAGCGTTTGTGGCTGCTACCGGAGCCCGGTTGCTTTCCGAAGGTGCTACCCAGCACTACCTCCTCTCGGGTACCGCCCGGTAACCTGGTCGCCCGAACAGGAAGTGGAGTGACACAAGTGAAATATTTTTTTCGATTGTGTCACTCCACTTCCTGCTTTCGTGAAAGTCCACTTCACGGCTGCTCATTTACCTTTGCCCGGCCAACCACCAAGGCCCACAGGCCTGAGTACGACGAATGCAAAGAAGATTGCGGCAGCAGGCCCGCCGGGTAAAGCTGATTATTTACGAGGAAACCCTCTTCGACTACAAAGAGCACATCTGGACGTTTCTGGGCTCCTTTATCGGTATTGGCCTCATTGGCCTGCTGAACAGCTACGTGCTGGAGCGCACCGACACGCTGTGGATAATTGGTTCGTTCGGGGCAACCTCCGTTCTACTGTACGGCCATATCAACTCGCCGCTGGCTCAGCCGCGCAACCTCATTGGTGGCCACCTGATTGGCGCATTTATCGGCGTCACGGTGCAGAAGCTGGTGGGAGGGGAGCTGTGGCTAGCTGCGGCCCTAGCCGTGTCATTAACCATCGTGGCCATGCAGATGACCAAGACCCTGCACCCACCCGGTGGCGCTACTGCCCTCGTGGCTAACATCGGCTCGGCCCAGCTCAAGGCGCTCGGCTACTGGTATATGCTCATGCCGGTGCTGACGGGCGTCGTTATTCTGTTGCTGGTGGCCCTGGTGTTCAACAATATCACGGCCACGCGCAGCTACCCGCGCAACAAGGATTGGTATAAGATCTGGCGCCGCCGCTACGTGTAGCAAAGCTGACGGCTGGTAGCCGCATTCCCAAACCAATACTTCCTGCTGTATGCCTGCTAACCTATCCTTATCGGTATGTTGCGGCCTGAATACTATTGTACATGTATGAGCAATTTCCCGGTGTATGGACTCATTGCCATTGGGGTATTTGTCCTGACGCAGTATCTGGCAAAAGCCTCGAAGCACGCGCCCGGCCAGGATGCCGAGGGTCATATCCTCGTGCTGATGCCGGGCTTCTTCCGGCTCCTGGGTCTGTTTTCGTGCGCTATCGGGCTGGGTTTGCTGTTGTGGGCCCTCTTCGAGCATAACCCGGATGATATGGGCCTCCAACTTCTGCTGGCGGCTATGTTTGGGGGTATGGGCCTGTACTTGCTGCTGAGCTGGTACGGGGGGCGGCTTACGCTCACGCCGGAGGGCATCTGGCGCCAATCTATGCTGGGCCAGCCGCACCTGCTACGCTGGGAGGCCATCCAGACTGTCCGCTTTAGTGCCTTTAGCATGGCAGTACAGGTATCGGACGGAAAACGGCAGGTCAAGTGCTACACCTACTCGGTGGGGGCCAACCAGCTGGTAGAGGAGCTCACCCGGCACCTGGGCCGTTCACGGGCCGAGTTGGGTATTCCCAACTTCTAGCGCGCAGTGGCCGCTGAGCTACTAGAGGCGTCCGGCCGCGCAGCCCGCGGGCAAAGCCAGTCTGAAATGGGCATAACTCCGCTACTTCCCGTATAGCCTTCATCCTATACCCGAAGATTATGGCGAAGAAAACTGTCTCCGAAATTATTGTCGATACCCTAATTGCCGCCGGCGTAAAGCGCGTCTACGGCGTGGTCGGCGACTCGCTTAACGGCATTACCGACGTTATCCGGGCCCGGGAGGGTATTGAGTGGATTCATGTGCGCAATGAGGAAGCCGGGGCCTTTGCCGCCGGCGCCGAAGCCCATGTGACGGGCAGCCTAGCCGTGTGCGCCGGTTCCTGCGGCCCCGGCAACACCCATTTGCTCAACGGCCTCTACGACTGCCACCGCAGCCGGGTGCCGGTGCTGGCCATTGCCGCCCAGATTCCCAGCGTCGAAATTGGCAGCCAGTACTTCCAGGAAACCCATCCCGAGCTCACCTTCAAGGAATGCAGCGCCTACTGTGAGCTGATTGGCCACGCTGACCAGACCGTGCGCTGCACCGAAATTGCCATCCAGACGGCCCTGACCCAGCGCGGGGTGGCGGTGCTGGTCGTGCCCGGCGACATTAGCCACCAATCAGTAGAGACGCCTGAGCCGCGGCTGCCGGTGCTGCGCAGCAAGCCCACGCTGGTGCCCGGCATCGAGGAGCTGCGGGCCGCTGCTGACCTACTCAATACCAGTGATAAGGTGACCATTATGGCCGGCGCCGGCTGCGCCCAGGCTCACGCCGAACTATTGCAGGTGGCCGAAATGCTGGGTGCGCCGGTGGTTCATGCCCTGCGCGGTAAAGAGTACGTAGAGCCCAACAACCCCTACGACGTGGGTATGAGTGGCCTGCTGGGCTTCACCTCCGGCTACGAGGCCCTGATGGCCGCTGACGCCATGCTCATGCTCGGCACCGACTTTCCCTACGTCCAGTTTCTGCCCCAGGAAGCCCGCACCGTCCAGATTGACCTGCGCGGCGAGCATATCGGCCGTCGCGCCCGGGTCGAAGTAGGCCTTGTCGGCGACGTAGCTGCTACGCTGCAGGCTCTGCTGCCCTTGCTGAATCATAAGTCGGACCGCCGCCACCTGGAGAAGTCTCTGGACCACTACCGCGAAGCCCGCCAAGACCTCGACGAGCTGGCTGTAGGTGAACCCGGCGACGCGAGCATGCACCCACAGTACGTGGCCCGCTTACTCAATGAGCAGGCCGCCGAGGACGCTATTTTCACCTGCGACGTAGGCACCCCTACCATCTGGGCCGCTCGGTACTTGCAGTTCAACGGCAAGCGCCGCCTTATCGGCTCTTTCAACCACGGCAGTATGGCCAACGCCATGCCCCAGGCCCTGGGCGCTCAGCTGGCCTTTCCCGGCCGCCAGGTTATTGCCCTGGCTGGCGACGGGGGCTTTGCCATGCTCATGGGCGAGCTGCTGACGCTGAAGCAGCTCAAGACCCCGGTTAAAATTGTCATTTTCAACAACAACAGCCTGGCCTTCGTGGAATTGGAAATGAAGGCCTCGGGCATCCTGCACTACGGCACCGATTTGGAGAATCCCAACTTCGCCGCCCTGGCCGAAGCGGCTGGCATCCGTGGCATCCGCGTCACGGACCCCGCCGAGTTGCCTACCGCCCTAGCTGCAATGCTGGCCCACCCCGGCCCGGTTATTTTGGATGCCGTGGTGAAGCGCACCGAGTTGTCGATGCCGCCCACCATTCAGAAAGAGCAGGTGCTGGGCTTCAGCCTCTACACGCTTAAAGCCATTATGAGTGGCCGTGGCGACGAAGTGCTGGAGCTGGCCAAAACCAACCTGCTACGGTAAGGCAGGGGAGTGGACAGAACGTCTTCCGGATATAGGGAGACACCTTGCCCAAGTCGTCTGTCATCCTGAGCATTTCGCGCATGAAGCGGCGACGAAGGACCTACCCCCACCTACCCCAGCAAGGTCGATGCCGACGTGTAAAAGCCTTTTACCAAGGACGTGGTGAATGGCTTTTCACTTTGCATAAGCTTAGGCAGAACGTAGAAGAAGGTACTTCGCAGGCTCAGGATGACAAACAAAGGACGCGTACTGCTTTTCCTGCCCCAACGAAACCCTGTGCCAGCCGTTGTTGCAACAAAACAAGTCCTGATCTTCCCCTTGCCCCGGAATTGAACAATATTCCCCCGGATATATGTTAATTCCCGGCAGCCGACGGCGGCCAAACCGCCTCGGTTGCTTTTATTTGCTCTTCTCCGCATATCGGTGGCTTCGCGCTGCCCGCTCACGCATCCATGACCAACAAAGAAATTAAAGCCCTCATTTCCCTGCTGGACGATCCGGAAATTGCCCCGCAGATTCAGGACCGGATCCAGACGCTGGGGGAAAGTATTATCCCGTTTTTAGAAGAATCGTGGGAGGAAAGTCTCGACCCGCAGCAGCAGCAGCGCCTCGAAGACCTGATTCACAACCTGCAGTTTGAAGGCCTGCAGCAGCGCCTGCGCGTGTGGCGCGACTCGGGCGGCGAAAACCTGCTCGAAGGCATGTGGCTGCTTAATTCCTACCAGTACCCTGATGCCGACCTGCAGGCCCTGAACCGCGCCATCGAGCAGCTGCGCTTCGAAGTCTGGACCCTGCTGCGCCCCGATATGCACCCCGCCGACCAGGTGCAGGTCCTAAACCACGTGCTGTTTCGCAACCATAAGTTTGCGGCCAACACCCAGAATTTTCACTCGCCAGCTAACTCCATGCTCCACCTGGTGCTGGAAACCCGCCGCGGCAACCCGCTTACCCTCTGCGTAATCTATCTGCTGGTCGCTCAGCGACTGGAACTGCCCATCTACGGGGTGAATCTGCCTAACCTGTTTGTGCTCACCTTTCAGCCCCAGGACAAAACCTTTCCAGCCTTCTACATCAACTGCTACAACCGCGGCCTGATTCTCTCGCGCACCGACATTGAGCACTATGTAGCCCAGCTGAACCTGTCGTCCAATGACATTTTCTTCGAGCCCTGTTCCCACCTCGACATCGTGCGCCGGGCCCTGCGCAACCTGATGCTGAGCTTCGAAAAGATGCAAGAGCCCGCCAAAGCCGCCGAAGTAAGCAAGCTCCTGGCCATCCTCACCGACGAAAGCGGCAACGTGACGGACGGCGAAACGGGAGCCGAAGACGACGAGGAGTAAGCCGGTCCTTCTTAGCCAAAGATTCTAGAAACCCATGTCCTTGCGAGGAACGAAGCAAGGATATGGGTTTCTAATGTAAAAAGCCCTAACGCCTGCTCTGGCGTTAGGGCTTTCTGGTGAAAGAGCGTATATCACGAGCAGAGGGCGGATGGCTTCAGCCTCGCAAGAACAAGCGTCAGGCTACGGCTTTTTAATCAAACAGCCGGCGGCGCGCTTATCGGGGATGCCGGCGGGGCGGCCAGCCAGGAGGTTATCCAGCACCTGGGCCAGGTATTTTTCCTTGGCGTAGGCTTCCACCTGAGCATTGTCGTCAATGGCACCTTTGTAGCGAATCACGAAGCCAGTTCCGGCGGGCACGAGCACCACGGCTTCGGGCGTTTTGGTGGCACCCAGCAGGGTGCTTACCTTCTGACCTTCGTCGGTGAGGTAAGGATAATCCTCGCCGCCGGTGGTTTTCATCTTGAGCTTCTCGGCATCGGCCGCGTCGGCGGTAGCCTCCAGGTTGATGGGCGTATTAATGAACAGGAACTGCACGCCCCGGCCGCTGTAGGCCGAGTTTAGGGCATTCAGCCGGCTCTGGTAAAGCTTGGAAAAGGCGCAGTTGGGGTTCACGAACACTACCACCACAGCCTTGTTTTTGGCGTAGCTGCTGAGCGTTACCGTCGCATTGGTGGGACTTTGCAGGCTAAAGTCGCTGACCGAGCGGCCATCCTGAGCGCGGGCTACCCCTACGGCAAGAGCGGAAAAAACTAGGGCTACGGCAGCAATAAGGGAAATTCGGCGAAAGGTCATGTACGGGGGCGAAAGTCAGAAGGAGGGAGGCCGCGCGTCTTCCACGCAGTAGGTCAGCACGTAGTCGGGGGCAGGGCGCTGGTAGTGAATCTGGTGTTGGCTGCGGGAGTTTTCTAGCAGCAGGTGCCCCGTCAACACACCTGCCTCCCGCAGCTCAAACGGGTTGAGCCGAATTTGCTCTTTGAACACCAGGCCCCGGCGGCTATGCAGCTTATAGAGCGTCTCTTTGGCACTCCAATAGAGACTATGTTTAGCTACATCGTCGCCGGTGTTGGCTAGCTCGTCTTTCGATAAAAACCTGGGAGCCAACAATTGCGCTTTGGTGCGAATCAGTTCAATATCTGTGCCAACGCGGCCGCGAGTAGCCACGATGCCCGCCAGCCACTGGCCCGAGTGCGACAACGAAACTGCGTAATCAGGTAGCTGCTCGAAGTAAGGACGGCCGTTTTCGTCGTTGCGCAGCACGGCCCGGGCCTCGGGGTTTACCTGCGCGAGCAAGGCGTGGGCCAAAGCCCGGCCACCCAGCCACTGCAAGGTGCGGGCTTCGTCGCGGGTTGTGGGCTGCAATTGGCTGTATAGTTCGGGTCGGGGTACCTGGCTTAGTAAGTCGGCGGGCTGCTCCGTCAGGTGCCACAAGCCCAGCAGGGCATGGTCGGAAAGCGGCGTGACGGAGTGCAGGGGCATAAACCAATATACGTGGGGTAAGGCCGGGTCAGACTTTGGGCCGCAATAAATAAAAAGGCCGTTGATAAAAGCAGGCCATAGGATAACGTGGTGCGGGCGGAGTCTGCACGGGTCGTCAAAACTGGCGTATTTTTGCCCTAAATCCTAACCCAAGCTCATGCCGCTGCTGTATCGTCCGGAGGTTCACAAACTTGCCACCCTGAGCGGCCACCACGACTGCGTGTACGCCCTGACCGGCGACCCGGCGCAGCCTATCATCTACTCGGCCGGCTCCGATGGCTTTGTGGTCGCCTGGAACACCGACCAGCCCGAGCGGGACGGCGAACTGGTAGCCCGGGTCGAAAACTCGGTGTACGCCCTGCATTACGTGTCCGGCCGCCATCTGCTGCTGATTGGGCACAATTTTCAGGGCGTGCAGGTCATCGACTTAGAGCAGAAAAAGCTGGTTCACGCCACGGCTTTGCCGCCCATGGCCATCTTCGATATTGCTTATTCCGCGCCGCGGCAGCGCATTTACGTGGCCCTGGCCGATGGCACGCTGGCTGTGCTGCACGCCCAGGATTTTCGGCTGCTGCACCTGCTGCGGCTCTCCGAGAAAAGTTTGCGCTGCCTGGCCCTGCACGAGGAGCGCAACGAGCTGGCCGTGGGTGGCAGCGACCAACTGATTCGGGTGCTGGACGCCGATACGCTAACCGTGAAATACACCCTGGAAGGCTCGACCAACTCGGTGTTTACGGCCACGTATTCGCCCGATGGGCGCTGGCTGCTCACGGCCGGCCGCGACGCCCACCTGCGCATTTGGGACGTGGCCAACGACTACCGGGAGCAGCAGACCATTATTGCCCACCTGTTTGCCATCAACCACGTGGCCTACAGCCCCGACGGGCAGTTTTTTGCCACCTGTAGCATGGACAAATCCATCAAGCTCTGGGAGGCCGACAGCTTCCGCCTGCTGCGCGTGCTCGACAAGGCCCGGCACGCCGGCCACGGCACTTCGGTCAACAAGTTATTTTGGTCCGGACCGCGGAAACGGCTAGTTTCGTGTAGCGACGACCGAAGTCTTGCGGTTTGGCAACTGGTGCAGAGTAGCTAGGAGTGAGGCCCGCAGTTGTGCATTAACCAGTACCGCCGCGGGCCGCGCTCCGGCCATTTTTCCCGCTTCCGGCGGTTCCTTTCTTCTTCCTTTGTACTCCCATGAAAATTACCGCCCTCGATATTCGGCAAAAAACCTTTGAAAAGGCCTTCCGCGGCCTCAACAAAGAAGAAGTAGAAGCCTTCCTGGTGACCTTGTCGCAGCAGTGGGAGCGAATGGGTGACGAAAACCGGGAGCTGCGCCTCAAGCTGGAGCACGCCACCCAGGAAGTAAGCAAGATGCGGGAAGTGGAAACCTCCCTCTACCGTACCCTCAAAACGGCCGAAGACACCGGCAACAGCATTACCGAGCAGGCCCAGCGCGAGGCTGAGCTGCGGGTGCGCGAAGCCCAGCTCAAGGCCGAGCAGATTCTGGCCGATGCCCGCCAGAAAGCCCGGCAGGTAGTGGACGATGCCTATAAGCAAGCTGAGCGCACGGTAGGCGAAATGAAAACGGAAGTAAACGGCCTGGGCCAGGAGTGCCAGCGCCTGGAAGGCCAGCTCGAAAGCCTCGTGCGGGATTTACAGCGCCTGGCCAACGACACCATCGACAAGGTAGAGAAAGTGAAAGCTCGGCCGAAAACCGAGGCGGCCGCCATCCTTTCCCGGGCGGCCAGCGTAAAGGTGAGTAAACCTGATTCCTCACCCGAAACCGATACTGCCATGTACGTAGGCTCTGCTTCCACCTCTTCCGTAGCCGCCGTAGCGGGTGCCACTGCTGCCACTGCCGGCGGCGTAGCCCTGCGCGACACGCCCGCCGCCCGCCCCATCGGGCCGCAGCCTGGCAGCTACAATCCCAAACCCGGGCAGCAGCCCGACCCAGGTGCCCCGGCCCAAACGCCCGGCCCCGACATCGAGCCCAACCGCACGCCCAACGAAAACCCCGGTCACGTAGACCCTTCGCGCATTTATAACCCTGAGCCGGCCCGTGTGCCCGACCCCACCGGTCCGCGCATCGAGCCCACCGCCCCAGACATCCAGCCCATTGGCCCTGGTCACCCCGAAATCACCCAGCCTTCGCCTTCCACGCACCCGGGCATGGCTGCTACAGCTGCCGAGAAGTCGTTCTTCGACGAAATCTAGACCACGGGTTCGACGGATTTTGTAGCCGATTATGGGAAAGCCTGCCTCTTGGGGCGGGCTTTCTTTTTATGAGGTTTCTTGCCCGTATCTTTTCTCCACTCAGCCTCATCAGTGAGGGAAGTTTATAACCCACCGTTTCACAATTTCACTACCTCACCACATGGGCCAGATTGCACTGGAAGGAATGGAGTTTTTTGCCTACCATGGCTTTTTCGAGGAAGAACAGAAACTCGGTAACCGCTACACCGTCGATTTGTACATTGGTACCGACCTGCACGCCGCCGGCACTTCCGACAACCTGGACACGACGGTGAATTACGTGGAGCTCTACGGTCTTGTGCGGGAGGAAATGGCCGTTTCGGCGCGGCTGCTGGAACACGTGGGCCACCGGATTCTGGACCGGGTGCTCGGGCAGTTTGCCCAGGTGAAATCGGTGAAGGTGAGCGTAGCCAAGCACAACCCGCCGTTTGGGGGCGTCTGCGCCCGGTCGCGCGTGACGATGAAGCGCAAGCGGGCCAAGGGGTAACTGTACTCTGGTTGGGTAAAAGTTAACCAGGAAAAAACAGCTTTGCTGCTGGTTTTCCTGGTTGTGGAACTTAATGAATGGCGTTTAATTGGGTGGCATCACGTTGGTAATAAGCCGTTAAACAATGGGTTTAGTCAGGTTTCGCGTTACCAGGAAGTGGTGCCTTAACTAGATATACGAAATAAATCGTAGGTAAAATTTGCATCTACGATTCACTTCGTATATGTTTGATGTACGAAGTAGTTCGTATCAAGCAAAGCACCCCATTATGAGTAAGGCATCCCTTCCCAAACCCACCGAATCGGAACTCGAAATTTTGCAGGTACTCTGGCAGCATGGCCCGAGCACCGTCCGGTTCGTGAACGACGAACTTAGCCAGAAGCGCGAAGTAGGCTACACCACCACGCTGAAGCTGTTGCAGCTCATGCTCGATAAGGGCCTCGTGCTGCGCGACGACGACAGCCGCACCCACGTGTACCGCGCCGCCGTGCGGGAAGAGGAAACCCAGAGCCAGCTGCTCGACCGGTTTGTGGAAGCCGCCTTCGGGGGCTCGGCCATGAAGCTGGTCATGCAGGCTTTAGGCAACCGCCGCACATCCAAAGAGGAGCTACGCCAGATCCGGACGCTGCTCAACGAAATCGAACAGGACAAACCCGAAACTGAGAAAGGAGGCCCCGATGAACTGGCTTGAGAATACCTTGACGCCGGAACTGGTCCGGGCTGTGGGCTGGACAATTGTGCACTCCCTGTGGCAGGGAGCCATTGTCGGCTTGGCGTTGGTGGGGCTGTTGCTGGTGCTGCGCCGGCACTCAGCTCAGGTGCGCTACAACGTGGCCGGCTTGGCCCTGGTGATTATGCTCGGGCTGGCGCTGGTTACGTTTGGGCGGCACTACGCCCTGGCCCTGACGGCAAAAACACCCGTGGCAGCCGCTTCAGCTGCCACACCGGCCGCCTCAGCAGCTTCGCTGACTCTGTTGGCCCCAGCTGCGGCATCCTCGGCCGTAGTTGCCGAGCAGTCAGTGTCGCTGCTCGAAACCGGCCGGCAGTACTTCGACCAGCACTTGCCCCTGATAGTGGCGGCCTGGTTTCTGGGCTTGCTGGCCATGACGCTGCGCATGCTCGGCGGCCTGGCCTACGTACAGCGCCTGCGCCACTACCGCGTCGAGCCGCTGTCGGAGCAGTGGAACGAGCGGTTTAAGGCCCTGGCCGCCCGTGCCGGCATCAAGCGCACCGTGACCCTGCTGGAGTCGGCGCTGGTGAAGGCCCCGCTGGTGGCCGGTCACCTCAAGCCGGTGATTCTGTTGCCCCTGGGCACCGTTATGGGGTTGAGCCAGGCCCAGCTGGAAGCCATTCTGGCCCACGAACTGGCCCACATTGCCCGCCGCGACTATTTGATGAACATCCTGCAGTCGGTGGCCGAAATCCTGTTTTTCTACCATCCCGCCGCCTGGTTTATTACGGCCTGTATGCGCACGGAGCGCGAAAATTGCTGCGACGACGAAGCCACGGCCATCTGCGGCGACCCGCTGACGCTGGCTAAAGCCCTGGCTGCTCTGGCCGAAATGGGGCAAAATGTGTACCCTACGCCCCGCCTGGCTTTGTCGGCTGTGGGCCCCGATGGGTCGTTGCTGGGCCGCATCCGGCGGCTAGTACAGCGCCGCGCTGCGCCCACCTTCTCGGAAGGCTTCATGGCAGCACTGGTGGTAGTGGGTGGTCTGGCTTTGATTGGGCTGACGACCGTAGTAGCCATGGCCAACCCGCGGCCCTGGCCCGAGCGTGCCAAGGAACTCGTTGGTGCCGTTTTTGGCCCCGAAAATAGCATGTGGGCTAAGAGTCTGCCTGCATTCCAGACGGCTACTGCACCCGCCGCGCCCATCGGCGACGATGATGACAAGAAAAAGCGCAAGTCGAAGAGCAAGGACGACAAGCACGTAGTAATTGTGCGCGATGCCCAAGAAGGGCAGGTGATGCGCCGGGGCAAAGACGGGGGCACCGTAGTAGTGAAGCGCGACAAGAAAGGCCGTGTAACCGAACTCTACGTGGACGGACAGCGCATCGATATGGAAGAAGCCACTGCTAAGCCCAAAGCCAAGGCCAACACCACCGAAATCATCCGCCTGGCCCCAAGCAGCCGCACGGCGCGCCGCTCGGGTTCTAACTCAAACTTCAATTTCGATTTCGACTCTCACAACTTCGGTATGTCGGCCCGCGACCAAGAGGAGCTGCGCAGCTCGATGCAGCGCCTGGAGCAGGATCTGGCCCGCAGCGGCGACGAAATCCGGCGGGCCCGCACCTACGTGCTGGCCGACGGCAACCGCGTGGAAATCCGTGCCGGCAAAGACGCCAGCATTGCCAACGACCGAATAGCTGCCAAGGCTCTGCAGGAAGCCGAAAGCTCGCTGCGCGAAGCCGAACGCAATGAAACGGATGCCAGAGCCCGGGAAAAAATCCGGGAGGAGCTGGACCGCGTGCGGGAGCGGCGCGACGAACTGCGCGAGCGGCAGCAGGAGGCCAATGAGGCCGCCCGGGAGCGGCAAGAAGCCGACCGCGAGCGGCAGCAGGCCGAGCGCGAACGGCAGCAAGCCGAGCGGGAAGTGCGCCAGGCCGAACGGGAACGGGCCCAGGCTGAGCGCGAACGAGCCCGCGCCATTCGGGAGGAGCAGAGCCGCAAAGTAGAGGAAGCCATGATTGATGAGCTGGAGAAGGACAAGCTCATCAAGGATAAGAAGTACTTCCAACTGGTGCTGAAGGGCAATGAAATGGTAGTCGATGGGCAGAAGCAGTCCGAAGCCGTAGCGGCCAAGTACCGCAAACTGTTTGAGGACGGCACCGGCCGTACCATCGGCTCCACGGGTTCGGTGGTGTTCAGCAACACTGGCAACGACAGAAACCGCATCTACTCCAACACTACCAGTAGCTCCAGCGACATGCCTACTCCGCCCGCGCCGCCGGCTCCTCCCCGGGCCCCGAAGGCCCCGCGTAGCAGCAGCCTGGCGCCGGTTCCTCCGGTGCCCCCCACGCCACCCCGCGCACCCCGTGCCCCGCGCAACGTGAAGGTCAACTCGGTGGCCCTGGGTGAGCAGCTGCGCAAAGACGGCCTGATTGACGCCAATTCCCGCTCGTATCAGTTTCAGCTCAACCCCTCGGGCATGACGGTGAACGGGCAGCGGCAGCCGGAGGAAACGGCCAAGCGTTACCGGGAGCTGCTCGGCAAAACCGACGGCAAAAACTTCAACATGGACGTCGTTATTACCGAATAAAACGATGTTCCGGAAAAAAGGCCTGCCAGCTGGCAGGCCTTTTTTTGTGGCTTTCCCCGCTGCCCTGAGCAACCATTCGGCATCGGCTATCATCTATCACACTCTCTCCCACATCTTCATTCTGCGTTCATGTTTTTACGTGTCCTCCTCGGTTGTTTTTTAGGAATGCTCACGTATTCGGCTACTGCGCAAACGCCCGCCGCAGAAACGCCTGCGCCCACTGCCGCTGCGGTGCCGGCGCCCAAAAAGCACCTGCAGGCCCTGCGCATCACGACCCCCGTAAAGCTGGACGGGGTGTTGGACGAGGAAAGCTGGCAGCAAGCTCCCATTGCCACCGACTTTATTCAGAACCGGCCTAACCCCGGCCCGCCCGAAAAGCACAAAACCGAGGTGCGCGTGCTCTACGACGATGCCAACATCTACGTGGGCGCCGTGATGCACGACGTGGCCGCCGACTCCATCATGCGGGAGCTAACCGCGCGCGACAACTTCGGCAACACCGACTTTATCGGGATTTTTCTGGATACCTACCATGACAAGCTCAACGGCTACGGCTTTTTCGTGACCACCGGCGGGGTGCAGATGGACGCCCGCTACTCGCCCGCCAGTGGCGAAGACTTCAACTGGAATGCCGTCTGGGACTCGCGCACCAGCGTGAAAGGCACCGACTGGTACGCCGAAATGCGGATTCCGTACTCAGCTATCCGCTTCAGCAAAACAGCCGAGCAGGTGTGGGGCCTCAACTTTATGCGGCAGCGCAAGCGCGACAACCAGGCCTTTTTCTGGAACGAGGTAAAGCCCGCCGTGGATGGCTTCGTGAACCAGTGGGGTACGCTTGAAGGCCTGCGCGACATTGAGCCCCCGCTGCGCCTTTCGCTCACGCCCTACATTTCGGGCTACGTCAACCACAACCCGCTCAACGAAGAAGGCACGCGCCGCACCACCACCAGCTTCAACGGTGGGGCCGACGTGAAGTGGGGCATCAACGAAAGCTTCACCCTGGACGCTACGCTGGTACCCGACTTCGGACAAGTGCAGAGCGACAACCAAGTTCTGAACCTCTCACCCTTCGAGGTGCAGTTTGCCGAAAACCGACAGTTCTTTACTGAAGGCACCGAGCTCTTCAGCAAGGGCAATCTGTTTTACTCCCGTCGGGTGGGGGCCACACCCATCGGCTTCTATAATGTGGAGGCTGGCGACAACGAGAAAATTGTGCGCAACCCGGCGGAAACCCGCTTGCTGAACGCCACTAAGGTCTCGGGCCGCACGAGCAAGGGGCTGGGCGTGGGCGTGTTCAATGCCGTAAGCAACGACGTGTACGCCACGATTCGGAACACGGAAACGGGGGAGGAGCGCCAGGAGCTAACCCAGCCCTTCAGCAACTACAACATTGCCGTGCTCGACCAGAGTTTGAAAAACAACTCCTACGTCTCGCTCATCAACACCAACGTGACGCGCTTTGGGCGTACTTACGACGCCAACGTGACGGGCGGCCTGTTTCGCTTCGCCAACAAGAAAAACTCCTACGCCGTGGATGGCCGCCTGGTGTACTCGCGCCGCCGCGGCTACCTGTTCCATGACGAAGAGCAGGTCGACGACCAGGACGGCTACAAGTACCAGGTGGGGGTAAGCAAAATCAGCGGCAGCTTCACCTGGGGCCTCAACCAGGGCATTGAGTCGCACACTTACAACCCCAACGACTTGGGCATTCTGTTCGGCAACAACAATATTTCCCAGGGCATTTATGGCAACTACAACCATTACAAGCCCTTCTGGAAGGTTAATAACTTCTATTCCTACTTCGGCCTCGACCAGTCGTACCTCTACAAGCCCACGCTCTACCAGAAAACCAACCTCTACGGCGGAGCCAACACTACCTTTACCAAAAGCTTCATTACGGTCGGCTTCGACTTCGATGTGAACCCAGTGAACCGGGATTATTACGAGCCCCGGGTGGAGCCGCTGGGCGAGTACTATGTGCGAGTGCCAGCCAACGGCAATTTCGGCGCCTTTGCCTCGTCGGACTACCGCAAGAAGCTGGCCCTGGATATGAACGCGGGGGTGCGAGTGTATGAGGAAGACGACCGGTTTGAGCGGCCCCGCCGTTTGGGCATCGGGTTTGGCTTCTCGCCGCGCTACCGCGTCAGCAACAAGCTCAACTTCCGCTACAGCCTCGACTGGAGCACTAACCGCAACCAGATTGGCTACGTGAACCCCTCCAGCGGCGACGACGGCAGCCTGAGCAGCGACTACCCCGAGGACAAGAAGATTCTGGATGAGTTTCCCAACGCCATTCTGCTCGGCCGCCGCCGCGTCGTGACGGTGTCGAACGTGCTGCAAGGGGCTTATACCTTCACCAACCGCATGTCCTTGACCATTCGCACCCGCCACTATACCAGCACGGTGCGCTACCTGGGCTTTGCCCGCCTGGCCCCAGGCGGCGAGGAAACGGCGGTAGACTACCAGCGCAACCGCGACAATACCTTCAACGCCTTCAACATCGATGCGGTATACTCGTGGTGGTTTGCGCCCGGCTCCCAGATCAGCATCGTCTGGAAAAACGCCGGCTCCACTTTTCTCCAGGCCAATCAAGCCACACCGCTGTACTTCGACAACCTGAGCAACACCATCAATACCCCGCACAACAACTCGGTGTCGGTGAAAATCCTGTACTACCTGGATTACCTGGCCATTCGGCCCCGCCGGGCCTAGCCTGACCAACTGAACTTATTGACAAGGAGCCTGCCCGAAAGGACAGGCTCCTTTTTTGCGGCGTACCTTTAGAGTTACCAGGCAAGGCGACTTTCGGACAAACTCAACTCTGGCTCACTTGCCTGCCCGAGTGCCACCACACACTGTCCTTAGCACTACTTATCAGATTGAAACGATGCAGCTGGGTTCTATAGCCTTATTGGTCCGCGCCTACGACGAAGCGCTGGCCTATTACGTCGGAGTGCTGGGCTTCCGGCTTCTGGAAGATACCGACCTGGGCGCCGGCAAACGGTGGGTCCGCATTGCACCCCACGGCGCCGAAACCGGGCTGCTGCTGGCCCTGGCCCGCGGAGAAGCCCAGCAAAAAGCCATTGGCAACCAGAGCGGCGGCCGGGTCTTCCTATTTCTGCATACGACCAGCTTCTGGGCCGACTACCACCGCCTGCAAGGCCGGGGCGTGCAGTTTTTGGAAGAACCACGCCAGGAAAGCTACGGCCTTGTCGTCGTCTTTGCCGACGTCTACGGCAACAAGTGGGACCTGCTCGAAGTGCCGCTTGGGCTGTAAGTCCAGTCGTTCCGTTTTAGGAACTAACTGAACGAAAGCCGCCGCTCCTTACTCCACGTGCCGAATCTCGCCGGCGCCGTACTGCTGCACGTCCGTGAGGAGGGCCGGGCCGGCGTAGTGAATATAGCCGGCGCCCATGTGCGAGAGGTTAATGGTTTGCTCGGCGTAAAGGTCCAGGTTGCCGGCTCCCAGGTTGCGCAGGCGTAGGTGTTGGGCCAGCAGCTCCCGGGTGTTGATGTAGCCGTCTGCTGCATTCTTGATTTGCACTTCCCCCGCGGTGCCGCTGAGGGTCACATTGCCGTGGCAGGCCATGTTTACGGTAAGCGCCGGCGCTTCGAGCTGCAGCGTGGTGTCGCCGTGGGAATGAATTTTGACCTCTAACGGGCCCGAGGCCACCAGCGTATTGCCGCTGCGCACGTTGCCGTGGCAGGCGCAATAGAGCGTGTCGAGCTGGCGCAGATGCACTGTCACGCGCAGCTCGGTGAAAGCCGGGGCCCGGAGCTTATTTTCACTCGTGACGTAGAGCGTGCGGCCCGAATTGACGACCTCCAGGTGCTCCAGCAGGTTGTCGTCGGCTTCCACCACGACTTTTTCTTCGGCCCCGTACAGGAGCTCTACAGTGCCGTGCACGCTCAGGTGCAGGCGGGTAAATGAGGAAACGGGATAGTCGCGGCTGACCAGCACGCCGCTGCCTTTGACTTGCATCATCTGACGAAGTTGTTTAAATGAGGGCATTGAAAGTTGGGTTAGCAGGGCTAGTCAGGTAGTGGTTCGCAATGGTAGCCACTTTCCCGCAAAACCGCCGCTACGGTATGCACATCGAGCCACTGGCCGGGGGTATGCACGCGCAGCACCCGGTCACAGTCGTCGAGGTCGAAGCTGATGCGGGCTGCAGAAGGCAAGCGCGCCAGCAAGTGTCCGCGCAGCTCGGCCGCCGCTACGGGGCAATTGACAGTAGTGCGAAAAACTTCCAGGTCCAGCATCAGAAATGGTAAGCGCGGGGCTTGAAAAACTATAGCCGCGCCAACAATGCAAAGGTGCGGCCTGCCGCAGCGGCCGACGTTATAGAAATGGGAGTCAGACTTATAGAATCGGGATTTTTGATTCCTGTCAGGAGCTTGCCCAAGCCTAGCCCGATGTTCCAGTCAACGAAACCGGCCCGGTTTGCCCCCGGGCTTAGCCGCAAATTCCGGGAGCTATAACTCAAGCTCCCGGAACTGTAACCCAATCCAGGCTTTTCACCAGCAGCTTTGCAGGAGTAGCTGGCCGCTCAGCACAACCGACAACCCGGGTCAGCTGGTGGCAGCACCGTTGCGGCAACAGCGGCAGGGCCTGCTGACGACGGTATTGCCGCAAACATTTATCTTCACTCCATGCCCCTGGAAGTCCGCGCCGCTGCTGATAACACCCTGATGCACGCCAACAACCACGTGGCCCAGGACTTCGATGTGCCCGAGCTGGTGGAGCAAACCGGCGAGCTGGAATTTGCCGCCGGCCGCGGTACGCTCACGCACTGGTACTTCGACGGTATCCGGCTCAGTCATGCCCGCTGGCACTTCCGGGAATATACCACCCAGGAATGGCGCTCCGAGCTTGATGTAGTACATCTGCAATTCAATCTGCGGGGGCGCGTCATTATCGAGCACCAGCCCCAGGGCCGGCCGCTGATTATGGGCTCTTACCAGCACAACCTCATGTATTGGCCGGGCTTCGCGGGCACCAGCCGCAACGAGGAGCTGGAAACCGAAACCTTTATGGTGCAGTTTACCCGAGCGGCTTTCCTGCGCCTGAGCGGGCAGGGCAATGAGGTACTGCGCCGTTTCGGCGAGCGGGTGCTCGAAGGTCAGCCCGTGGTGCTGGGCGAGCAAAGCCTAACCGTGGGCCTGGCCTTGCACAATGCCATTCGGGCAGTGCTGAACTGCCGCTTTCAGGGGCCGCTCAAGAAGCTTTTCCTGTACTCTAAAGCCCTCGAAATCCTGGTGCTACAGGCTGAGGCCTTTGAGCGGCACCAACCGGCGCGCTTCGCCCGCACCGAGTACGACCAGGAACGCCTACTCTTTGCCCGCGACTACCTCATTCAGCACCTGCACCTGCCGCCTTCTTTGCCCGAACTGGCCCGCATTGCCGGTCTCAACGAGTTCAAACTCAAGAAGGGCTTCAAGGAAATGTTTGGCCAAACGGTGTTCAGCTACCTGGCCGACTACCGCCTAGCCGAGGCCGAGGCCCAACTGATTGAAGGTCGCAAAACGGCCAGTGAGCTGGCCTTCGAGCTGGGTTACTCCTCGCTGCAACACTTCAGCGCGGCTTTTAAGAAAAAATTTGGCGTGAGCCCGCGCCGGGCCCGCTAAGGGTTTCCCGCGCCTGACTTTCGCCGTGCCGTGCTTACAGGCCCAGCAGCTCGGCCGCGGCTCCAAAGGCCGATTTGCTGCCCTCAATGACCTGCTGACGCAGCGCCGGGAGCTGCTCCTGCACGTTGGCCTTGGCATAAAACTGTTCTTCCAGCCCCTGGCGGATTGCCTCGTAGAGCCAGTGCAAATTCTGCTCCTGCCGCCGCCGCTGAAAGTAGCCGCTCTGCTGGGTTTGCTGCACGTACTGCTCCACCACCTGCCACACCTCCGGCACGCCCTGGCCCGTGAGAGCCGAGCTGACCGTGACCTTGGGGTTCCAGCCCGAGGGAGCCAAGGGGAACAGGTGCAGGGCGTTCTGGTACTCGCGGCGGGCCAGCTTGGCAGCCGTTTCGTTCTGGCCGTCGGCCTTCGTGATGGTTACCGCGTCGGCCATTTCCATAATGCCCTTCTTAATGCCTTGCAGCTCGTCGCCGGCCCCGGCCAGCATCAGCAGCAGGAAGAAGTCGACCATGCCGTGCACGGCGGTTTCGCTCTGGCCCACGCCCACGGTTTCGATGAAGATGACGTCGTGGCCAGCGGCTTCGCACAGAATCATGGCTTCGCGAGTGCTCCGCGTGACGCCGCCCAGGCTGCGGCCCGCCGGTGAAGGCCGGATGTACGCCTGCTCCTGGGCTGCCAGCTGGTTCATGCGGGTTTTGTCGCCGAGGATGCTGCCGCCGCTGCGCTGGCTCGTGGGGTCGACGGCCAGCACGGCCAGGCGCTTCCCTTGCCGGAGCAGCTCCAGACCCAGGGCTTCGATAAACGTGCTTTTGCCCACGCCCGGCACGCCCGTGATGCCCACCCGCACCGAGCGGCCGGCGTGGGGCAGTACTTGGTCGAGGACCTGTTGGGCCAGGTGCTGGTCGGAGGGCAGGGTGCTTTCCACCAGCGTAATGGCCCGGCTCAGCACCATGCGGTTGCCGGCCAGGATGCCGGCGGCGTACTCGTCAACAGAAAAGCGCTTGGCCAAGGGAAAAGAGATTTTGCAAGAAAGCCCGCCGCGCTAAGCCGCAGCAGGCACTAGTCGGCTACCTTTGCCGTTCGAGAACTACGGCTGGCCCGCAAAATAGGTGGCTCCAGCCACACTTTTGCCAGACTCAGCGAAGGTAGTGCCCTTTGCGTATGATAAAGCGGTTGGCTTCAATAGCTTGCCGCTCATTTGTCACTGACTCCTCACCAGCAAACTGCCCCCGTGAAAAATACTCGTCTTGCCTTGCTAACTGGTTTGGGGCTGCTGGCTGCCACCAGCCTGCGCGCCCAGAGTGAGCTAAGCTCCTTCTCCATCGTGGGGCGGGGCGGCGTTGCCAACAGCTTCGCCAGCGACTACCAAGCCATCGGCATCAACCCGGCCAACATGGCCCGCATGAACAACGCGGTAGTGGCCTTTTCTATCGGCGAGGGCGGCGTGGGCGTCAGCTCGGCCTCCTTGACGCGCAGCCAGCTGTCGAAATTCTTGCGCAACTCCAACCAGACCCTGACCAAAGCCGACAAGCTGGAGCTGGCCCGGGCTTTCACCTCCGACAATACGCTCAACTTCAACGCCGACGTGACGACGGTGGCCGTATCGGCCTCGTTTCCGGTGCTGGGCAGCTTTGCCTTCAGCAACCGGCAGCGCCTGGCGGGCCACATGGCGCTAAATCAGAACGCGGCCGAAATCATGTTTCTGGGCCAGGAAGCCCCGATTTACGCCAACTATAATCCCACTACCTCGCCGCTCATAACGGAGTCGTTGGCCGGCACCCAGTTTCAGGGCACCTGGTACAACGAGTTCAACTTCGCTTTTGCCCGCCGCCTCGTTACGCTGCCCTTGTTCCGGCTTTCGGGCGGCGTGGGTTACCGCTACATTCAGGGCGTGGGTATCGTGGACGTGCGCGTCGAGCCGGGCAAAATCGAGGCTTACAGCGCTATGTCTCCCCTGTTCGACATTGATTACGGCAAGGTGGTCAACAACACGTCCTTTAATCTGCAGGAGCGGGGCAACGGCCTGCAGCCGGTAGGCAAGGGCAACGGCTTCGATTTGGGCCTAGCCATGGAAGCCGGTAAAATGCTGCGCGCCAGCCTCTCGGTCACCGACCTGGGCCACATGACCTGGGAGGGCAACCTGCTGACGGCCTCCGACCAGAAGCTCAAAAAGCTCCGCTCCAACGGCGTCGACAACTACGACTTCCTGAGCGAGGCCACCAAGATTTTTGCCTCAGGCACCGACAGCGTATTAGTCTATCAGCCCAGTCAGGAGCACCGGGCCGAGCTGCCCACCAAGCTGCGCGCCGGGGCCAGCCTGCGCGTCACTGACCGCCTGGAAATGGGCCTCGACGTGACTTTGCCGCTGAACGAAGTGGCCGGCAACATTACGAGCCCGTTCGTGGGTGCCGGCATCGACTTCAAGCCCAATAAATACATCCGCCTGAGTAGTGGCGTGGCAGGCGGTGCCGGCTACGGGTTTGCCTTGCCCCTGGGCGTGGCGTTTACCACCAATATCTACGAGTTCGGCGTCAGTACCCGCGACTTGCCCGGCCTGCTGGCCGATAAGAACCCCTACGCCTCGGTGGCCGCCGGCTTCGTGCGGTTCCGCTTCGGCGAAATCAAGGACTAGCGGCTGAGTGTAGGACGGTGAAAGGTGGCGTGCTGCATCAGCTCTAATCTCTCCTCTGTCTAAGTGATAATAATTATTAAATGTAGAAAGCCCTTTACCACGCTGGTGGTAAAGGGCTTTTTTACGTTGATAAGTTGCTTCAGTGGGGTAGGCGAGGCAGGTCCTCTAGCTGCGCCTCAGGATGACAGCCGATGGTAAACTGCCATGTAACATGGGACCTGCTTTACCGCACGAAAACGGGCAGGCCGAGCTTGCTGCGCCGGCCGCCCAGCTTCAGGCCGTCATCTACGTAGTTGCAGGCTTTGCCAGCGGCGTTGGGGTCCTGGATAACGCCCAGGAACGGGTTGTCTTCGCGGGCCACGTAGATTTTGCCATCAATACCGAGCTGCAGGGCGCCGATTTTGCGGTTAGCCGAGGTGCCCACTTTCACCGCGTTATCCTTGCTTTTGGTGGCAAGGTCAAATTGCCAGACTTCGGCCTGCCCGCCGCCCTTGCCGTTGCAGGTGCCGTAGAGCTTGGTGCCATCGGGTGAGAACTCCACGCCGTAGGCCTCCTCGTAGGTGCCAAACTGCCGCGGGTTACTGACCTTACCCGTGGTGTTGTCGAAGTCGAATACCTCAAATTTGTTGCTTTCCCGCCACAGGGCCGAGGCAATTTTGCGGCCGTCGGGCGAGAACTTGATGCAGCCAATAGCATTGCGGCCGGGGCCGGCATTCATGCTGCCCACATTGCTCAGAATTGGTTTGGTTTCCACGCCCTCGGGCGTCACCAGGTACGAGACGAAGGCGTTGGAATTCCAGCGGTGGCCGACCACCCAGATGTCGCGGCCGTTTTTGTGCTTCACGGCGGCCAGCTTCTCGGCCACCGGCGAAATCAGCAGCATGTTGGCCCGGGGCACGTCGCCGAAGCCGCCCTCCCGGGTCATGTCGACCACGGAGTAGCGCATACCATTCTTGCCACCCTGGGGCGCGGTGGTGAAGATGTAAAACACGTTGCCGCTACCGGGGTCGGGTACGATGAGGGCGCTCTGGGCGCTGGATTTGCTGCCCATCAACCCTTTGCCGTTGAGCATGACCTGGTGCTTGCGGTTGTAGACCACTTCGCCATCGGTGTAGAACAGCAGCTGACCTTGCTGGTTGGTGGCTACTGCGCTGCCTTCGTAGGTAGTCATTTTGCCGTCGAGCAGTGGGGTAGGAGCAGCGGTGCCGGAAAACTTCAGGCCCGCTTGGCCGCCAAAGTACCAGATGGACTGCTCACCCTGAGCGCGGGCGGGAGCAGATGCGGCCAAAGAGGCCAGGAAAAGTAGAAAAAAGGACAGACGTTTCATAGACGTGGAGCTGTACGCAGCCTAAAGGTTAGGGGCTACGCACCGGCAAAATAGGAATTGAAATCCGTGCCAAAGTATGCAGCCCTGAACTTAGCAGGGGCCGTAGCTGGTAGCGGTGGTCTTGGCGCAAGATATGCCGCAACCCAATTTGTAAGAGCCACGCAACCTATGGGGCCCGAGTCCGGTCATCGGGGTGCTAAGCAGGGGCTGAGTCCGGACCGCCCACCCGTATTTCTCATGTTGCTACCTCCCGTTTTTTATGGTCAAGACCTTATGTACCTATGCCCTGGGCTCCCTGCTGCTGGGGGCCGCCGCTTGCAGCTCCAAGGACGCTGAGCCGCAGCCTGAGGGGGGCGTGACTCGCACCGACGAGTTTGTGAGTGCCAAAGCCGACGGCCAGTACGTCGACTGCCAGGACGTGTACCGCCGCAACGGTACCGTGCCGGATACCTTGTTCAACGGCTACCAGAACTTCTGGATCAGCAGCACCCAGCGGCTGCAGCAAATCGACATTATGCGCCTGGAAAACGGGGGTACAGCCAGTTCGAAGTACTTTATGCTCATCTTCGGCAACGTGGACCTGGATGCGCTGACGGTTCCGACCGAGTTCAACTCTGCCGATCGGACCAAGTGGGCTTCGATTGGCTTCGGCGACTATTCCAGCACCCAAGGCCCGGTATCCGGCCCCGACCCTAATCGGTACGGCGGCTCGACCCTGACCAAGGACGGCCCGGTCGTGAAGATTCTCAGCAAAGACAATGATATTTTGGTCGGCACTTTCCGCGGGCCAGTTCTCAACTCCGCCAATCAAGTGAAAACCCTTACCGAGGGCCAGTTTCGAATTAAGCTCCTGCGCAAAACGCGCCCGTAGCGCCGCTCTTTCTGCACTACCTGTTGCACCAACGCGCGTGAACCGCGCCGCGAAAACCCCGCCTGAGCAGCCTGCCCGGGTGGGGTTTTTAGCTTACCGCTAGTGCCCTAACCTTCCCTAAATATCCCACTCCCCGGCCAGCAGCCGCGGAATCAGGGGGTGAATAATCCGGTAGCTGGCGCCCCAGAGCTGGTAGGGCCCCACCCGGTAATAATCGACCAGCATCCGTTGCTCCCAGCCCGGCAGCTGCCACCATTCCTGCGCGTGGGTAGCCGGGTCGGCCAGGGTACGCAGGCTGATTTCGAGCACCTCGGCAATTTCGGGCTGCTGGCACCACCACGTGGCGGGCCGGCGGATACTGGCCAGAAACGGCGTAATGTGGAAGCCGCCGGTGAAAGTGCTCAGCGCCGGTAAGGGCAGCAACACCCGGATGTCCTCGGGTTTGAGGCCCACTTCCTCCTCGGCCTCGCGCAGGGCCGTAGCCAGCAAGGACTCATCTTCCGGGTCGCGCTTGCCACCGGGAAACGCCAGCTGCCCGCCGTGAATACCCCGCTCCCCGCGCCGTACCAGCACCAGTTGCAGCTCCCCGGCCGCGTCGCGGTACACGGGCACGATTACGGCAGATTCACGCAGGGGCGGCAGGGCAGGATTCATGGCGGCAAGATAACAGCCGGCCGGCCATCCGGTTCGTGGCTCTGGCCTGGGGCAGCAGTAAGCGCGCTTCCCAAGCAGGCATTTGAGCAGCTCTTCCTGGGTAGGACTTCATCTTACTACGGCTCCTTTGCGGTTTTACCCAGGGCGGCTTTAGGGCAGAAACGAGGAGGGCGAGGCTTGGTCCATCAGGCCGCTCCCGACGCTTCTTTTAACGGTGGGGTGCTATGGGCCCGGGCAAACTGGCTGGGGGACTGGCCGACCAGTTTCTTAAAGGTGGTATTAAACGTGGTTTTAGAGCTAAAGCCGGCTTCATAAGCTACGCCCAGCATGTTCAAATGCCGATGCTGATCAGAAAGAAGCAGGCGTTTGGCTTCTTCAACCCGGTACTCATTGATGAACTGGAAGAAGTTCTGACCAAACCCGTGGTTGAGCAGATACGACAGCTCATGGGAAGAAAGCTCCAAGTGCCGGGCCAGATCGGGTAAGCCCAGGTTGGCCTCCAGAAACAGCTTTTCGCGCTGCATCAACTGCCCTAGCTTCTCTTTTAGGGATTTAACTTGGTGGGGAAGAAGTCGGGGTGGGGCCGTTTTTTCGGCTGTGGCCGGCTGCTGGAGTAAGTCGTCGAGTTCGGCAGCTTCTGGCTCTGGAAAATCGAAGACTTCGGGCTGGCGAAGCGAGAAGTAGCTCAGCCCGTACACGGCCACCAGAAATAACCAGGGCGTTAGCATCAGAATAAAGGGGAGGCGGAAGAACAATTCATTGAGCCAGAGCCCTACCATAAAAATCAGGCTCAACAAAAAATATTTCATCCAGTTCAGATCAATACGGTCGGGCGAGGAAGCAAACCGCGGGACGTTCTGCTGATGACGCAGTAAGTGGAGGTAGGAAGCTACCCAATAGCCCAGGATTTGGAGCTTGACGGCATAAAACATGAATTGACCCAGCACAGCAGAGAAGGCGCTTTGGGCAGGAAAGTGCCCGTGCAGAATAGCTCGTTTTTCTTCGGCAGTCTGCAGCAGGAAAGGCAGCATATACAGTAGAAACAGCAAGGCGGGAATAAGGTGCAGCAGGTCCTTCGGGTGCCCTCTCCGGTCGGGCGAAGTGAAATGCACAATACTGAGGTAGAGCGCCGGGGCCATAGCCAGCCGGGTTAGCTCAGTAAGCCCGAGCAGATGCGGGTAAGCCGGGTAGATGCGGGTGGCAGGTAACACCCGATCCAACAACAGACAGGCAAAGCAGAAGAGAAAAAAGCTAAGCCACTGGTTAGCCAGCGTATTTACTTTTCTAGCATTCGTAGCCGTTAGAAAAGCCAGTAGAAAAAGGCTGCCAGCAGTAAGTATGTAAATAAAATTCATGCAGTGTGATTTAAGTGGTGATTAGAAATAAATAGCCGAGTAACGCAATTGGTTTTGCCTGCTGAACCGGAGCACATAAAGCAACGCAGGTCGTTCAGAATATTATAAGTGGATAGGTCTTTTTTGCGCGGTGGTAAATTATGTATATCCTCTCTGGCAAAGCGTGCCAACCGAAATGAAAGATGTCGGCAATGGTAGGGAGCTGTTGGGCCGCTGCCGGCAAGGCTCTGGGTTCGAAGGTTTGCCTTACTGCGGTTGCGCAAAGCCTACTTATAGCGCTCAGGGCGTTACTTGTCTTAAGTATTTGATAAACAGACATTATTCAGGGGAGGTGTTAGGCTGTGTGCCAGGGCAAAGGTAAGGGTGAGGCTGCCGCCGCATGTTCGGATGGATACAGTCGAACGCTCCGAGTTTTGAAAGATGGGTGGGTGGATAGAGCCGAGCGACGTTGGTAACGAGGCTATCTACATTTATTCTCGCGCTTTGAGCAGCTCTTGCCGGGCCAATGCAATTCATCCACCATTTATATTCTTTTACCTCCATGCGAAAACGCGTCTGCCTAATTCTTTTGCTGCTAACTTTTTGTAGTCATTTAGTCCCGGCGCAGCAAAACCATCCGTCGGCTACTTTGACTGAATTACTGGCTGAGATTGAAACAGTGATGCAGCAGGAGCATATGCCAGGGCTAATGCTGTCCATGGTCGTAAAAGACTCGGTCGTGTTTTCGGGTGGGCTGGGAGTATCCGTGGTGGAGACCAGGAAAAAGGTGGATGGCAAAACACTATTTCATGTAAGCTCCATCACCAAAATGTTTACCGCCTTAGGCATCCTCAAGCTGGTCGAAGAGAAAAAGCTGCACCTCCAGGATAAGCTCCGCGACCTTGCCCCCGAAGTACCTTATCAAAATGCCTGGGAGGCTACTCACCCGGTGCGGGTCGTGAATTTGCTAGAGCACTCCACGGGTTTCGATGATGTGCACCTGAACCAGGTCTACAACGCCACCGCTACCGACCTGACGGGGCTAGCGGCAGTCAACCTGTACCGGAGCAGCCTCGCGACCCGCTGGAAGCCCGGCCTAGCCAGCTCTTATGCCAGTCCCAACTACACCATTCTGGGCTACCTGCTTGAAAAGTACTCGGGCCAGCCTTGGAGCCAGTACATGCATCAGGCGGTACTTAGCCCCCTGGGTATGCAGCATTCGGATGTAAACCTAAGAATCAGAGATGAGCAGCCGTACGCCCGCGGATACCGCTTCGCCGATGGGACGTATATTTCGTTTCCCTTCTTTGTGCCGGCCGGCAACGGCGCGGCCGGGGCCTTGCATACCTGCGCCAATGACATGACCCGTTACCTGCGGTTTCTGCTCAACCACGGGCAAACCAACGGCAGGCCCTGGCTGGCTCCCAAGTATCTCGACACGATGGAAACCATACATAGCACCGCCGCCGCCAGAGCCGGCCTGCAGGTGGGCTATGCCCTCGGCAACCTGACGTTCTACCGGCATCCTAAAGCCGATTTTCGGGGCCATACTGGTTTAGGAGACGGATTTGCCTCCCTGGTCAATTATGACCGGCGCCGCGGCGTAGGCTATGCCATTGCCAACAACGGGGGCCGGGGCATGTGGCGGATTTCGGTGCTGATAGAAGATTTTCTGACCAAGGATTTTCCTGCTATTGCCCCCGGCGTAACTGGTCGGCAAACCACTCCACCCGTGCCCGAGGCTTACCTGGGTTACTACACGCCTGTGAACGTCTGGAGTGAGCAATGGGGCTTTTTGCAGCGGCTTACCGGTGGGCTGCGGCTTACTACGCAGGGGCAGGGTAAGTTGCTGCTCAAGCCGCTGCTGGGACCCGCAGATACATTGGAGTGGGTGGAAGGTACCTTATTCAGAGCCCGGCAAGAGCACCAAGCTTCGGTTGTTCTGGGCTCTACTGATGATGGAACTGCCTTTTTGCAGGCTCACAACACCCACCAGTATTATGAGCAAACATCGTATCTGCCCATCCTGATGCAGCAAATCTTGCTGGGTTTGTCGGGGCTGGCCATGGGGCTGGCTGTGGTTGGACTCGCGGGTTGGCCATTGTTAGTTGGGTTCAAACGGGTTGGTCGGAATCTATTGCTGCTGGGCCTACTGCCTGGGCTGGCAGTTAGCGCCGGCCTGCTGGCGTTTCGGGTGCTAACCGTTACGGACTACGAAAACCGGGTAGCCTTCAATTCCATCAACTTCACCTCGCTCACTATCTTTTGGGCTTCCTTAGGCTTTGGAGTCCTGGCCATTGCCGGCTTGGTGCTCCTGATCCGGCAATGGTCGCAGCTCCCGCAAGCCTGGCTGCGGGGCGTGCTGGCCTTTACTAGCTTTTTTCTGGTTTATTTGACCATCATGTTCCTGGTCCACGGCTGGATCGGCCTTCGGGTCTGGGCTTTATAAGTGACTTGTGGGTATACCTACTGCTTTCTACCGGCCCCAATGTAACCCTGGGGAAGGCAGAAAGCGGCTCCACGAACTGCTTAGGGCGAATGTGAGAACCATCGAAACTAGCTCTGCAACACTAAAAGAGTATTCACTAGCCGTTCTATGGACTCTTGCAGGGGCTACTGCTACGCCAATGCCTCTCCCGGAGCCAGCGGCCCTAACCACGTTACCGGTCAATTCTACCCTATTAATCGACTATACTTTCATCAATGTTGTCTAGAATCTTATGCGTGGTATTGCTGCTGGCACTTCCGCTGACCAGCTTGGGCCAAGCCTACCAGAGCTCCAATGGCTTCTTTTTTCTGCCTGAAGTTGACGTGGCTCAGTTTCAGGGCCGGCCCTACCGCTACCAGGTCAGCGTACGCTACCAGCCCGCCGATACCACGGCCAAAGTAGGCGTGTGGGCCATGCAGGTAGGCAAGAATGAGTACGATTTCAAGCAGCGTGACTACCCGACCCAAACCATTCGCCCAAACGAGTGGCAGACCAACACGATTCAGGGCCAGATTAGGCCTGGGGTGCGGCGGCTGTGGTTTTACTCGACTTTGGCCGGTAACGGCACTTTCTGGTTTGATAACCTCACCCTGCAAGTGCAGCAGCCCAATGGCACTTGGCAGCCGGTGCCCATTAAAAACGGAGATTTTGAGCACTCGGCCACCCCGCTGGCGGGCTACGAAATGGCCGATAAAGTCTTGCCCGCAGGCGTTGTGGCGGCCCTGGCTCCCGGGCAGGGCCCCGACCAGAGTCAGGCCCTGCGCATCACCATGACTGGGGCACGCTGGTGAAAGTGCCCCCGCAGTACGGCCGCAACGCTGCCGCCGGCAAGTACTGCCAAGTGCCGGGCGTGAAGCTCTACTACGAAACCTACGGGAGCGGGGAGCCGCTCTTGCTGCTGCACGGCAACGGCGAGTCCATCAATTCCTTCCGGAGCCAGATTGAGGCCCTGTCCGCCCACTTTCGGGTTATTGCCGTCGATACCCGGGCCCAGGGCAAAAGCGTGGATACCCTGACGAAGGTGCTAACCTACGAGCTGTTTGCCGCCGATATGAAAGCCCTGCTCGACAGTCTGCACCTGCCCAAGGCCCATGTGCTGGGCTGGAGCGACGGAGGCAACACGGGCCTTATAATGGCGCTGCGCTACCCGAGCTACGTGCACAAGCTCGTCACGATGGCAGCCAACCTGTTCCCGACCACCGAAGCTGTAGATGCCAAAATGCTCCGCCAATCGGAACAGGCCCGGCAGATGCTGCTGAAAAAGGGCGACGCGGCCAACGCCCGCCTGCTGACGCTGGTGCTCACCGAGCCCCACCTGAGCTATGAGCAGTTAAAGGCTATTCAGGCGCCTACTCTGGTCCTGGCCGGGGAAAAGGACATCATCAAGCAAGCCCATACCTTGGCCATCGGGTCCCACATTCCGGGGGCGCAAACCGTAATTCTACCCGGTGCCACGCATTACGCCCCCCAGCAGAAGGCTGCTTTGTTCAACGAGACGGTTCTGCGCTTTCTAACGGGAAGTAACGCAGCCTTCCCAAAATAGCCAACCGTATCGTTGAGCCTTGGTAGCTTGCCAATCTTCGCCAATCTTTCAGCCCTTCGGAAATGGACGTACAGCCGTTATATGGAACCTTGCGGCAGCGCCGCCGTCCTGAGGACGTGGCCGAGCTGCTACTGCCCGTGTTGGAAGGCCGACTCTCGCCCGCCGAACTGACGACCTTGCGCCAGGCCGCTGCCCACTCCCTGCGGCGCGGCGTGTGGCAGTACACCGCCATGCTGCAAACCTTCCGGCAGCCGGTGGGGGCCAGCCGGCAAGTGCAGACGGCCGCCGAGCTATTCGACATGGTACCGGCCCCGGCCCTGCGCTACGAAGAGGCCGGGGAGGTAGAGGCTTTCTTACAGGAAGTAAATCCGCTGATCGGCAAAACCGTGGGGCGCAACAACTACCGCACCGACCGCCTGGACCGGGCTGCGCGGGAGGCCCAGGGCCTTGATTTGTCGAAGCGGCAGTACAACAAGCGCTTCCGCGCGGTGCGGCACCTGGAGGAAAAGCTGCTGACCATGCTGGCCGAGCAGCGCAAGGTGCAATTCGAGCAGATAGCCAAAAGTGGCTTGGCCCACACGCTCAGCTACGAGGAGTTTGCGCAAGACGTGGATAGCGCCGCTTTTATAGCCTACTACACCGCCCGCTGCAACCTGCGCAGCGAGTTTACCATCAGTGGCCAGCAGCGGCCCTACGACCAGGTAGCCGACATGCTGTTTCGCCGCTGTGCCGGCCGTAAGCCGTCTGCTATTGCCGGGTGGCTCGGCGCCGCCGCGGTTCCGGCGAGTCCTTCAGCCAACTGGTGGGCCATTGCGCACGTGTACCCCGCACCAGAAGTGCTGGCCGCCCTGAACAGTCAGCAGCAGGGCGAGCTGCTCGGGCGCTGGACAACCCTGCTCCACGAAATGGCTACCTACTTAGGCCACATCTGGGCCCGGAACACCTTTGCGCGCGAAACGATGGTAGTGAAGCAGGGGGATGATTCCTCGACCTGGAATGCGGCGGCCGGCTCCTGGAACAAGGCCCGGGATGCATGGATGAACCTGCTCTACGCCCTAGGAATGGAGTTTGTGCTGGAAGAAATGTGCTTTGGCAAGGCCCTGCGCCTGATGGCCGCCGACGTAGTGGCCTGGCACTACAGCGCGGGGCAGAAGCTGGACCCCAACACCCAGGTGTGGGCCACTTTGCCACTGCCCTGGGAAGTGTTTGCCGGTACTGCCCGCTGCACCCGGGCGCAGGTGGAGCTGGCTTGTCAGCAAGCCGGATTAGACCCGCTGAAATCGGGGTGGCTGGCGCCGCGCCCGCACGGGGTAGTGCCTTTTCGGCCCACCCCCGAGCTGGTGCATGGTGTGAGCGTGGCCAATCCGTATCTTGCCACCGTCTTGAAGCGCCACCGCTATTTTTCCGGTAAGCCCACCCGGCCCCTCGGCCCGGAAGCTGCCGGCAACTCCTAGCGGACCGGTCGCGCAAAAGGATGAGGTAGTTCAGTGGAAGAACATCCGGCTCTACCCGGTTGGCCGCAGGTTCGAATCCTGTCCTCATCCCACACTCTGGTATAGCTCAGTGGAAGAGCGCCCGGCTCTCGGTCCGGGTGGCCGCAGGTTCGAGCCCTGCTGCCAGAGCCTGAACAGATACCTCCCGCTACTTTCATCGGAGGCGGTACCGCGCCCGAGGCTGTAAGTTATTTGCTGCTTTCTGTTTCGGATGAGCTGGGCACCTTCAGCAGTATTAAAAAGCCACTTCCTGCTTCTTTATGACCGTAAGGACGAGCCGTACCGTTCTGGCAAATTGCGGGTTGCTACTGCTGGCCTTCGGCTGCCAACCTGGTACCACAGAGTCGAAACGCCCGCAGGTATATGACTACTCGGTCAGCGTGGAAGAAACGGCCATGTCGCAACCGCAGACAATTCTAACCGTCGAGACCGGGGAGTCTGTGTCGAATAAGTACTACTGGGGCCAGGCCCACGCGTACCTGTTTATCTACTCGCAGATTTATCCGGTGGAGGCCAAAAGCGCGAATGAATACCCCCGGGTGCGGATGGTGCCCCAGGATACGCTGGCTGTCGTCTTAAACCGGCACCAAACCGATACTATCTATTATCTGGCTCGCCGGGTGTTTGCCCCGCCCCAGCAGCCCGCCCTGCGCGACAGTCTGCCGCCGCCAAGATTTTACCAGATGCACGATACCGACCCTTACCTGGTGGTGAGGCTGCGGCCAACCTGGTATAGCGGTCCAACCTACGAATGCACGGGCTACCAGGAAGAAAGCCCGGCCAGCTATGCGCTACGGGACTATCTGCTTACACTACGGCCAAAGCCGCTGAAGCGCCCGCAGTAACGCTGAGTTAGTAGCCGCACTGGCAGTCCTTTGTACTGCTGCTAAACACTACCACCGGGCCGCAGTTGTACTTTCCATAAAACCTAACCAGGGCAATGACAACGCTTCCACTGGAGCAACCAGTACCCGTGTATTCTTTCGCGCCGCAGCCGGTAGCCAGCGGGAGCCAGTCATTTCAGCTGATTCGCTCGGCAGGCGCCCTGGCCTACCGGTCCGATATGCTGCGGCCCCACCGCAAGGACTATTACGTGCTGGTGTTCGTGCAGCGCGGGGGCTGCCGGCACTGGGTGGATATGACGCCCTACCTGCTAAAGAATAATGCCTTTTACTTCACCGTGCCGGGCCAGGTAATGGTGAAAGAGGAGCCGCGCCCCATGTGGGGAACCAGCCTGGTATTTACCCGGGAATTTCTGGCTTTGCAGCCCGCTTCCCTGGCGCAGCTTCCTCTGCTGCTCAATCCTCAGCAAGGCCATGAGCTGTTGCTTACTGCGGCCGATGTCGCCTTTGTGGAAGATACGCTGGCCAAACTCGAAGCTGAGTACAACACTCCCGGCGAGTGGCAGCACCCCATGCTGACGGCCCACCTGACGGTACTACTGACCTACCTCAGCCGGCTCTATACCCAGCAGTTTCCCGGCGGGGAGCCCACGGCCGACCGGCTGCTGCTGCAACAGTACCGGGCCCGGATTGAGGAGAACTTCCGCGAGCTGCACGAGGTAGGCGCCTATGCCCGTCTGCTCCATATTTCGGCCGGCCACCTGAGCGAGGTCATCAAGGCGCAAAGCGGCAAGCCGGCCAGTGCCCATATCCAGGAGCGGCTGGTGCTCGAAGCCCGCCGCCTGCTGTTTCACACTCCGCAGTCGGTCAAGGAAATTGCCTTCGAGCTGGGCTTTGCCGATGCATCCTACTTCAGCCGCTTCTTCAAGCACCAGACCGGCCATACCCCGGCCGAGTTCCGCAGCAGCCGGGAAATGTACCCGTGATACCGCAGCCTGTCCTGCAATGCCGGTCAGAGGGCCCGGTAGCTTTGTGACATGAAAAAAGCCCTCATTACCGGCGCCAATAAAAGCATTGGCTTCGAAACTGCCCGGCAACTGCTACGCGCCGGCTATTATGTGTACCTCGGCAGCCGCGACCTGGCCAACGGCCAGCAGGCCGTGGCCCAGCTGCACGCCGAAGGACTCACCCAGGTAGAGCCCGTACAGCTCGACGTGGCCGATGTGGCCTCCGTCAGTGCCGCCCGCCAGACCATTGGGAAAAAAACCGACGTGCTCGACGTGCTCATCAACAATGCCGGCATCAATGGCGGAATGCCCCAGGGTGCCCTGGTAGCCGAACTCAGCTCCTTTAAGCGGGTCTTCGACACCAACTACTTCGGCGTCATTGCCGTCACCCAGGCCTTTATCGACCTGCTGCGACAGTCACCCGCGCCCAACATCGTCAACGTCAGCTCCAGCGCCGGCTCGCTCACCCTGCAAAGCGACCCTAGCTGGAAGTACTACGCCCACAAAGGGGCCGTGTACTCGCCCTCCAAGTCGGCCCTGAACATGTACACGCTCACGCTGGCCTATGAGCTGCGCGACACGCCCTTCAAAGTGAATGCCGTGGACCCGGGTTTTGTCGCTACCGACTTCAACCACCACCGCGGCACCGGCACCGTGCAGGAAGCCGGGGCCCGGGTTGCCAGGCTCGCCCTGCTGGGCCCCGACGGCCCGACCGGCAAGTTCTTTAGTGAGGAAACCAACCCGGAAACCGGCGAAATAGCCTGGTAAACCCGAGGCCACTACTGAAGACTATGAAAGCAGTCCAATTTTCCGAGCACGGTGCCGCCGAGGTGCTGCAGCTGGTCGACTTGCCCACGCCCCAGCCGGGCGCGGGCCAGGTGCTGATTAAAGTCGCTGCCAGCGGGGTAAACTACGCCGACATCTGGCAGCGCCAAGGCCTCAGCCCCAAGCCCCTGCCGCTGCCCTACGTGGCCGGTTACGAGGTGGCGGGCACGATTGAAGCCTTGGCAGAAGGAGTAACCAACGTGCAAGTAGGCCAGCGGGTCATGGCGATGCTGCCTAGCGGGGGCTACGCCGAGTATGCCGTAGCTTCCGCCGCCCAGGTTATTCCTTTGCCCGCAGAGCTGGGTTATGCCGAGGCCACAGCCCTGCTGGCCCAGGGGCCCACGGCTGTAGGGCTGCTCAATACCGGTTTGTATGCCTCGGTGCTGGTGCTGGCCGCCGCCGGAGGCGTGGGCTCTATGCTGGTGCAGGTAGCCAAAAACCGGGGCCAGCAAGTAATTGCCGCCGTAGGCAGCGAAGCAAAGAAGGCTTGGGTACAGGCCCTCGGGGCCGAGGCCGTGGTGAGCTACGCCGAGGCCGACTGGGTGCAGCAGGTGCGTGCTGTTACGGCTGGGCAAGGGGTAGCGGCTGTATTCGATGCCGTTGGCGGGCAGGTGGGCACAGAGGCCCTGCAAGTCTTGGGTGCCGGAGGAACTGCCGTTATCTACGGAGCGGCCTCGGGCGAGCCAACTAAACTCGATGCGCAACAGCTCATCGGGCAAATGCAGGTGGTGCGGGGCTATACAGTGTTTGGCGAGTTGGGCAGGTTAGGGGAGTATACCCAAGAGCTGCTAGACTACTTCCGGGCCGGTCAGTTGCAGCTACCCGTGCAAACCTACCCGGTGACCAAGGCGCCGGCCGCGCACCGCGACCTGGAAGCCCGCCGGACCCAAGGCAAAGTGGTACTGCTGTTTGAGTAGTGGGTAGAACGGAATACGGGTTTCTACTGTCGTCCTACCAGCCAGCTAGTGCTTTGCGCAGGCGCCGATGAAACACCGCCAGCTGCCCCGAATACTGGGGAAGCATTTTTTCCAAAGAATCCGAACTGGCGGCATCGTACACGGTTTCTGCAAACTCAAACTCTGAGAGGTGGTAGGTCAATCCTGCCGCCGTGGGAGTTAGGCGAACCGTGTACCACACGCTCCAGATAAGCAAGTCATACACTGAGTCCACTACGCCGGTGTGGTCGGGGGTGTACGTTAAAGAGCCCAGGTAGGCTATAGTAGGCTGCCCGGCAAAAGTAGCGGCTAAGGTATCAGGCTTACCGAGTCGGCCTGAGTTTCCTGCAGTCAGCTTCGCCAGATACCACCGTTTGACCAAGGCTTGTTGCTGCGGTAAGGTCGGCCTGGGCGTAGGCCAGGGTAGTACCCCGGTAAACTCTACCCGGCCGGTGGTTGGGTGGCGGGGCCAGGCGGGTGTTTGCTGCGCGGAGCCTGTCGCCGGAAGCAAGATCAGCAGAAAAGGGAGCAAGCAAAGCAAAAACCAACGGATGTTCATAAGGCAAAATACAGAGCTTGATTGACAAACTCAGCTAAGGCGGCTGCTTGGATGGTGCCTGTTAAGAAGTGCACCCGCAGTAAACAGACACTGTATTTTGACTTGCGTCAACGGGGCTATGCTAGTGAGCATAGGCCCGTTGTTTTTGGGTTCCCTAATGCAGCCGGAACGCAGTTCAGCGTAATTTTACCTCTTTACCAGATGAAGGCCCCGCCCGCCATGAACCGTTTCGACCGGATTACTGCCATCCTGATCCAGCTGCAAGCCAAGCGCATCGTGACCGGGCCTAGTATGGCCGAGCAATTTGGCGTGAGTCTGCGCACAATTTACCGGGACCTGCGCACCCTGGAGCAGGCCGGTGTGCCGCTGTTTGGGGAGCCTCGGGTGGGCTATTCCCTGGCCGAGGGCTACCGCCTGCCTCCCGTCATGTTTTCGCGCGAAGAAGCCACGGCCCTGCTCACAGCCGAAAAGCTGGCCGCCCGCCTCACCGACACGCCCACCGCCCAACTCAGCGGGGCAGCTATGGACAAGGTGCGGGCCGTGCTCCGCCGTCCCGACCGGGACCACCTCGCCACACTCAGCCCCCACATTCAGGTGCTGGGTCCGGCCGGGCCAGGCAGTCAGCTGAACATGTACCAACAGCTGGTGCTGGCCGTGACGACACAAGGCGTGGTGCGCCTGCGCTACCAGGCCGGCGACACCGACGCGCCCACCACCCGCGACATCGAGCCCATCGGTCTGTACCTGGGCCGGCAGTGGCACGTGGTGGCGTATTGCCGGCTGCGGCAGGCGTTCCGCGACTTTCGCCTCGACCGGGTGCAGGACCTGGGCCTGACGGGGGAGATGTTTGCGGCCCGCCCCGAAACCTTGCAACACTACTGGGCCGCCGAGGCCACCCGCCGCCCCCGGGAAAAGGTGGTGGTGCGCCTGCGGGCGGCAGCCAGCATGCCCGCCGCGGTGCAGCAGCTACACGATACCAAGCGGCAGTACGGCTGGGCCCACGAGCAGCCTCTGCCCGATGGCAGCCTGGAAATGACCTTCCTCGTGGGCTCGTTGCCCTACGTGGCGGCCTGGCTGCTACCCTACGCCGGGGCAGTGACCATCGTGGAGCCCGCGGCGCTGCGGCAGGAGCTGCGCGAGCTGGCCCAAAAAGCCCAGCATTTTTTTGGAGCGCCTGAATAAATGCTGACATAAGGCTGTCAGAGAGGGCGGCAACTTTTGTGGAGTCAAGCAGCAATTGTGCTTGTTAAACCCTCAATTGTTACCGTATGCAGCCTTTTTCGCTGAACATTCCCCAAGCCACCCTCGACGACCTAAAGTCCCGCCTAGCCAACACCCGCTGGCCCGCCGACTCTGCCCGTACTGACTGGCAACTCGGCACCAGTCCCGCCTACCTGCGCGAGCTAGCCGACTATTGGCTGCACCGCTTCGACTGGCGGCAGCAGGAAGCCCGGCTCAACCAGTTTGCCCACTTCCGCACGAGCATTGACGGCACCGAGCTGCACTTCATCCACGAGCGGGGCCGTGGGCCCCGGCCGCTGCCCTTACTGCTGGGCCATGGCTGGCCCGACTCGTTTGCCTCTTTTGCCAAGCTGATTCCGCTGCTCACTGACCCCGCCGCCCACGGGGGCCGGGCCGAAGACGCCTTCGACGTGGTGGTGCCCAGCCTCCCCGGCTTCGGATTTTCGGCCCCACTGCCGCCCACGGGCTCCTTTATGGGCCAAACGGCGGCTCGGTTCCGGCAGCTCATGACCGACACGCTGGGCTACCCGCGCTACGCCGTCCATGGCAGCGACGTTGGGAGCGGAGTAGCCGAGCGCCTGGCCCTGGATTTTCCCCACGACCTGCTGGGGCTGCACATGACTGGGGTGCCTTACATGCGCTTATTTGTGCCGCCCACCGACCCCTCGGCCGAGGAACAAGCCTTCCTCGGGGCTAGTCAGCAGTGGATGATGCAGGAAGCGGCCTACAGCATGGTGCAAGGCGGCAAGCCCGATACCCTGGCCCCGGCCCTGCAGGACTCGCCCACCGGCCTGGCCGCCTGGATAGTGGAGAAGTTCCGGACCTGGAGCGACTGTTGCGGCAACCTGGAAACCTGCTTCACCAAGGACGAGCTGCTGACCAACCTGACCATCTACTGGGCTACCGAAACCATCGGCTCGTCGTTCGTGCCCTACCACCAGGCCGACGCGGTACCCCAGGGCCTGGGTGCGCCCCGCATCGAGGTGCCTACCGGCTTTGTGCTGTTTGCCCAAGACCTGCTGCCGGCGCCCCGGGCCTTTGCCGAGCGCTTCTACAACGTGCAGCACTGGACCGAGTACCCCCACGGTGGCCACTTCGCAGCCCTCGAACAGCCAGAAGCCCTGGCCGAAAGCCTGCGCACCTTTTTCCGCCCCCTGCGCTAATTCTGCTTACTCAAATACTGCTTTTTCCGATGAATAACCTCTTTAATTCCGCCGACGCGGCCGGCATCATTACCCGTCTTGAAGCCCTGCCGGGTACGGCCCAGCGGCAATGGGGCACCATGCAGGTGGCTCAGATGCTGGCTCACTGCACCGCCTCCCTCGAAACAGCCATGGGCCTGAATTCTCCGAAAAAGGTATCCTTCCTGATGCGCCTCATGGGCTCGATGATGAAATCCGGCATCGTAAGCAGCAAGCCCATGCCCAAAAACAGCCCCACCGACAAGCTCTACATCATTACCGACGCCCGCAACTTTGACCAAGAAAAGGCTTTGGTTATCGAACGAATCAAGGCTTTTTCGGCTGGTGGTCCGGCCCGGTGCACCACCCAGCCCCAGGTCTTTTTCGGCCCGATGACGCCCCAGGAGTGGGCCATCATGCAGTGGAAACACTTCGACCACCATCTGCGGCAATTTGGGGCTTGAGACGCTCGATTAGTAGTATTTCGGTAAGTACTTAACACCTGTGAAAGTAATAAAAGGCCCGTGCGATTCGCACGGGCCTTTTTGGTGAGCTCATAGGCTGAGCTACTTTTGCGCGACTCCCCGAATCATGATGGTGCCCGGAGGCCTTTTCGTGGTATCCAGTTTAGCTTTTGCCAGCTGGATAGTTACCAGGGCCTGGGACGTAGTGGCTGATGCCGGAATGACTTGTAGCTGCCCAACTGCTTCGGGGATAATGCGCAAGGTTTTCTGCTGTGCCCCGTCGAGTAGCTGGCCGTTGATTACCACCCGAAACGGAGACTTGGCACCGTGCTGACGCCCTAGCCGGGCAAAGGACGTGCTGCCGACCTTTCCGTCGTAGGTTATTGCAATAATACCAGTGGAAGCTAAACCTCTGAGTAAGGCGGGGGTGTCCTGGTCGTCATTACTTTTGTAGACGACCACACTTTTAAGCTTGGTAACGTCGAGGCCCGACATCCCCCCGTTGGCAATGATGGTTGAGTTTACGATGCATAAAGGTTCCGGAATGCGTTTTGGAGCGTTACTAGCGGATGCAGCTTGCCCGTAGCTTACCAGGGCGCAAGCGTGCAAGCAACTAATAAGCAGCAGCCGGAACAGGTGAGTTTGCATAGTGAACAAGCAGTAAAATAGAGAGTCTGGCAGGAAGTAGAAGGCAGGTAGTGGAATAAATGTAAGCTTATTTCAGAAGTAAAATGCTTATAGCCAGTAGACTTGACTACCGCACCACGTACTGGCCGGTAGCTTCTACTGCCACGTTGGGCAACGTCAGATGCTCATCGAACTGGGCGAAACCGGGCCGCAGGCTTTGCCAGAACGCGTAGTGCTTGCTGCCCAGGGCCCGCTCCAGGTTCTGGGTGGTCAGCTCGAAGGGGAAAATGTGAATCTGCATGTCCTGCTGGCCGGCGCAACGGGCTTCCAGGGCCAGTAGGTACACTTCCTGAATACAGTCGTCGGTGATGGGAAGGCAGCCAACTGTCACGTTGGAGCCGTGCACGAAGATATGGCTGCCTGGCTTGGGGCCACCCAGGGCCCGGTCGGAGGCGTTGGGGTAATCCAGACCCAACGACATGTAGTAGGTGCTGATGGGGTTGAACCGGTCGATGCGGTAGAAGCCTTCGGGTACCTGGTTGTCGCCCTCGGCGCGTTTGGGGCCCAGGGTGCCCGAGGTGCCGGCCACGCGGTAGGTGCGCAGCAACTGAAACGTACCCTCGCCCTGGTTGCGCGCCCAGGCCTCAAAGCGCCGCCCCGATTTGAATACCCGGAAGAATACCTCCAGTCGGGTGGGGTCAATTTTGCGGCTGCGCAGCAGTAGTTGCAGTTGGGGCCACTTAGTGGCGTAGGCCAGTTGCACGCGGGGATAGGTGAGCTGGTACTCGCGCAGGGCCGATTTAGGCGGGTACGCCGCGGCCAGCAGCAGAAAGCAGGCCGCCAAAAGCAAGGTTCGCATAGGGGAGGAGCCCAGCTGGCCGAATAGGATAAAGCCGGGGCAAGCTGGGCTGGAAGAACGACGGCCCAGTTATAGAAAGTATGCTATATAGAAGAAATTTTCCGGGCTTTCGCCACCATCCGCAGCGACGCAAAACCAGACTGGCTGCGCTGCTTTCGGGCCGGGTGCGTATGCAGCTTGGCTCACCTTGCTTCTCTTGTATGGCTTCTTTTCCGTACCAGCCCGACGTACTGGGCCCCGATTTTGAACAGCACCGCATCAGCCAGGCTTCCGACTACGAAGGTCCGGTCGTCTGCACGCTGGTGCGGCTGCGCGAGCAGGTCCCGAGTCCGCGGGCGGTGCTCTACGTGCACGGCTTTACCGACTACTTCTTCCAGCGCGACATGGCTTTGGAGTTTCGTCGCCACGGTTTCCGCTTCTACGCACTGGATTTGCGCAAATACGGCCGTTCCTGGCTGCCTCACCAAACGGCCAACAACGTGCGCGACTTGGCAGAATATTACGCCGACCTCGACGCGGCGCTGGCCATTATGCGGGCCGAAGGCAGCACCACTGTCGTGCTTAGCGGCCACTCCACCGGCGGCCTGATTGCGGCCCTTTACGCCCACGACAGAGCGCCCCGCACCCAGTTAGCCGCACTGTTTTTGAACAGCCCGTTTCTGGACATGCACCAAAACTGGCTTAACCGCAACGTAGGAGTCCCGCTGGCGGCGCGGCTGGGGCGCGTGGCCCCCGATATTCAGTTGCCAGCCAACCTGCCTACCGAGTACGGGCGCAGTCTGCACCGGCAGTACCTGGGCGAGTGGGAGTATAACCTGGCCTGGAAGCCGATAGAGGTATTTCCCGTGAAGCTGGGCTGGTTGCGAGCCATTCATGCCGGGCACCGTCGCGTGGCCCGGGGCTTGAGCGTTCCGCAGCCCATCCTGGTCTTGCACTCCGATAAGACCGTGACCCAACCGGGCTGGAGTGAGCAGTATTTCCAGGCCGACGGCGTGCTCAACGTGCGCCATATCCGGGAGCTGAGCCCACAGCTGGGCCCACGCGTAACGGTGCAGGCCATTCCGGGCGGCATCCACGACCTAGTTCTTTCGCGCCCGGCCGTGCGGGCTCAGGTGTATCAGGTGCTGTTTGAGTGGCTGGCCACCGTGCTGCCCGATCCAGGCCAAGCCGGGTAGCACGGTATGCCATGCTTCAACTTTGCTCAGTATAACCAACCCTGAGAATCCACAGACCTGCTCTTCGCCAGTGGCGGCTCAGCCTGCACTTATAGCATCGGTAGCAGCGGCCGGGGTAGCGCCGACTACGCGGCTGCGCCGCTCCAGCAGCACCGTGTCGCGCCAGATGCCGCGCAACTGCCCGATTTTCTCCCGGCGGCCTACCAGCCGAAAGCCCGCCGCCTCGTGTAAGCGGAGGCTGGCCGTATTTTCGGGGAAAATACCCGCCTGCAGCGTCCACATGCCCTGGGCTTCTGACTCGGCTATCAAGGCCGCCAGCAACTGCCGACCCAGGCCCTGCCCCGAGCTTCGGCGGCTATATACACGCTTACTTCGCCCACGCCGCCGTACACGCAGCGCCCCGATACCGGCGACAGGGCCGCCCAGCCCAGCACCCGCCCGGCACCATCCAGTGCTACCAGACGGCAGTGATTCAGATGGCCCTGGTCCCATTCGTCCCAGCCCGGCGCCGCGGTTTGAAACGTAGCGTTGCCCGTGGCCAGACCAGCTTCATAAATAGCTTTGGCCTCGGGCCAGTGAGCGGCGGTAAAGGGTACAAGGGTCATGGCAGGAGAGAAGCGGTTGGCAGATTGGAACAAGAAATCTAATAAGCTCGCCGCAGCATGTCGGCATATTCGTTAGGTAAAGCAGAGTTTTCCACGGCTTGCGCGGCTTTTTCCACGTCGTAGGCCACGCGCACCAGCTCCGAGCGGATATTGTGCGGGTCGGTGAGGGAAGTATGCTCGTCGAGGTGCAGCAGTTGGTAGGCCGCACGCGGGTCGCCGTCCTTGGGCTTGCCCACCGAGCCAATGTTCAGGGCGTGGCGGTACCGCGTTTCACCCTTGTGCTGGTAGGCAAACGTGCGGTGAAAAGGCTTGTGGGTGTGACCAAAGAGCAGAATATCGGCCGAAGCATCCTCCAAAACCCGCAAAAAGCTGTTCTCGGGCCGGTCCTCAAACAGATACTCATTGATTTTGCGCGGCGAGCCATGTACCAGCAGCAGACTGAGCGTGCAAGGCTCCTGGTCGAAATCCAGGCGGATGTGCTTGGGCAGGTGGCACAGGTAGCGCCGCTCAGTAGGGCCCACTACGGCGTTGGTAAAGGCAATGCTTTGCGCGCCCAGGGCCTTTTCGGCGTCGGTTTTGTAGGCGCATCCGCAGTTGTCGCTGCCCAAACCAATGCCCTGGTCGTAGTTGCCGGCCAGGGTGGGAATACCGCGGCGGCGGACTTCATTCACCACTTCGTTGGGCCAGGGCGCGTAGCCCACCAGGTCGCCGAGGCAGAAAACCATATCGGGGCGGCGCTGGTCGAGGTCGGCCAGCACGGCTTCCAGGGCCGGAAGATTGCCGTGTACGTCCGAGAAAAAAGCCAGGGTCATGAGCAGCAGAGTAAGGGAAGGTTGATAAGCCCGGTGGGGCGGCTTTTAGCGGACCGCCCCACCGGGTCAGCTCGTTCTAGCAGCACCCGCCGCCCGGGGCGCAGCCAGCTACCTGTAGCTGGGGCAGGGCCTGCAACTCGGTCGGAATACCGCAGGCATCCTGGGCCAGGCAGGCCGTTTGCTTGGCAGTCAGGATGAAATCCTTGCCGTCGAAGGCCAGGCCAAACTTGCCGATGGTGGCCTGCTGGTACTCTACCTCGATGTCGAGGTCTTCTGAGCCCAGAATTTTCTCCGACAGGTTCAGAATGTGCAGAAACTTCTGGGGTGCCAGGCGGTGGTCGTAGTCGCCGGCTTCCCAGAGCTGGAAGTTGGCCACCGTTTCCTGCCGCTCGGTTCCGCCGCAGTCAATAAAATGCTTGCTCACCAGGCCTACTTCCGTCACGTGAAAGTGAGAGGGCAGGTAGTCGCCGCTAGGCAACCGGAAATTGACGGCGTCAAGCCCGGCCAGGTGCTGCTTCATTTCGGAGATTTTCATAGTCTTGAAGAAGTGGAGTGAAGGATGGGAAAGTGCTGGAGTAGTAGCCGACTAGCAGGCGCAGGCATCGGCCGGGCCGCAGGCCGGGTTGGCCGTAGCCACCTCGAAAAAGGCCGCGAACTGCTGCCGGACTTGCCCGAGTAGCTCCGTGTTGAGGCAGTAGCACACGGTCAGCCCGTCGATTTCGCCCTGAATTAGGTTCAGCGCCTTAAGCTCCTGCAGGTGCTGCGACACGGTAGTGCGCGACAAGGGTAGCTCGGCGGCAATGTCGCCGGAAATGCAGGTTTGCTTGGCCGCCAACAGTTGAATAATAGCCACCCGCGCCGGGTGAGCCAAGGCTTTGGCCATACGGGCCAGCTGCTGCTGGTCGGCGGTGAAGTCGGCGGCTTTCGAGTAAGTCATGTTAAGCTATGAAGTATGACGTAAATATACGACATAGTTTGAAAGTGGTATTATCAGCCCCAATTTTTATTCTGTTCCTTCCATTTACGGGCCTTTACCGGAGCTAGCAGATTGCACCAGATAGAGAATATAGACCTTGGCAGATGAAAAGAAGCCGCTCAGCTAAAAGCTCGGCAATAGAACTCTAATAGGTGTCTCTTTGGAGAGTAATAAGGCGCTGGCAGTCAGCGCTACATCCGTTCTCCTCTCGTTCTCTACCGCCTTTTGCTATGCGCACTTCTGTGTTCCGCCGGATTTCTTCTTTCGTAGCCGTGTTGCTGCTGCTGTGTATGTCGCTGAGCGCCCTGGCCGATACGCCTTACCAGCGCGCCCGGCAGCGGGGCCGCCGCTACGTGCACCGGCCCGTCTACAAGCAGTATCAGGGGCCGGTTCGTCACCGCGGCGGCCTACTGGCGCTATTCCGCTAGCAGAAGGCGGAAAGCTGTTCGGGGCACCAGAAATTAAATGGCTGGGCTATAGCGCCATCCGGTGGGGTTCGTTATTTTAAGGCTTTTCTTGAACGAATCCAGGTATGCAGGATTATTACCGCCTTCTGGGAGTGGACGTTACCGCTTCGGCGGCCGAAATTGAGCAAGCCTACCAGCGCCAGAAAAACCGCCTGAGCCGCCGCACCGCCGACCCGGCCATGCAGGCCCGGCTGCGGGAGGTGCATACCGGCTACGAAATTCTGGCCCACCCGGGCCGGCGCCTCGCTTACAACGTGCTGCTGGCCCAGGAGCCCCTGCCCGAGCTGCCGCCCGACCCCATGGCCCAGCTGATGGCGCGCTACGCCCCCGCGGCCCGCTGGCTCAACGCAGCTCTGGTGGCCTTCTGCTTGCTGCTGGCCCTCGACTGGGCATTACCCGGGCAAGAGTTTGCCGGCGAAACGGTGCTGATCCGCCAGATTGTGTCGGTATCGGCGGCGGCTTCCGACCCGCAGATGGCCTACGACGTAACTACGCCCCGCACCGCGTTCCGGGTGCCCAGCCGCTACGGCCACCGCGTCCGGAAGGGTATGCGGGTAACAGTCAGCCAAACGCCACTGCTGGGGGTAGTGCGCCGCATCAGCGCTCCGCCCACCGCACCGGGCGAGCCTGCCATTTTTAAAGCCTCGGGCGGCAATATCTACGGCTCGTTTAGCCCGCTGCTTGGGGTGCTGCTGGTAGTAGCCACGCTGGGTGTGCTGCCGGGCCGCTCCCCCGAAATGCGCGTCAATACGGCAGTGGTGGGCTTTTTGCTGGCCGTAGTAGCCCTGGTCGTGCTGATCTGGTTTTAGAAGAAGTGCAGGATGGCCAGTCCCATAAAAAAGGCCTCCTGTTGCTGGGAGGCCTTTTTTATGTAGTAACGAGCTCCACAGTTAGGCAATGCTGCGAATCACGCCGCCGTCGACCCGCACGGAGGCGCCGTTGGTAGCGGCGGCCAGGGGGCTGGCCAAATAGGCCACCATCGTAGCAACTTCGTCGGGGGTAGCAAAACGTTGCAGCAACGACGATGGGCGGGCATTCTGGAAAAAGTCGTGCTCTGCTTCCTCCTTGGTTTTGCCCGCGGCCGAGAGCTTGGCCAGAAACTCCTGCACGCCTTCCGAAGCCGTGGGGCCGGGCAGTACCGAGTTGACGGTGACGTTGGTGCCTTTGGTTAGCTCGGCCAGGCCGCGGGCCACACCCAGTTGCGCCGTTTTGGTGGTACCGTAGTGAATCATTTCCTCTGGAATCTGCAGGCCTGATTCGCTGGAAATGAACAGAATCCGGCCCCAGTTCTGGGCCAGCATCAAGGGGAAATACTGGCGGGAAAGCCGTACGCCGCTCAGCACGTTGACCTCGAAAAAGCGTAGCCATTCCTCGTCGGTGATGTTGGCGAAGGGCCGGGGCTCGAAAATGCCTACGTTGTTGACCAGGATATCCACCGTGGGCACTTCCCGCAGCAGGTTCTGGATTTCTTCGGCCTTGCCAAAGTCGACGGCGACGCCCCGCACCCGGGCCTGAGGCGTAGCGGCCAGAATAGCGGCCCGGGCCTCCTCGATACGGGCTGTGGTGCGCCCAGTCAGGATGACTTCGGCGCCCTCGGCGGCCAGCCGCTGCGCAATTGCCAGCCCGATGCCGGCCGTGGAGCCGGTAACCAGCGCCAGTTTATTGGTGAGTTGTAAATCCATGTCAGAAGAAAAGTAGCAGGCTAAATTCCCTCCTTAACCAGCCAGAACCGGTTTTGTCTTTGCCGCGCAACCCGCTCGGGCAGAAGTATTACGGCTTCAGCCCAAAAATCAGAAGCCGTGCGGCGGAGTCGGCAACTCGCCGCACGGCTCCAACCTGGGCCGGCTAGTAGCCCGTTAGCGCACGGTCACGAGCTGGGTCGTAACCTGCTGGTTGTGCTCCAGGTTGAGCACGTACAGGCCGCTGGGCAGGCCGGCAGTATCGAATGTCGCGTCGGTGGTGGTGCCAGCCGTGCTGCGCAGGGTTTGTTGGGCCACGATGCGCCCGAACGGGTTCAGCAGCGTGGCTTTCCAGTTTTGGTCGGCGGCCGGAGCCTGAATGCGGAGCGTAAAGCGGCCTTGCACCGGATTGGGGAATACGCTCGTCACCAGCGCGGTAGGTGAGCTGACCTGGCAGGAAGGCCGACCGTCGGCATTGTCGAGGCGGGCCAGGTAGCAGGCCGTGGCCGGATTGTTAGTTGTGTAGGGCCCAAACTGACAACTACCGGTGGCAATGCCGGCCGTGTATACCGTGTTGCGCTCGTCCAGAACCAGGCTGCTGCCGGTGCTGCTGCCGGGGCCGCCAACGAGCGTGGTGCGCGCCACTTGCCCATTGGCTTGCAGCTGGGTAATAAACGCCTGTCCGTTGGCTTGGGAGCCGGTCAGGTAGGCCCGGCCTGCCGCCTTGTCGACGGCAATATCGGTTGGGAAGTCGTAGTTGGGGCCGCCCAGAGCCGTAGCCCACTCTACCTGGCCCTGCCGGGTATAGCGCGTAACGAAAATGTCGGCGCTGCCGGTGCTGGTCAGGGTGGTGGCTCCGAAGGTGGTGCTGCCACTAAAGCTGTCGGCCAGGTACACTTTGCCGGCGGCATCGGTGCCCAGGCTGCGCCCGTCCCCGGAGCCGGCCGGGGCCAGGGCCCACCGCAGCTGCCCTTGGGCCGCATCGAAGCGTAGCAAAAACAGGTTGCTGTCCGAGTTGGCGGGTTGCAGCGTGGTGCCGTCGACGGTGAGTGTGGAGAAAAAACTGCCGCTGACGTAGCAGTTGCCAGCCCCATCGACGGCGGTAGCCCGGCCCGTGCTGGGGGCGTAGGTATCGGCGGGGGCGTCCCATACTTTGGCCCAGCGCACCGTGCCCTGGGGGCTGTAGCTGGCCAGAAATGCCTTATTCTGCCGGTTGCTGAAGCTGCGGTTGCCAAAGCGCACGGTAGTTCCACTCACGGAGCCCGTCACGAAGCTGTTGCCGCCCTGGTCCACGGCCACCGACCAGCCCCGGCTCGGGACGGTATTTCGGTCGGGAGCCGTACCACTGACCTGCTGCACCCAGCTTACCGCACCTGCCGGGTTGATTTTGAGTAGCAGCACGTCGTCGGTATCCGGGCTTTGCGACGTGAGTTGACTGTTGCGACCGTAGCTGAGCGTACCCCGGAAAGAGCCCGTTACGAAGCAGTTGCCGCTGCGGTCAACGGCCAGGCTGGTGGGCAGCACATCGTCGCTGACGTTGAGCTGGGTGGTTTGCGTTACCTGGCCGTTGGGGTTGAGGCGGGCAACATAAAGGCAGCGGCCGGGGCTGGTCAGCAGGCGGTTGCCGAGCTGCAGCCGGTTGTCAAACAAGCCAGTTACGTAGATCTGGCTGGTAGAGGAACCAGCTAGGTCAACCACGGAATTGACGCCTTCCACGGTACGCAGCCAGCTCCAGGTTGGAGTTTGGGCAAGGCCAGCGGGGGCAGTCAGCAGGAAAAAGGTGAGGGCGAGAAAGAGTTGTTTCATAGCAGCGCGAAGCGGATGGGAAATGAGAGAAATGGGTAGGAAATGAAAGGGTAAAGGCAAAGCGGAAAGCAGGGCCGCAACCGGCCGCCCGCAGACTTGGCTGAAGAAAGGGAAGGGACCGGGGGCGAAAACCCACTGGTGGTCCGGCTAGAAGGTATGTGGCAGAAAAGGATAGGGCTGCCCGGCGCTAACCCAAAATAAGGTGCATACCCGCTCCAGTAGCGGGTGAATTATCTGATAAAGCGTTAACAATCTGCTCTCTACTCAATTGCAGGTAACACGGCTCTTGCTACCTGTCGACCAACCTTCCGATTTTAACTTCCCGGAGCTTGGTACTACGATCCAACGGCTTGTTCTTAAAATGGAAGTTATTAAATCTTATTAATAATTGGTATTGTTCAATAGAAAAGAATTTTTGCTTGAGCTTCGTTGCCCGTAGGTGGCTCTTCTATATTCCAGGTCTGGTCCAGGGCTCTTCTGCGTACCCAGCCCTTAGGTATAATTACTCTTGCGCTAATTCAGCTACAACCGACCCACGTCCAGCGTTTGTCCGGCTTGCAGCGCGTGAATGGTCACGGCATCGGTGGGCTTTAGGTGCTGCTGCAACTGCTCGGGCGTGCCGACCAGCGAAGCAAAGGTGCCGTAGTGAAAAGGCACCACGTGGCGCACCTGCAGTAGCCGGGCTGCCACCGCTGCCTCCCGCGGACCCATCGTGTACCGGTCGCCGATGGGCAGCAGGGCCACCGTGGGCTGGTAAAGCTCGGCCAAGAGGCCCATGTCGCCGAACAGGGCCGTGTCGCCGGCGGCGTAGATTACCGTATTGTCCGACAAGGCCAGGATGTAGCCCACAGCCTCGTGCTGAAAGCCGGTTTTGTTACCCGGCAAATCGACGTGAGCCGCGTGGTGAGCCACGGTCATCGTCAGGCGTACATCCAGCAGGCTAATGCCGCCGCCCACGTTCATGGGCTCAAACTGCTCGGCGGGCACTCCCTGCTCATAGAGGTAGAAGCGCACCGGCGCCGGCGCGACGATCCGGGCCCCGGTGCGGGCCAGCAGCGCCGGCAGCTCGGGGTCGAAATGGTCGTCGTGGCCGTGGGTGATGAGCACCAGGTCGGCGCGCTCGGGTGCCCGCAGCTCGGCCGGCACGTAGGGGTTGCCAGTCAGCCACGGGTCGAGCAGAATGATACGGCCCTCGGGCGTGGTGATGCGGAAGCTGGCGTGTCCCAGCAGTTGCAACTGCGAATAAGTAAGCATACGGGTTCGGTTTGGAGCCTAAAACTAGGTGAGCTGAGCCCGGAAGCAAGCCGTTTGGTGGCAGTGAGGAGGAAAAGAAAGGGTGACTAGTGAAATCCGCTAGCCGTTTTCTGCCGGGTTTGTGGCTAGGGGGATGCAATATATTGTACCACCTTTGTGGTTCACCTTGTTACTTGCCGCGGTTATGTTTCCGTTGTTCTCTTCGTCCCGCATAGCCTTGGCTATCCTGGGCCTGGCTGCTCTACCTGCCCAGGCCCAAGTGGCTCCAACCTGGAATGCTTTGCTGCGGGCCTACCCCCTTAACTCAAGCAGTATCGGGCAGACCCAACGAGTTGCCGTGGCTCCCGATGGTAACCCGCTGGCCAGTGGCACCTTTGTGGGGCACCTCACTATTGGCGGCGTCACCCTCTCCACGCCTGGTGGCAGCCAGGGCGTCCAGATGTTTCTGGTCCGCCTCAATCCCGACGGCACTCTAGCCTGGAGCCAGCAGGGAAGCAGCAGCTCCAGCCAGGACGACCAGCGTACCCATGTCAGTGTTGATGCGGCGGGCAACAGCTTCTTCAGCGGCAACTTCCGGGGGCGGCTTGGGTTTGGCACTACAGCCCTCACGTCGGCGCCCGCCGCATTGTCGGAAGTATTCGTGCGTAAGTATGATGCCCAGGGCAACTTGCTGTGGTCGCGCACCGGAGGGCTAACTACCGGAGGAGTTTTGGGCAATATTGCCACTGCCGTTGATGCCAGTGGCAATGTCCTGGTGACGGGAACTTACAGCGGCACCGACCTGAGCTTTGGCTCGACTACCAAGATTTCCAGCCCTGACCAAGCTGTGTTCCTGGCCAAATTCAACTCGGCGGGCACCTTGCAGTGGCTACGCCAGGATGGAGGCAATAACCGGGGTGGAGCGTACGTGTGGGACCTTGGTACCGATGCGGCAGGCAACACGGTTATGGTCGGCGACTTCTTTAGCCATAGTACTTTCGGGAGCGTTACGCTAACTCCGCTTGAAGGAGCAAGCTTCATGGCCCAGGATATTTTCGTCGTCAAATACAGCCCCCAAGGCACTGTACTGTGGGCTAAGCAAGCGGGAGGCCTCTTCGTCGACGCAGGCCGTGGTATTGCCGTGACCGGTGATGGCCAAATAGCCATTAGTGGTGCCACCGACAATGAGAGTGCCTACCTCGCGCGCTTCGATGGGCAAGGCAACCGGCTCTGGGAGCGAAAAATGGTTCCTGTCGCTACCGGCACGGGGGTAGGCCAGGCCGTGGCTTTTAATAGCCGGGGCCACCTCTTCGTGACGGGTACTTTCAAAAAGGGGCTTGTAGTGGGCCCTACCACTCTGAGCACCGGCCGCAATAGTACGAACTTGTTTTTGGCGCAGTTTGATGCGGCCGGTAACGTGCTGTGGGCCGACCAGGTAGGGGGCCCTGCTGAGGATGCTGCCAGCAATAGCTCGGATGTCGCCACAGACGCTGCTGGCAATATTTTCGTGACCGGAGCCGTGGGCGGTACCGTTAGCTTTGGAGGCATTACCTCCGTCCGGCAAGGCACGTTCAATGGGAGTCCTATGGTTCCGTACGTGGCCCGACTTACAGCTGGTGTGCCTCTGAGTACTGCCCGCTTCGTCGGCGCTGCGCTAGCCTTATACCCTAATCCCGCTTCTGCATACACGCAACTAGTGCTGCCCGCCGGCGCGCAGGTAACGATAACCGATGCCCTGGGCCGACAGGTGCGCGAGCAAACCTTTGCTGCCACTACCCAGCCTCAGTTATTATCGGTAGCAGGTCTCACGCCGGGGCTATACCAGGTGCGCGCCACGCTCACCACCGGCGAAGTAGCCCAGGCGGCCCTCACGGTCCGCTAGTCACGGCTCGCAAGGTTGATGGTAAGAAAAGAGCCCGGCTACACAGCCGGGCTCTTTTGTTGCTAAGGAAGTAGTCGGACCAAAAGGCTGCTGACCAAGACCGAGGTTGCTTATTGCTTAACCAGGCGCTGGGTGGCGGTACCGGCCGCAGTTTGCAGACGAATCGAGTAAACGCCGGCGGGCAGCGCACTCATATCGAAGGTGTGGGTCGTGGTGCTAGCGGGCAGCTGTACGGTGCGCACCGTCTGGCCCATTGGGTTGAGCACGGCCGCGGTGCGGGCCGCTCCGTCCCAGCGTAGCGTCACCGAGCCGGTGGTGGGGTTGGGGTAAGCCTCGGCAACTAGGGCCTTAGCCGTTTGGCGCTTATTGCTCAGTAGCACGAAGGCCGAGTAGGTGTACAGGTTGGAGTTGACGTAGGTAGTGGCGCGGCTGGGCTCATATACCTGCGTTAGCAGGCGCAGCACTTCGCCCGTGGCCGCGTAGCGCAGCATCGAACGTTGGCCATATTCCAGGCTCCAGGCATTGTTGCGCCACTCCTCGGAGAGGTATTCCGTGTTGTTGCCCTGGGCGTCGAAAGTGTGCTTTTCGCGGACGGAGTTCTGCCAGTTCCCCGACGCAAGCGCCTCTTCGCCCGTTGCGACGAAGCTGCCATTGGCTCCGAATACGTAGGTGTAGCGTGCCTCTGGCTCCCATTGGCTCTGTGACTTATACTCCACAAGGAGCGTAGCGTACAGGCGCTTGCTCCAGTCGTACCAAGTGTAGGTGTAGCGGGCTGCATCCTGCCACGCGCCTTGCTCCCAGTCCTGCCGTACCATCGAGGTCCACTCATTGGTCGTAGCCGATACGGTGTACGTCAGCTTCTGGGAGTTGACAAAATTTCCCGTGTCGAAGTCCTGCACCACTTCAGTAAGGAGCACGCCCGCCGAGTTATACGTCAGCAGGTAGCGGTGTCCGTCGTTGGTAGCCCAGGCCGAGCCGAGCCAGTCCTGGTACAGACGCTCGGTGATATTGCCGTAGGCGTCGTAAGTAGCCGCGAAGCGGCCGGTATTAACCCAGCCGGTGCCGCTCCAGCTCTGGTACACTTCCTCGGTGTTCAGGCCCTGGGCGTCATAGCTGTAAAGGCTGCGGTACAGGGGAGTCTGGGTGGCGGAGTCAGCCACTGTTTCCTGGGTCAGGTGGCCCTGGGTGTCGTAGCCGTAGGTTTCTACGGTAGCCTTGGTCCAGCTGTTGGAGCTTGAGTCCCAGGTGTGGTGCACGGCCCGGCCTGCCTTCGAGGCGCTGGTCGGGCGGCGGGCTACTGCCGGGGCAGCGGGCTGGCCAGGCTGCGGGTACGTATGGTGACGGGCCGGGCCGGCGGGCGAAGCAGACCACGACGTTTGGGCTGCCGATTCGAAAGCGGCGCTGAGGAATAGCCCGGTAAGAAGAGTAATAAGGCGCATAAAAAGAATAAGTGAAAAAGGAAAGTGGGGCAAGGTACCACCATTCGGTGGTGCTGGTGGGAGCCTAATGCGCCCCCAAAGGTTGCTTGGCTGCTGGTGCTGGTTGCTGGCGCTAAAAAAAGGCCTAGCTAAGCAGCCAGGCCTTTTTAGGAGTGTGGAAGAAGGAAATACGTAACAGTAAAATAATGTGGCCCTGCTAGTCCCAGATAGGCTGCCAGGTTTGCTCGGCCACGGCGGCAGTGTTAGTAGAGAGGTAGTCGTTGTAGAGCTGCTCGGCCCGGCCTTGGCTGATGATGGGTGGGCCTTCGATGGGCAGCACCAGCAGCGCTGCCTCGGGACCGAGCTGCAGGGCCGAGCTGAGCTCCTGCTGCAAGTGCGCAACATCGCCCGGGTAGGCTTCCTGTATTTTGACTACGGTCAGGTGCTGGCCTTGGTGCTCGATACGGGCAAACACGCCGGCCGGAATAATAGGGTTGGGTTCCATTGCGAGTGGTTCGAAAAGAAGTAACTAGTAGACTCCCGTACGCAGAACCGGCCCGGCGTGGCCGGATTGATTCCGTCTGCTCCCACCCACAAGGAAAAAGGGGTAGCCTGATGCAACGAAAAAGCCCTGCGCGGACCCTTACCTTTACAGCCCTCTTTGTACCTCTAGCTTCGCGACTATGCGTTTTTCTACTGTTCCCTCCATTTTTCTAGCATCCCTCGCCGCGCTGAGCCTGGCCCCGCAGGCCGTGCAGGCCCAGGTAGCCCCAGCCTGGAGCAGCGTGGTGCGCGCCGTAGCGCCGAGCGCCAGCCCTAGCCTGGGCAGCCAGGGAGCCAAGGTAGTCGTGGCCCCCGACGGCAGCCAGATTGTCAGCGGCTATTTCCGCGGCGACTTCACGCTGGGGGGTGTCACGCTGGTTGGCTCCGCCGTGGCCAATGCCGTAAACGTATTTGTGGCCAAGTTTAACCCCGATGGCTCGGTGGCCTGGGTTCGGCAGGGCACCAGCAATTCCAGCCAGGCCAACCAGCGGGCTTATACCTCGGTGGATGCCGCCGGCAACGTGTACCTCAGTGGCAGCTTCAGCAACCAGCTGCAGTTTGGTACCACCACCCTGACCGCACCCGCCGACGTCACCGATGCCTACCTGGTGAAGTACGACCCCCAGGGCACCCTGCTCTGGATTCGCCGCGGTGGCATGCAAACCGGCAGCGTGCTAATGGAAGTGAACACCGGCACCGATGCCGCCGGCAACGTTTACCTGTCCGGTGGCTTCTCCGGGGGCAGCCTGAACTTTGGCTCGACCACCGTTGTCCGGGCCTTTGCGTCGAGTGCTTACCTGGCCAAGTTTGATGCGGCCGGCACCTTGCAGTGGCTGCGCCAGGACGGCGGCAACGACAGTGGCGGCGCCAACGGACGGGGCATCAGCGTCGATGCGGCCGGCAACGCCTTCGTAACGGGTACCCAACGGGGCATCAGCACCTTTGGCACGTTCACGCTAAACTCCGGCGCCACGCCCAACGACAATCTCTACCTGGTGAAGTACAGCCCCCAGGGCACCCCGCTATGGGCCCGCTCGGCCGGTGGCGCCGGCGCCGAATCCGGGGCCGACGTGGCCCTCGATGCGGCCGGTAACATTGCCGTCGTGGGCATCAGCCAGCAGCAAGCGTCCAGTATGTACCTGCTGCGCTTCGATGTCCAGGGTACTTTACTGTGGGAGCGGTTCGTAGAGCCCGTCGGCCCGACCTTCCTCATGGGCAGCGGCGTAGCCTTCGATAACCGGGGTGGCCTCTACGTTACGGGTACGTTCCAGTCGTCCATCCGCTTCGGTACCACGACCCTGACGGCACCTTCTGGGGCCTACAACCTGTTTCTGGTGCGCTACGACCAGCAGGCCAGCGTGGCCTGGGCCGGCAGCGTAACTGGTCCCACCTTCAACGATGGCGGCAGCGGCTCCGACGTGGCAACCGACGCGGCCGGCAACGTCTTCCTAACCGGCGCGGTGGGCGGCAACGTGACGTTCGGCCCCATCAGCTCGCCCAACACCGGCACCAACGTCTTTCTGGCCCGCCTCACGGCTGGCAGCATCCTAAGCCGTACGGCCGCCGCGCGCACCAGCCTGGCCTTGTATCCCAACCCGGCCACAGGCACGACTACCCTCACGCTGCCTGTTGGTGGCGGCCACCTCGTGCTCAGCGACGCGCTGGGCCGCCCCGTGCGCGAGCAGGTGCTGCCCGCCGTAGCCGGCACCTGCCCCGTCGCCCTCGACGGGCTTGCGCCCGGCGTTTATCAGCTGCGCGCCACGCTCGGCAACGGCACCATGGCTACGGCCCCGCTGCTGGTTCGCTAAGACGACCCTTACCTAACTCTGGCCCGGCCCGCCTACCTGCAACTCCTGAAAAGGGTTGGAGCTAGGCGGGTCGACTGGTTATAGCAGGGCTGCGGCGTCGAGGGTGCGCAGCATGGCCACGCTGCCCGGCAGCTGGGTGCGGGCCAGCAGCTGCGCCAGGCGTTTGGGCAGCTGTTGTATGGTAAGGGGCAGCAGGGGCCGGGCAACCAGATGGTAGCGCGTGTCGGCCCGCTCGTGCAGGCGGGTTTTCTCGAATGAAAATAGGCCACGCTGGGCGTAGCGGGCAAAACTCTGGTAGCCGCCTGCTTCCTCGGCCCCGTCTTCCACTTCAGCGGCCTCAGCCGTGGTAGCGTTGGGCAACGTCAGGAAGTACTGGTGCAGCTCCAGCAGCACCTCCTGGGACGCCGCCACCGATTCGGGCAGGATGCCACCTCCCGAGGCCACGTGCAGGATGTGGCCCTGGCCGTCCACAGCAAACCAATCAATGTCGGCGTCTTCCTGATCTAGTTCGTCGATGCGCATAGGGAGCAGAAGGGTAGTTGAGCGAGCAAAAGTAGCCCGAAAATTTGGCCGCGGGGCTGGTTCGGCGCAGGGTCGTGGCGCTTACGAAATCTGCACCACTCCCTCGATGTGCTTGACGGCCCACTGGTCGAGGCGGTGCAGAATGGGGCCCAGCTCAGCGCCCTTGGCCGAGAGCTGGTAGCTGACTTCGGGCGGGAAGCCGTTGTGCACGGTTCGCTCCACCAGGCCCGCCGCTTCCAGCTGCCGCAGCTGCTCCAGCAGCACTTTCTTCGACACCCTTGGGATGTCGCGCCACAGCTCGGTAAAGCGCCGCGGGCCGGCAAACAGGTGGAAGAAGAGGATGGGCTTCCATTTGCCCGCCAGCATACCCAGGGCCACGCGGGTGGCGCAAAATTCGACGTCGTGGTAGGTATGGCGCATGGCTGGCAAAGGAAGTAGGAAACAAAAAGGTGAACAGGTTACCAGCAGGTAACCTTCTTGGGCGGCGGGCCGGGGCCGGGTACTTTTGACTTGTTCGGAAGAAGCTGGTTCCGACTGGTCCCGTAACTGCAACTTAACCCGCTTTTCACATGCAAGTTCAATTAATTCGCAATGCCACGCTGCTGCTCCAAGTAGCCGGCAAAACCCTGCTCGTCGACCCGCTGCTGGCGCCCCGCGCCCAGTACGACCCGATACCGCAGACGGCCAACGCCGTGCGCAACCCCACCGCCGACCTGCCCTTTGCCGCCACTGAGCTGCCCGCCCTGCTGGCTTCCCTCGACGCGGTGCTGCTCACCCATACCCACCTCGACCACTGGGACACGGTAGCCCAACAGCTGCTGCCCAAGGACCTGCCCATCCTCTGCCAGCCCGCCGACGTGGAAACCCTGCAAGCGGCAGGCTTTACCCAGGTGCGGCACATCGACACCCAGCTCGACTGGGAAGGCATCCGCTTCTTCCGCACCGGCGGCCAGCACGGCACCGGCGAAATTGGCAAGATGATGGGCACCGTGTCGGGCTTCGTGGTGGAAGCCCAGGGGCAGCGCCTCTACATCGCCGGCGACACCATCTGGTGCGAAGAAGTGCAGCAGGCCCTCGACCTCTACCACCCCAATTCTATCATCGTCAACGCCGGCGCCGCCCAGTTCCTGCAAGGCGGCCCCATCGTCATGACCGCCGCCGACGTAGCCCAGGTGGCCCGCCACGCCCCGCAAGCCACCGTGTACGCCGTACACCTGGAAGCCGTGAACCACTGCGCCGAAGACCGCGCTACCACCCGCGCCTACCTGGCCCAGCAGGGCCTCACCGCCCAAGCCCACGTGCCCAATGATGGCGAGTGGCTGACGGTATAGCCCTGTTATCAATGTACAAAAGCCCTTCACCATCTGCTGGTAAAGGGCTTTTTCACGTTGGCAGTAGCCTTAGTGGGGTAGGCGAGGAAGGTCCTTCGCTGCGCTCAGGATGACAGAAGATTATTTTGATATAAAAAAGCCCTTGGTAGTGAATCACAAAGGTCCCTCCCTCGTCTGTCATCCTGAGCGCAGCGAAGGACCTTCCTCCTCTAAGTGACAAGGCCCATTCAACGCGCAAAAAGCTCACAGCTCCGCATAATTCAGCGTCAGCCACTGCGGATTCGCCACCGCAATCAGCGCATCCTTCTTCGCCCGCGTCCAGCCTTTAATCTCCTTCTGCCGGGCAATAGCACCCTCGACGTGCTCGCAAAACTCCACATACACTAGGTTGTAGCAGAAATAGCGCCCGGCAAACGTGCTCGGGTTGCCCCGGTTGTCGAAGTGCTCCTGCATCCGGCGGCGCACATCATTCGTCACGCCGGTGTAGACCGAGGTCTTGGCCGGATTCGTGACGATGTAGACGTAGTAGCCGTGGGCGTTTAGCACGTTGGCAGTGGCCTTAGTGGGGTATGGGAGGAAGGTCCTTCGGCTGCGCCCCAGGAAGACAGACGAAAAAAGCAGACGGGAAAAGAAAGCCAGAGAAGCCGGGGAAAATAGTAGATAGTATGGCCGGGCTACTTGGCGGTCACACCCGGCTTGGGGCCGGCGCTGCCGACTGCTACCTCGGCTTCGGCCAGGCGGTAGCGCTTCTGCTTGAGTGGGTCGGACTCGAAGGCGCGTTTGGCGGCTTTGCTGAGCTGCTGGCCGAAGCTGTAGGCGTGGTTTTGCAGGCGCACGTAGTCGTTCGAGCCTTCCGTATTCGCGCCCTTGCGGATTTCCTGGGCCGTGTCGGCGCGGTCGAGGTCTTTGGTGAGCTGTTCCAGGGCTTCGAGCTTGGCGGCCGTGAAACCGTGCTTGCTCAGCTCGGTCAGGTCGCGGGTGGCGGCGCTGAGGGCGGTGGGCAGCAGGGCCCGCATCTTGTCGTGCTTTTGCCGGGCCTGGGTGTATTGCTTTTTGCCGTACTGGTCGAGGCGGCCGGGGTTCTTGGGAAAGGCCTGCTCCACGTAGTAAAACAGGGCCTGCACCTGGGTTCGGGCCTGTTCCATGAGGCTTTCCACGGTCTGGGTGTCTTCTTTCAGGTCGCCGCGCAGGGTGGTGCCGGAGGTGGCTTGCTCGGCCGCTTCCAGGGCCGCGAGCCACTGCTGCCCGAAGGCGGCGGTAAAGGTGGGATTGAAGGCGGTGAAGGCCGCCAGATCGGTAAGATAATGCCCGTGCATGGTGCGCATATCCTGGCGCATTTTGCTGTCGGTGCTGAGGTACTGCCGCACCTCGGGCTTCTTCTTGCTCATATGATTAGAATAGTGAAAATGGATACTGCACGTAATAGTAAATAAAGCCTGACGCGTCGTCAATAGTCTATAAGCCAACACGGTATGTAGCGGCCTATTGCCACGACAAACAGGAGCAACGCCGGTACAAATCCTCTGCACGGCAGCGTGAATGATCTACTAAGGGCCGTGAACGATCTTCTAAGCAGCGCAAAGGCCTTACTAAGCGGTGTGAACGACCTTCTAACAGGCGTGAATCACGTTCTAAGCGGTGTGAACGACCTTCTAAGACCCGTGAAGCACGTTCTAAGGACCGTGAATGATCTTCTAAGCAGTGTGAAGCAGCTTCAAAGCAGCGTGAGTGGCGTACGAAGCGGCGGGGGCGAGGGTAGAAATGAAACCGGCCCGCTGGTGGGCGGGCTGGGGCAAAGACAATGTGTCGTTTGCGTAACCAGAGCCGTATTCCATCAAGGAAGTTTTGGTTTAGCTTTACCTACACAGTTATTACTCGATAAAGAGGTTTTTATGAATGCGTCACAGTTACTACAGAACTTGAGCTTCTCTTGCGCTATTTTCTTATTTATTGCGGCGTGCGAGTCAAAAGAGTCTTCTCTGCAAATTATCAAGCCGCAACCTTCAGATTTGATAGGTTTATGGCACTATGACTCAACGGGCGGCGACTTTTATAATTCTAACCATAAGTTCATAAGCGGTGGTACTGAACCAATGAAAGCAGGAGCATTCCTTACCATTGGCGAAAAAAGCTGGGTGTATTCAGGCAGTGTACGTGAAATACACGATTACACTTGGACAAACAATCAATTAGTTATTCGGCGTATTATTGACCCTCAGCTGATTAAAATAGGTTATGCCAAGCCGGAAAGCCTTGGAAAGCCATCTGGTTATCCTAATAAAATGGATGTAAGGCTACTGACTCCGCACCAAATGATTCTGCGAGATAGTGCTGCTGATCCCGATGGATGTATTCGTGTGAGTAAATATTACTACTCTCGATAGAGTAAGTCTTTTTTAAAACACCAAGAGCATTAAGTCTTACAGCTGCTGGGATAAATCTGACTACTGCGGCATTCTACCCATTTTCTTGGACTGTATTACTAGTCACCTTTTTTAGAGAAAGGGGTAACTGTTCTAGAAAATGATAGACTAGTCTGGGGTCTTTCAGCAAGCCTGGGTTTTCATCCAAATACGTCATTAGTTTAGGGGAGACGGTTTCTACGCTCATGACAGTTCTATCCCCGGTTTTTTTGTTTTAACTAAGATGATAGCTCCTGTACGAAGAACAATTTCGTCTACATTCTGACAGGCAGCTATCAGTTGCGCCGCTGCAGTTGACAATTGTGAGGTGGCTTCTGCCACTGGCTTTCCTAAGTAGTTAGCTTCTAAAGCAGCTTTGCCTTTAGCATATACTTCTTGAACTTCTTGCTGTGTTTTGGGACTTTTCGTCCAAAAAAATAGCCTCTGAAAAAAAGATCCATAGACTGGCTTTTCCTCGGCTTTATATTCAAAGCCACAAGCATCCATAAATCTTTCAGTGCTTGATAGAATCTCTTCCAGGAATACAGTATCAATATATTCTTGAGGGATATTGATATCAACGGATATTTGCTGTTTGCTGCTTTCCTCTGTGGGAGAGAATCCTAAGTCTAGGCTTTTTATATAAGCATAAAGCATTTCCTCCTTAGGCATTTCACCCTGAGAGGTGTAAATCTTGGCCTCACTTTCGCCTTTACTATTCAGTCTAAACTCGGTTAGAATTTCCTGAACAATACGTTGCGCGGCTACCTCCTTATCCATGACCTTACATAGCTAAACTTGTCTTTAATACAAAAGCCAGGTGAAAGACCCGGCTTTTGTATTCTGTTTTATTCCTCCAGCTTCCGCAGAATCTCCTGGGCCGCCACGGCAATGACCGTTCCCGGTCCATAGACGCCGACGACGCCGGCATTGTAGAGGAAGTCGTAGTCCTGGGCGGGGATGACGCCGCCGGCAATGACGAGGATGTCTTCGCGGCCGAGCTGCCGCAGCTCCTGAATCAGCTGGGGAATCAGGGTTTTGTGGCCGGCAGCGAGGCTGCTCACGCCCACTACGTGCACGTCGTTTTCGGTGGCCTGGCGGGCTACTTCGGCGGGTGTTTGGAACAGGGGCGCGATGTCCACGTCGAAGCCTACGTCGGCAAAGGAGGTGGCAATGATCTTGGAACCCCGGTCGTGGCCGTCCTGGCCCATTTTGGCGACCATCATGCGGGGGCGGCGGCCCTCGGCGGCGGCAAAGGCATCGGCGGCGGCCCGGGCCTTGGCAAACTCCTCGTCGTAGTTCATCTCGGCCGAGTACACGCCCGAAATAGCCCGGATAGTGGCCTGGTGGCGGCCGTACACGGCTTCCAGGGCGTCGGAAATCTCGCCCAGCGTGGCGCGCAGCCGGGCGGCATTTACGGCTAGCTCCAGTAAGTTGCTAGTTGTTGGTTGTTCGTTGTTAGTTCCCTGGCGGGCCGCATCCGTCAGGGCTTGCAGGGCAGCTTTTACCGCCTCATTATCCCGCTCGGCTTTGATCTTGGTGAGGCGGGCAATCTGGGACTCGCGCACGGCGGCGTTATCGATGTCAAGCACGTCGATCTGCTGCTCCTCGCCCAGCTGCCGGTCGGTGAGGCGGTACTTGTTCACGCCCACCACTACTTCCTTGCCCGAGTCGATGCGGGCCTGCTTGCGGGCCGAGGCTTCCTCGATGCGCATCTTGGGCAAACCGGTTTCAATGGCCTTGGCCATGCCGCCCAGGCTTTCCACTTCCTGAATCAGGGCCCAGGCTTTGTCGGCCAGCTCGTGGGTCAGGCTTTCCACGTAGTAGGAGCCGCCCCAGGGGTCTACGACGCGGGTAATGTCGGTTTCGTGCTGGAGGTAGAGCTGGGTGTTGCGGGCAATGCGGGCCGAGAAGTCGGTGGGCAGGGCAATAGCCTCGTCGAGGGCGTTGGTGTGCAGGCTCTGGGTGCCGCCCAGGGCCGCGGCCAGGGCCTCGATGGCGGTGCGGGCCACGTTGTTGAAGGGGTCCTGCTCGGTAAGCGAGTAGCCCGAGGTCTGGCAGTGGGTGCGCAGGGCCAGGCTTTTGGGGTTCTGGGGGTTGAACTGCTGCATGAGCTTGGCCCACAGCAGGCGGCCGGCCCGCAGCTTGGCAATTTCCATGAAGTGATTCATGCCGATGGCCCAGAAGAAGGAGAGGCGGGGCGCAAACTGGTCCACGTCCATGCCCACGGCCAGGCCGGCGCGCACGTACTCTAGGCCGTCGGCCAGGGTGTAGGCCAGCTCAATATCGGCCGTGGCCCCAGCTTCCTGCATGTGGTAGCCCGAGATACTGATGGAGTTGAACTTGGGCATGTACTTCGCCGTGTAGGCGAAGATGTCGGCAATGATGCGCATGCTCGGCTCGGGCGGATAGATATAGGTGTTGCGCACCATGAACTCCTTCAGAATGTCGTTCTGAATGGTGCCCGCCAGCTTGTCGGGCGTTACGCCCTGCTCCTCAGCGGCGGTAATGTAAAAGGCCATAATCGGCAGTACCGCCCCGTTCATGGTCATCGACACCGACATCTGGTCCAGCGGAATCTGGTCGAACAAGATCTTCATGTCCTCCACCGAGTCGATGGCCACGCCGGCCTTGCCCACATCGCCTTCCACGCGGGGGTGGTCGGAGTCGTAGCCCCGGTGGGTAGCCAGGTCAAAGGCTACCGACAGGCCCTTTTGGCCCCCGGCCAGGTTGCGGCGGTAGAAAGCGTTGGATTCCTCGGCCGTGCTGAAGCCCGCGTACTGCCGGATGGTCCAGGGGTTCTGCACGTACATCGTGGCATAGGGGCCGCGCAGATAAGGCGCCGTGCCCGCCCCGAAACCCAGGTGGTCGAGGCCGGCCACATCCTCGGCCGCGTAGTGACTTTTCACCGTGATACCCTCGGGCGTAGGAGTGCCTTCCGTAGCGGAAGCCAACGGGGGCAGGGGAGCGGCGTTATAAGGAATGTGGGCGAAGTCGGGTTTCATCGGGGCAAGCGGTAAGCCGGGTGGTCGGAAGCGAAATGTGGCAGGAAAGATACTGGGTTTAGACGGAAAGAATATTTCCAATCCTATTAGCAACCACAGGAATTTATTCTATATTTGACTATTGGTATTACTCACATATTATTCAATAATTGAATGATAAAAACCCTACTTTCTCAATATACGTGTACTTTCTTGTTGTTAGCAGCAGCCCCAGTACTTACTCCGCATGCTGTTCAGGCCCAAGGCGGCCCGCAGAAAGGCTACATCGTACCCCTAGTCGGCGACACGGTACGGGGCACTATCGTGTTGGGTCGGGCCCAGCGCAATGCTCTGCAGTGCGAGTTTAAAGCCACCGGCCAAACCGAAACAAAAACCTATAAGGTTGGAGAGCTACGGGGGTACGGCTCCCCGTTTTTAACCTATGAAAACCAGCTGGTGCCTCGCTCCGCAGATACAGCCACGGTGCTGGTGCCCCGTTACTTAGAGGTGGTTACTCGGGGCCCGCTGACTTTGTATGCGCTGAGCTACGAGGGTAAGCCTCGGTTCTTTATTAGTGGCTACCGACCCGGCAAAATGGTCGAGCTAATTCAGCGCACGAACACGGTGCGACGGGGAGAGCAGCAGTTTGTAGTTACTCAGCGCCTCTACCAAGACACGCTAGCCAAGGCGTTTCAGAGCTGTCCGGAGCAAGCCCGCAAGGCCAAATATGTTGGGTTCGGGGTCAATGAACTGGGGAAGATTGTGCTCAAGTACAATGCTTGTGTGGCGCCTGGAGCAGCCATTAAAGCCAATTCCCAGCACGGCAACCTCGCCCTGGGCGTCGTAGGTGGAGTGTCAGTGGTTAACCAGTTAATACTGGGAAAAAACACCGGAGAAGATGAAGTACACTGGAAGTATGGCGGCAATGCTTATATCTCCGCCGGCTTGGCAGCCGTGTTTACGCCTGGTTTCAAAGGAGCCCCGTTTACTATTCACTCGGGTCTGATCTATGAACGGAGCCGTACGTTCACTTCTGATCATAATTTCTTCCCGACAATAGCCAGCAAGCAGTCAACGGAGCTGCAGCTTAATTATCTGGTAGTGCCAGCAATGGTGCGCTACTCGGTCGGGCACGGCGTGGTGCGCCCCTATGCCGAGGTCGGCCCTTCTGTCCGTTTCTTGCTGCATGTAGGCAAGGACGAAAAGGTCTATACGCTAAGCTCGGGCTCCACCCAGCTGCCTGTTGTCAGTCCCTTACTGGGTGAGTACAACAACTTTAACTTTGGCATAGGTGGTGGGCTAGGTGCAGAAATGCACCTGCCCAACGGGCAGCAGATTGGCCTGGGAATTCGGGCCGAGAATGTTTTTGGCCCCTCAACCTATACTTCTGGCTCTTCGGTACGCAGCGCCGTGGTGGTGCTGGAGTACATCTTCACAAAGTAACCCGGCCTCGTCCCTACCAAAAGGTCCGGTAGCAAGCTTGCTACCGGACCTTTTGGGTTTAGCGCCGGCCCTGCAAGCGGGCCAAAACGTCTTCGGTACTATAACCCTCCACGTTGAACTCCTTGAACCCAAACAGCGACACGGCTTCCTGCATGGTGTCCAGATCGGCGGTGAGCAGGGTGGGAGGGATAAAGTCGGGCTCATCTACGGGCACCCGGCATACCACCCGGGCAAAGTGGCCAAACTGGTCGGGGGTGGCGTACATGAGCGTGGCGGCTTCGGGCGTCGAGAACAGTACCGAGAGCGTGCCTTCGGGGTGGCTGGCCTTCAATGCCAGCCGTTCCTGCTGCGGCAGCAGGCGCAGAAACGACTCCAGAATGTGCTGATTGGTGTGGGTGCCCAGCAGCACTACGGCCGCGCGGCGGCGCTTTTTCTCCCGGCGCTGGAAGTGCAGGGCCGTAGCCAGCCGCAGCACTTCCGACGGATACGCGGCCCGGGTCGAGTCGAAATCTTTGCTGCGCAGCAGGCGCTTGGGGTTGTAGTCGAACTGCTCCTGAGGGTTCTGAAACCGGTTGGTACCCACAATAACCTGCTCCCCGGAGGCAATGCGCTGAAATTGGCTTTGGGCCACCAAGTGCAGCTCCTGCAGCACCATGCCCAGGGCGCTAGGTAGCCCACCGGCAGCTTCTACCCGCTGAAACAACGCCCAGGCCTCCCGGGCCAGTTGGTCGGTAATCGTTTCCAGATAATACGAGCCGGCGGCCGGGTCGGCCACGCGGTTCAGGCCGGCTTCTTCACGCAGAATTACGGGCAGGTTGCGGGCCAAACGACTCGAAAACTCATTGGGTCCCTGGTACAGCCGGTCAAACGGCGCCACACTGACGGCCGTAGCGCCACCCAGTACGGCGGCCATGGTTTCGGTCGTGACGCGCAGCAGATTGGTGTGCGGGTCCAGCGTGGTCTGCGACCAAGTGGAAGTAACGGCGAAAATGGGTAGGGCCGGAGCCAGGTCGGCTGGCAGCTCAAAGGCGTGCAGCAGCGTGGCCCACAGGCGTCGTAGGGCCCGCAACTTCGCTATTTCAAAGAAGTAATTCGGATTCAGGGCCACCTGCACCTGTAGGGCTGCCGCTACTTGCGCCGCCGTCACGTCGGCCGATGGCAGCTGCTCCAGATACGTAGCAGCGGCGGCCAGCACAAACCCGATTTGCTGGGTAACAGTACCACCACGGTTGGCAAAGAAGGCTCCGTTGAGCGTCAGAGCTCGAAAGTCAGGCATGTGTTGGGTGAGTCCCAGTACCGTGCGCAGCTCAGCCAACTGGTGGGGCAAGTCAGGCGCGTGGTCCGTCACGGGGTCGAAGCGCAGGAAGCCGCGTAGCGTGGGCGTGCCCGTGGCCAACAGGCGTTCCACAAAGCTGGCTGAGCCCAGCCGGATGGAATAGCCAACGTAGGTAGTGGCCAGGGGCAGCTTATCGTGCAGGTAGGTTACATCGAAAGCCGCCGCGTCGGTTAGTTCAAAATAAGCCCCGTCGGCCCCACGCTGCAAAGCGTCGGCAGCCCGGTCGATGGCCGCGTGGCCCTTGTCGGCAGCGCCTACGGCGTAAGTGGGCACATTTAGCCAATCGGTGCTGGTGCTGGTAATAACTCCGGGGGCCGGCAGCGCCTCCAGGGCTTCGCGGTGATAAAAAGGCTGCACCACCAAGCCGTCCGGCGTGTGCCATTCCAGCGTCGCCGGGTCGGCGCCCTTCAGGTCACGGCTGATGCGCTGCTGCCAGGCCGCGGTGCTGATGGGGGCAAATTCGGGAAAGGAAACGGGCGTAGCGTGCGGAGTATCGGCCATGGGAAGGGTGATGTTGCCAGAAAAAGGAGCTGGCGGATCGGACGGGTTAAAGATACCGGATTGGGCTTAGAACGGCCACCACGCAACGGAATTGGCCGCCATTGTTTTCGCCGTAGCGTTACCAGCTTGGGAGTACTCCAATACCTGAGGGTGTATGCATCTGCCGGTTTTTGCGCTCATGTCAAGGTCTTTAGCCTGGCTGAAGCTGTGGCTGGCCGCTATTTCATTTGGGGCCCAGGTCCGAACGGATTTCCACTCCCGCTACCTCATGCAGCTTTCCGACGATACCCTGCAGCACCAAATCGACAACCGCTGCCCTGTGCGCAATGCTATGCCGAGGCGCTTGCCCGGCTTTCTTGCCGTTGCCAGAATTGACTATAACCGCTGGCACTACCCCGTTATGTTCGGCGTTATCCTCACCAAATAAGCGCCGCCGCCGTACCTTTGCCCTCCGTATATTCCAACCCGCATGTCTTTTCCTCGCCCTAACGTCTCGGCTCTGAGCATTCTGCTGGCGGCCTCGCTTACCTTCGGCTGCCAGCGTGGCGCCTACCAGGCCACGCCCGCCCTGGCGCCCGTCACCGGCCAGCCCGTCACTAAAGCGCTGCCCGAAGACCCCAAAGCTACTGCCACTATTGAGCCCTACAAGCAGCGCGTCACCCAGCAGATGACCGAAGTGCTGGGCGTGGCGCCGGTGGCCATTACCAAGAATGGTGGAGAGTCGCCGCTGGCTAACCTGGTGGCCGATGTGCAGCGGGAGCGGGCCAGTCAGGCCCTGGGCCAACCCATCGACGCGGGCGTGATGACCAACGGCGGCCTGCGCGCGGCCCTGCCCGCCGGCCCCATTACCATGGGCTCTATCTTCGAGCTGATGCCGTTTGAAAACGAGTTGGTCGTGCTCGACACGCCTGGCCCCGTAATGCAGGAAATGCTCAACTACGCCGCCCGTATCAAGATGGCGCTGTCGAACGTGACGTATACCGTGGCCGACGGCAAGCCCACCAACGTGCTTATCGGCGGCAAGCCCTTCGACCCGACTCGCACCTACACCATTGCCATTTCCGATTATTTGGCTGGCGGCGGCGACCAGATGGTGTTCTTCAAAGCCATCAAGCCCCGCAGCACCGGTGTGCTCCTGCGCACGGCCATCGTCGACCATATCCGCAGCCTGACTAAAGCCGGCAAACCAGTAGAAGCCAAAGTCGAAGGCAGAGTGAAAGTAATGTGAGGCTAATGTGCCCATGTGAAAATGTGCTGATGGGAGGTTCGTAAACCACCCACGATACTCATTAAAAGGGTGACACCAGCTCATTTTTACATTTCTCACATTCAAACCACGTTAGCACAGCAGCACATTAACAACTAGCACATTAACACCATGAATCGTCGCGATTTTCTCAAGCATACGTCGTTGGGGGCTGCGGGCCTGGGCCTGATGGGCCTGAGTTTGCCCGCGGTAGGCCGCGATACCAAAAACGTGCGCCTGACCATTCTGCACACCAACGACATGCATTCGCGCATCGAGCCGTTTCCGGAAGGCAGTGCGCAGTGGGCCGGTATGGGGGGCATGGCCCGGCGTGCTACCCTGATTGAGCAGATTCGCAAGCAGGAGCCCAACGTACTGCTGCTCGACTCGGGCGACATCTGGCAGGGCACGCCTTACTTCAACTTCTTCAACGGGGAGCTGGAGTACAAGCTCATGACCCAGATGGCCTACGACGCTAGCACCCTGGGCAACCACGACTTTGACAACGGCCTGGAAGGGTTGAAAAAGCAGTTGCCCAACGCCGGTTTTCCCTTCCTGATTGCCAACTACGACTTTTCTCAGACTATTCTGGCTGGGCAGTTCAAGCCCTACAAAGTGTTCGAAAAGGCCGGAATGCGCATCGGCGTATTCGGTATCGGCATCGAAATGCAGGGCCTGATTTCGGACCGCAACATCGGTGGCACCAAGTACCTCGACCCCGTGGCCGTGTCGCAGACCATGGTAGCTACGCTGCGCGGCGCCGAGCGGTGCGACATGGTTATCTGCCTTTCCCACCTGGGCTACAAGTACGAAAGCGCCAAAATCGACGACCACAAGCTGGCGGCCCAGGTGCCCGGCATCGACCTGATTTTGGGCGGGCACACCCATACCTTTTTGGAGAAGCCTGACGTAATCCTGGGTTCCGGTGGCCACCAAACCCTGATTAATCAGGTGGGCTGGTCGGGCATCCACCTCGGCCGCCTCGACTATAGCTTCGAGCACGGGGCCAAACGCCTGGCCGTAGCCAACTCAGCCGTAGTGCCTGTGACGGTGGCGTGAGAAAAGCAAGAAAAACAGCGTTTTTTTGTGTCCTGACTTTTCCACATTTTTGTCTCCCCCTAGAAAAAACGGCTCTGAAAAGGACCGTTTCTGACCCTATTGTCCGCCCGCTAAGCACTTGTTGCTTTTGTCTTAACTAATTGATGCTGAAGGATTGCCGAACTGTATGGGCCAACTGTCTTCGCGTCATCAAGGCTAATATTGGTGAGCAGAGCTTCCGCACGTGGTTTGAGCCAATCGTGCCGGTGCAGCTCCACAATAACGTTTTGATCATCCAGGTGCCCAGCCAGTTTTTCTACGAATGGCTGGAGGAGCACTATGTCGATGTATTAAAGAAAGGCATCTACCAGGAACTCGGGCCGGAAGGGCGGCTGGAGTACTCTATTGTCGTGGACCAGGGCAACAGTCAGAACAAGCCCCGTACGGTCAATATCCCGACGGCCCGCAAGGCAGCCGCGCCTACCCAGGCCGCGACACCCGCCGCGGCCATTGCCGCCAGTGCCCTGACAGGCTCGGCCCGTAACGTAGCTGCTGCCGCCGCGGCTCCGGCTAATCCCGATATGCTGCGCAACCCGTTCGAAGCCACCAAGGCCATCGACCGGAACTACGTTAAATCCCAGCTCAACAACACGTACTCGTTTGAGAACTACGTGGAGGGGGACTGCAACCGCCTGGCCCGCTCGGCCGGTCTTGCCGTGGCCAACAAGCCGGGCACGACCAGCTTTAACCCGCTGATGATCTATGGCGGCGTGGGCTTGGGCAAAACGCATTTGGTGCAGGCCATTGGCAACCACATCAAGGCCACTTCGCCCGATAAGTTTGTGCTCTACGTCTCGGCCGAGAAGTTCACCAACCAGTTTATCGAGAGCCTGCGCAATAATGGGGTGCAGGATTTTGCCAACTTCTACCTGCTGGTCGATATTCTGATTCTGGACGACGTGCAGTTTCTTTCGGGCAAGGACAAAACCCAGGAGATGTTCTTCCACATCTTCAACCACCTGCACCAGGCCGGCAAGCAAATCGTGATGACCTCCGATAGGCCGCCGCGCGATTTGAACGGGTTGGAAGACCGACTCCTGTCGCGCTTTAAGTGGGGTTTGACCGCCGACTTGCAGAGTCCCGACTTCGAGACCCGTATGGCCATCATCCAGAACAAGATGGAGCAGGATGGCATCGACATTCCGCCGCAGGTGGTGGAGTACCTGGCCCACTCGGTGAATACCAACGTGCGGGAGCTGGAAGGCGTGCTGATTTCGCTCGTGGCCCAGAGTAGCCTGAACCGCCGGGAAATTGACCTGGAAATGGCCAAGCAGGCTTTGCGCCACATCATCGAAGAGGTAGAGGCCGAGGTCAACCTGGACTTCATCCAGAAAACCGTGGCCGAGTACTTCGGGATTTCCCTGGATTTGCTCAAGGCCAAAACCCGCAAGAAGGAAGTCGTGACGGCGCGGCAGGTGGCCATGTACTTCGCCAAGGAACACACCAGCCACTCGCTCAAAAGCATTGGTTTCCACTTCGGCGGCCGCGACCATAGCACCGTCATCCATTCCGTGCAGACCGTTTCAGACCTGATTGACTCCGACAAAAACTTCCGCAACACGATAGTGGACCTGCGCAAGAAGTTTGCGGGTAAGTAACCTCGCCCTTATTGCTAAGTCATAAAAAAAGCCCGCTCGAAGCGGGCTTTTTACATTGTACTTGGGCAGCAATTAAATCCGGGGAGCCGGGGCGGTTTCGCGCAGCAGGATGTTGTACTGGGCGGCAAACTGCCGGATTTCGTTGCGGAAGTTTTCCCGGCGCTTAGGGCCTTTGACTTCCCGCAGGTTCAAGGTGTACAGATCATTGGAACGCAGGCGGATGCGCAGCTGCATGGGAGCCAAGTCAATGGCTTCGATTTCTTCGGCGGCAAATACCTGCTTAGGCCGGAATAGGCCCCCCTTATGCACGATATAGCCGGGGGTAAACTCCAGGTAGCTCTGGGTCCCGAAAATAGGCGCGTTATGGACCAGTACGTAGCCGATATACACCAGGCTGAAAACCAGAAACACGTAGTGCAGGAAGTGGTAATCCTGCTCACCCTGGCCGGCGACAATCAGAAAAACGGTGTAGGCAATCCAGAGGAAGCCGATGAGCAGCTGGCCCCAGAACGGAACCTTGGACGTGTCGGCGGGCCGCAGCCGGATGCGGGTGGTTTTGGTAGCGCGGGGCATAGAGAGTAGAGGTCTGACCACAAAGTAAACGAAAAACCGGCAAGGCACGGGGCGCTGCCGGTTTCTAGTTGTCAGTTGGTCGTTGTCAGTTGTTCGTAACAACGAGCTAACAACTGACAGCGACCAACTGACAACTAGAAACCTACTTCAGCGTGGCTGAGGCCAGTTCCATTTCCGGTACGGCACTCAGCAGCTGCGAAATGGGGCAGTGCAGCTTGGCATTTTCGGCCTGCTGCTGGAATTCCTCCTGGGTAATGCCTTCCACCTCGCCTTCGGTGGTCAGCGTAATTTTAACCACTTTGGGCACGTCGCCAGAGGTGTCGAGCGTCACTTTCGACTCGGTCCGTATTTGCTTGACCTGGGCTCCGGCTTTGGTCAGCTGCCCGGTCAGGAACATGGTGTAGCAGCCGGCGTGGGCCGCCCCGATGAGCTCCTCGGGGTTGGTGCCTTTCTGGCCCTCAAACCGGGCACCGACCGAATACGGGGCTTTTACCGTGCCGCTCTGGGTCGAGATTTCGCCGCTGCCTTTGATGTCGCCGTTCCAAACGGCATTTCCGCGCTGATTAATCATGATAAGGAGATTGTAAGGGGTGAAGTTGGTTAAACTCGTCTATTAGGTACGGCGGAACCAGGGAAAGGATAAGCAGTACCGATTTGGCGGGAAGTGTACCTTTGGCAACCTGAATTGCCGTGCAAGTGGTGAGAACTCACCATTTCACCACCTCACCATTTCACCGCATGGGTCTAAAATCTGCCCTGAGCCGCCCGCTGGCCGCCTTTATTACCAGCCGTTACCACAAGTGGCAGCAAGACCCCGTCGCTACCCAGCAGCGCGTATTTCGGGAGCTGATTGCCAAAGGCCGGAATACTGCCTTTGGGCGCGACCATGACTTTGCTGCCATCCAGACGCCCGCCGACCTGGCCCGGCTGGTGCCCGTGCGCGACTATGAAGCCCTGGCTCCGTACTTCGAGCGGGTGAAAGCCGGCGAGGCCGATGTACTCTGGCCCGGCAAACCCGAATACCTGGCCAAAACCTCGGGCACCACGTCCGGCGCCAAGTACATTCCCCTGACCAAGGACAGCATCCCCAACCACATCAATGGGGCCCGGGATGCGCTGTTTCACTACATCCACGCCACGGGCAAAAGCCGCTTTCTAGACGGTAAGCTCATGTTTTTGTCGGGCAGTCCGGAGCTGGAAAAGGTGGGCGGCATTCATACCGGGCGGCTGTCAGGCATCGTGAACCACCACGTGCCGGCCTATTTGCGCCGCAACCAACTGCCCAGCTATTCTACCAACATTATCGAGGACTGGGAGACCAAGCTCGACCATATTGTGGAAGAAACCTTGCCCGAAAACATGACGTTGATTTCGGGGATTCCGCCCTGGGTGCAGATGTACTTCGACAAGCTGGTGCAGATTACGGGCAAGCCGGTAAAGGACATTTTTCCGCAGTTTGACTTGTTCGTCTACGGCGGCGTCAACTTTGAGCCCTACCGGGCCAAACTGTTTGAAACCATCGGCCGGCCCGTGGACAGTATCGAGCTGTTTCCGGCCTCGGAAGGGTTTCTCGCTTTCCAGGACGAGCCCGGTAACTCTGGCCTGCTACTCCTGCTCGACGCGGGTATTTTCTACGAATTCATTCCTGCCGAGCAGTTTTTCGAGCCCAACCCGCCCCGCCTCACCATCGGGGAAGTGGAGCTGGACCGGCAATACGCTTTGGTGCTCAACTCCAACGCCGGCCTATGGGGCTACAGCCTCGGCGACACGGTGCGCTTTGTGAGTCTAAGTCCGTACCGCGTCGTGGTCAGTGGGCGCATCAAGCACTTCCTGTCGGCTTTCGGCGAGCATGTCATCGGCGAGGAAGTAGAGCAGACGTTGCGCGCGGCCATGAACCAGTTTCCCGAGGTGGAAGTGGTCGAGTTTACCGTGGCCCCGCGCGTGAGCTCCGACCCGCAGGAACCCAGCCGGCACGAGTGGCTGGTCGAGTTTGCCCGCCCGCCCCACGATGCTGCCGCCTTTGCCACCGCCCTGGACGCCGGGTTGCGCCGCCGCAATGTGTACTACGACGACTTGCTGGCGGGCAGCATTCTGGCCCCGCTGCAGCTCACCCAGCTGCCGGCCGGGGCGTTTCAGCGCTACATGAAAAGTCTGGGCAAGCTCGGTGGGCAAAACAAAGTGCCGCGCCTGAGCAACGACCGGAAGGTAGCCGAAGGCTTGGTGGCCGCCGGGTAGCCGCTTACTTACGAGTATGAATATCTGGAAACACTGCCTGCTCTCGGCGCATAAGTTTGGGGGCCTGCCCGCCGATTACCTGCCAGTTCACCGCTTTCTGGACAGTAGTAAGCTGTTTTGCTTTCATCCCCGGCACCGGCTTTTGCTGCATCACACCACCGGCATTGAGTGGGCCACCGAGCTGCTGGGCCACGTTCTGATTACGGCCGATAACCGGCAGGTGCTGGTGCGCGACGTGGCCGCAGCCCACTGCCAGGAAGATCTGTCGGGCCGGGTTCCGACCCTGCACGACTGGCTGCTGGGCATAGAGCCCGAAGTGGTAGCCGTGTTGCCGGTCACCACGCCGGAGCAACTTTCGGCCGGTTTGCCCGAGTCTGTGCGGAGCCTGGTGCTGCGCCCTTACCTGCGCACCGGGCTGCCGGCGGCCTTCTTACTGACTACTACCACCTTTGGCCTCTATCTGGCTGAGCAGCTTCTCGGGCTGTCGGCGGCCGAAGCGCTCCTGCAGCAGCTGCCGCGGGTAGTGCCCGTCGCTGAGCCGCTGGGGTATGTCACGCTGCGTCAGCCCTGGCAATACCGTCCCGATCCTAGGGCGCTGGCGTGGCTGCAGGAACAGGAAAAGCAGGCGGCAAGCCGCGTCTGAAGCTCGGGCACTTATTTCCTTTTCTTTGCAAAAAACCATTATCTATGCCATCTACCCTGAAGCCGCTAGAACTCCAAATTTTATCTATCCTGCAAAGCGGGCAAACCCTCACCGTGCGCTGGGACTGCGGCGGCGACGAAGGTTTTGTGTACACGGAAGTAAATGGCCAAGAGCAGGAGTTCAACTACGAAGCGCCTAATGACCTGGCGTATGGCATGGAGCGCTACCTGGCCGGGCTACTGGAGCTTCCCAGCGCCGGCGAGTTTCAAATGAGTGGTACAGGCCGCATTTTCCAGCAGGGTCCGGAAGTCATTCTTGACTACGAGTCGAAAGCCTACAGCTATGAGGATGACTCCTGGATGGAAGGCTTCAGCGACGAGGACTTGGCCGATATGGGCTACACCCGGCCCACGCCCAAAGAAGCTGATGAAACGGAGCCGGGAGCGGAAGCAGAAACAGAAACAGAAACAGAAACAGAAACGGAAGATGACGATGCTGAGTACCTGGATCAGGAAATGAGCGACGAATACAGCGGCCGCCGGGTATTGTTCCGGGTCGAGTAAGAAAGCGGCGGAGCAAGGTAAGCCCACACGCCCCGTTTGGGCCGGGCGTATTGCCGCTGCGCTTTTTCTCGTTTAGAAGCCATGCGCATTGCCTTCGACCTCGACAACACCCTCATCCGCTGTGCCCATAACTTCCCGTTGGAGCGGCCCATATGCCCCGTCTGGGCCCGGCTGCTGGGCGGGGAGCCGCTCCGGCAGGGCATTATTGGGCTTCACGACTTTTGCCGGAAACAGGGTTGGGAAGTATGGGTGTATACCACTTCGTACCGCCGTTCCTGGTATATCCGCAAGCTGTTCTGGCGGTACGGCCTGCGGCTGGATGGCGTCGTGAACCAAGAGCGTCACCAGCGCGAGGTCAGGGTACGCTGCACCAAGCACCCGCCCAGCTTCGGCATCGACTGGCTGGTGGATGATGCGCCGGGCGTGGGAATTGAAGCGCAGCGGCATACCTTTCGGGTCGTTCTTATTCCGCCCGAAGCCGATGACTGGGTCGACTTAGTAAAGGCGGCCCTGCTGGAAAAATAGGCCGGTGGTGCCCAAGCCGCGCCCATTGCGGGGCTGGTGCCCAGCTCCATCAGCTGGGAGAAGTGCATAGCAGGTTTAAGCAAGTACCAATATGTCAAATGCCTTAAACTGGCCGGATATGCTGCACCAAATCAGCCGGGAAATTCTAGCTGATCCGGCCTTTAGCAGTGGGAGTCTGGCCGACCGGCTGACGGCGGAGCAGCGCCAAAGTCAGTGGCTTGGGGCCCCGGGCGCTACGGAAGCCGAGTTGGACGCCATGGAAGAGCGGCTGCACATCACGCTGCCGCCTTCGTACCGGGCGTTTTTGCAAGCTTCTAACGGTTTCGGCCCGCTCAACCGGTTTATCTGGCGACTCAAGCCCTGCGCGGAAGTCGATTGGCTGGTAAAAACCGAGGCTGAACTGGTAGAAATGTGGGAAGTTGACGTCGAAACCGTGCCGAGCGTGCCGGACGAGGAGTATTTCATTTACGGCAAGAAGCAAAACAGCGTGCAGGTGCGCGGGGAGTATTTCCGAGGCCTGCTGCTCGTCTCGGACTGGGGCGACGCCGGTTTTCTGGCCCTCAACCCCGATGTCCACCACCAGGGCGAATGGGAAGCCTGGCATTTTGCCAACTGGATTCCCGGCGCCGTGCGCTACCGTTCGTTTGCTGAGCTGGTGCAGGCCCATCTGGCGGCTTATCAGGCTATAAAAAATGGGGCTAGGCAGTAAAGGAAGTTATAAAAGTGCAACTCCGGACTGGAGTTGGTAAGCCGGCTGCTGTATGTCTGAAGAAACAATAGTCCTTACTATTTTCTCCCTTATTGGCAGTGCCTTGTTCTTTTTGCACTATCGGTATAGCAGGGCCTTGGTGGCCGATATTCTCAAACACGGCTACCATACCGAGGCAGTTGTTACGGCGTATCGGGAAGATGTGGTACGAGTAGCGGGTAGCTGGACCTCGTTAGAGTACCCCTACTTAACCTATATCAGCGAAGCGGGTGAAGTAAAGTGTGGGCGGCTGAAATATGCCTCCAGCCGTGGCCGACTGCTGTGGATTGACCAGGAAGTTGAAATTGTAGTGTACCAACAGAAGCTATTTTATCTTCCCGAACTCAAGCAAAGCTTCTGGGCCAGGCTTCTGACCTGAATAGGCAAACAGAAGGTGCTGGTCCACTCATGGGCCAGGTAATTATTAAACGTAATGAACGATACTTCCCTCATCAAACTCCAACTCTATACGCTCTGCGAGCAGTACGTTCAGGACCGTCTCAGCGCGGTGCAGGCCGCCGTACAGGCCGCCCAGGAATCGGCCAACAGTGAAACCAAGAGCAGCGCCGGCGACAAGTACGAAACCGGCCGCGCCATGGCCCAGAACGAGCGGGACCGAAACCTGGTGCAGCTCCAGCAGGCCCGGCAACTGCAAGCCGAACTCCAGCGCATCGACCCCACCAAGTCCTGCGACACGGTGCGGCCCGGTGCCCTGGTGCAGACGAGCATGGGCTGGTTTTTTATCAGCATCAGCGCCGGCAAGCTTACGGCCGGCGGCACCGACTACTTTGCTGTATCGGCGGCGGCACCGGTAGCGGCGGCCCTGAGCGGCAAGCGGACAGGGGAGGAGGCCGGGTTTAATGGCAAGCCTGTGCGTATCCTTTCCGTTGCCTAGCCTGATGAAAACTCCCAGCTGGCTTTTACTCGGAGTGTGCGCCGCCTGTGGCCCGGCCCAGCCGCCGGAAAATCCCGCTTCACCGGCCGGCACCGACTCTGTGGCCGCCGTAGCGCCGCCCGCCCCGGCCCCCGTCGACGATTTCCTGAACCCGGCCTGGTTTAAGATGGCCCGGCAGGATACGTTCCGCGTGACGACGCGCACGGGACCGGAAGGCGGCTTTGACCTGGGTACGGGGAAGCTGATAAAGCTCACGGCCAGCCAGGAAAAGCGGTATTTACAGGGCAAGACCCGGCCCCGAGCCCAGCGCGAAATAGCACCCTACTATTTTTACTCCTTGCAGCAAAATACGCCCCAGCGCCAGGAAATAACCATTCTCCACGACGACGGGGAGTTCTTGTTTGAGCTGCTGCGCCTGGTGTACGACGCCCGTCACCAGCTCATCAGTCGGGAAACTGTGGCTCACTTCGGGGCCGATGGTGGTGAGCTGACCCGGGCTTATGGCGTGTTTGAAACGCCCACCCAGTTTCGCCTGACTGCCCTGCACGAAGGCGTAACGGGTGAGGACAGTGTAGCCACCCAGTCCGAAATTGATTCGGTGGTGACGCTCTATGCGGTGGAGGCTGACAAGTTTCGGCAGGTGGGCCGCAGCCGCTACCAACGGCATAAAACAAAGCCCCTTGGCCAGTAGCCGCTAACTACTGGCAACACAAGGGGCTCCCGATGTAGAGTTGCTAAAATGTTTAAGCAAGCTTGGGGAGGTCCGATAAATCCGGATATTGCTGCTCTATGAGCGGCTGTACTGGCCGCTTACAGCTTTGCGTTTACCCGTATCCTTACCTCTGCGCACATGCAAAAAACGTTTTTCGTGCTGGCAGCAGCTTGGCTGGCCGTGACTAGCCCAGCCCGCGCCCAATCGGTGAGCTCCGACCTGGCGCAGTGGATTAACCCGCTAATGGGAACCGATTCCAAGCCCGAACTATCGAATGGCAACACCTACCCGGCCATTGCCTTGCCCTGGGGCATGAACTTCTGGATGCCGCAAACCGGCAAAATGGGCAATGGCTGGGCTTACCAGTATTCGGCCGACAAGCTGCGGGGCTTCAAGCAAACTCACCAGCCCTCACCCTGGATGAACGACTACGGGCAGTTTGCCCTGATGCCTATTACCGGGCAGCGCGTATTTGATGAGGATGCCCGGGCTAGCTGGTTTTCGCACAAAGCCGAGGTGGCCGAGCCCAACTACTACCGCGTGTATTTGGCCGACCACGACGTGGTAACCGAAATAGCACCGACGGAGCGCGCCGCCCGCTTCCGCTTCACTTTCCCCCAAACCGACAGCGCCTACGTCGTAATTGATGCCCTCGATAAGGGCTCCTTCGTGAAGGTTCTACCCCAGCAGCGCAAAGTCGTTGGCTATACTACCCGCAACCGAGGCGGGGTGCCCAAGAACTTCAAAAACTACTTCGTGCTGGAATTCGACCACGATTTCACCAGCACGGCCCTCTATCAGGACAAAAAGTTGGCTAGTGGAGTGCTGGAAGTAACCGCCGTCCACGCTGGTGCTGTCGTCGGCTTCAAGACCCGCAAGGGAGAAAAGGTGAATGCTCGGGTGGCTTCCTCGTTTATCAGCCCCGAGCAGGCTGAGCTCAACCTGCGCGAAATTGGCGACCGAGACTTCGAAACGGTGCGCCAGCAGGGCCGGGCCGCTTGGAATAAGGTGTTAGGCCGCATTGAGTTGGAAGGCGGTACCACCGACCAGCGCCGTACGTTCTACTCCTGCCTGTACCGCTCGTTGTTGTTTCCGCGCAAGCTTTACGAACTGGACGCCAACGGTAAGGTGATGCACTACAGCCCCTTCAACGGGCAGGTGCTGCCGGGGTATATGTATACCGATACCGGCTTTTGGGACACCTTCCGGGCCCTGTTTCCCTTTCTGAACCTGCTGTATCCGGAAGTAAGCACCGAAGTTCAGCAGGGCTTGGTCAACGATTATCGGGAAAGCGGCTGGCTGCCGGAATGGGCCAGTCCGGGCCTGCGCAACGTGATGGTGGGCAACAACTCAGCCTCGGTGGTGGCCGATGCCTACCTGAAAGGCATTCGGGGGCAAGACATGAACGTGCTCTACGAAGCCCTGACCCACGGGGCTAACAACGCCGGCCCGCTGACGGCCGTGGGCCGCGCCGGCGTCGACTATTACAACAAGCTCGGTTATGTGCCCTACGACGTTAAAATCAACGAAAACGCGGCCCGTACCCTCGAATACGCCTACGACGACTTTACCATTTATCAGCTGGCCAAGGCGCTGAACCGGCCGAAAAAGGAAATTAACCTCTACGCCAAGCGCAGCCAGAACTACCGCAACCTTTTCGACAAGCAAACCGGCCTGATGCGGGGCCGTAACCAGGACGGCACTTTCCAGACGCCGTTTAACCCCTTCAAATGGGGCGACGCTTTCACCGAAGGCAACAGCTGGCACTACACCTGGTCGGTATTTCACGACGTGCAGGGCCTGATTGATTTGATGGGCGGCAAGCAAAAGTTTGTGGCTACTCTGGACACCGTCTTTACCCTGCCGCCGGTGTTTGACGAGTCGTACTACGGCGAGGTCATCCACGAAATCCGGGAAATGCAGATTGCCAATATGGGCAACTACGCTCACGGCAACCAGCCCATTCAGCACATGCCTTACCTGTACAACTACGCCGGCCAGCCCTGGAAAACCCAGTATTGGGTGCGCGAGGCCCTTAACCGTCTCTACCTGCCCACAGCCGACGGCTACTGCGGCGACGAGGACAACGGGCAAACCTCGGCCTGGTACGTGTTTTCGGCCCTGGGCTTTTACCCCGTGTGCCCGGCTACCAATCAGTACGTGCTTGGCGCCCCGCTTTTCCCTAAGGCCACGCTACACCTGCCTTCGGGCAAGGACGTGGTGCTGAGCGCGCCCCGGAACTCGGCCGAAAACCGGTATGTGAACAAGCTCACGCTCAACGGCCGGGAATACGACAATAACTGGCTTAGCCACGAGGAACTCCTGCAAGGCGCGGTTCTCAACTTCGACATGAGCCCTACGCCCAACCAGAGCCGCGGCACGCAGGCCGCCGCCGCGCCCTACTCTTTTTCGCCAGCTAAAAAGTAAGTGTTAAGCAGGCTGCTCTAAACAGCCTTACAGCTTGGGCAGCAGCCCCGAAATGCCCTTAATATTAAGCCGCACAAAGTTCTTAACCCGCTCAAACTTGGCGGTGGTTTCTTCCAGCTCCTCATCTTTGTCGAGCTTGCTGGGGCGGTGGGTGTCGAGCAAACCAAAGATGCTGTCGGCAATATCGATATAGCCCAGAATCATGAGCAGCAGCAGCTTTTTCTCGTCTTCCTGGTAGCTTTTGGTGCGCACGGCCTTCACCAGGCTGTCGAGCTGGTTGGTTTCGTCAATGAACAGGTCGCGCAGAAACAGGCGCTGCTGCTGGTAGTCGGCTAGCTGCTCGGGCTCGGTTTGGGCGGCTGAGAAGGGGAAGGAAGTGGTAAAGGCGGTAGCGGCGCGGAAGCTTCTTTCCGCTTCGTACACGGTTTCGAGGTGCTTTTGCAGGCTGGTCCAGAGGCCGTTGCGGGCTTTGTCGAAGGCGGAAAGCGGGGCAGGAGTGGGGGTGTTCATCGGGCTATAGAATACGGTAAAGGCAAAAGTACGCCGTTCCGCGCCGCTTCGCCGCGGCTTTGTACCCACGAACCCAAAGTTCGGCTTACTTTTGTCCTAGGGCAACCCCACCATGCCCGTAGCCTTGCACTCTCCATGTCCTCTCCTTTGAAACGCGTCACGCTGCTGGGCTCTACCGGCTCCATCGGCACCCAGGCCCTCGACGTTATCCGCGCAAACCCCGGCCGCTTTCAGGTCACGGCGCTGTCGGCCCACTCCAATGCCGAGCTGCTGATTCAGCAGGCCCGGGAGTTTCGGCCGGCCGTGGTAGTCATCGGCGACGAGGCAAAGTACGAGACCGTAAAAACCGCTCTGGCCGGGCAAGCCACCGAAGTGCTGGCCGGCATTGCTGCCCTGACCGAAGTAGCCGGCCGCCCCGACACCGACATCGTGCTGACGGCTATGGTGGGCTACTCGGGTTTGCTGCCCACGGTGGCTGCCATCCGGGCCGGTAAGGACATTGCCCTGGCCAACAAGGAAACCCTGGTCGTGGCGGGCCAGCTGATTACGCGCTTGGTCAAGGAGCACGGCGTGGGCCTCTACCCGGTCGACTCCGAGCATTCGGCCATTTTTCAGTGCCTGGTGGGAGAGGAGCGCAACCCGATTGAGAAAATCATCCTGACGGCTTCAGGAGGGCCCTTCCGAGGCCGCACGGCCGAGCAGCTGGCTTCCGTCACCAAGGCCCAGGCCCTGAAGCACCCCAACTGGGACATGGGCGCCAAAATCACCATCGACTCGGCTTCGCTCATGAACAAGGGGCTGGAAGTTATTGAGGCCAAGTGGCTGTTCGGGCTCAACGACGACCAAATCGACGTGGTGGTGCATCCACAAAGTATCATTCATTCCCTGGTTCAGTTCCAGGATGGCTCCCTGAAGGCCCAGCTGGGCTTACCCGACATGAAGCTGCCGATTCAGTACGCCCTGGGCTACCCCGAGCGACTACCGTCCGATTTTCCCCGCTTCTCCTTCCTGGATTATCCCAACCTCACCTTCGAGCAGCCCGACCGCGCCACCTTCCGCAACCTGCCCCTGGCGTTTGAGGCTATGCGCCAGGGCGGCAACGCACCCTGCGTGCTCAACGCGGCCAATGAAATTGCCGTAGCCGCTTTTCTGCGCGACGAAATCGGGTTTCTCGAAATGCCGAGCTTGGTGGAAAGCTGCCTCACGAAGGTTTCGTACCTTGCCGAACCGTCGCTGGACGACTACGTGCAGACCGATCAGGAAACGCGCCGCGTGGCGCACGAACTGGTTGGCCGCCGATAAGTGTTGTCTGGCAGGTAAGGGTCAAGTCGAGCTCAAGCGAGGCATCTCGCGGGCTGACGTTGCCAAGCTAATTTGATTACCATCGCACGCGAGATGCTTCGGCTGCGCCCCTGCATGACTGTTTATCTTCCCTTTTCTCCTCAATACCAAGTTTCGCTTTGGAAGTATTAATCATGGCCGGCCAGATGTTGCTGGGCCTTTCTATTCTGGTGGGTTTGCACGAGTTCGGGCACTTCGCCGCCGCCAAGTACTTCAAGATTCGCGTCGATAAGTTTTACATCTTCTTCGACTTCCTCTTTCCGATGCCGGGCGTGATGAACTTCGCCCTGTTCAAAAAGAAAATCGGGGAGACGGAGTACGGCCTGGGCTGGTTTCCGCTGGGTGGCTACGTGGCCATCCACGGTATGATCGACGAAACCCAGGACGCGGAAAGCCTTTCGGCCGAGCCCCAGCCCAACGAGTTCCGGGCCAAGCCCGCCTGGCAGCGCCTGATTGTCATGCTGGGTGGCATCATCATGAACGTCATCACTGGTATTATCATCTTCACGGCCCTGACGGCTAACTACGGGGAAAGCTACCTGCCCGCTTCCGAAGTGCGCTACGGCGTGGTGCCCAACAAGCTGGGTGAGGAAATGGGCTTCCGCACCGGCGACAAAATCGTTAAAATCAACGGCCGGCCTTTCACCGAGTTCGACGAGGTGTACAGCCCCGACGTGATGCTGGGCAACAACAGCTATTATACCGTGGACCGCAACGGGCAGCTGCTGGATATTCCGATTCCGAAAAACTTTATGGACCGCCTCTCCGACAAGGACCAGACGCCCTTCGTGCTGCCCCTGAACCCCTTTGTGGTGGGCCAAGTGGTATCAGGGAGTGGAGCGGCCAAGGGGGGCTTGCAAACCAACGACCAGATAGCCACCGTGGCGGGCAAGCCCACCCAGTTTTTCCCCGAACTCCAGGAAGCCCTAAAGGCCAATGCCGGTAAAACCGTACCGGTGCAGGTAACCCGCAACGGGCAGCCCGTGACTCTGCAGATTGCCGTCGACGAAGAAGGCCATATCGGCTTCATGCCCAAATCCTTGCTGAAAGAAGCAACCCGCACCTACGGCCTGGCCGAGTCGTTGCCCGTGGGAACCAAGAAAGCATTTGGCGTAATCACAACCCAGATGAAGGCGTTTGGGAAGATCTTCAGCGGCAACGCGTCGTTCAGCAAGTCGATTGGCGGCCCGGTAGAAATTGCCCAGCAGTACGGCGGGCAGTGGGACTGGCAACGGTTCTGGACCCTGACCGGCATGCTGTCCATGGTGCTGGCCTTTATGAACCTGTTGCCTATTCCAGCTCTCGACGGCGGCCACGTCGTGTTCTTGCTATACGAAATGATTGCCGGCCGCAAGCCCTCCGATACCTTCATGGAAAACGCCCAGAAAGTGGGTATGGTCCTGATTTTGGGGCTAATGGCCTACGTGCTGGTTATTAAGCAGGTCCTCAAGTTCCTGTAGGAGGCGCTGCTACCTTGGAATTTTTTCGCGCAAAGCCGTGCTTCTGCAAAGTGGCACGGCTTTTCCTTTCCACCCCAGGCGTGATTTCCAAACCAATGAACCGACTACTGAATTCCGTGGGCCGCTGGGCATTGCTGGCAGCCCTGCTGGTGCTGCTCCGCCTGCCGGCCCTGGCCCACGCCTACCACGCCAGCATCATGGAAGTGCGCTATAACGCGCCCAAGCAGCAGCTCGAAATAAGCCTGAAAGTCTTCACCGACGACTTCGAAAAGGCCCTGTCGGTGGGACAGCCTAAGGCTATTAGCTTCGAGCAGACGCCGCGGCCCCAGGTAACTCAGCTTACGACTGAGCTGCTGCGCAAATCCCTGACTTTCGGCACCCGGCCCGGTGAGACGTTGCCGCTGCAGCTTCTCGGCTTCGAAAAAGACCACGAAGCCCACTGGCTCTACCTGACCGTGAAGCTGCCCAAGCCCACCAATACCATCGTGCTGCGGCACCGGCTGCTGGTAGATACGTTTAGCGACCAAATGAACATCGTCAACCTCGACGCCGGTGGCAAAAAGCAAAGCGCCCTGTTCCGGGACGGTAATGAGGAACAAAAGCTGAGTTTCTAATGGGACGTAGTGCTAGTGCCGCTTCGTGTCCTTGCGAGGCGTGAGCCAAAGCAATCCGTCCTCTAAAATGTGCCGAGTGTTCTAATGCGAAAAGCCCTTTCCTGCCGCGTGCAGGAAAGGGCTTTCTGATAAAAGAACGTTTGTCACCAGCAGAGGACGGATTGCGTCGATCTGCTCGCAAGGACAAATTTTTCCGCGTTCAGCACATTGCTCCACATTTTCCACATTAGAAATTATTTCCAATCCAACGTGCCATCAGCGGGCTTCTTGTCGTCGCCGGGCTTGGGCTTGTCCTCGTCGGGGCGGATGAGGCGGAATTCTACCCTCCGGTTGATACGGGCATCTTCCTCGGTTACTTCCTCCTTGAGCGGCTGGGTACTGCCGTAGCCCATACTTTCAATCCGGTTGGGCTTGAGCTTGCCCTTCGTTTCAATATAGCGTCGGATGGCCTCGGCCCGGTCCTTCGACAGGTTTTCGTTGAAATCCGGGTCGCCCTTGGAGTCGGTGTGGCCCTTGATGCTGAGGCGGAATGTGGGGTGGTCGACCATGAACAGGGCAATACGGTCCAGAACCGGGTGCATAGTCGGCCGGATGTTGGCCTTATCCTGGTCAAACTCGATGTTCTTAAAAATCAGCGGCAGGCCATAGTCAATGGAGTTGGTTACGAGCTTCATCACCGTGTCGCCTTTGAGCTCCAACTGCTTTTCCACGGTGAAGTAGTCTGGGCTCTGAATCAGAATTACGTAGTGGGAGCCCTCAATCAGGTCGAAGTCGAAGGTGCCGTCGGGGCGCACGTACTTGCTGGCTACCTCAATACCGTTGTCGGTATCAATTACGCTGACGATGCCGTTGAGCGGCTTACTACTTACCGAATCCACCAATGAGCCTTCGATGTGCGTAGTAGCCAAGGGCTGGGCTTCCATCGGCAGGGGGAAAGAATAGAGGTCCAGGTTTTTCATGTCCTTGGCCTCTGAGCGGGCATAAAACAGATTAGTCGACTCCGAGTCAATCGTGAAATAGTACTCCGAGCCCTTGCCATTTACCAGCGGCCCAATGTTGCGTGGTTCCTGCCAGCGGCCCCGCACCCGGTAGGTTTTGTAGATATCGAAGTCGCCGTAGTTGAGTAGCTGCCCACGCGAGGAAAAGTACAGCACGTTGTAGAGCGGGTGGTAGTAGGGGCTCACCTCACTTTCCCGGGTGTTCACCACCGGGCCCAGGTTCTGGGCCTTGGTCCACTGCCCGGCCTTGTTTTTGGCCGTAAACCAGATGTCGGACAAGCCGAAGCCGCCGAGCCGGTCGGAGGCGAAGTAGAGCGTGTCCTCGTTGCGCGACAAGGTCGGCTGCGAGTCCCAGGCCGGGGAGTTGACCGTCGTACCCAGCGTTTTGGGCGTGGTCCACTGTCCGTCCTTGAACGTGGACACATACAGGTCGCAGTTGCCGTGGCAGGTAGGGCACTCGCACCGGGCGAAGTAGAGCGTCTTACCATCCTTGCTGATGCAGGCCGAGCCTTCGTTGTACTGGGAGTTAATCGGCTTGGGCAGGGGCTCGGCATCGGTCCACGACACGCCCTCCTTGTGCGACGTGTACAAATCCTCGTCCACGGCATCCTGAATGCCGCGGGTTTTGCGCTTCGACGAGAAAATCAGCTGGTCGGCGCCGGCGTTCAGCGTGGGGCCGTAGTCTTCCCGCTTCGAGTTGATGGCGTCGCCCATGCTGGTGTATACCCCTTTGGGCGGGTGAAACGTGGCAATGCTCTTGCGATACTCCACGATGTCGTAATACACCTTGAGTGGCACGTAAAGGTCGGCTTCCTTGCGCTCCAGCGAATCGTAGTAGAGCTGAATCTTGCGAATGTCCTGGCGGTGGTGCTTCAGGGCCAGGCGGTAGTAGGCTTTAGCTTTTTCCTCGTTGCCGGCCTTCTCCCAGAGCTGAGCCAAGCGCCAGAGCATGGGCGTGTCCTTGGCGAAGTTCTGAATGCCAAACAACGACACGTAGGCTTCGAGCAGGCTGCGGGCCTGGTTGTAGTTGCGGCGCTTCTCGGCCTTCTGAATGGCCTTCAGGGCTTTCTTGTCCTGGAAGTAGGCCAGCTTGTTGATGTTGATAAAGTCGGGCGTGCCGTCGGGGCGCACCCGCAGCTGCCGCGTCACTTTGCCAGTGAGCTTGCGCGTGGCGGGCGCCGTATTTTTCTGCTGGGAATGCCCGGTTCCAAGGAAGCTGAAAAAGAGCAAAAGGGTGAGAAGCGGGCGTAGAGAGCGGGGCATAAATCAATAAAGCACAAGGGCCAGCCCAAACGGCGCGGCACAGGGTCAAAAATAGGGATTTTCTCATCTAAACCGTACGGCCATTTGCTGCCGGACTGGCTGAACTGTGTGCCGCCTTGACCGGTTCAGCTCCCCTAAATTACCTGCTGCCGGCCGTGGCATAGCACTTGACAAAGCCGTATATTCGGAAGCCCACTTGTTTCCGCCCTGCGCGGTGCCGGCTTTTGCTGTCATTCTGGCACCGCCTTCTTTCTCCCGACCCCCGCCTTATGAGTTCATACGATTCGCGCAAGCCCAAACCTAACCTGTTGCTGATGACCGAAGACCCGGCCGAAATGGTGTCCATTGTCGCCTCCGACCCCGACCAGCCCCTGTCGGAGCAGGAGTCGCCGGAGCAGCTGCCGCTGCTGCCCGTGCGCAACACCGTCCTGTTTCCCGGCGTGGTGCTACCTGTCACCGTCACGCGCAAGAAAAGCATCCGGCTGGTACGTAAGGCCTACCGCGGCAACAAGATTGTGGGCGTTGTGGCCCAGAAGAACACCCAGAGCGACGACCCTGCCCTCACCGACCTGTTTGAAGTCGGCACCATGGCCCGCATCCTGAAGCTGTTGGTGCTGCCCGACGGCAACACGACCATTATCATTCAGGGCCAGAGCCGCTTCCGCATTGAGGAGCAAACCCAGGACACGCCCTACCTCACGGCCCGCGTGAGCTACTTCCCCGAAACGTTTCCCAATAAGAGCTCCAAGGAGGTGAAGGGCCTGGTGTCGTCGCTGAAAGACGCGGCGGCCAAGATGCTCAAGCTCAACCCCGAGATTCCGCAGGAAGCCCAGGTCGCCTTGGATAATATTGAGTCGCCGGCCTTCCTCACCCACTTTCTCTCGTCCAACATCAACGTGGAAGTGGGCCTCAAGCAGAAGCTGCTCGAAATCAACGACGGTGTGGAGCGTGGCACCATGCTGCTGGAGATGATGATGAAGGAGATTCAGCTCCTGGAAATCAAGCACGAAATCCAGACCAAGGTTCACACCGATATCGACCAGCAGCAGCGCGACTATTTCCTGCGTCAGCAAATCAAGGTGCTGCAGGATGAACTCGGCTTCGACGGGCCCGACCAGGAAATCGACAAGCTGCGCCAGCGGGCCAAGGACAAGAAGTGGCCCGAAGCCGTAGCCAAGCACTTCCAAAAGGAGCTGGAGAAGCTGGCCCGCGTCAATCCGCAGGCCGCTGAGTTTCCGATCAGCGTCAACTACGTGGAGTTTCTGCTCGATTTGCCCTGGGCCGAATTCACCAAGGACAACTTCAACCTGAAGCGCACCAAGAAAATCCTCGACCAGGACCACTACGGCCTGGAAAAGGTGAAGGAGCGCATCATTGAGTACCTGGCTGTGCTCAAGCTCAAACAGGATATGAAGGCCCCGATTCTGTGCCTCTACGGTCCGCCCGGCGTGGGCAAGACTTCCCTGGGCCGCTCTATTGCCAAGTCGCTCGGCCGCAAATACGTGCGCATGAGCCTGGGCGGCGTGCGCGACGAGGCCGAAATCCGCGGGCACCGCAAAACCTACGTGGGGGCCATGCCCGGCCGCATCATTGCCCAGATCAAGAAGGCCGGCGCTTCGAACCCGGTTATTGTCCTCGACGAAATCGACAAGATTGCCTCCGACTTCCGCGGCGACCCAAGCTCGGCATTGCTCGAAGTGCTGGACCCCGAGCAGAACTCGACCTTCACCGACAACTACCTGGAGGTGGAGTACGACCTCTCGAAAGTCCTCTTCATTGCCACGGCCAACTCCCTGGACACCATTCAGCCCGCCCTGCGCGACCGGATGGAAATCATCGACCTGACCGGCTACACGCTGGAGGAGAAAACCCAGATTGCCAAAAAGCACCTCTGGCCCAAGCAGCTCACCGAGCACGGCTTGAGCCAGAAGGATGTGGCCATCACCACGCCCGCTCTGCAGCGCGTCATTGATGATTATACCCGCGAATCGGGGGTGCGGAGCCTGGAGCGCAAGCTCGGAGCGGTGGCTCGCAACATTGCCAAGAACAAGGCCATGAAGGAGCCCTTCCCCGAAACGCTGGAGCCCAAGGACGTGAGCAAAATCCTGGGCGCGGCCATCTTCGACCGGGACCTGTACCAGGACAACGAAACCGCCGGCGTGGTTACGGGCCTGGCCTGGACCTCAGTGGGCGGCGACATACTCTTCATCGAAAGCCTGCTCAGCCGGGGCCGGGGCAAACTCACGCTGAGCGGGCAGCTCGGCGACGTGATGAAGGAGTCGGCCATAACGGCCCTTTCGTATTTGCGCAGCCGGGCCGAGGAGCTGGACATCGACTACCGCCTCTTCGACCAGTACGACCTGCACATTCACTTCCCCGAGGGCGCCGTTCCCAAGGACGGCCCCAGTGCCGGCATTGCCATCTTCACCAGCATTGCCTCGGTGTTTACCCAGCGCAAAATCCGCAGCCACCTGGCCATGACCGGCGAAATCACCCTGCGCGGTAAGGTGCTGCCGGTGGGCGGCATCAAGGAAAAGATTCTGGCGGCCAAGCGTGCCGGTATTAAGGACGTTATCCTCTGCGAGAAGAACCGCAAAGACATCCTCGAAATCCCGGCCGACTACCTCAAGGACCTGACCGTGCACTACGCCGATCGGGTCGACGACGTGCTCAAGGTGGCTTTGCTCGACGAAAAGGTGGCTCACCCCATCAAGCTCGTGGTGCGCGACGAGCCGGCCGTAGCTCCGGCGCCCAGCGTGGAAGTGGCGTAAGCCGCCATCTGAGCCGACTGCATTGGTGGGAAGGTTGGGAAATTCGTCCCGGCCTTCCCACGGTTGTTTTCGTGCCAGTGGGAGGTCTCCAGAGCCCGGAAACAATTGTTTTCATGCTCTGGGGGAGTAGATGAACCGGGAAATAAAAAAATACAGACTCATCTACTCCCCCTGGGTCTTCCAACGAATGTTTCTAAGCTTCGGGGGAGCAGATGAGCCCTGAAACATTTGTTTCCGGGCTCGGGGGACTTATTCGGCCCACCAAACAATAAAACCAGCCGTTCGGGCGTCTTACCCAGGATGCTTTCCAATCACCTATCTTAGAGGTATGAATCGACTGCTACACCGTTCGGCTTTGGTGCGGATTATTGTCTTAGGCTTAGGTGGCTTGCTAGCCCGGCCGGCCGCCGCCCAGATTGGCGGGCAGCAGGCCTTTTCCTTTCTCAACCTGCCGCCCAGCGCCAAGCTGGCTGGGTTGGGTGGCGTCAACGTCTCCTCGCGCGACGCCGACGGCACAATGCTCTACGGCAACCCCGCCCTGCTCAACAAGGAAATGGACGGCCGCCTGGCCCTGGGCTACGTTGACTTTCTTTCCGACATCAAGCAAAGCACCGCCTCCTACGTGTTCAATACGGAGCGCGCCGGTCGTTTTGGCGTAGGCCTGACGTACCTGGACTATGGTCAGTTTGAACAAGTCGATGCGGCTGGCAACAGCCTCGGGCAGTTTTCGGTCAATGAGTATGCTGTTGGCGTGTCTAACGCCTACACCAGCGGCAACTTCACCCTGGCTGGTACCCTGAAGCTGGCCGTGTCGGGCATAGCCGGCAACCACTCGGTGGCCACGCTGGCCGACGTGGGCGCCTTGTTCAAGCACCCAACCCAAGACTTCAACGTGGGCCTGGTGGTGCGCAATGCCGGCATTCAGCTCAAGCCCTACGCCGGCGCCGAGCGGGAGCCCATGCCGCTCGACGTGCAGATTGGCACCTCGTTCAAGCCCGAGCACATGCCGCTGCGCATTTCTATTTCGGCCCACCACCTGCAGCAGCTCGACATTGTATACCTCGACCCCACCGTGCGCGGGCAGCTTGATGACGAGGGCAATGAAGTGAAACCCAAGAAAAGCCTGGGCGACAAAATTGCCCGCCACTTTGTGGTTGGCGGCGAGCTGATTCTGGGCAAAAATCTGAACGTGCGCCTGGGCTACAACCACTTGCAGCGCCGGGAGCTCCGCCTCGACAATACCGCGGGCGGGGCCGGTATCAGCTTCGGCGTGATGCTGCGCATCAGCCAGTTTCAGCTTGATTATACCCGAGCCGGCTACCATGCCTCCGGGGCGGCCAACTACTTTACCGTAGCCCGCAACATCGACACGCTGTTCAAGAAAAACGACTAGCTCCCAACTTTCGTAGCGCGAACTTTGTAGTTCGCGTCCCCGCGCCGTATAGAATGACGGTCAGCCGGAGACGCGAGCTACAAAGTTCGCGCTACTGCCTTTCCCTACCTTCTCTCCATGCTAGATTCCAACACCTTCCTGACCCCGGCTCAAATTGTGGCCGAACTGGACAAGTACATCATCGGCCAGCACGACGCCAAGCGCCACGTGGCCATTGCCCTGCGCAACCGGTGGCGCCGCCTGCACGCGCCCCTGGAAATGCAGCGCGAAATCGTGCCCAACAATATCCTGATGATTGGCTCCACCGGAGTGGGCAAAACCGAAATTGCCCGCCGCTTGGCCAGCATTGCCGGGGCACCTTTCACTAAAGTTGAAGCGTCCAAGTTCACCGAGGTTGGTTACGTGGGCCGCGACGTGGAAAGCATGGTCCGCGACTTGGTCGAGCAGTCGGTCAACATGGTCAAGCAGCGCCGCAAGGAGGAAGTCAAGAGCCGGGCTGCTCAAGCAGTAGAAGACATTATCCTCGACGCCCTTATTCCGCCCGTCAGCGGCAGTGGCCTGGCACCCACCAAACCTTCCGTGGGCTTTGCCGCCGATGGCTCCGTGCCCGACTCCGATTACGAGCTCAATGAGCGGACCCGGGAGAAGTTTCGCCTCAAAATCCGTAATGGGGAACTCGAAGACCGCAAGATTGACATTCAGGTGCAGCAAAACAGTGCACCTGGGATTGGCGTAGTCGGCGGCCCGGCCGGTCTGGACGAGGCTTCGCTCTCGGGCTTGCAGGATATGCTGGGTAGCATGATTCCCAAGAAAACCCGGAAGCGCAAAGTCACCATCGCCGAAGCCCGCAAAATCCTGCTCGATGAGGAAGCTGCCAAGCTCATCGACATGGACGAGGTGAAAGACGAAGCCATCCGGCAGGCCGAAAATGCCGGCATCATCTTTATCGACGAGATTGACAAAGTTGCCAGCCGCGCTGGCAAGGGCGGGGGAGGTGGCCCCGATGTGAGCCGGGAAGGCGTGCAGCGCGACCTGCTACCCATCGTGGAAGGCAGCGCCGTGAGCACCAAGTACGGCATCATCCACACCGACCACATCCTGTTCATTGCTGCCGGTGCCTTCCACGTCGCCAAGCCCAGCGACCTGATTCCTGAGCTGCAGGGCCGCTTCCCCATCCGGGTAGAGCTGCAAAGTCTGACCAAGGATGACTTTTTCAAGATCCTGAAGGACCCCAAGAACGCGCTGACCAAGCAGTACGAAGCCCTGCTGCAGGCCGAGGAAGTAGAGCTTTCCTTCGACGACGCGGCCCTGGAGCGCCTGGCCGAAATTGCCTTCGAGGTCAACGCCGAAGTCGAGAACATCGGGGCCCGCCGCCTGCACACCGTCATGAGCCGCCTGCTCAACGACATCCTCTTCGACGTGCCCGACGTAATTGGAGCCCACGCCCGGATCCAGATTACCCGTGAGTTGGTCGAAGAACGCCTGAGCGACATGGTCCGCAACCGCGACCTAAGCCAGTATATTCTCTGAGATAGTACAGGCAGGAAATAGTGAGTGCCGTTCAACGGCCGTCAGGTGCTTACGTAGGTAGGTGCTGATGATGGCCGTTGAACGGCACTCACTATTTCACCATCTCACCATTTTCCGATGCATTATTATATCATCACGGGTGCCAGCCGCGGCCTGGGCAAGGCGCTGGCCGAAGCCGTACTGCACCAGCCCGGCACGACCGTCGTTGGCGTGTCGCGCCACGCTACCATCGAGCACGAGCGGTACCTGCACCAGCCTCTGGACCTCTCCGATATTGCTGCCGTCGAAAACAACCTGCACAAAGTATTCCCACGCTGGACGGATGCCGCCAGCGTTACGCTCATCAACAATGCTGCCGTAGTGGGCGACATCGGCTACGTTGGTGAACAGCCCAACGAGCATTACAACTTTGTCTTCGACGTCAATCTGGTGGCACCGGCCATGCTGATGAATACGTTTTTGAGCGCCTACTCCGGTCTGACCGTGCCACGCACGGTACTTAATATCAGCAGCGGCGCCGCCCAGCGCCCCGTTGATGGCTGGGCAGCTTATTGTGCCTCCAAAGCCGCCCTCGAAGCCCTGACCACTACGGCCCAGAAAGAGCAGGAGCTGCGCGGCTCGGGTGTGCGCATCCGCAGCCTGTCACCCGGTGTCATCGATACGGGTATGCAGGAGCATATCCGTGCCGCCGACCCCGGCAGCTTCAGTGAGGCTGCCCGCTTCGTCGATTACCATGCACAGGGCCAGCTAGCCTCGGCCGACCACGTAGCGGGCAAAATTATGGCTTGGCTGCAACGCCCGGTCACCAAGTCGGAATCGGCAGTGCTCCGGTTGGCCGATTTGTAAGGTCATAAAAAAAGCCCCGACCATACGGCCGGGGCTTTTTTATGTATTGAATCCTGATTAGTAACCAGGGTTCTGCTGAGCAGCCAATACTGGGTTGTTAGCCGTTTCCAGGGAAGGAATAGGCCACAAGAACAGGAAAGAGCTTTGGTCACCAGTCATCGGAACTGCCTTGGTACCAGGCGTAGCGGTGGGCGTGTTGCAAGCATAAGCAGCGGCCGTTACTTGCGCCGTGGAGAACTTAGCTGGAATACCACCACCGGGCACGGTGCTGAAGGTTTTCTCGCCCGACAGGCGGTGGATATCATCCCAGCGGAAGCCTTCGGCTACGAACTCGATCCGACGCTCGTTCAGGATAGCCTGAATCAAGGCATTACCCGTCAGCGCAGCAGTGTATTGCTCTGCTACGTTGGTTACTGCACGGTTACGTACGGCGTTCAGTTGAGCCAGTGCCAGCAGAGGGTTACCCGTGCGGGCGTTAGCCTCAGCTTGGTTCAGAATCACTTCCGCGTAACGAATGATCGGAGCATAGTCTGCACCGGTAGCTGCCTCTTTGTACTTACGTGTTACGTAGCGAGGACCGGTACCGGGGTCCAGCTGCATCAGCTGCGTACGACGCAAGTCGTCGCAGGTGAAGAACGGGGCATTGAACAGAATGGGGCTGATAGCCAGCAGACCACGACCCGTACCGTTGGTCATCTGAGCAGCCGAACGGGAACCGTATACGCTAGGCAGAGCACCGTTTACGCTGGGGTTGTCGTCCGAGCTGTTCTCGATGGAGAAGATGTTTTCTGCTACTATAGTAGCACCACCTGGGAATGCTGCCTGGGGCGTAGGTGCCAATGCATATGGGCCTAAAGGACCAGCAGCAATAGTAGTCGGACTTGTAAATGGAGCAGTGACACCGGAAATTAGTTTATTGCCTTCCTCAATCACCTTAGCCCAGTTACCCTGGTGCTGACGCAGGCGCTGCTTCAAGGCGATTGCCGCTCCTTTTGTGGCACGTGTTACCCGTGTGTTAGTAGCACGACTGCCAGTTCCAGCGATAGGCAGCTTAGATTCGGCGGCGTCCAGGTCGGCCAGCATTTTGTCGTACACGTTGGCCACGGTGCCGCGGTCTACGGCACGAGCCAGCGTTACGGCCTCTTCCGTGTTGATAGCAATATCACGGTACGGTACGCCTGGGCTAGTGCCACCGTTCAACGTGTAGGGCTGGGAGAAGTGAATTACCAGCTCGTGGTGAGCCAAAGCCCGCAGGAAGAGCAATTCGCCTTCGTAGATCGTAGCTTGGTCAGCCGTGATAATCCCGCTGGCAGCTGCCTGGCGCACGCCGGCCAGCGTTACGTTGGCCTGGTTGATAACTGAATAGCAACCGCTCCACATGTTTACCAGGTTGGGGCTCGACGGAGTGATGGAGTTGCCATACACGATACCGAAGAAGCCCGCCATATCTACCACATCTTCGCCGCGGGCGTCATCCAGTTCGGAAGACGCTGCGCCGAAAGGATAGCCCCGGGTTGCGAGAGCACCACCGTTCAGCGGATCGTAGAAGCCCGACTGGGCAGCGTTGTATACGCCGGTTACGGCCAGTGCCACACGAGCCGGGTCACTAAATACCGTAGCTTCCGACAGGGCGTTCTGAGGAGTTAGGTCAGTTACTTCGCAAGAGCTCAAGCCCAGCGTCACGGTCAGGCTAGTAGCCAGCGCCAGTGAGCGGAAAGGAGTGCTTCTTAGTGAAAAAAGATTATTCATGTCTGTTTAGTAAAGAGAGCTTAGAACGACACGTTTAACCCGGCCATAACGATGCGCTGCTGCGGGTTGCTGTTGTTGTCGATACCCGACTGGTTGTTTGCGGTAGAGCCCTGTGTGGAAGTGATGTTGGAGTTTACTTCTGGGTCAACACCTTTGTACTTGGTGAAAGTTGCAGCATTCTGGATCTGGCCGTATACGCGTACCCGGTTCAGGCCCGTGATACCCATTACCGACTTAGGCAGGGTGTAGCCCAGGGTGATGTTCTGGATACGGATGAAGTCACCTTTCTCTACGAAGCGCGAGGTAGCTTCCCCGTTCTTGTTGGTGAAGTCCGAGTTGTTCAGCGTTACACGAGGAGTGTTCGTGTTGGTGTTCGTGGGAGTCCAGCGGTCCAGAATCTCGGTGCTGTTGTTTACGAAGTCCATGCGCAGCAATTGCTGACGCGTAACGTTCATAATCTTGTTGCCACCCGAGTAGCGAGCGAAGATTTCGAAGTCGAAGCCTTTGTAGGTGAGCGTGTTGGTCAAGCCACCAAAGAAAGTCGGGTTCGAGTTGCCCAGAACTTTACGGTCCGTTGCAGCGCTCAGCGTTGCAGCTTTGCTCACGTCGCCGGGGTTCGATGGGTCGTAGAGCACGTAGCTACGGGTGTCCAGGTTGCCCTGTACCAGCGTGCCAGCGGCATCCTGCTTGCGGTAGATCGGGTTACCATTGGCGGGGTTTACACCCTCGTACTGGTAGCCGTAGATAGCACCGATAGGCTCACCTAAGCGCGTTACGTTGTAGGGGTTCAGGATATCCTCGTTGCCGTTAGCCAAACGAGTGATTTTGGTGTTGTTGGTCGAGAAGTTGAAGTTGGTGCTCCACGAGAAGTCTTCCGTGCGGACGTTCTGCGTGTTTACCGTCAATTCGAAACCTTTGCTGGTCATAGCACCTACGTTGGCGCTGTAGCCGTTCAGCGGAACACCGAGGCTAACAGGAGTACGCACGAAGAGGATCAGGTCGTCGTTGTTGTTCTCGTAGTAGTCGGCCGTTACCGTGAAGCGGTTGTCGAGGAAGCCCAGGTCGATACCGAAGTCGGTCTTCTTGGAGTTTTCCCACTTCAGGTTAGCGTTGCCGAACTGGCCGCTGGTGTTGTAGCCAATACCAGCCTGCGTACCATATTTACCAGCACCGAACAAGCCAGCGTAAGGATAGTCACCGATTTCGGTGTTACCTACTACGGCGTACGAACCACGGAGCTTCAGGTCAGAAATGAAGCTGATACCAGCGCTTTTGAAGAAAGGTTCTTCCGATACACGCCAGCCCAGCGAACCACCGGGGAAGTAACCCAGACGGTTATTAGTTGGCAGCGACGAAATTTTGTCGGCACGTACCGTAGCCGTCAACAGGTAGCGGTCTTTGAACGAGTAGTTAGCCCGGCCGAAGTACGACTGATAGCCACGCTCGGCGAAGTCACCGAAGATGTTAGGCGTGGTGATGGTGTTCGAGATGATGTTGTTTTTGCCGAAGTACAGGTCCGACAGGCCCTGGCCTTGAGCATAGAAGTACTGCTGACGCGACTTCTGCCACTCACCACCAGCTACGATGTTAATCTTGTGGTCGGTACCGAGCGTGCTCTGGTAGGTAGCCGTAGCCTGCGAGTTCCAACGCACGTTGGGCGCCTGGCTCTGTACTACGAGACCGTTGGAGCTGCGGCCGTCACCCTGACGGGGGTCCAGGTACTGGAAGTCATCATTGAGGTTGGTGTCGGTACCGAACTGACCACGCAGACGCAGGCCTTTTACCGGCTCAACTTCACCGTAGACGTTACCCAGCAAGCGGTAGCTCTGGTTGCGGAAGATGTTATTGTCCAGCTGGAAAATAATGTTCGGGTAAGCGAAGGAAATAGGCTGGGTGTTGTTACCCTGGCCCAGCGTGCCCGAGGTGGGGTCAACATAGGGAGTGCCGTCGGGGTTACGAGCAGGCACGTTCGGGAATGCCGACAGTGCGTTGGTGATGTTGCCCGAAATACCGTTGGTCGACGTGTTCAGACCGCGGGTTTCGGTGCGGCTAGCGCCCAGGTTGAAGCCTACGCGGAACCAATCCTTTACTTGCTGGTCCAGGTTCGAACGGAACGAGAAACGCTGCAGTTCGTTAGAGCGAACAACGCCCGTCTGGTTGGTGTAGCCACCGGAGAAGTAGTAGTTGGTCTTGTCCGTAGCGCCCGATACCGACAGAACGTGGTTCTGCTGGAAGCCCGTGCGGAAGATTTCGTCCTGCCAGTCGGTGCTCACCGGCGAGCCGCCTTCCAGGTAAGGGAAAGCAATACCCGTCGAAGCAGAGTTGGCGTTCTTTGCCTTTTCGTTGCTGATGGTGATGAAGTCATCAGCACCCAGCACTTTGTAACGCTTCAGCGTTTTGGCCCAGCCGAAGTACGTGTCGTAGTTTACCTGAGCACGGCCCAGCTTACCTTTTTTGGTGGTAATCAGGATAACGCCGTTGGCAGCCCGCGAACCGTAGATAGCCGAGGAAGAACCGTCTTTCAGGACTTCGTAGCTCTCAATGTCGTTGGGGTTGATGTCGGCCAGGGGGTTGTTGGTGAAGCCTGAGCCCAGCTGGCTCTGGCTACCGGTGAAGATCGGCACACCGTCAACTACAATCAGAGGAGTCGTACCCGACGAAATCGAGTTAACACCACGGATCAGGATGCGGGGCTGCTGACCCAGCAGACCCGAAGGCGTCGTTACGGTTACACCGGCAGCACGGCCCGAGAGTTGCTGGGCAAAGCTGGGCGTAGCCAGATTGGAGATAGACTCACCCTGTACCGAAGCAATAGAGCCCGTTACGTCACGGCGTTCCTGCGTACCGTAACCCGTTACTACTACTTCGCTCAGCTGCTTGCTGTCACCGGCCAGGCCGATGTTGAGCTGATCTTCCGTGCCAATGGCGCGCTCGGTCTGGATGTAGCCAATAGAGCTAAATACCAGTGTGCCCCCGGCCGATGGAACGCTCAGCGTGTACGTTCCGTCAGAATTCGTAGAAACTCCATTTGTGGTACCTTTCAAAAGTACCGTAACACCCGGCAGGCCTTCCCCTGACTGGCGGTCGGTAACCCGACCGGAAATATTCCGATTCTGGGCGGTCACCTGTTGTAACAGGGTGAACATGAGTAGTAAACTCATGAATAGAATTTTTTTCATGCAGAAAAAAGTTTGGGTTAAAATATAAGCGGGGGCGAAAAAACCGCTTTTACTTCTTAAAAATACTCACAGTTAGCCGAAACTATACTGTCTCGCCACTTTTTTTTCGTCGGCCCATAATTTTCCAGGCCCCTTACAAATAGACATATATACCGTTAGCAATATAACTTTGGCATTTAACAGGGGTGGATTATAATGGATTGTTGGAATTGCCATACGTATTTTAACAGTTTGCTAATTCTTAATTTTTATGGGCAAAAAAAGGGCTGACTTTCCGAGGAAGCCAGCCCTTGCTATTGGTTTAATTACAGACCCAGATTAAGGATTGCGGAAGACGGCAACTGCTGCGTATGGAGCCAAGATCTGAGTTCCACTAGGGATGTTCATAGAGTTTACCGGAGTCAGGACGATCCGGCGGCCACCCTCTACTATATATTCGAAGGTAAAGACGATAGCATCGTTCGGCGAAAGCAGGATGTTGGTTACATCCGGTCCACCGGGGGGGATTACCGACACCAGGGAGGTGCCCGTGTAGCGCTGCAAGTCTTTCAGCGCCTCGGTGCTAGTGAGGCTAACCGTAGCCGGGAACGAACTGTAGTCACCTACCTTCACGCGGGGGCCAAGCAAATCACCACGGCGGAAGCTCTTGTATACCTCGATGGTTTGCAGCTTCAGGTCACGCTGCTGGTTAGGGGCGAGGGTAAACTCAAAGATGGGACGTGTCGGGTTTGTGTTGGTAGCAGCCCGGGCAGCAAGAATGTTGAAAAAGTCTTTTCCGGTAGTAATCTGTGGAAGGACAAGGGGCACACTTTCTACGGCTGGCGCTGGTATGGCACTATCCTCTTTGCAGGAACTCAGAGTTCCGCCGAAGGCAACCAGTAACAACAAGCCAAAAATTATTTTTTTCATGGGAAGTCGAAGTTAGAGGGGTAAGACAGATAGACGAACTCAGCCTCTGTCCCAGAAAATCTTGTCGAGTACCACGTTGGGCTGTTGTTTGGGTGCGTTCGGATTGGACGTCAGGTCATCCTGCCGATAAGGCAGGCGACGTGGGTAGCCCCCCGTCAGGCGAGTATGGGGCTCTAGTAAAATACTAGTACCTGGTCTAACGTCCGTCCCACCAGGTAGCGTAATTTTCGGGAAGCCCGTACGGCGGTAGTCGGTATAAATGTCTTCTCCGAATCCCCAGCCAGCCTTATACTTCTCCAGAATGATATTAGACAAAGTAGTACCCCGACTTAAAGCACTAGTAACGTAAGCATCTCTGGCACTCGTGCTAATGGTTTGGCTACCGTCTTTGCTGGCGATGTCGTTTACTTTGTCAAACGCAGCCTCTATTCCTTTCTTAAAGGCTGCTGTAGCTCCGGCTTGGTCGTTTAGGATCGTCAGGCGTACTTCAGCTTCCGTGAAGTAGCGACTGGCTGAAGTCAGGAAGCGTTGCGCGACTATGCCCTTACCCGAGTTACCATCAGCTTTGCCTCCGAACCCGTTGGGGTCAAACTTTCCGCCTACTGCGTACAGACCGGGAAGAGTAATCTGGTTTGATACCGATTGGTTGGCGTTCGGCCCAATGCTGCCTAATAAAACAGTAGCAAATGGTCCTGCCTGAAAATCGATAGTGGCCTGCGCTGGTGCGCTCTTCGGCAACTGATTGTAAAAATAATATGGCAGACGCGGATCAGCAGTGTTTCCATTGAGGTAACTGGGTGACATCACGTCTACGTAGAAAAACCGGCCAATCGTGTTTTCCCGGCTGGCCGTTACATAGTCGGCAATAAAACCAAGATTACGGTTTTCCGGCGTTGTAGAGGCATTGTAGCGGAACTCGTAGTCGTCGCCTATTGCAGTTATCAGGTCCTGAGTAAGCAGGGCTTGTACCTGAGTGTTCAGCTCGGTGGCACTCATTACCGGTGTGGGATTGAGCCGAATCTGGTTCAGGAGCTTCAACTTCAGCGTCCGGCCCAGGCGAGCCCACTTAGCTTTATCACCGCCGTAAATAAGATCGGCAGAAGGCAACGTAGTGGAAGAGCTAGGCTTCGCCAGATTCTGCAAACCCTCATCAATCAAGACGAACAGGTCCTTATAGATGTCAGAGTCCTTGTCAAACTTGGGTGCCGGATTAGCTATGCCCTGCAAAGCCTGTGAATAGGGAATATCACCCCACATATCCACCATTTGGCTGAATACATACGCCTTTTGGATTTGAGCAATACCCAGATAATCCGAGCTCTGCGAGGCCGTTGCCTGCTTGATGATCTGCTCGGTGTTAACCAAGCAATCAGCATAGAGGCCGCCCCACTGGTTGCTGAACGAGTCGCCATCAGGGGTGTAGGAACCAATGCCGCGGGTGCTGGAGAGCTGGTTGACCAAGGTAGAAGTCGGTTGGCTCAGGCCCAGGGCGCTCAGACCCAGGTAGACGCTCATGGCACCTTGTGAAGCCGGAAGTAATTGTTCCACGCGGGCCGAAGTGGCATTGATGGGGTCTACGTTGACATCGAAGAAGTCTTTGCAGCCCGGCGTGGTTGCCAGCAGGCTTAGGAAGCCTAGCAGAGCAGTCCCTTTACGTAAATTCATATCAGAAACAGGAAAGTCAGAATTAGAAAGTTACCCGCAGGTTAATGCCATACCGCCGCGTCGAGGGCGAGTTGGTGAATTCAATACCCTGAGCGCTCGAAGCCGAGTTATATGTATTTACCTCGGGGTCGAAGTTGGTATACTTCGGAATGTTGGGCGAATACCAGTACAGGTTGCGGCCCGAGAGCGAAACGTTAATCACGCCGAACGGAGTCTTCTCGAGCAACGACTTGGGCAGATCGTAACCTAGGGTCACCTCGCGCAAACGAACCGTAGTAGCGTCGTAGATGGATTGCTCAGCAGTGCCACCGATACCAGCCGAACCCGTACCGAAATAGTAATCATTCAGCGAAATGGCTCTGTTGTTCGGAATCGTATTGCCGTCGGCATCACGCAGGGGAAGGTGGGTAATCGGGTCTCCCTGTACCCCCTTGATGATGTAGAGCTGGTCGCGGTCCTCGGTGTCTCTGGTCACGCCCCGGCCCAGTTCCGACTGCAGCGTGGTGGAATAAATGCTGCCGCCTTTACGGTAGTCGATGAGGGTGTTCAGCGTGATGCCCTTAAACGTGAACTGGTTCACAAAGCCCATCAGGAACTGGGGGTTCGGGTTGCCGATAATCTTCGGGTTCAACGCCGGAATCATTCGGCCCGTAGTGGGGTCAATCAGCACATTGCCCTGGTCATCACGGTCTACATTGGAGCCATACAGCACGCCGAATGGCTGCCCCGGCATCAGGATGGGCTGTACCAGACCCGAGCCGAAACCGGGCGTAATAGCAATTTGATCTACGCCTTCCGTTAGCTTCTCTACAATGTTCTTGTTGTGGGTGAAGTTAAACGTGCTCGACCAGCGGAAGCCCTTTGCGTCGACAGGAACCACGGTAGCGGCCAGCTCCACGCCTTTATTGGAAATCTCGCCAAAGTTGGTGGTCAGCTCGTAGAAGCCCGTGGCAGTCGGCAGGGATACCTGCGCAATCTGGTTGGTCGTTTTGCGGCTGTAGTAGGAAGCAGCAATACTGACGCGGCCTTTAAAGAAGTCTAAGTCGGTACCAACTTCAATTTCATTGGTAAACTCCGGCGTCAGAGCAGGGTTATTAATCCGGAAGCCCAGGGCCTGCGCTGCAATTCCACCAAACGGGAAGTCGGTCGTGCCGACGTTGTTGCCGTAGCTGGGGTTGCTGGTATAAGTTGGCAGCCCCGATTCGTAAGGGCTGGCGTCATTACCAACGCGGGCATAGCCAACACGCACTTTGCCTGAAGAAAGCCACGAGTAATCAAGAGCTAGAGCTTCCGTGAAAACAACGGAGGCGCTACCACTATAATAGAAGAAGCCTTTACCGGAATTGCCTACTACACCGTTTTTGTTCAGGGTAGAAGAGGCGTCGCGGCGGGCCGTACCATTAAGGTATGCCCAGTCTTTGTAGCCCAAGGTCACGTCGCTGAGCAAACCCATCAGGCGGCGCTTGGTAGTAACCGGGCCGTAAGGTTTCACGGCTGTAGCGTTACCGATATTATCAATGCCGAAAACAACGCTACCCGTTCCCAGGAAGGAAGTCGACTCATACTGGCGCTGGTTAAGGTTGTTGCCGATAATGGCTTTGAGGCTGATATCTTCAGTCAGGTTCTTGTCAAATGTCAACAAGATTGTCTGGTCCAGTTCGGTATTGCGGATGTTGTCCTCCACAGTACGGCCCGTAGTATACTTACCAGAGTTGCCAGGACGGATAGTCGAGCGACGAGCATCACTATAGGTGTTGATACCACCGAGGTAGCTCAACGAGAGCCAATCTTTAATGGTATATCCCGCCGTAATGCTACCTACTACCCGGTCAACACGGGAGGTAAAGGAGTTATTTTGGGTTGACCAGATTGGGTTGTCTGCCTGGGAGGTAAGCCAGCCAAAGACCGAGGCGTTGGTCACGGGGTCGGTGTTGGGCAGAGCCTGTAGGTCTAGGTTCCGCGGCAGAAACATAATCCGAGAGAAGGCTGACGCTCCCCCTTGGGCACTGCTGCCCCCACCAGCGGACCACGCTGCTCGGAGTTAGTGTAAGCTACGTTGCCCCCAATGGTGAACTTTTTGTAGGTGCCCGCACCCCCAGCGCTAATGTTGTTGCGCACGAAAGAGGAATTGGGAATAATACCCTTTTGGTCAGCGCGGGAAAGAATGGCACTGAACCTTGCATTATCACCGTTGCTGGTCAAGGAAACCGAATTTTCGAACAGGCTACCCGCGTTGAAGAAGTCCTTCACATTGTTAGGGGCTGCCTGATACGGAATAGTCGTGCCGACAGGTATTTCAGGAAAATTAGGATCGCCAGCCTGGGGATGGGCAATAGTGACCGGCGCTTGTGGGCTGCCAAAGCGAGGACCCCAGGAGCCATTGGTCAGGAAAGGGCCTACGAAGTTTGCGCCCGTGCCGTAGCTATTCTGGTATTCGGGCAAACCGGCAATTTTCTCTACCGAATAGCCCATGTTATAGCCAATCTGGATGCCCTTCGCGCCACCCTGGCGGTTACCGGTTTTGGTCGTAATGACAATAACGCCGCCGGCGGCCCGTGAGCCATATAGAGCCGCTGCGGCAGCCCCTTTCAGCACTGTCATCGACAGCACGTTGTTTGGATCGATGTCAGCGGCGCGGTTAGAGTAGTTGGTGCCCTCCACCAGTGGATCATCCGAGTCGGTCTGCTGGTTATCATAAGGAATACCGTCCACTACGAACAACGGGCCGTTGGCCTTGCTCAACGAGGTATTGCCACGAATGATGATCCGGGTTGATGCACCAGGAGTGCTGCTGGCGTTGGAAACTACCACCCCGGCAACCTTACCCGACAGGGTCCGGATTACATCCGGCTCCGACTTCTGCACCAGTTGCTCTGGTTTGATATCAGCAACCGCATAGCCCAGCGCCCGTTTTTCGCGCGAGATGCCCAAAGCTGTTACAACTACTTCGCCCAACTCTTCAGTGTTTACTGAGAGCGTAACGTCAATCGTATTGCTGTTGGTAATGGCTTGCTCCTGTGAACCGTAGCCTAGCTGCTTGAAAATAAGAGCTGTCGCATCTGTAGGAACTGACAAGGTGTAGTTGCCTTCCGCATTGGTGGCGGTACCGATGCTGGTGCCTTTTACCAAGACGCTTACGCCCGGTAGGCCGTCATTGGTCGTGACATCAAGTACTCGTCCGGAAATAACCCGAGTCTGCGCCCAGGCGCTTCCAATCAAGGTTAAGGACAAGAATAAACTCATTAGTAAGAGTCTTTTCATGAAAGAGGGAAATGAGAATGAAACAAATAAGTGTGCACTGAAACAAAATCGTAATCCTAAAAATAGATATAATTTCTTACTCCTCCGTAGCCTATATAGCCGGGTATTTATATTCTTTTTGTTCTTTAATCCAAGCTATAAAGGCTATCACAAAGGCCACTGGTGTCCATCATCATACCATTGATGATAGGCACCAGTAGGCGTTAACCAGACAAAAAAAGGGCTGCCAAATCTGGCAGCCCTTTTTCAGAAGGATTGTTTGAAGGATTATTTCTTATCCCAGAAAATCCGGTTGGATACCGCATCCCCACCAATGAGAGCCGAAGCCGCATTGTAGTTGGCTTTGTTCAGGTTGCTTTCCGTGGTTGGATACGTAACCCGCAGCGGGATTACGCTCAATGCACCTCTAGCCGGCGTCAGTTTAGGAGTATCCAGACGGCGCCATTCCGTCCAGGCCGTTACGGGCTGGTCGTACAGGGCAATCCACTTCTGGAAGCCAATTTTCTCCAGGTCATTCGTACCGCTAGCGGTAGTGAAGGCAACCGTCGGCTGGTCCAGATAAGCCTGTGCCTGTGCCTCAGTGCCACCCCATTGCGAGATAGAAGCCGTAACACCTGCATTGTAGTGGTCTTCAACGCTGCCACCGCCTACCGCGAATCCACGCGATACAGCTTCTGCCAGCAGGAATTCCACTTCTGGGTAGGAGAGCAGCACACCCGGCAGAGCCGGATTCAGCAGCGCAGCACCAGGCTCCGAAAAGTTGTTGAAGTTGTTGCCAGCACCATTGACACCACCCCTGTAAGTTGGGAAGTTAGGGTTGTTAGGTATTCTGAAGTAGGCACCTACACGTGGGTCCTTCAGCTTCAACAAATTGTCATTGATGAAGAAGTTAGTGCCAACGAAGTCGTGACGACCACTCTGTACCAAGTCTTCAAACAGTGGGTTAGTGTTTGGCGGCGAAGCGACAAAGATGAGCTGAGCCTGGTCACTTAGTGACTCGAACACGTCTTTCGAAGCCTGCTCGGCCAAGGTTTTGGCTTTAGCGGCATCATCATCAGCAATAGTCAAAGCCAGACGCAGCTTCAACGAGTTGCCGAACTTAATCCACTGAGCTACGTCGCCATTGTAGATGGCGTCCTGAGCACCCATGCCTTCTTCCTTTGGATCCAGAGTGGCAATGGCGGCGTCGAGACGCGTAAACAGCGAGTTGTAGATGGTTTTGGCATCGTCATACTTCGGCTGTGACTTGTTGAAGTCAAGTGCTTCCGTGTAGGGTACGTCACCAAAGGTATTTACCAAGGTAGCCCAAGTGTATACCGACAGAATCTCGATGCAAGCCTGCTGGTTGGCTTGTACCTTGGCCGCCACGAACTTGTTGTTGGGAACCAAGTTCTTGGCCTCAACCAGGTTGCGCAGGATGGCATAGTAGCCATCCCACAGCTGACGGTCAATCTGACGGCTTTTGATGTTGTAGCGCGTCTCGTCGAGATAAGTCGTTTCTGCCCAGTACTGAACCCACAGGCGGAAAGGGTTATCGTTAACGTTGGTGCTGACAACTAGCCGGGTGAGGGAACGCTCGGCACCGGCGAAAAGCGACGGGCCCGTTACGTTAGCAGGGTTCTTAGGATCAATGTTGTAATCCGTCAAGCTATCAACGCAGCTTGTAGCAAGCGCAAGCGTTGAGAGAGAGATTAAGATAGTCTTTTTCATGTTTCTTAAAATCTAGAAGCTGAGGCGGAGGTTAGCACCGATCGTGCGGGTGGTAGGATAGGAGCCTACCTGGTAGCCTTGGCCCAGGTTGCCAGAGCCGAGGCTTTCTTCGGGGTCAGCGTCGGGCAGGTTTTTGTGAATAATCCAAAGGTTACGACCGATAACAGAGATATCAGCACCTTTTACGAAGCCCAAACGGGTGGTCAGAGTCTTCGGCAGAGCAAAGCTCAGGGCTACTTCACGGAGCTTCACGAAGCTGGCATCATACACGAAAGCCGAGTTGGGCTGGTACACGTAGCCAAACAGGCCGTAATCCGTGTTGCTTACCCGTACGTTGTTAGGCTGGCCATTCTCAAACACGCCGGGCAGGATTACACCACCACTGTTCGAAGCATAGCTGCCATCAGCGTTCTGCACGATTGGAGCACGTGATTCATTGCCCAAATCGTTGAGATCAGCCGTTTCTGGGGTCAAGCCGGTAGCCTGGCCATAGTAGCGGTCGAGCGAGAACACCTGGCCACCTTTGCGGATGTCAATCAGGAAGTTCAGCGACAAGCCTTTGTACGTAACCGTGTTGGTAATACCACCACGCCACTTCGGGTTCGGATCAGCAATACGGGTGTTAGCGGAGCTCTGGAGGTAGTAACCTTCCTCGTCTACAACTTTTTGACCATTGAGGTAAACGAAATCGGTACCAGTGATAACACCGAAAGCCTCACCAACAGCAGCGTTAGAGGTAACACCACCGTTGTAAGTTGCCAGTACAATATTGTCAACACCTTCGAACAGCGACAATACTTCGTTGCGGTTACGGGTCCAGTTGGCTGCCAGCTTCCAGGTGATGTTGTCGTTGCGTACGGGCATTACATAACCCGTCAATTCTACACCGCGGTTGCGTACTTCACCCGAGTTTACATAACGAGCATTGTAGCCAGTGGCCGTGGAGATACGCAATGGAATGATCTGGTTAACCGTGTTCGTTTGGTAGAAGGCGCCTTCGATACCCAGACGATTTTCCAGGAAAGACAGTTCCAAACCTACTTCACCGCTACGGGTACGCTCAGGCACCAGATCCTCGTTGTTTTTGGTGCGGGGCAGATACGAAATAGCAGCGTTGCCCAGAGCAGCGTTCTGGCGGTAGCTATCATAGATGTTCAGCGCGCTTGTACCAGCACCTACTTCAGCATAGCTGATACGGGCTTTACCGTACGACAACCAAGGAGCCGTTTCACGGAAGGTTTCCGAGAATACGTAACCCAGCGAGGCAGAAGGATATACGAACGTGTTGTTGCCTTTGCGCAGAGTAGTCGACTTGTCGCGACGGGCAGTCAGGTCCAGGAAGATGCGGTCACGGTAGCCGAGCGTGGCGCTTGCGAAAATACCATCAACCCCAACACTGGTTTGGGTTTCGGTCGGAGCTTCCAGCGGGCTTACTGTGTTCGTCAGAGCATATACTTCGGGCAGAGCCAGGCCACCGTTGGTGATAGCGAAGATAGAGGAACGGTACTGACGACGCAGGTTAGCACCGATCAGGCCTTGGAAGCTGAAGTCTTCGTTGAAGTTCTTGGTGAAGTTACCGATCAGGTCGTAGTTGAACTCGCGGTACGTGTTGTTGTAACGTGAGTAGAACGGTACGTAGCTGGCCTGGGTACTACCTACAGCCGAACGCTCTTCCTGCATTTCGTCGTAGGAGTCAACCGTTACGCGGCCCAGAACATTGAACCAATCAGCAAATTTGTACGTGGCGGCTACGTTGCCGAACGTGCGGTAACGCTCGTCGTTTTCGTAGTTCTTGTAGCGAACAAAGTAGGGGTTGTTCCAGAAGATAGGCGAGAAGTCATCATTCTCGGGGCTGGCGTAGTTCCAGGTGGCGTTGGTCTGGTCGCGCTCATAGGCTTCCTTCTGCTCCTTGATATCTACGTTGGTCTGCCACCACTGACGGAAGTTCGTCATGATGTTCTCCGAGCCATAACCCGAGCCGTAACGGCCCAGGCCAGTCAAACGAGTGAAGTTCACCGTCGTGCTCACGGTCAGCTTCGAGTTCATGTTCATCGAACCAGCGAAGTTGACGATATCCTTATTGATGCGGCTGTTAGGCAGGATACCACGCTCTACGTTGTTGGAGTAGCCAATCTTGAAGCTACCCATATCGTTGCCACCATCAAGGGAGATGCTGTTCAACGTAGAAACGGCAGTTTCAAAAAAGTCGATAGGGCCATTGGCTGCAGCTACCCAAGGAGTAGCACGGCCAAACGTAGGCGAACCAGGCGTGTAAGAGCCCCACTGACGAACCAGCAGGTTTGGATTGAAACGGCCACCATACGAAGCGTCTTCCGAGGTCGGGGCTACCAGGTTGTCATCGGCGTCTAGGTTGAAGAACCCATCATCAGAGGAGTAGTACTGACCGTAGCCGGCACCGTACTTGTCCTGGTATTTGATGAACGTGCTTTTGTCGATTTTGCCAGCCGTTACACCCGTATTCAGGGTCACGTTGAAGCCACGACGGCCTTTTTTGGTCGTAATCAGAATTACACCGTTAGAGCCCCGCTCGCCATAGAGAGCAGTGGCAGCAGCACCTTTCAGTACGGTAGTAGAAGCAATATCGTCGGGGTTAAGGTCGCCGGCAGCGTTACCGTAGTCATAACCACCCCGACCCGTTGCCTGGTCCGTAGAGTTCGTGTTCAAGTTACTGATTGGCACACCGTCTACTACGAACAGCGCTTGGTTGCTACCGAACAGCGACTTGGTACCACGGATAACCACGTTGCTCGAACCGCCGGGCGTGTTGGGCTGCGTGATAGCCAGACCAGCAACTTTGCCCGAAAGCGAGTTGATGGCGTTGGGGTTACGCGCTACCGTGATATCGCTAGATTCGATCTGCGTAGCCGAGTAAGCCAGCGAGTTCCGGGTTCTTTCAACACCCAGAGCCGTTACTACTACTTCGCCTAGCGTCTTAGTGTCGGTACCAAGGGCTACGTCAATAGAAGTGCTAGCACCAATAGGCCGCTCAATGGCCGTGTAGCCAATCGAAGTAAAAGAAAGCGTAGTAGCTGAAGCCGGTACACTCAGTGAGTAGGAGCCATCCGCGCCAGTAGAAGCACCAATCGTGGTGCCCTTCACCAGCACGGTAACCCCGGGCAATCCCTGACCGTTGGCCTGGTCAGTGACCCGTCCCGAAATGGTCCGATCCTGCGCGATGGCCTGCTGCAACAGGCTAGTCATCAGCAGGATGACCATAAATAAGAGTTTTTTCATTTGACTTTTGGTTTGGTGAGTGAAAAGGTAAAAGAGATAGTTGTGAAAGTGGGCGAATAGGGCAAGTATAGCGGGAAAAACGGCATTTCGCAACTTTTAGGAAACATAGGGAAGATGCTAGTTATGACTAGTTTTCCTGCTCAACCGCCTCATCCAACTCTTCCCGGGTGCTATCGTAGCCCACACCGGATATGTACAAGTTACTAATTCCAGCCTACAAAAGCTGGTATTGGGGTGTAGCTTGTTAGTATATTTGCTTTCAGCGATATAACGCTAAAATTAGTTTTGCATTAAAAAACCTTTGATGTATTCATCAAGGTCGCCGTCCAATACAGCCTGTACATCGGTACGCTCTATTCCGGTACGCAGATCCTTTATCAGCTTGTAAGGATGCAATACATAATTGCGGATCTGGGAGCCGAAGTCGATACGCTTCTTGCCCGCTTCGATCTTGTCGCGCTCAGCGTGTCGCTTGTCCATCTCGATCTGGTAGAGCCGCGACTTGAGCATGCGTAAAGCGTGTTCCTTGTTCATGAGCTGGCTCCGCTCGATCTGGACGGCGATGATGATGCCCGATGGCGCGTGGGTGAGGCGCACGGCAGTTTCTACCTTGTTCACATTCTGTCCCCCGGCTCCCCCAGCCCGGTACGTGTCCCAGGTAATGTCGGCCGGATTGATCTGAATATTGATGGTTTCGTCGACTACCGGGTAGGCGAAAACCGAGGCAAAGGACGTGTGGCGGCGCCCACTGCTGTCGAAAGGGGAGATGCGCACGAGGCGGTGCACGCCGATTTCGCTTTTGAGGTAGCCGTAGGCAAAGTCGCCGTCGATTTCCAGCGAGGCCGACTTGATACCGGCACCTTCCCCGGGCTGGTAGCTGAGCTGGCGCACGCTGAAGCCGTGCTTTTCACCCCACATGATGTACATGCGCATCAGCATCTCGGCCCAGTCCTGGCTTTCGGTACCGCCCGCGCCGGGGTTAATGTCGATAATGGCCGAAAGCTGGTCTTCCTCGTCGGAGAGCATGCGCTTAAACTCAAGCTGTTCCACGAGTTGCTGCGTAGAATCGAACTCCTGCTGAATCTCAGCTTCCGTAACGTCGCCTTCGCGGTAAAAGTCAAATAAGACTTCTAGTTCGCCAACGGCCTTATCTACTTTTTCGAAGTCGTCGGTCCAGACTTTAACGGTTTTGATGTCCTTCAGGATAGCTTCCGCCTTCTTGGAATCATCCCAGAAGCCTGGGGCTGTCGTCTGCTTCTCGGTTTCTACGACCTGAGCTTTGCGGTTGTCGTAGTCAAAGGTACCTCCTCAAGGCCTCAGCGCGGCCCTTCAATTCCTTAACCTGGTCTTGGGTCATTGGAAAAAAAGATGAATGTTGAAAAAAATGGGTGTTAAGCAAAGGTAACTAATGCAAAACGCCCGCCGCCGAATTGTTATCGGCAGCGGGCGTAGCCTTATACAGGCATTTTTAAGCCCCTATACCTGCACCATCCACTGGTGGGTGTCGGGGGCCTCGCCCGTGCGAATGTCACTTAGCATGGCACTGGCTTTCTGCGAAAATGAGTTAGCAGTCGGCGTAGGCAGGTTATAATCCTGGCCCTGGTAGCCAATAGTGGCAATGGGAGCAATGGTGGCAGCGGTGCCTACTCCGAAAGCCTCTTGCAGCGTGCCGTTGGCCTGGGCTGTCATTACTTCCGTAGCCGACACCTTACGCTCTTCCACGGGCATGCCCAGGTCGCGGGCTACTTGCAGCACACTCTTCCGGGTGATGCCATCCAGAATCGAAGTGCTCAGGGCAGGCGTAATCACCTTGCCGTCGATGACAAACATAACGTTCATCGTGCCCGATTCCTCGATAAACTGGTGGGCCGATGAATCGGTCCAGAGCAACTGGTGGTAACCTTCTTGCTGGGCCAGCTTGGTGGGCCACATAGCTGCGCCGTAGTTGCCGGCAGCCTTGGCGTAGCCGGCGCCACCTTCGGCTGAGCGAACGAACTTCTCTTCGAAACGAACGCGCAAAGGCTTGTTATAGTACAAGCCAACCGGGCAAGTGAAGATCATGAAACGGTAGTTGTCTGAGGGGCGTACGCCGATGAAACCATCCGTAGCAAACATGAAAGGCCGGATGTATAGGGCGCTGCCAGGGGCTTTAGGAACCCAGTTGGCGTCGAGGCGAATAAGCTGGGACAAGCCCTGCATAAACAGCTCCTCGGGAATCTGCGGCATGCACATGCGCTCCGCCGAGAGGTTGAGACGCTGCAGGTTGTCGTAGGGACGGAACAGGGCAATTTCGCCCTGCGGGTTTTTGTAGGCCTTCATGCCCTCAAAAATAGCCTGACCGTAGTGCAGAGCCGAGTTAGCAGGGCTGACGGCCATGTCGCCGTAGGGCACAATCTGGGGCTCCTGCCATTCGCCATCCTGATAGTCGACAACAAACATGTGGTCGGAGAATACCTTGCCGAATTCAAGGTTGGCAGGATCCAGCTCCTGAAGGCGGGAGGCCGTGGTGCGCTGGGTCCGAATAGTGAGTGTGTCGAGCATAAGCAGGATAGTGGGAGAGTGGGAAAAGAGCGGGTGGGAGATAGAGGCAATATCCCTGAAACGGGCCTAGGAGAGGCGCGGTTTCCAGGTAACTTCTTCGGCATTCAATTCGTGCGCCATCTGGCGGCTGAGCACGAATAAATAGTCCGATAAACGGTTGAGGTACATCACCACGAGTTCGGCTACGAAGGAGTCTTCGCGCAGGGCAATAACCAGTCGTTCGGCGCGGCGGCACACGCAGCGGGCCACGTGGGCGTAGGATACGGAAGGGTGGCCGCCAGGCAGAATGAACACCCGCAACTCGGGCAGCGTCTCGTTCATCCGGTCCATTTCGCGCTCCAGCAGCAGGACGTCTTCCTCGTGCAGATCCGGAATTTTCATCTTCGACTTCTCCGGATCGGAAGCCAGCGAGGCGCCCATTGTGAAGAGCCGGTCCTGGATTTCCTTGAGCAGGTCGCGGCGGCTGAGGTTTACTTCCTGGTCACGCACCAGGCCGATGTAGGAGTTGAGCTCGTCGACGGTGCCGTAGCACTCGATGCGCAGGCTGGACTTAGGAACCCGGGTGCCGCCAATAAGCGAAGTAAGGCCTTTGTCGCCGGTTTTGGTGTAGATCTTCATGCAATGAACGAAGGACAGAGGGCAGGAGCTGAGGTTGCAGAAAAAACATGAACAAAAAAGTCAGCTCAATGTCGGCAGCTCGTCCTTGGAAAGTCAGCTGAGGATGTGGGTCGCCACTTTGTGGTTAACCACATCCGACTCCACCTGCCCGTCGCGCAGGCGCACGATGCGGTGGGCAAAGTTGGCAATATCCTCTTCGTGGGTTACCATGATAATGGTATTGCCTTTGGCGTAAAGGGCCTCAAACAAGTCCATAATTTCGTGACTGGTCTTGGAGTCGAGGGCACCGGTTGGTTCGTCGGCCAACAACACGCTGGGGTCGTTGACTAAGGCCCGAGCAATGGCTACGCGCTGGCGCTGACCGCCGGACAGCTCATTGGGCTTGTGCTTGGCGCGGGTGTCGAGGCCTACGCTCTTGAGGGCCAGCATGGCTTTCTCCTCCCGGTCTGACTTGCTGTAGCCGGCATAAATCAGGGGCAGAGCCACGTTGTCGAGGGATGTGGCCCGGGGCAGCAGGTTGAAGCTCTGGAAAATGAAGCCGATTTCCTTGTTGCGCACGTCGGCCAGCTGATTGTCCGACATGCTGCTGACGTTTTTGCCATTCAGGATGTAGGTACCTCGTGTGGGTGTGTCGAGGCAGCCCACGATGTTCATCAGCGTGGATTTGCCCGAACCCGAAGGCCCCATGAAGGCTACATACTCGCCCCGCTGGATGGTGATGGTGACGGACCGTAGTGCCTGGATGAGCTCCGTGCCCATCTGGTATTCCTTCGCAATGTCGAGGGTTTCAATTACTGGATGTAACATGGGCAGCTAGGTTTGGTCCTAATTCCAGGGAGTAGCGGCAGCCGTTTGGGAGGCGCGCCGGGCGTTGTACTGCGAAAGAAAGGTACTGTATTCCGCGGGTGAAAGCAATGGGCGCAGTTTTTCCAGGGAAGCTGCAGCATATTCACTCAAACCTGCTGGAATAGCGGCCAGCGTATAGGCTTTCAGCAAGGGCACCGACTCCGGGTTGTATTCCAGCCCCTTGAGCAAGGCGTTGTAGGCCGGCATGTCCTGTTGGCGGCTCAGGTAGAAGTCGGCGGCTGCCAGCACGGCAGCTTCCAGAAACGGAGCCTGCTCTACTACTCTGGCGTAGCGCTTGGTGGCTTGGGGCGCGTTGTTGTCCAGTTGGGCCAGGGCTGCCTGGTAATACAGTTTGTATGGCTGGTCGAGGCGGCTGAAATAGCCTTGCTGCACCACGGTGCGCAACTGGGGCAGCTGCTTACCTTGCAAGTAAAGCTGGCCGCGGAGCACATTCCAGGCCGAGCTGGCGGGCGTCGCCGTAGCGGGTTTTGGGGCAAAGAGCTCCAGGGCCTGCTGTGCCGCTGGCAACTGTCCGGCCTGCACGGCCCGGGGAATCTGGGCCAGCAAGGCCGCCTCGCGGGAAGCTGGGGGACTCAGACCCGCCGCCCGCGGTACGAGGCTTTCCGGGTACAATGATGCGCCTCGCAATACCAAATACTGAGCTTTTATTGAGTCGGGTGCTGTGGGATATTGCGTATTAAAGTCCAGGTTCAGAACAGACAGCAACCGCTGGGCCCGTTGGCTGGTGCCAAAGGTCTTATCCGATAGGGCTTGCTGAGCCGACACCCGGGCTGAGTCGGGCTGGTTGAGCAAGGCCAGTGCGTAAGCCCGGAACAAGGCAGCTTCCGCGTAGCCATTGCGGCGGGCATCGGCCAAGCGGGCAGCGGCGGGCTTGTACTGGCGTTGCTCCAACAGCCACAGTCCCCACAGGTTCTGGTAGTAGGCGCTGCCCGCGGAATTTCCGGTGGTGAGCGGTAGCAGGGTGTTTTGCGCGGCCACGGTTTGGCCACCGTAGTGCTGGGTCAGGGCCCGCAGAAAGGTCAGCTGGTCGGCGTAGGGACTGTTGTCGGGCTGCTGGGCCAGGCGCTCCAGCAGTCCGAGCTGACTTACATCGGCCAGGGCAGTGCGGTGCAGGGCGTCGTGGTAGAGGCGGGCAAACTCGGCCGTAGTCAGCACCGGGGAAGGCAACTCCGTGGTGGCCGGTTTTCGGGGTTTGCCACTAAGCAGGTGAAGCAGGGAGACGTTGCTGGACCAGGCGGCATTATCAGTGCCGCTTTTCCGTTCGGCAATCAGCTTGCGGGCAGCCTCCATTTGCTGATCCTGAATCAGGAAAGCCAGCCGGTTGGTTTCCACGGCCGGGCTGTTGGGGGCCAGCGCCTCAGCGCGCTGCAGATAATAATCTACCGAGTCGGTGAGGGTGGAGCGGGTGTAAAGCTGGGCCAGGTCGTTGGCCAGGCGGGCGCTGCGGGGCGTGTTTTTGATGCCTTGGCGCAGTACGGCAAGCCGGTCGAAAAAGTCACCAGGCTCATTATACAGAGCAGCCAGGCGCAGGGAAATCTTTTCCGACGGAGCTCGGTTCAAGGCCCGACGCAAAGCATTTATTTCATTCTGACGTTGGGAGCGGAAATGGTACAACGCCGCCCGGCCCATGCTGGCGCGGTGGTTGTGCTGGTCGAGCACGTCACTTTCGGCGTAGTACCGCTCGGCCAGCAAGGCCAGCCCATCGGCATTGGGCTGCTCCTCACTCTGGAGGCGGGTCAGGTCGCCCACGTTGTTGAAGTAACCGGCCTGCACCTGGTCGAGTACGAAGAAATTGTTGCGCATTTCCACGGCCAGCAGGCTGCCGATACCCACCACGTACACAATGTAGAAGGGCAAGCGTTTGGGCTCGTACACCACCCGAAACACCCGCAGCTTCTGCCGAATCAGGGTAACGAAGTTGAAGAGCACGTAAATTAGGAAGGCCGTACCTACGCAGAGCAGGGCTAGGGCCGTAAAGTCGCGGGCGGCGCTGAGCAGCGGGTCATTAGCAGTGGCAAAGGCAAAGCCCAGAAAGCCCGCCGCCACCGTAAGCAGCACCAGAAATAGCAGCTGGGCTGCCTCAAACGGCACAAACTCTTCGTAGGTAGCCGCCCGGCGGCGCAAGTTCAGCCAGCTGATAACAGCGGCTGGCACCAGCAACACGAGCGGGTCCAGATTAACGCCGGGCAGAATGAGTAGCTCGCCATTGTTCCAGTAATACAGCAGCAGCGTGCCCAAGTACAGGCCGCTGGCCAGCAAAAACGGCAGGATGCCGAAGCGGCTGCCCGGGTTTTCTGCCTGGGAGTTAAACCACAGCAATCCATAAATATTCTCGATGCTCAGCCAGAGCACCAGCAGCGCTACGGCCGCCGCGCCGCTGCTGGTAGCGTAGCTTACCAGGTGCAAGGCAGTAGTATCGGCGGGGTTTTCGCTGCGCTGAAACAGCAGGGCGGCTAAGCCTGCCACCAGCAAGGCAAAAGTGAGCAAGCGGCGGCCCAGCGGCACATCTGACCAGAAGGCGTGAAACACGTAGGCCGGTACGCCCAGCGTGGCCAGGGTCAGAATCAGGAAGTACTGCTCCCGCGAGTCGAAAACGCCGAGCATGTCAGCATTGAAAGACATCAGCAGGAAGAACAGCAGAGCCATACCCGCCACAAACGACAAGCGCGGCAAGGTGCTGATAACGGCCAGGTAAAAGACTAATGCCACAGCCAGCAGCCCGAGCAAGGCCACGGCTGCGTCGGGCCGCACGAAGGGCCCGGTCACGTCGTGGGTAGCGCTGACCAGATAGCCATTGACGCGCACTGGTAGCTCATCCAGCCCGACCCGCACGTGTTGGAGCACGGTGGGTACAGGTTTGAGCTGGGCTATTTCCTGCACCCGCAGCGTGTAGTCGTCGCCGGTGAAGTAATAATACAGGGCCAGGGCCAGGGCAATGCCGGCCAGCACGCCCAATACTGAGCGGATAAGTCGCCAGCCGGAAGAGCGGGGAGAAGAAAGCAGGAGCGTCAAGACAGAAGGTTATTCCAGCACTTTTGGTACGCGGAAATAGTCGGAGTCCTTGCGCGGGGCGTTGCGCAGGCCTTCCTGGTGGCTCACCGAGTTGCGGGCCTCATCGGGGCGCAGCACATTAATTTCGTGCGACAAATGCACCAGCGGCTCCACGTTGGTCGTGTCCAGCTCGCTAAGCTGAGCCACCCAGTCCAGAATCTTGTTCAGGTCGCCCAGCATCTGCTGCTCTTTGGTGGCGTCGAATTCGAGGCGAGAAAGATGAGCCAGTTTGCGCAGGGTTGATAAATCGGTACTCACAGTGGTAAGGAAAAAGAGAAGTTCAACTTAGGACTTGGGCAGATCCAGCTCCGGCTGCGGAGCGGGTTCCGGTTTGGGCTTGCCCAGGCGGGAAGGCCCCGGAATACCGGCGGCTTCGGGCCGAAACGCGCTGGCAATAGTACGAAAAGCCTGGTCCCGGATACGGGGCACATCGGCAGTAGTCAGACCCTGAGTGAAGATAGGCTCGTGAATTACGACCTGCAACGGCGTGTAGCGCACCCGGATACCGCCAACATCGGGCATAAAGCGGTGGTTCAACGGCATCGAAACCGGCACGATGGGTACGCCCGTGGCAATGGCCAGCTGAAAGGCTCCGTCCTTGAAGGGACCCATTTCCTCACCAGGCTTTTTGGAAATCGTGCCTTCCGGAAAAATCACTACCGAGCGGCCCGCTTCCAGGCTTTGCTTGGCCTGCACCATCGCCCGGCCCCGACTTACGGCGCTGTTGCGGTTCACAGTAATGTAGACGCTGCCGAAAATCGGGCCCCAGAGCGGTACTTGGGCCAGGGCACTTTTGCCGATAATGTTCAGATAGCCCGGAATAGCCTTGAACAGCACCGGAATATCGATGTAGGAGCTGTGGTTCGAAACGTAAATGCACGGCTGGCCCGCTGGTAGCGGCTGTTTGCGGACGATATCCACGGGCATGCCCCACATTCGGATGGCAAATGACGACCAGCCCCGGTTGATGCTGTGCAGGTGCCGGTGCAAAGACGGCTTGCGGCCCAGCAACACCTGAATCGGGTAGGTAACTACGAAGGGCAGTACAAACCAGAACGTGCTCCAGGTAGTGTAGATGCGGTGCCAGATATAGTGCAACAGTCGACGCATACCGGCAAAAATACGAGCTATAAACTTAGAAGCCGTTGGCTGCTCCGGGTACGAGCCGCGGGGCCGCAACTATTGCTGCCGACTCTGCAGCACCTTTTCGGCCTTGAGCAAACCCGCCACGCTAATGGCGTCGGTTATCCGGTCGTCCATGACCATGGCTACAGCTTCCGATAGGGGCAGCTTCCAGAGGCGCAGCTCCTCGGTTTCTTCGGGCTCTACTTCGCCAGCCTCCAGGTCTTCGGCCAAGTACACGAAGCCTTCCTCGTCGGTAACCGAATTGGAGGTGTGCAGGCGGGCAATTTTGGTCCAGCGCCGGGCCGTAAAACCTGTTTCCTCCTTGAGCTCCCGTTGGGCCGATTCGAGAATGTCCAATTCTACCGGTCCGCCGCCCATCGGAATTTCCCAGGAATATTCGTTCAGCGGGTAGCGGTACTGCCCCACCAGCCAGGTGTTGCCCTCCGCATCCACAGGCACAATTCCCAGGGCCTTATTCTTCATTGAAACGACGCCGTAGATGCCCCGGCCGCCCTTAGGGTTGATTACTTGGTCTTCCCGTACCCGAATCCAGGGGTTCTGGTAAGTCAGCTCAGAGCTGAGAATTTGCCACGGGTTGTGGGTTTCGTCGAAGTCAGGCGAGGGAATATGGCTCATAGTAGAGAAGTAAATCGAAACGGCTTAACAGGGCAAAGGTACAATTTCACCGTCAGCCCGGAAGAGCATTTCACGTCCGTCGGGCTACAAGCTGGGTTAGTCGGGTAAGAACCCTCGTTTGACAAAAACAGCCTAATAAACGCCTGACACCAAGTAGTTTTGTCGTAGAAAGGAACCAGCACAGATAGAGGTTGTGGAAAGGAAGTCTCTGTCTTGTGTAACAAGCCGACCGGTCAAGGAGTAGGGTGGATGAATTTCTACCGGTCGGTGCAAAATTAAGAGCCGTTGCCTAGAGCAACGGCTTTTTTTGTGCCCGGATTTTTGGCGGCACTACGCCAAAATCTTGTTGGGCCCTGGGTTGGCTTTACCTCAACCCCATAGTGTTGGGGTGCGTACCAGTCAGTAATTGGCTGTTTACATCCCAGCCGGTACCGGATATTTTTATGGCAAATCAGCCCAAAAACCAGCCCGCCCAGGCCCAGCCCGGAGACCCATTGTTCAATCTGAAACACGCCCAGGCCGAAGCTGAGCTAGCCCAGAATACGGGCGGCCTTGGCCCCATCACCAACGTATATGTTACTTCCGACGAGGACGACGCCATTGACGAAGGCCCTCGTGACAAGCAAGGCAACCGCCGCGGTGAGCCCGACGCTCCCGATGCTGGCACTACCGCCGGCCGACACTAAGCAGTGAACCAGTGAGATAGTGAAATGGCGCGTTTTTATGCTGCCGGCTTTTGGCTTGCACGCAGCAAAAGCGACATTTCCTTTCTCTACAATAAACTTTCCTTGAAAAAGGCCTCTCCGGGTGCTGCGGCTCCCGGGGAGGCCTTTTTGTTTGCAGCTACTTTAGTGGCTTGGTTGGGCCAGCGGGGCGGCTGGTCGTACCTTCGCCGCCTCTATGCTGCTTGCCTCCTACACTGAACTCCCGCTTGAAGCCGGCCTCGACGAAGCCGGCCGCGGCTGCCTGGCCGGTCCGGTTTTCGCCGCTGCTGTTATTCTGCCCCCCGATTTTGCTCCCGCATACCTCAACGACTCCAAGCTGATGACGGCGCGGCGACGGGAGGTAATCCGCAAGGATATCTGTCGAGAAGCCGTAGCCTGGGCCGTAGGCGAGGCCAATACCGCAGAAATTGCCTCTATCAATATTGCCCAGGCCAGCTACCTGGCCATGCACCGGGCCGTGGCCCAGCTAGCCCAGGTGCCGGAGCACCTGATTGTGGACGGCAACCGGTTTCGGGCCTACCCTGGTATCGAGCATACTTGCTTCGTGAAGGGCGACGGGCGCTACCGCAGCATTGCCGCCGCCTCGGTGCTGGCCAAAACCTTCCGCGACGACCGAATGCACGAACTGGCCCTGGAGTATCCTATGTATGGCTGGGAGCAAAATGCCGGCTACCCCACCGAAAAGCACCGCGCCGCCATCCGCGAGTACGGTCCCAGTGAGCACCACCGCATGGGCTTCCGGCTGTTGTAAATAGTGAAATAGTGAGATGGTGAGTTGTCGTTCGGCTGGCGCTTGTTGCGCTTATTATCTTGAGCAGCGTGACGCAAACAACCTTCCTTCGGTAAGTGCCCGGCCCGGCTTAATGCAAAAAAGCCCCTTCCATGTTTTGGGAAAGGGCTTTTTGCATTGGTAAAACCGGTAGCGGGGTAAGTGAAGCCTTACAAGCGCCAGCCGAACGACAACTCACCAGTTCACCATCTCCCTATTTCACCATTTAATCTTTCAAGCGGAGCAGGTCTAGGAAGAGGCTGAAGCCGTCGACGGTAGAGCCGCCTTCCCCGAACTTGTCGAAGTTTAGGGGCTTGATGATGTAACCACTTACAGCTAGTTCCCGGGCTTTGAGGCGGTCGGTTTCCAGGTCGGAGGTCGTCATAATGAATACGTTCAAGCCCACAAAATCGGGGTCGGAGCGTAGGGCTTCCAGCAGCTCCAGGCCGTTCATGCGGGGCATGTTGATGTCGAGCATGACTACACTGGGCTTCTGAATCTGGTTCTGGCCGCCTTCACCCTTGAGCAGGTGCAGGGCTTCACGGCCGTTTTTGGCAATATGCAGGGGGACGTTGATATCGTGTTTGCGTAACTCCCGCTGCACATTCATGATGTCCATCTGGTCGTCCTCGACGAGCAGAATGCTGGGGGCAAGTTCGGCGGTTGACATATGGTGGGAAGGAAAAGTCAGGTCTGAATTCATCTTCTATACGGAAGTTTTAATATTCAGACGGTCTTAGCCGCCGATTGAGCGGCCGTAATCCGGCGTTCGGCGTGCATGGCGCGCTCTTTGGGCCAGGTGAAGATGAAGGTAGCGCCCTGGCCTTCTGTCGATTCAACGTGGATGGTGCCGCCCTGGCGCTCCACAATTTTCTTGACAATAGCCAGGCCCACCCCGGTGCTTTCCAGCGTGTCGCGCTCCACCAGGGTCTGGAAGATGACGAAAATCCGCTCGTGGTACTCTGGGTCGATGCCGGGGCCGTTGTCGGCAATGGAGAAGGTATACTGCAGCCGATCTTCGCGGCAGCTGATGCGCACCACGCCCTGCTCGGGCCGGTCGTGGTACTTCAGGGCGTTGCTGATCAGGTTGGTAAACACCTGCTGCAGCTGCACCCGATTCGACATCATAGTGGGCAAATACGTGGGCAGCTCTACGCGGAAGCCCGGTGGCGGCGCCAGCGAGTCCACGATTTCGTTGAGCAGCTCCCGCACGTTGATGCGCTCATCGGCCTGCTTGGTGCGCCCGATGCGGGCCAGGTCCAGAATGCCGCTGATCAGGTTTTCCATGCGGTGCACCCGGGTCCGCATCAGCAGCAGAAATTCGCGGATATGCTCGGGCACGTCCTGGCCCATGTCCTCCTCAATCCAGCGGGAGGCACTTTCGATGCCTCGCAGCGGCGCTTTCAAATCGTGCGACACGACGTAGGCAAACTGGTCGAGCTCCTGGTTGCGGCGCTCCAGCTGATTGATGGTCGAGTCGATGGTGCGGGCCATGACGTTGAGTGAGTCGGCCAGCTCACTTAGCTCATCTTGCTCCGTATCCTGGATGCGGGTGTTGTAGTCACCGGTGGCAATCTGGGTCGAGAGGCCCACCATCATATCGATGCGGTGGGCAATTAGGCGGGTGATGTAAGATGCCCAAAGCAAGCCAATGCCGATGGCCAGCACCGTGACAATAATCGAAATCAGGCGGGTCTGGCGGATGCTGTCTTCCAGCTTCTGCCGCACTTTGTCGCGGTCGGCTAGCTCGGTGCGCTCGAAGCCGGCAAACAGCACCCGAATCTGGTCCATGATCTGCTTGCCGGTCAGGCTTTCGGCCAGGGCCCGGTGCGCCATGCCTTCCATGCCGATCTGGTCGGGGTTGCGGCGGCGAGCCTCGCGCTTTTCGCTGATCAGCAGGTGGGAATATGCCGACCACTGCTGGTAGAGGCGCTGGGTACGCAGAATGCGGGCATACTGCGGGTCGTCGGGCTCCATCTGATTGCGCAGGCTGGCAAACTGCTGGAGCAACTCCTGTTCTCCCTTATAATAGGGCTGGAGCACGGCTTCGCTGCCAATGAGCATATAGCCCCGGAAGCCGGATTCCATGTCGATGATATTGCGAAACAGCGCCGAGGCCTCGGCCGTGACAATCTGGGAGGCCTGAACTCGCTCGGAGTTGCGCAGCACCTGGCGCGAGAGCTGGTAGTTGACGAATACAACCAGGGCAAACAAGGCCGAAATGACCAGGAAACCAGCAAATAGTTTGGTGGAAAGCTTGAGCTTCATGCGGCGCCGCTACGGAAAGGACCGGTAGAGTTAGCGAGGCGTACGCAGCTTGCTCTGGATGGTTTGCAGCAGCTCGGTGATTCGGTCGGTGAGGGGCAGCAGCTCGGTGAGGCCTTCGCGGGCCTGCTCGGTAAATCCCTGCAGGTACATATCCATGAGCTGGTTGGCCTGCTGGTGCACCTGGCGGTGGGCCCGGTCGAGGGCGGCCCATTCGGGCACGTGCCCCCAGGCACTGCGGCGGCGCTCCGTAATCCAGATGCCGAGGCTGCACTGGTCCGGGTCGCGGGCCGGGCCCTCGGCCATAGCGCTGCCGTAGAGAAAGGAGCGAAGCTTGGATTTAAACAGCAAGTGCTTGAGCATGGCCGTTTCGAAATCCTGTTTGATGTCTAAATCCATAAGTAACTGCCCGCGGGAGGCACGCTGCGAGAGAGATGCAAAGGTAACCAGTCCCGAAAATAAGGCGGCAACGGCCCGACCCAGAATAGCAGAAGTGGGGCGCAATGGTTGAGCTTGTACGGTCCAGCCACCGGAAATGGCTAATTTCGCCCGGTCCTTTCTCCGAGGACTTGCGCAAAACTTCCCTCCACCTCCCAACCTGCCCCATGGCCGAAGAACTCAAAACCGTTGTCCTCAATGACGTGCACCAGCAGCTAGGTGCCAAAATGGTCCCGTTTGCGGGGTATAACATGCCCGTGCGCTACTCTTCCGACCTGGAAGAGCACCGCACCGTACGGCGCGCCGTGGGTATTTTCGACGTGTCGCACATGGGTGAGTTTCGGGTGCGTGGCCCTCAGGCCCTGGACCTGATTCAGCGCGTGACTAGCAACGACGCCAGCAAGCTTACCGATGGCAAGGCCCAGTACTCCTGCCTGCCCAACCAGGATGGGGGCATCGTGGACGATTTGCTGGTGTACAAGCTGGCCGACGAAGACTATATGCTGGTCGTAAATGCCTCCAACATTGAGAAGGACTGGAACTGGATCAGCCAGTTTAACACGGGTGGGGCCGAGCTGGAAAACATTTCCGACCAAACCAGCCTGTTTGCCGTGCAAGGCCCCAAAGCCGCCGAGGCGCTGCAGAGCCTGACCGACGCCGACCTGAAGAGCATTCCCTACTATAGCTTCGTGCAGGGCACGTTTGCCGGCGCGCCGAATGTCATTATCTCAGCCACGGGGTACACCGGGGCTGGCGGCTTCGAGCTGTATATTCCCAACGAACATGCCCAGCAGGTGTGGGACAAAATCATGGAAGCCGGGCAGCCGTTCGGTCTGAAGCCCATCGGGCTTGGTGCGCGCGACACGCTGCGCCTGGAAATGGGCTTCTCGCTCTACGGCAACGACATCGACGACTCGACTTCGCCGCTGGAAGCCGGCCTGGGCTGGATTACCAAATTCACCAAGGAGTTTACCAACTCGGCCAGCCTCAAGACTCAGAAAGAGCAGGGCGTGAGCCGCAAGCTGGTGGCTTTCCTGATGGATGGGGCCGGGATTCCGCGCAGCCACTACGAGTTGGTAAATGAGGCCGGCGAGAAAATCGGGGAAGTTACTTCGGGCACTCAGTCGCCGTCGTTGAGCAAAGGCATCGGCCTGGGCTACGTGAAAACCGAATTCAGCGCGCCCGGCAGCCAGATATTCGTGCAGGTGCGGGGTAAGAACCTGCCCGCTACCGTGGTGAAGCTGCCGTTTGTGAAAGGCACGGAAGAGGCATAGGCACTGGCCATTATTTGACTAGAACGTCATTCGGAGCGAAGTCTGCGAGATTCCTCGGCTTCGCTCCGAATGACGTTCTGCTTTCTTTTTGACTTTTCCTTTGACTTCTCAATCCCCTAATACCTTTTCGTATGCCCTCAGTTGATATTTGCTTTAGTCCGGAGCTGTTGCCATTGTACCAGTTGGAAGGGAAGGTGGCCGTGGTAGTGGATATTCTGCGGGCAACTTCCTCTATCGTAACGGCGCTGGCGGCGGGCGTGACGCATATCGTGCCCTTCAGCGAGCTGGAAGACTGCCGGGCTCTGGCGGCCCAGGGCTACCTGACGGCTGCTGAGCGCGACGGGCGCCAGGCCGAGGGCTTCGACCTGGGCAACTCGCCTTTCGGCTACCTTGATGGGGTACTGCCCGTACAAGGGCGGGGCGTGGCCATTACCACTACCAACGGCACCCGGGCCCTGCATCTGTCCTTGGCTGCTGATGCCGTAGTAATCGGGGCTTTTCTCAATCTGGAGGCCGTGGCGGAGTTTGCGCGGGCCCAGGGCAAGGACGTAATAGTGGTGTGTGCGGGCTGGAAGGGCATGTTCAACCTGGAGGATACCGTTTTTGGCGGGGCCCTGGCCGAGCGGCTGGCTTCCACGTTTGACACGAGCAGCAGCGACGCTACACTAGCCGCCCGCCACTTGTGGCAGCAAGCCCAACCGGATTTGGCCGGTTATCTGTTGCAGTCGGCCCACGTGCGGCGGCTCAATTCGCTGGAGGCTAATAAGGACTTCGAGTACTGCGTGCAGGTGGATACCCACTCGGTGCTGCCCATTTGGCAAGAGGGGCGGCTAATAGCCAACGGGTAATACTCTCAAGAATACACTAACGCAACAGGGCGTCCGGAAGCAGTTTCCGGACGCCCTGTTGCGTTGTAGCGCGGCTCTGCAACCACGTCGGACGTCCAGGATACGGCTTCGGCCACTGTTGAAACCATTTCGGACGCCCCTGAAGTCATTTCGGACACCCTTGAAAGCATTTCGGACGTCCTTGAATCCATTTTGGACGCCTTAAGTGCGGTTTTGGACCCCCTTGAACCCATTTCGGACGACCCTGAACTCATTTCGGAGGGGTGATGGGCGGGATGGGAAGACCTAGCGCAGCTTCTCGTTTTGCTGGTGGCGGGTGGCGTCGCGCTGGGTTTTCTTTTCCAGGTTGCGCTGCAACGCTTCCGTGAGGTTGACCCCAGTTTGATTGGCCAGGCAGATTACCACGAACAGCACATCGGCCAGTTCATCGGCTAAGACCTTGTCCTTATCCGACTCTTTAAAGGACTGTTCCCCGTACTGGCGGGCAATGATGCGGGCCACTTCCCCAACTTCCTCGGTAAGCATGGCCATGTTGGTCAGCTCATTGAAATACCGCACGCCGGTGGTTTGAATCCAGGTATCAACGGTTTGTTGGGCTTCTTCGATGGTCATAGCGGTGGAGTGGTAAAATGGTGAAACAGTGAGTTGGACGTGCTGGTGGCGCTAACAACTTTTGTCCTTGCGAGGCAGAGCCGAAGCAATCCGGCCTCTACGAAGGTAGTCACAGCCTTTTCCCAGAAAGCTTTGATGTCTGCGCAGGGGTTAGGCTCTGACTCTGGGACGCAGCGGTATGTAGCGACGTCTCGGCACTGAATAATGGCGAAAGGGCTTTCTGATAAAAGAGCGAGTCGCACTACGTAGAGGACGCATTGCTTCGCCCTTCAGCCTTGCAAGGGCATAAACTCGCAAATTTCACCTCCTCACCGCTCCGGCGAGTCGAGGACGATGGTGACGGGACCGTCGTTGAGGAGCTCTACTTTCATGTCGGCGCCGAACTCGCCAGTGGGCACGGGCTGACCCAAGAGCTGTTCCAGCATGTGCACAAACTGCTCGTAGAGCGGGATGGCCACGGGGGGCGGGGCGGCTCCAATGTAGCTAGGACGGTTGCCCTTGCGGGCGTCGGCCAGCAGCGTAAACTGGCTTACGACCAGCACCTGGCCCCCGATGTCCTGGACGCTGCGGTTCATTTTGCCTTCTTCGTCGCTGAAGATGCGCAGCTGTACGAGCTTGCGGGCCATCCAGTCGAGGGACTGGGTAGTATCGTCGGGGGCAAAGCCGGCCAGTACCAGCAAGCCGGGGCCAATCTGGCCGGTAACGCGGCCTTCCACCGTGACGCTGGCCTGACTGACGCGCTGAAGAACTACTCGCATAGGCGAAGAGCGAAAAGCTGAATGTTCGGGAGGGTTGTCGTACTTCGCAGGGCCAACCGGCGCCCGACATCCGCATGACGGCCACGAAGAACGACAATCTGCCCCTAAAAAATGCTCTACCCGCACTGCTGGCCCTGCTGCTGGTAGCGGCCGTGCGCCTCTACGGCCTCAGTCAGGCTGCCTTACCCGACTACGACTCGGTGCGCAACTGGCAGATTGTGCAGGAAATAGCCCAGGGCAACCTGCGCAACCTGTTCCACCACGGCAGCCCCGGCTTCTCGGTGCTCTACGTGCCGGTGGCCTGGGTCACGACCAACTTTCGCGTGTTTCAGCACTTGAATGCCCTGTTGGCCGTGGCGGCGGTGGGGGCCCTGGTAGCCTTTGTGACTAAGGTGGCCCGGCTGGGGCCCTGGGAAACCGCGCTGCTCATTCTATTTATCGGCAGTTCGGTGTTCCTCACCTTTTCCGGCCGCGACTTCACCATGGGTTCGGCTTCGCTATTGGTATTTGCCGGACTGCTGAATGCCTACTACCAGCGGCTAAACATGCCCACCGACCAACACCTGCGCCGGGCGGCACTCTGGCTGGCCCTGGGCTTGAGCATCAACTATAAGTTTATCCTGACCCTACCGATTCTGGGTGTGTTGGAGCTCTTGCAGCGCGACGGGCTTTTGTGGGCGCGGCGCAACTGGCTGCGGGTGGCGGGCATTTTGGCCACGCCGTTTGTGGTGTTTGGCCTCATCGGGGTATTGGCCGGGTTGCCCTGGTACCGGTGGCCGGCCGTGTACTACAACGTGCTGTTTCCGGGCGCGGCCAACGCAGCCGGGCGGCAAGGCAGCGTGCAGCTGGACTTGCTGTTTTACCCGTGGTTTATGCTGGACTATGAGTCGTGGCTGATGCTGGCGTGGGTGCCTCTGCTGCCCTGGCTGTGGCGGCGGGAGTTGTTTACCGGGTTGCGGCATATCAACCTGATGCGCTACCTGGCGGTGTGGGCCTACGCATATCTGGTGGGCATGTCATTGCTGCTGAAAGCACCCCGGGGGCTGCTGCTGGCTTATGGGCTGTTCTACACCCTGGCTTTTCTGAGCTTGCGGCGCAATGTAGGTGGGTGGGGCCTGGCCCTGCTTGTGCTGCTGGCCTGCAGCTTTAACCTGGGTAAGATTCGAACGGAGGTGTACGCCCACACGCCCAGCAGCTACCCACAGGTAGCCCAGTGGCTGCGGGCCCGAGGAGCCAGTAAAGTAGTCAGCACCGTAGGCCTGGGACTAGCGCCATTCGGGGTAGATTCGGTGGTGAGTATCACGTCCGAGAAGCAGCTGTCTGCATGGCGGCAGCGCGGCTTTCACTACGTGCTGCTCGACGACTACTACGTAGTGACCAACGTGCAGCAGTTCGACTCCCTGCGGCGGCAGCAGCCGGTTGCTGAATGGCAGGAGCCGCCACTAGCCTCGCCGCTGCTGTTCTTGGAGCACTCTGAATACACCGGGCTGAGCATGAAAGAAACGATAAAGCGCCAGGACCAGGTAAGTCGGAGTGGCGGGGCGCACCTGCGGCTATATCGGCTGTAGCAGGCATTTCCTGCCGAGTGCACTGTGAAGTAGAGCTTCGCGGCGTGGAGCAAAGACTACCGCAGAATCTTCAGGCTGTCGAGGGTGTGCTGGTACTTGCGGGCGTTGCGCTTGTGGTCGGCGTAGGTTTCGGCAAAGTCGGAGAAGCCGCTGCGGTCGGGGCGGGCACAGAAGAAGTAGTACTTATGGGCCGTGGGCTTGAGCACGGCATTCAGGCTGGAGCGGTTGGCCGAGGTGATAGGGCCTGGTGGCAGGCCTTTGTGTTTGTAGGTGTTATAGGGCGAGTCTACGAGCTTGTCCTTGTTGAGCACCCGCTTCACTCCAAAGTTGCCAATGGCCCAGAGCAGGGTCGGGTCGGCCTGCAGGCGCATACCGTGCTTGAGCCGATTCAGATATACCCCGGCAATGATGGGTTTGTCCGTTGGCTCCGAGGTTTCGCGCTGCACAATGCTGGCCAGTACGTGTACCTGCGTGGGGGTGAGGCCCAGTGAATCGGCCCGCTGCCGGCGCTGGGGCGTCCAGAACCGGCCGTGCATGGCCGCTGCCGAATCCAAGAACTGGGTGGCTGAGGTGTTCCATTCAAACTGATAAGGCCCCGGCAGGAACATGGTCAGAATGGTGGTCGTGTCGAGGTGGTAGCGGCGCAGCAGCAGACCGTTGTCGTTGAGCAGGCGGCGCAGGTGGGCCGAGTCGGCTTCGAGCTGCCGGGCTACCTGCCGGATCAGCTGGGGCTTGTACTTGAAAGCGTCGAGGGTGAAGTCTACCGTGTCCTGGGGGCCCTGGCTGAGCTTGTCGATCAGGGCGGAGTTGCCCAGGTCCGGAGTCAGCAAATAGCGGCCGGGACGCACGTGGGCCGGATACTCGCGCCACTGAGCCACCTGCCGGAACGTCTCCGGGTCGCGCAGCAACTCGTGCTTGTCCAACGAATCCAGCACGGCTTGGTAGGAAGCGCCGGTACGGATGTACAGGTACGCCGGGCCAAACGCCGAGGCCGTTACGTTCGGTTTCCACAGCAGCTGCCAGGCTTTAAAGCCGACAACACCGCCCGCCACCAGAAGTATCACGAGCAGAATTCGCCCGACCCGCCACCAGAGCGGAGTTGTATTCGAAGAAGGTTGTTGACTCAAAACGTTGTACGGCTTGTTTTAGGGCTTGACGGCCTTGGCCACCACCCGTTGCCAGACAAAGGTAAAGTCTGCGCCGGGAAGCTCCTGAATCTGAAAATGCTGCTGGGCCTCGACCGACGCGTTTTGAAACTCCCGGCGAACCTGCTCGGCCTTCTCGCCGGTGCAGCCGGCTTTGGTCAGCCAGTCGTTGAGCTGCATGGCACCGTCGGGCGCGGCTTCCTCCACTTTCTCCACCACTAGCCCAGCAGCCTCCATGGCAGCTCGCCACTCCCGGGGCTCCAGGTTGCGGGCGTGCGACGGGTCCCGGAGCTTTTCCACGTAGTTCTGCCACTGGTTCAGCTCTGGCTGATTGTCGAGCACGCAGGTATCAGCCAGCAAAAACTGGCCGCCGGGCTGCAGCACCCGGCGCACTTCCGCCAGAAATTGCGGTACCGAGTCGAAATGGTGGGGCGCCACCCGGCAGGTAACGATGCTGAACGAGGCGTCGGGAAACGGCAGTTGCTCAGCCGCGCCTTCCAGCCACGTCACGTTAGCTATTCCTTGTTCCTGCTGCCGCTTCTGCGCTTCGGCTAGCATCCCTGTCGAAACATCCAGTCCTACTACCGACTGCACATGCGGGGCAAAGGCCAGAGCCGTAAAGCCCGTGCCGGTAGCTACATCCAGCACGGTATCGGTCGGCTGGGCATCGGCGTGCTCCAGTAGCCACCGCAGCAGCGCCTCACTCCACGTGTTCCACTGGGTATTGTAGTGCGCGGCTTGGCGGTCAAACTGTTCTTTAGCGGAAGTCATGGAGGTAGTTGTTGGTTGCTCGTTGGCAGTTATTAGGCAGAAGAACGTCTGGTCGAGCAGCGCGAGGCATCTTGCCTGCTGACATTGTCGGGCTATACGCCAAGCTCAGCATGAGGTATTATTGCGTTGTTCTGTATTTAACAACGGACTCCGTGAGATGTGCCGCGTTGCTCAACCGGACGTTCTTTAACAGAACATCGAGCAACTAAAATCATCCCCCGTTTACCAGCGTGGCAATGGCGGCTTCGATTTCCTGGGTGCGCTGCTTCCGCTCGATTTCAATGGGAGCGGCGGCCCGCACTTCGCAGTCGTAGATGGCGCACCGCTCACAGGTTTCGTTGACAATGCGCACCGGAATGGCCGGGTCGTCGAGGAAACTGACTTTCTGCTTGAGGTTGTCGTCGCAGAGGAGGCCCACGGTTACGCTCACGGCGGGTTCATTGGGCCCGCCGGCCCGGGCCAGGGTCAGGCACAGGTACTCGTCGTCGGTGCCGAAATAATGGGAGCGTTGGGCCGAAATAGCCGTGTTTGGGGCACCGGAAAGCGGCTCCTGGCGCAGTTCCGAAATCAGACGCAGCGATACCCAGCGGCGACAGTAGTGCTCGTGCAGCTCGTTGCCGTGGGGGTTGTGCAGGCGGGAAAGGTGGAGCTCCTTGGTCAGCATGAAGCCCGCGTTGGCGTTGGCCTGGTCGAAGCGCAGGAAAAACAGGCTCTGTAGGCCGAAGTGCCGGGGCAGCAGGTTGGTGATGCGCTGCATAAACATCTCCGGCGACACGTCATACTTGCTGATCAAGTCCAGAAATGCCGATGGGTCCCACTTTTTGCTGGCAAATAGCTTTTGAAAGTCCCGGGTCAGGTTTTCCTCTTCCATCAGCAGGGCTCCGGCGAAGTAGGAAGCCTTGAAGTTGTTGAGCACCTCGTCGAAGCTGCGCACCGGGAAGGACGCATTCACGTAGGGCCGCTCCCGCAGATTGAGGTAGTTAAACGCCAGCTCCCGGCCCAATACAAAGGCTTCCTGGGCCCGGGTAAGACCAGGACGCATGAGTAGGCGCTTGGTTTTGGGTTGAAACACCGAGCGGAGTCGGCCCAGACTAGCGTACTCGCCCAGCTTGGTGCGGTCCACGCTGTAGCCGTATTTCTCGGTCAGGACCTGCTCCAGCTGCCGGGTGGCGAAGGGCGCGGCTACCATCAGCTTTTCCTGGCCAATGAAGGTGCGTACGTCCTGCTCCAGCTCTTCGAAGTAGTTGTCGTGCATCTCCTGGTAGGAGCGCAGGGCGGCCAGAAAAAAGTGCTCCTGCCGCATTTCGTAGTTGCGGGCAATTTCGAACAGCGTCCCGATGAAGGCGTTCATCTTGGCAGGAGCGTCCGAAATCAGCTCTACGATGCGCACCGGATCTAACCCGAACATTTCCAGGGGAAACTCTTTGAGCAAATCCGACTGCAGCAGCTCAGAAATAGGCTCCAGCTTGCGGCTCAAGGTCAGGGAAGTCAACTGGTCGTAGCTTACTTCCAGCACCTTGCTCAGACTCAGTATTTTATCGGCCTTGGGATACTTCTTGCCCTTTTCTATCTCATTCAGATACGATACCGACACGTCGCAGGCCCGGGCCAGCTCGGCGGGGGTAAAGCCGCGTTCCTGCCGCAGCTCGCGCAGTTTCAAACCAAAAATTAACCGGACAACCTGACCGTGACTAAGCATAAGGGAATACAGAAGTAGGCTCCGCGCAGCTAACAAGGACTACGGGAACGGCTACAAGAAAAAGATACAGCGCTGAAAGCCTAGCAAAAGTAGGTAAAAACCAACTTTTATAAACTTTAGCGAAAATTCGCTTGATTAATAAAATTCGCTAACGTATGTTTGGTTATATTCTTTCCCGCTTCTCTCCAAACCCTAAGCCTATGTCACCTTTCACTGAGTCCCAAACGTTGGTTTCCCCACCCGCCTACCTCACGCCCGAGCGGGTGAAAGTGGTAGGAGCCTACTCTCCCGAGTTTGCTGAAATCCTGACGCCGTCGGCCCTGGCCTTTGTAGCCGAGCTGCACCGCCGTTTCGACCGGACCCGCCGGGAGCTGTTGCTGCGCCGTGAGGCCCGGCAGCGCGACTTCGAGGCTGGTATCCTGCCCGACTTCCTGCCCGAGACCAAGATGATTCGGGACAAGCCCTGGACCGTGGCGCCCGTGCCTGCCGATTTGCAGGACCGCCGGGTGGAAATCACCGGGCCGGTGGAGCGTAAGATGATTATCAACGCCCTGAACTCGGGGGCCAAGGTGTTCATGGCTGATCTGGAAGATTCCAACTCCCCGACCTGGGCCAACGTCATCGAAGGGCAGCGCAACCTACGCGACGCCGTGCGCCGGACTATTTCGCTCAGCACCCCGACCAAGGAATACAAGCTGAACGAGGAAACTGCTACGCTGGTAGTGCGGCCGCGCGGCTGGCACCTGGTCGAAAATCATGTGCTGGTGGATGGGGAGCCCATTAGCGCCTCTATGTTCGACTTCGGGCTGTATTTTTTTCATAACGCCCACGAACTGTGCAGCCGCGGCAGCGCCCCGTATTACTACCTGCCCAAGATTGAAAGTCATCTGGAAGCCCGGCTATGGAACGACATTTTCGGCTTTGCCCAATGGTCGTTGAAAATGCCCAAGTGCACCATCAAGGCCACGGTCCTGATTGAAACGCTGCCCGCCGCCTTTGAGCTCAACGAAATCCTGTATGAGCTGCGGGAGCACAGTGCTGGCCTGAACTGCGGGCGTTGGGACTATATCTTCTCCTACATCAAGCGTCTGGGGCTGAAGCCCGAGTTTCGTCTGCCCGACCGGGCCCAGGTAACCATGATGGTGCCCTTTATGGCCGCGTATTCCCAGTTGGTTGTCCAGACCTGCCACCGCCGCGGGGTGCACGCCATTGGGGGCATGGCCGCCCAGATTCCGATTAAGAACGACCCCGAAGCTAACGAGGCCGCCTTGGAGAAAGTCCGTCTCGACAAGGTGCGCGAAGCCAAAAACGGCCACGATGGCACCTGGGTAGCTCACCCTGGCTTGGTACCGGTGGCGTTGGCTGTGTTCAACGAACTGATGCCCCAACCCAACCAGATTGACAACAAGCGCGAAGACGTGCAGGTAACGGCGGCCGACCTGGTGAAAGCGCCCCAGGGCACAATTACCGAGGAAGGCCTTAAACTCAACATCGACGTGGCTATTCAGTACATCGAGGCCTGGCTGGGCGGCAACGGCTGCGTACCCATCTACAACCTGATGGAAGACGCCGCCACAGCCGAAATCAGTCGGGCCCAGGTGTGGCAGTGGCTGCACACGCCCGGCACGACCCTGACTGACGGCCGCGAAATCACCGTGGAGCTGTACCGCTCGTACGTGCCCCAGCAACTGGAGAAAATCCGCAGCCTGGTAGGGGAGGAGCGTTATACCAACGGCCGCTATCTGCAGGCCGCCCGCCTCTTCGACAGCCTGGTGACCAGTGAGAAGTTCATCGAGTTTCTGACCGTGCCGGCCTACGAGCAGCTGCCGAGCTAAACCATCCCACTGCTAGAAGCGTGGTCTGCTGCCTTCTAAGCAGTAGGCTATCCACCCTACTTCGCGCGGTTAAAACCGTGCGCCAGCTCTTTCTTGCCTTTTTCAAAAGCGGCTTTTCAGCCTGCCGGGCACCGCTTTGCCTTCTCATTCCTGCTTCCACAACCACTTTTCCACTCTTCCTTTCACTTCAATTTCCTCTCTCATGAACAAGCAAGAACGTATTGCCGCCATTACGCACGACTGGGCCACGAATCCGCGCTGGAAAGGCGTAGAGCGGCCATATTCGGCCGAGGATGTGGTAAAGCTGCAAAACTCTATCCGCATCGAGTATTCCCTGGCCCGGCAGGGAGCTGAGCGGCTCTGGAGCCTGCTGCACACGGAGCAGTACGTGGCCGGGCTCGGGGCCCTGACCGGCAACCAGGCCGTGCAGGAAGTGCAGGCCGGCCTGAATGCCATTTACCTCAGCGGCTGGCAGGTGGCCGCCGACGCCAACGGCGCCGGCCAGATGTACCCCGACCAAAGTCTGTACCCGGTAGACAGCGTGCCAAGCGTGGTGAAGCGCATCAACAACGCCCTGCTGCGCGCCGACCAGATTCAGAACCTGAGCGGAGAAGGCAACGTGCACTGGCTGGTACCCATCGTGGCCGATGCCGAGGCCGGTTTCGGGGGCAACCTCAATGCTTTTGAGTTAATGAAAATGATGATTGAGGCCGGGGCTGCCGGGGTGCATTTCGAGGATCAACTGTCTTCGGCCAAGAAGTGCGGCCACCTGGGCGGCAAGGTGCTAGTGCCCACCCAGGAGGCTATCAACAAGCTGGTAGCCGCCCGCCTGGCCTCCGACGTGCTGGGCGTGCCCACCCTGGTGGTAGCCCGCACCGACGCCGATGCCGCCGACCTGATTACCTCCGACGTGGATGAGCGGGACCTGCCCTTCGTACTCTCGCATGAGGAGCGAACCAGTGAAGGATTCTACCGGGTGCGGCCCGGCGTGGAGGCCTGCATAGCCCGGGGCCTGGCCTACGCGCCCTACGCCGATTTGCTGTGGATGGAAACCTCCCACCCCGATTTGGAGCAGGCCCGGCAGTTTGCCGAAGGCATTCATGCCCGGTACCCAGGCAAGCTGCTGGCCTACAACTGCTCCCCCTCGTTCAACTGGGCTTCCAAGCTGAGTGTGGAGCAGATGGAAACCTTCCGGGAAGAACTGGCCGCCTTGGGCTTCAAGTTCCAGTTTATCACCCTCGCCGGCTTCCATGCCCTCAACACTAGCATGTTTGAGCTGGCTCGGGCCTACCGGGAGCGGGGCATGGCCGGCTACTCCGAGCTGCAGGAGCGGGAGTTTGCCTTGCAGCAGCACGGTTTCAAGGCCGTTAAGCACCAGTCGTTCGTGGGCACGGGCTACTTCGACGCCGTGCAGAGCGTAGTATCCGCCGGCAAGGCCAGCACTTCGGCCTTGGTGGGCTCCACGGAGGAAGCCCAGTTCACCCACTGAGAGCCCGCCAGCCGTTGCCGTAAACGGACCCAATGACTCAAGCAAAAGGTCCCGTCGATTTTAAAAATGGACGGGACCTTTTGCAAAATCGACCTGATGATTTTTAAAATGGACGGGACGATTTTCCCCTGAGCTACCCACGGCCTTGTCACTTCATCGGCACGCCTGCCCCGTGACATCCTAATACTATCAACGTGACATAGGTATGTCACGGCCGTGACATGCCTATGTCACATTTTGCAAGCCGGCTGAGGTAAGGAACGCCCAGCTGATAAAAAGCCAAAGGCCACCCGTTCGGGTGGCCTTTCTGCAGATCGGGTAATCGTCCACAAAATCTGTGAAATCCGTCGAATCCGTCGAATTCGCGGTTCAGGCAAACGGCTCGGCTATTTGCTCGTAGCTTAGCCCGTGGCGCTGGCAGGCATCCTGCAGAATGGTTTTCTGCCAGGGGCGCAGCACCTGGTCGGCGCCCAGCTCGATGATGTCGGCCACGAGGCGGTTGGAGAGCACCAGGTTGGCTACGTACACGTTGATGTCGGCCGTGATGAGGCCTTTAAGCTGGGTCAGGAGCTGCTCGCGGGCGTCGGCTTTGGCGGCCTTGTCGCCGCTGAGGCGGCGGCGGAAGGGGAAGCGGCGCTGCTCACCGGTTTGGGCCGGCTCGGGCACGGGCACGAAGTTGTCGGGCGAGAGGGCGGCCAGTTGCTCCAGGTAAGGGGTGCGCTTGAGCTCGGGGTGCAGGCCGCGGGTATTTTTCCAGTCGTTGGCGTCGCGGGGGGTAGCACGCACCAGCTCCGAGAGTCGGTCGTTGGCAAACACCATGTAGGGCGGCTTGTCGAGCTGCCGGGCCACCTGGTCGCGGAGCATGTACAAGTCGCGAAACAGGGGCAACTCGCCGGGCTGAATCCGGTACTTGCCCGCAATGCGCAGGTAGGGCCGGTCGTCGCGGGTGTAGCGCACTTCCTCCAGGGCAGCGTTTTCCTGCTCGGCCCATTCGGTGCGGCCCAGCTCGGCCAGCTTGGCCTTGAGACGGTCGGCCAGCTCGAAAAGGTAGAGCACGTCGTTGGCGGCGTACACTTTCTGAGCCTCGGTCAGGGGGCGCTTCAGCCAGTTCGATTTCTGCTCGCCCTTGTCTACTTCCAGGCCCAACTCGGCCTGAATCAGGCGGCCCAGGGAGATGTTGTTGTCCGACTCGCCCAGCAACGTATACTGCACGCTGGTGTCGAGAATGTTGCGCACGTGCACGCCGTAGAGCTCATCGAGGAGCAGAATGTCGGACTTGCAGCTGTGAAATACCTTTTCCACGGCCGGGTCGCGCAGCAGGGCCCAGAGGGGCTCCAGCTCTTGGGCCGGGTTGGTCAAGGGAATGGGGTCGAGCAGGTAGACCACCTGCCCGTCGTAAATCTGGATCAGCGCCAGGTTGCGGCCGTAGCGGTGGCGCATGTCGTCGAATTCGAGGTCGACGGCCAGGCGCGGAGCTTTTTGCAGCGCTGCGGCGGCCTGCTCCATTTCGGCAGCGGTAGTCAGGTACTGAATAGTAGGTGTAGACATTCAGGCAAATAGAAAGGCAGCGGCAAGGCTGCTGGATGATGGCTCAAGCCATTTTGGTAAAGGTAGGCAGCCGGGTGGAGCAAAACCAGTAGGGCTTTGCCAGCGGGAAAGTAGTAGAAAGCCCGCTACCAACCAGCTTACGCCTCGTCTTCCTCGTCTTCGTCCTCGTCGTGGTGGCTGAAATCAAGCTCCTGGGCCACTTGCAGTGCTTCCTGAATGACTTCCTCCATCAGCGGCTTGGTGTCGGCGTCGAGGGTGCGCTCAAACAGGCCCAGCAGCAGCTCGCCATCCTCATTCACGTAGAGGTTGGTGTAGAGCTTCTCGAACAGCTTGGCGTCCTTGGTGATGGTAGCGTCAATTTCCTGCACCGACTTGGCCTTCAGGGCCCGGTGCAGCACGTCCATCACCTTGCGGCTTTCCTCATGGTCGCCCAGGTCGGCCAGCAGCTTCAAAATGCTCATGGCCACGGCCAGGCGCACCCGCTCGAAGCGGAAGGCAATATCGGCCTTGCCAGCCTGCTCGAAGGTTTTGTAGGCCGAAAGGTCGGCGGCCGAGAGGTACTGGGCGGCTTCGGCCTCGGTGCGGAAGGCTTCGCGCAGCAGCTGTTCGTAGGAAGTAGAGCTCATCGTAGAGGAAAAACGAAGGGTCCCGCGCCCGGCAAAACAGGGGCGGAGCCAAATTAAACGGCGGGATTCGGCGGCAAACCGTAACCCGAAGGCCCAAAGGTACGATTGCAGAAGAAGGTTAGCCGCCTGTGGTGGGCGGCGCGGCCAACTTTGCCGCCCCGACGCGGTTGGCCTACCCTGATTCATCCTTATCACCTTTAAACTTCTGCACGATGACGCACAAAACGAAATGGCTGGTGTACGCTCCCTCCGGGCTGATGGTAATTGGTTTGGGTACTTGTCTGATTCAGTGGGCTACGGCCCTGCAAAAGGATGGCGAGCCAACCGCCAAGTGGGTGGGAGCCGGTACGCTGGCCCTGGGTGTATTCAATGCCGGTATCAGCCTTTTTGGCCGGGGCGTAGCCGAAAGTGTGCTCTACCAGATTCGCGAGAAGGACGCTGGTGCCACCGAAGGCAAGTAGCCCACGACCCTAGTTCCCCACGGCTCGGCTAAAGCCGGCCAGGCATAGACCCAGCCTGTGCCCGGCCGGCCCGAAGCATTAGCAATAGCTGCCAGATTCCTCTTCAGATGCGCCGGGAGCAGCTTTGGTCGGACCGGGAAGAACTTCGGGTAGGCTGGACAGCATTGCGGGCGTTGCGGGCAGCGGTTAGCTCAAGCTTGATGGGCCAGACGCTGCTCCTCGTTTTCTTCCAGGTCGTTGAGTTCAATTTGCAGGGCTACCACCGAAATCTGGATTTCGTAGAGCGACATGCCCAACGACACGAGCAAGGCCAGCAGGCTAGCCCCGAACACCAGGGCCCCGGCCGAGTTGAAGCCCGCATAAATCAGAAACATGGCCAGCACGCAGCCCAGCATGGAGCCTACGCCCACGGCCTGCATGTTGCGCACCATCTCCACCCGGCGGCGTAGGTTATGAATCTGCTGAATCAGGTGGGGGCTGTGGGTGGTCTTGTACTGGGTTTTGAGCGTGCGCACAATGTTGACCAAGGCCAGAAAGCGGTTGGTATAGGCCAGCAGGAGCAATGACAAAGCCGGAAACAGCAGGGCCGGCGTGGTGAGCGTAATTTCCATGAGTACTAGGCAGGCAAGTTTGGGCCGCCCCGGCTGGCTCCGGGTTTCTTTTTTGCGGGGGCCAGGTGGGGCGGGGGCCTAAAGTAGCCGCCGAATCAATAGGTTTGACCTGCCCGCCGGATTTTCGGCCGTTTCTCTTCTTTGCTTACCGTCCATGCCTCCTCGTAACGTGCCGGCTCTGGTTCGAGCCTTGTTGCTGCTTCCGCTCTTGTTGCTACCTGGCCGCCTGTGGGCCCAGGCGCCGGAGCCGGGCGGTTTGCTCACGCCTTCGCAGTTTCTGGGCTATCCGTTGGGTAGTCGTTTTACGCCCCACGCTCAACTGTTAAATTACGTGCAGCAGGTAACCCAACACTCCGGTGGGCGGATGCGGGTGCAGTCCTACGGGAGCACCTACGAGGGCCGGCCGCTGGAAGTAGTGCAAGTGGGTACGCCCGAGAACCTGGCACGGCTGGAGGAAATCAGACGGAACAACCTGCGGCGGGCGGGGCTGGAAACCGGGGCCGTACAGCGGCAAATGCCCGCTGTGGTCTGGCTGAGCTACAACATTCACGGCAACGAGGCAGTGTCGTCGGAGGCGGTGATGGAAGTGCTCTACGATCTGGCTAACCCCCAGAACACTCAGGTTCAGCAATGGCTGCAAAACGTGGTGGTGCTCGTGGACCCCTGCGTAAACCCCGACGGGCACGAGCGGTACGTGCAGTGGTACAACCGCAGCCGCAACCAGCAGCCCAATGCCTCGCCCTATGCCTGGGAGCACCACGAGCCGTGGCCCGGTGGGCGCTACAACCATTATTTCTTTGACCTCAACCGGGACTGGGCCTGGCAAACCCAGCAGGAAAGCCGGCAGCGCGTGGCCCTCTACAACCAGTGGCTGCCCCAGGTCCATGCCGACTTCCACGAAATGAGCGTGGATGACCCCTACTACTTCTCGCCGGCGGCCAAGCCCTTCCACGAGGATATTACCGCTTGGCAGCGCAATTTTCAGAACGTCATCGGCGACTACAACCGCAAGGTGTTCGACCAGAACAACTGGCTTTACTTTACCCGCGAAACCTACGACCTGTTTTACCCCAGCTACGGCGACACCTACCCTAGCTTTAACGGAGCCATCGGCATGACTTACGAGCAGGGCGGCTCGGGCAGGGCCGGAGTGCGCGTAGCCAAGTCCGACGGCGACACGCTCACGCTCAGCCAACGCATTGCCCACCACCACGCCGCCAGCCTGGCCACCATCCAGGCTGCCTCCGACCGGCAGCCCGAGCTGGTGCGGGAATTTGAGAAGTACTATACCAACGCCCGCACCCAGCCCCGCGGCGCTTACAAGACGTTCGTGCTGAGCGGCAATGCGGCTCCCGGCCAGCTCCGGGCCTTCACCGACTACCTCGACCGGCAGCAGATTCAGTACTGTTACGCGGGGCGCAAGCTCAGCACCCGCGCCTTTAGCTACGCCACCGGCAAAACCGAAAACGTGCAGCTCCAGCCCCAGGACGTGGTAGTGAGCATGTACCAGCCCAAGTCGACGCTGGTGAAAGTGCTGTTTGAGCCCCGCCCGGCCCTGGAAGACTCTCTGACCTACGACATTACCGCCTGGGCCTTGCCGTATTCTTTCGGTCTGAATGCCTATGCCCTAACTCAAAAGCTGGACGGTCGGGCTCGGAAACCGGCGACCGTGACCGGCAACGCCGCCGTAACGGACAAGCCTTACGCTTACGTGGCCCGGTGGAGCAGCCTGCAGGACATGAAGTTTCTAAGCCAGTTGCTCCAACAGCGGGTGAAAGTGCGGGTGGCCCAGCGGGCTTTCGAGGCGGAAGGCCAGAAGTACCAGCCCGGTACTTTGATTCTTACCCGCACCGGTAACGAAACTTTAGGAGCTCGTTTTGACCAAATCGTGCGGGCCCAGGCCGACTCTGCCGGCGTGCAGGTGCAGGCTGTGCGCTCGGGCTTCTCCACCAGTGGTGCCGACCTGGGCTCGGGCTACGTGCGCTACGTGAGCCGGCCCAATGTGGCGGTAGTGGCCGGAGAGGGCGTTTCGGCCACAGCCTTCGGGGAAGTCTGGCATTTCTTCGAGCAGCAACTGGGCTACCCGGTCACGGTGCTGGGCGCTGACTACCTGCGCACGGTACCCCTGCAGAAATTCGACGTGCTTATCCTGCCCGACGGCAACTACGCGGATATCTACCCCGAGAAAAGCCTGGAAGCCCTGAAAGCCTGGGTGCGCGGCGGCGGCAAGCTCATTGCTTTGGAAGGGGCTGCGGCTTTCCTGGCTAATAAAAAGGACTTCCTGCTCAAGACCAAAACTGCCGACAGCACGGCCAAAATTCAGAAGCCCTACCAGCAGCTGCGGACCTATGCCGAGGCCGAGCGGCAGCAGATTGGGGAGCGGGTGCAGGGCAGCGTCTACCGGGTACAGCTCGACACTACTCACCCGCTGGCGTTTGGCTACGGCTCTACCTACTTCGCTCTCGTGCGCGACACGCTTAACTACCGTTTCCTCGAAACCGGTGGCTGGAACGTGGGCGTCCTCAAGCGCGACAACCATGCGGCCGGTTTTGCTGGTCGCAGTGCCCGCCGCAAGCTCACCGACACTTTCGTGCTGGGCACCCAGGACATGGGCCGCGGCCAAATCGTGTACCTAGCCGATAACCCGCTGTTTCGCGGTTTCTGGCAGGGCGGCAAGCTGCTGTTTGGTAACGCCCTGTTCTTTGTAGGTCAGTAGCGCCAAGGACTTAGTCCAAACAAAAAGCCCTTGCCAACGAATTGGCAAGGGCTTTTTACTAGGAGCAGAGGTAGACTAATCTACTACGTCCTCGGCTTTATTTTTCACGGCCGAAGCACCTTTTTTCACGGCGCGGCCGGTTTTCTGAGCACCTTTCTTTACCACCGAGCCCGTTTTTTTACCGGCGTATTTGGCGTCTTCCTTAGTGTTGTAGGCAGCTTGGCCTGCCTTGGTGCGGCCCGAGCGGCTTTCTACTTTCACCGTGCCATTGTCCCGCACTTCAGCGGTAGTTTTAGCACCGGTAGAGTTGTCCCGAACTACAGCCTTATTGTCCTGCGCGTGCGCAGCAACCGAAAATGCTACCATAGCCAGCAGCAGAGTTATCTTTTTCATGATGAAGAGTCGTCGTTAGAAATAGGGAATTCTAGGTCCTTATACGGGTCCGACGAAATAGGTTGTGCCCGCCGACTCAATCAGGAGAGCCGAACTAGTGTGGAGCTTACAAGATAGGCTGAGCCCTCACTAAAAGCATAATTGGAGCACATGACGTGAAACGGCCGGGTCATGTGCTTTCACAGAAGTGGAAGGAGTAAAGAGGGAATGGCTAAAAGAAGTATTCACCTGAGCCCATGCAGAAGCCATGAAAGCTGACCCGGCCATTAAGGCAGCAGCAGGGAACTGTCGCCGTAGCTCAGGAAGCGGTAATTGTGGGCCAGGGCATGGTCGTACACCCGGCGCCAGTCGGGGCCGATGAGGGCCGATACGAGCAGGAGCAGGGTGCTTTCAGGCTGGTGAAAATTAGTAACCAGACCCTGAATAACCCGAAACCGGTAGCCCGGCGCAATCAAAAGCTGAGTAGTAGCCTGAATCGAGTCGGAGCCGCTTTGCTCAAGCGAGTCGAGCAAGGCCTGCAACGCGGCTGCCAATGATACTTCGGGGCCTTCCTCATACGGCTGCCACTGCGTAACGTGGAAGGCGGATTCGGTAGCGTAGCTGGGCTCCCGCACGAGCCGGGTCCCCAGCCAATACAGGCTTTCTAGAGTGCGCAGGCTGGTAGTGCCCACGGCAATAATCGGCTGGGGAGCGTGGCTGAGCAGTTGGCGCAGCAAAGCAGCATTGACGGCAATGGGCTCGGCGTGCATGGCGTGGCCATCCATCTGGGCGGCTTTTACCGGCTGAAAGGTGCCGGCGCCCACGTGCAAGGTCAGTTCGGCGGTAGCAATACCCCGGGCCTTGAGGTCGGCAAATACGGCATCGGAGAAGTGCAAACCGGCCGTGGGAGCTGCTACAGCACCTTCGTGGGCCGCGTACACCGTCTGGTAGCGCACGGCATCCACGTCGGTGTCTTCCCGGTTGAGGTAGGGTGGGAGGGGCAAATGGCCCGCCGCCCGCAGGATTTCGGCAAAAGGCGCTTCGGCCGGCTGCCAGCTAAACTGAATCAGGGAATAGCCATCAGCTGCTTCCAGCCGCTCGGCCGTCAGTACTGCCGGCGTATCCAGCACGGTAAAGCTGATTTGTACCGGACCGGTTTTCCAGCGCTTACCGTTGCCGACCAAACATTTCCAGACGCAACTGCCGGTTTGCTGCATGGCCAGCTCCACGGAGCGGTGCGGGGCCACCGGCTCCAGGCAAAACAGCTCCACAACGCCGCCTGTGGGCTTTTGGCAAAACAGCCGGGCCCGCACCACTTTGGTATTATTGAAAATTAGCAGCGACTCGGCCGGCAGTTCGGTGGGAAGGTCGGTGAAGCGCCGGTCCTGAATAGCGCCCTGCCGGTACACCAGCAGCTGCGACTGGTCACGGTTGGGCAAGGGCTCGGGCGCAATGCGTGCGGCCGGGAGCTCGTAGGTATAATCGAAAATGGAAAGCAGGCGTGGGTCGGGAGTGGCAGACATAGCTGCAAAGGTACGCCGGGGCGCTGGCTTAGCCAGTATGCCCGGTACCAACCTGCCCAAGGCTACTTAGGCCGCCGGAAAAACATCAGGTGCTGCTGGGGCAGGGTTTCGACGCTTTCGATAAACTCCAGGCCCACGGCTTTCATTTCCTTGCGAGCCTGCTCCACGCTCATCTTATGGATACGCTTGATGGGCACCTTGGGGTCTTCGGCGCGGTATTCGGCCAGGGCCACCCGGCCGTTGGGCTTCAGCGCGGCTTTAATGGACCGCATCATTTCCCGCGGGTGGTCAAACTCGTGGTAAGCATCCACAATCAGGGCCAAATCCACGCTGTTGGCCGGCAAGTTGGGGTTCTGCACTGTGCCCAGTACCGGCTCCACGTTCGGGGCGTTGTTGCGCTCCTTGTTGTCTTGCAGGTAGGTTATCATTTCGGGCTGAATATCCACGGCCAATACCTTGCCCTGGGGCACGAGGGCACTCATCCGGAACGAAAAATAACCGGTGCCGGCGCCAATGTCGGCTACCACGTCAGTGGGCTTCAGACGCAGAGCTTTGAGCAGCACATCGGTTCCTTCCTCCTGTTCCCGGCCGGAGCGCTCCAGCCAATCGGCACCTTCGTGGCCCATGACGTGCGCAATCTGCCGGCCCAGGTAGTAGCGGCTGATGCCATTGGGGTCGGCCGGCGGCCGGATTTCGTAGCCGGTGGTGTCGGGCACGGATGACTGTCGGCGCTGCTCGGCGGCCGTAGCGGCCGTGCTTTCACTCAGCGGCTGGGTGCAGGCCTGAAATAGCAAAATACCCAGCGCCCAGGAGCCCAGGAAGGAAACAGAAGGAATGGTCATACGCACAGGTGCAAATAAACTGTGTTCGGGCAAACATCCATGCGCGGCGAAGGGTTCGTTCGGGCTGGAGTGGTGGAGCTAGGAAGAAGTATTCACAAGAATTTATATTGCTGAAGCTCGTCTTACTGAAGGAGTTGAGGGGTAGAAAGAGGATGAAATTCAGGTTTAAAATCACAAAGTTGCCCCACTATTTATATTTTGGCCCGTAGAAAGCCTGTTTTTGAACACATCACCCAACTTCCTAACACCATGAAACACGTATCCGGACTCTTGCACAAGCTGACTGCTTTCGCGGCTGTCGTTGTTGCACTCAGCAGCTGTAATCGGGCAGAATATGCCATGCTGCCCAAGACTTCCTCGTACCACGGCACCGCCAACCGGGCCGTAGCTGTGAAGCCTGCTCCGGAGGCCACTACTCCCGCCTCGGACGTAGCTGCCGCGCCCGAAGCTACTCCTGCCCCGGAAGCTGCACCCGCAGTGGCTCCCGCCGCTGTAGCCACTGCTCCTGCTGCCGTAGCCAAGACGACGACGTCAGTGGCCGCCGTGCAGCCTGCCGCTCCAGCTAAAGCCCAGGCTAGCCGGAAGCTGAACCTGGTAGAGCGCGCCATGGTAGCCAAAGTAGTGAAGAAGGCAAATCAGCTGAACAGCAAAACCCAGGTGAAAAAGCACAGCGAAACGGCTAGTGCCAACAAGCTCAGCGGCAATATTCGCACGGGTATCATCCTGCTGCTGATTGGTCTACTGCTGGGTATCTTTGGCGGAGTCATCGGCCTGCTGGGTGCCATCATCGCCCTGATTGGCGTAGTGCTCATCATTCTGGGCCTGCTCGACGAGGTATAAGCCGCAGACTTTCCCCACTAAAAAAGCCCTGCCGACAGCTGTCAGCAGGGCTTTTTAGTGGGGTTTTGTCGAGCAGTTGGAAATCGGCGCGAGGCTGTTGGCTGGATATATATATGGTTCGCCTAAGGAAACCCAGCCCAAAACAATAGCCTGTGTAGCGTTGAGTTATCAAGAGCGAGGGATGTGAGGGTTCTTTATCTATCTTACCCCAGATTCCGCACTAGTGTACTATTTACTCGTTCCCTATGAAATTTACGTTTGTAAGTCTTTTACTCTGCAGTCTGCTGCTCGAGAGTTGCCATAGTACCCGGGTGGCAGCTACGTTTCCTGCAGTTCGCGAGTATGGCGCGGTAAAGTCGTTACCGGCTACGGTTGACTCCAGTAAAGCTTCAGAATTACCACCAGCAACGCTTACGGCAGCCGTAATAGAGCCCGGCGCTACCACCCTTCCTGACCGGCAGCCAAACCGTCGGCTCATTCTCGTTGCTCCGAAGCCCGCTGGCCCGACTACTCACATCTTGGCTCCCGATACAGCCGTGCAACGGCCCGCTGCTGCCCAGCCCACAGCCGGCCCTGATCCATTCACAACCCAAGTAAACCTAGTCGGGGGGGTTATTGGTACGGCGGGGTTAGCACTTATTCTCTACTCTTTTTCCAATGCCTCCAAGGAAAAAAACAACGGCTGGGAAAGTGTACATGCAGCTTTGGTTGGGCTGCTTTTAGCCTCCGTAGGAACGGTTCTGTTGTTCTTTCAGGGTAAGAACGGCCGGGGACGCTTGCGCCGGCAAGCCCGCCGGGCAGCTCGTAACCCGCAGGCTACCGAAGCAGCTACTGAACCCAATGGCAGCAAAAGCTTGCGGCGCTGGGGTATACTATTAGCGCTACTAGGAGGCATAGTAAGCTTACTGGGGGTTGTGTATGGCGGCCTTGTGCTCCTTGCAATTGGGGCTGCACTGCTTTTAGCGGGGCTGATCTAGCCGACCCGGTACGTTACTTTTTACATGGGGTCCACGTCGGCTACGAGGCGGGTCTGCTTGAACTCCTTCTGGTCCTTGACTACGTTCATAGCCTCCGTAATCTGGCCTTTGGCGTGCTTGAGCACCGTATGTTCCCGGTCAAGCTTGATGGTGATTTCCTGCAGGTAGAAGTTGCGAATCCGGAAGATGTATGGCGCTTCCGGCCCCAGCACAGCTTCGCGGCCCAGGCGGTATACCAGCTCCTGGGTCAACAGAATGGCGGCCTGCTCCGCTACCAGCTGATCCACATGCTTCACGGTGAGCCGGATAACGCGCATAAAGGGCGGAAAGCCGTACTCTCGCCGCTGGGTAATTTCGTATTCGTAGAATTCGAGGTAGTCGTTACGGATTACCTTGTCAAAAATCACCTGGGCCGGGTCGGCTGTCTGAATGATTACCTTGCCCTTTTTGCCCTTGCGCCCCGCCCGACCACTCACCTGCACAAACATCTGGAACGCCCGTTCGTGGGCCCGGAAGTCGGGGTAGTGGATGATGCTGTCGGCGTTGATGATGCCCACTAGGCTCACGTTAGCAAAGTCCAGGCCCTTGGTTACCATCTGGGTGCCTACCAGCACGTTGGTGGTTTGCTGCTCAAAATCGGCAATAATCTGCTGATAGGAATTCTTGGCCCGGGTCGTGTCGAGGTCCATGCGCTGCACGTTGGCCGCGGGCAGCATGATTTTGAGGTCATCCTCAATTTTCTCGGTACCAAAACCGACGGTTTTCAAATTGCGGGAGCCGCAGGCCGGGCATTCTACCGGCATTCGGTCATGGAAACCGCAGTAATGGCAGCGCAGCTCGTGCGCGTGCTTGTGGTAGCTCAGGCTCACGGCGCAGTTCTTACACTTCGGAATCCAGCCGCAGTCGAGGCAGGAAATGAAGGGCGAGTAGCCGCGGCGGTTCTGAAACAGAATCACCTGCTCCTTGAGGCCCAGCTTCCGCTCGATTTCCCCCAGCAGCTCGGGCGTGAAGTGGTTGAGCATTTTCTTGGCCTCGCGCTGCTTGCGCGTATCGACCAACTCAATTTCGGGCAAACCAGCCTCGCCGAAACGTTTGCTGAGCGTGACTAGTCCCCAACGCCCAGCCCGGGTTTGGTAATAGGTTTCTACGGCCGGAGTGGCCGAGCCCAGCAGGGTTTTGGCTCCCTGAAAGTTGGCCATCATCAGGGCCACTTCCCGGGCGTTGTAACGTGGGGCCGGGTCGTACTGCTTGTAGCTCGACTCGTGCTCTTCGTCCACGATGATGAGGGACATATTGTCGAAGGGCAGAAATACGGCGGAGCGCACGCCCACCACCACCTGGAAGCGGCCCGAGAGCACGCCATTCCACACTTCCACCCGCTCGTTGTCCGAAAACTTGGAGTGGTACACGCCCAAGCGGGTGCCAAACACGCGCATCAGGCGGGTCACAATCTGGGCCGTGAGGGCAATTTCGGGCAATAGATACAGCACCTGTCCGCCACCTTCGAGGGCCTTGCGGATCAGCTCGATGTAGATTTCGGTTTTGCCCGCGCCCGTCACGCCGTGCAGCAGCACGATGTCCTTTTCCCCAAACAGGCGGAGCACTTCGTCGTGCGCGGCAGTTTGCGCTTCGCTCAGCGTGAAGGGCATTTTGGCCTCCGGCGAATCATCGAGGGGGAAGCGGGACACGATGACGTCGAACTGCTCCAGTACCCCGTTTTTAATAAGGGTATTGACGGCTGACGGGGAGAGGTGGGGGCTGCTGGTCAGGGCGGCTTTTTCCATGCCCTGGTGGTTGCTGTGCACGTTTTGGTACACCGGCACCCGCTGCAGGTAGCGCATCAGCACGTCGAGCTGCTTAGGCTTGCTGGCCATTTTGGCGAAGAGCTCCTCCAACACGTTTTCCTCCACAAAATGGTGGGCTAGGCGCACTTTCTTCACCACCTTGGGCGAGTATTTGTCGGCCAGGTGCTCAAACAGAAAGATAACGTCCTTTTGAATCAGGGACTTAATAACCTTATGGAAGTTGGCACTGCCCAACAGGTCGCCCACTTCGGTAAAGGTCAGAGCTTTGCCATCCTCCGAACTGAGGACTGCCACAATTCGCTCTTCCTGCTCGCTGAGCGGGTAGGGGTTGGTGTCGGGCTCGAAAGCCGGGTGGAGCTGAATGCGCGACTCTGAGCTGAGCTTTAGGGCCGAGGGCAACGCGGCATTGATAACCTCGCCCAGGGTGCACATGTAGTAGTCGGCCATCCAGCGGAAAAGCTTCAGCTGGGCCTGGGTCACGACGGGCGCATCGTCGATAAACTCCAGGATGTACTTGGCCTGGTACTGGGCCGGCGGCGTTTCGTGCACGGCCGCCACGATGCAGCTAAGCGTTTTCTTGGCCCCAAACTGCACAATCACGCGGCCCCCGATGACGACCTCGTCGTTCATCTCGTAGGGCACGCGGTAGGTATACAGCTTGGGCAGCGGCAGGGGCAGAATCACGTCCACGAACAGCGTGACGCGGTCGGCTCCGGCGGCTTCCGGCTGGGCAAAGTCGAAGGAAAGGCTCAACGGACAGATTAGCTAACAACAGGACCGCAAAGGTAAGCCGAATTGCGGGCCGCAGGTTTCTCCGGGTTTCGCAATTCGGCTTATGTGGGTCAGAGCCAACAAGTAAAAGTTAGCTGGCGCCAGGTGCGGGCAACTGGGCCAGAGCCGCCGCAACGCTATATACCGGCTGCTGGCAGGCCCGGTTGAAGCACACGTACAGCGTCGTTTTACCGTTCTGAGCCGTGCGGTGTAGCAGCAGCGGCAGTTCACCGGCTTCTGCCGCTCCGGCCACCACGGCGTAGGGTAGAAAGTGGCGGCTCAGCTCTTCCCGCACTGCTTCAACCTCGGGCCCGACAATGGCAATTTCAGCCATAGGCTGGAGCAAGGCTGCGTAAAGTGAGGCCCAGTTCGTTAGATGCTGGGGCTCTTTGATTACTAAATCTTGTACCTGACCCAGCATCGTGGCAGCCAGGTCACGGTACTCGGGTTTTTCCAGGTGTAGGCTCAATCGGAGCAGGTTATGGGCCATTACCGAGTTGGAGCCGGGAATGACGTTGTCGAACAACTCTTTTTTGCGGGCAATCAGCTTTTCGCCGGTGTCGTCGGTGTAGAAGAACTGATTTTCCTCCGGGTCGAAGAAGTGAGCCTGCACGTATTGGGTCAGGGCCTCGGCTTCGTGCAGCCACTGCGCGTCGAAAGTCACCTCGTAGAGGCCGATATAGGCTTGAATCACCAGGGCGTAATCCTCCAGAAACCCGTCGATGGTGGCGCGGCCGGCCTTATAATTGCGGCGCAGGCGCGGGCCCTGCCGTAGGTTTTGTTGCAGAAACCGGGCGTTTTGCAGAGCCAGCTCCAGAAAACCCGCTTCGCCAAAGGCCCGGTAGGCATCCACCAGCCCACTTAGCATCAGGGCATTCCACCCGGTCAGGATTTTGTCGTCGAGGCCCGGGCGCACCCGTTGGTTGCGGACCCGCCGGATTTTCTGTTTCCACTCCGCTACTATGGCCTCCAGCACCGCTACTTCCAGCTCGTGTTCGGCGGCAAACTCTGCATCCGACTGCCGACGGTGCAGAATATTGCGGCCATGTTCCCAATTTCCCAGGGCCGTGCAGTTATAGTACGCCGAAAACAACGCTTCCTCGTCGCCGAGAATGGCCTGCAGCTCCTCTTTGGTAAAGACATAGAACTTGCCTTCTTCGCCCTCACTATCCGCATCCAGTGACGAATAGAACCCTCCTTCCGGACTGGTTAGCTCCCGCTTAATGAAGGCCACAGTATCATACACTACGTCCCGGAACAGTGGGTCTTGGGTAAGCTGAAAGGCTTCGGCGTATAGACTAATCAATTGCCCATTGTCGTAAAGCATCTTCTCGAAGTGGGGTACCAGCCACTCGGCATCTACCGAGTAGCGGGCAAAGCCGCCTCCCACTTGGTCATAAATGCCGCCCCAGGCCATTTCGCGCAAGGTCAGCAGGGTTTGGTTGAGCACCAGCTGGCTGCCGGTACGAGCGTGGCAGCGCAGTAAAAACCGCCAGATGCTGGGCATCGGAAACTTCGGGGCCCGGTTCATGCCGCCTTTCTCGGCGTCGAACCGTACGCCCAGGTTGTACACCAGCAGCTTAAACTGCTCTTCCGACAACGCTAAACCGGCGGAAGCTGCCCCGTACTTTTCCAGGTCACTGGCCCGCAGGATGCGCGCAAACTCCTCGGCAGACTTGTCTAGCTCGGCGCGGTGCTCCCCCTGGTACGCTTCGCCGATACTTTCCAGCAGCTGCACCCAGCTGCGGGGTGGAAAGTAGGTGCCTCCGTAGAATGGCTTGGCATCCGGGTTCAGAAAGACGTTCAGCGGCCAGCCACCCTGGACGCCCATAGCTTGCAGGGCGTCCATGTACACCTGGTCCACATCGGGCCGCTCTTCCCGGTCAACCTTAATGCACACGAAGTGCTGGTTCATCACCTCGGCAATGCGCGGATTCTCGAACGACTCCCGCTCCATGACGTGGCACCAGTGGCAAGCCGCGTAGCCAATGCTGACGATAATGGGCTTTTGCTCGGCCTGAGCCCGGCTCAGGGCTTCTTCTCCCCAAGGGTACCAATCAACCGGGTTGTGGGCGTGCTGAAGCAAATACGGGCTGGTTTCCTGGCTGAGGCGGTTGGTGTGGGCCGGCTGGGGAAAAGACATAGGAGCAAGGCTGGGATGAAAAAGACAAAACCCGGCCGTAAGGGCCGGGTTTTGGTTTACGAAGCTGCCGGTGTTTCGTCGGCAGCACCGGGCTTTTTACGCGGGGGCCGACTGCGTTTTTTCGGCGCTGCAGGCTGTGGTTCGTCGGCCGCTGGAGCAGGTGCCGGGGCTGGAGCCGGCGTTGCCGCTTTGGGTTTCTTCGGGGCGGGCTTTCTGGCTGGAGCTTTCTTCGGTGCCGTAGCAGTGGGCTGCGGGGTTTCCGGTGTGGCTTCGGCTTCTTTGGGCGCTGTAGCAGCTTTAGCCCGCGAAGCACGGGGCTTTCTGGCCGGAGCAAGCGTCGGAGCAGCTTGTACGGGCTCCGGTACTACCGTTTCCACCGGTGCAGCTTCCACCGGCGTTGGCTCTGTGGCAGAAGTTGCTTCCGGCGTTGGTGCGTCGAGGGTAATAGATGGTTCGGGCGCAAGCGGGGCAGTTGCTTCAGGAATCACCGTTTCCACTACCACCGGCTGAACGGCCTCCACTGTTTCTTCCGGCGCTACGACTGGCTCAGCGTACAGCGGGGCAGGCTTTCGCCGCGACTTGGTAGGTGGAGTCGTGATAATCCGGTCCTTGGTATCTCGGGGTTTCTTTTCCGCCGCGATTTGTCCTTTTCCGCGCGACTTTTGGCCCCGCCGCCGAGGCTCTGGAGTTTCCTCCGGCTCGTCCATCGGCTGCAACCAGTCCACATTCGGTGCTGGCTCCGGTTTAGGAGTTTCAGTGCGAACAATCGGTGCTGGAGTTTCCGCTGGGGCGGCCTCAGGCTGAGCAGCGGGTTCTGCCAGCACGGGCTCTGCAGTACTATCTCCACCCGAAACAGTAAGGGCAGCTTCAAGCTCAACTTCAGGCTCTGCTGCTACTGCCGCTTGCTGCTCAGGCTCCTGGGGTTCAACCGTAGCTGTAGCCGACACTGAAGCGGCAGCGGCGGCTTCGGCGGCTTGCTGGGCGGCTCTTTTACGGGCCGTACGCTTGGCTCCACCCCGACTGCGCCGCTTTTTCTTGACAAACACGGGAGCTTCACTCTCCAGAGATATGCCCAGGTTTTCCTCGGGGGTGTCTTCCGTATCATACTCATCCTCCTCCGCTTCTTCTGGTTCCGCAGCCTCGTCAGCGGCGGGCTCAGAAGTCACTAGTGGGGTTGCTACCGGTACTACCGCCGTCACGACGTCAATAAGCTCGGTAGTTGGCTCGCCAATATCAATGCGTTCCTCATCATCGTCCTCAAGCTCCGGCTCGGGCACTGGCTGAGGCTTGGGCAGGGGCAAAGCAGCCAGCTGCCGCTCCACCTCCCCGATTTCGGCGTGTACGTCTGCCTGGCTGGCTAAGCGGTGCAGCCGGCCCAGCGTGGCTTCCAGAAACTCCCGGTGCTCGGCGGCTTCCGGGTACAGCGGCCGGTGCCCCAGGGCCTGACGTACGGCTTCCCATTCCCGTCGGAAACGGCCAAAGGCCGGGTCGAAGTACGTGCGGGTGAAACGCTCCCAGATGTAGTTTTCGGCCACGTCCGAGGGGTGCAGCATATCGGCAGCGTAGAAGCGGTAGTCGCGCAAGTCGTCTACCAGCAGCTCGTACGCCGGGAAGTACGACACGTCGGGCAGCAGCTCGCTCAGATAGTGGCAAGCCACGCGCAGCACCGACTTGCTCACCGAGTTCAATGGCAGCGTATCCTTTACGTGCCGCACTGGGCTTACCGTCAGAATAAAGCGCAGCTTGGGGTTGGCCCGCCGCAGATAAGCGTGGGTTTCCGCTACGGCATTGATAATCTCGTCGGGCGTCAGTAGTACTTTCTCAAACTTCTCGGCCGGCACTTTGTGGCAATTGTTGACTACCTCATCGGTTTCCAGCAAGCGGTATGCGTAAGCCGTGCCCAGGGTCAGCACCACCACGTCGGTCTGCGCCAGAAACTCACCAACCTCTTGCACCAGCCCCTGGATTCGCTGCAGCAGCGTTACGGGCGAGTCGGCCCCGATAGTGGCGTGCAAATCGTAGCTCTGCCAGCGGCCCCGGGCTTCTACTAGGTGCTGTTGCCAGTCCATATCCTCGCCGGCGGCCGCGCGCAGCAGCTGGCACGCCGAGAGAGGGTTGAACACGGTGCCAAAAGGATTAACCAGGGTGCTCACCTTGGTTTCCGCTAGGCGGTGGCCAATAGTGTCCGAAAAGCACGAGCCCACCGTCAGCACTCGGGTTGAGAGCGGTAGCTGTTGGGGGTGCGGCGTCAGCGGTAATTCAGTACGAAACATTCTACAGGTATAAGGCCTAACAAGGGCCAACGAACAGGCAACCTACTCAACTCTGTGCGTTCAGCCAAAACCGGTAATAGCTCCCAAGTAGGGGAGGAGCCCCGGAAAGCGTACGGCAGCCGTCCACCGTTGGATTAGTGGTCCGGAAGACTAAAGATATACACTGCTCACGCAGAAGACGTTTCCGCACCCGATCAGGATACGGCTTTGAACAGTTTTTCGGCGCAGCAGCCTAAACCAACCAAGAGCAAAAAAGCCTGACTACCGCGGTAGTCAGGCTTTTTCTTACTCGAAGTGGCAGCAGCTTACTCAGCTACTACGTTGAAGCGCACCTGGTGCTTCACTTCTTTGTGCAGGTTGATGGTAGCCGTGTACTCACCAGCCGACGCAGGCTCCTGGTCGAAGGAGATGCGCTTGCGGTCTACGTCTACGCCCTTAGCTTTCAAAGCCTCGGCCAGCTGCAGGGTGGTCACGCGGCCGAAGATCTTGCCGGTTTCGCCCACTTTGGCTTTGATCTCGAAAGCGGCATCACCGATTTTGTCGGCAATGGCCTGCGCGTCACCTTTGATCTTGTCGGCTTTGTGAGCAGCCTGACGTACGTTCTCGGCAACGATTTTCTTGTTGGTCTTGTCGGCCAGCATGGCCAGACCCTGCGGCAGCAGGTAGTTACGACCGTAACCGGGCTTTACAGTAACGATGTCGTTCTTGTAGCCCAGGTTCTTTACGTCGTCTTTCAGAATTACTTCCATGTCAGTCTCTGTAAGAAAGGTTTACTTCAACGAATCGGTTACGTAGGGCATCAGAGCCAAGTGACGGGCTTTGGCCACGGCTTGGGCAATTTTGCGCTGGAATTTCAGGCTGGTGCCGGTGATACGACGGGGCAGAATGCGGCCCTGCTCGTTCACAAACTTCAGCAGGAAGTTCGGGTCTTTGTAGTCCACGTATTTAATGCCGTTCTTCTTGAAGCGGCAATATTTCTTACGGGTATCCTGCTTGTGGATTTTCTCGTTGGCTAGGCTCATGGTCTTACTGGGCTACGGCTTCCGATTGTTGTTTGGCCTTCTGCTGGTTCATCTCGCCGTTGCGACGACGCTGGCTGTATGCCACCGCGTGCTTGTCGAGAACGGTCGTCAGGAAGCGGATGACACGCTCGTCGCGGCGGAACGCCAGCTCGAGTACGTCAACGATGTTACCTGAGCCAGTGAACTCCACCAGGAAGTAGTATCCGGTGTTTTTCTTCTGGATGGGGTAAGCCAACTTCTTGAGGCCCCAGTTTTCGGAGTGGATAATGTCGGCGCTATTTTCCTTAAGCACCTGCGAGAACTTCTCGATCGTCTCTTGCACCTGCGTCTCGTTCAACACGGGAGTCAGGATGAAGACCGTCTCGTAATTTCTTACTTCCATTAGACGGGATGAAAAAATTAAATGAAAAATTGAATCAGGGCGCAAAGATACTATTAATCCAGGGTTATCACCAAGATGAGCCCGAAATTTATGTTAGGTCTTGAAATTAAAGCGACTAAGTCAGCCCAAGGTCAAACCTTTGAAGCTAAGACGAGTTAGCCTATAGAGTAGTATTAATCCGGGGAAGCAAGAGTTCAGGTGTAGCGCGCAGGATTGACCTTCTATATATAGTAAGGAGTCGCGCCGGGATGGTTTTTAGAATGATTCTAAGCAAGCTGGAATGGGCGAAAATTAGCCCAGGCAGGTTTGTGGTCTGCGATTCCCGACCTACATTTGTGGCCTTGAAGTACCCCTGCCTTTCTTTTTCCCAGTCACTTTGTGCTATGAATAGCATCCGACTTCGTCCTCTCTCCCACGTCTTTCTAGCTCTGTTTCTGACATTTGCTGCGGTGGGTTCCTCCACTGCCCAGCAAGGCGAAGCATCCCCGGTAGCTACTGCGCCGGCTGCTAGCAAAGATGGTGTGACGCCTGGCGCTACTGCCGCCGCCGCCCCAGCTGCCGCTGCGGGTGCCACTACCGGTGATGCCGCTGCAATCAGCGCTGGTGCCGCATTGTTCACGCAAAACTGCGCTCAGTGCCACGCCATCAATGATGTTGTGGTCGGCCCTGCCCTTAAAGACGTTCACAAGCGCCGGCCAATCTCCTGGCTGATTCCGTGGATCAAGAACTCCAGCAAAGTCGTTGCCAGCGGCGACGAGTACGCGGTGAAGATCTTCAATCAGTATCAGAAGCAGCAGATGCCGAGCTTCCAGCTCTCCGACGCTGAAATCACCTCGATTATCTCCTATGTAGCTTCTGAAAGCGATAAGCCTTCAGCTGCTACTGGGGGCGGTGCTACTGCTGGCAACGCCGAGAAAGTAGATGGCGCCGATGGTGGCGCGGCTGCCGCCGGTGCTGGCACTGGCAACAGCACCATCGACATTCTCCTGATTGTATTGGTAGTTGTGCTCCTGGTGCTGGTGGTAACTCTGGTTATCATCGCCAACATCATGAAGGATGTGCTGCGCGGCCGCAAAGACCTCGATGGTCGCGACGTGGAGCAGCTGGAGCAGCGCTTCGACCTGTCCAAAATCTACAAGTCGCCCGTAGTGCGCGGCCTGGCTCTGACGCTGTTTGTACTTGTTGTACTGTACGAATCGGTACAGGGGGTAATGGCTATCGGTCTGGCTCAGGGCTACCAGCCTACCCAGCCCATTGCCTTCTCGCACAAGCTGCACGCTGGTGAAAACCAGATCAACTGCTCGTATTGCCACACCTCGGTGTACAAGAGCAAGAGCGCTAACATTCCTTCGGCCAACATTTGTATGAACTGCCACTCGCAGGTAAAGACGGAGTCGCCCGAAATCAAGAAGATCTACCGCGCCATCGAGCGGAAGCAGCCTATCCAGTGGGTTCGTATCCACAACCTGCCTGACCTGGCGTACTTCAACCACTCGCAGCACACCCAGGTAGGCGGCATCGAGTGCCAGACCTGCCACGGCCCGATCCAGAACATGGAGGTAGTGTATCAGTATTCGCCCCTGACCATGGGCTGGTGCATCAACTGCCACCGCGAAACTCCCCTCAACACGAAGGGCAACGGCTACTACACCAACCTGGTGAAGCTGCACGACAAAGCCAACGCTGGTGCTCCTTTCACGGTATCGTCGAACGGCGGTACGGAGTGCTCGAAGTGCCACTACTAGCCTAGCAAGGTCTTAGGTGCCCGGAACGCAGCCCCTGCCTCCGGCGCGCCTAAGACCTGTTTTCTTCTTTAAAAACCCGCATACCAACTTAGAGACTTACCGGACCAGAATCCAAGTCGCTAAGTCCCTAAGACCCTAGTCCCCAAAAAACACGATGCAAGAGTCGCCTAAGTACTGGAAGGGAATTGAGGAACTGGAAAGCTCACCGGAGTTTGTCAAAAACGCGTTTAGCGAGTTTGCTGACTTCCTGCCGGTGAAGGAATCCCACGGCTCTTCCGACGCCGCGGTAGCCCCGCGTCGCGACTTCCTCAAACTCATGGGCTTTGGTATTGCCGCCGCCACGTTGGCTAGCTGCGAAACCCCGGTCCGCAAGGCAATTCCGTACCTCAACAAGCCTGAAGAGGTAGATCCAGGTATTGCCAACTTTTACGCCTCCACCTATTTCAACGGTACCGACTACAACAGTGTGTTGGTGAAAACCCGCGAGGGCCGTCCGATCAAGCTGGAAGGTAACCCCGGTTCGCCCATCACGCGCGGTGGCCTGTCGGCCCGGGCTCAGGCCTCGGTGCTGAGCCTCTACGACAAAGGCCGTCTGCAGCACTTCGCCATCAAAGGCAAGAAGGCCGCTACCGACCAGGTTGACCAGGAGATCCGCACGAAGCTGGCTGGTGCTACCGGCCGTATTGCCATCGTGTCGCCGACCATTATCAGTCCCACGACCAAGAAGGTAATTGCCGAGTTTGCCGCGCGCTACCCTAACACGGAGCATGTGATGTACGATGCCAACTCGCAGTCGGCATTGCTGCGTGCCAACGGTGGAGTTCTGCCTTCGTACGATTTCAGCAAAGCTGCCGTAATCGTGAGCCTGGGTGCCGATTTCCTCGGCACTTGGCTGTCGCCGGTTGAATATGCTCAGCAGTATATCACCAACCGTAAGGTCTCGGCTGAGAAGAAGACGATGAACCGTCACTTCCAGTTTGAAACGGCTATGACTCTGACTGGTGCCAATGCCGATGTGCGGGTACCGGTTAAGCCTTCGGAAATGGGCGCTACTGCTGTGGCTCTGTACAACGCCGTAGTTGGCGGTGGTGCAGCCGCTGGTTCCGCTCAACTGAAAAAGGCTGCTGCTGAACTGCGTGCTGCTGGCAGCCGGGGTTTGGTCGTGTCGGGCTCGAACGATGTAGCTATCCAAACGCTGGTTACGGCCATTAACCAGACCCTCGGCAGTGCTGCTGTTGACCTGACCGCGCCTTCTATGCTGCGTCAGGGCGATGATGCCCGCATGGTGCGCTTGGTGAATGACATGAATGCCGGTAACGTTGGCGCCGTGATTTTCTATCATGCCAACCCTGCTTACGACCACCCGCTGGCCGAGAAAGTAAAGTCGGGCCTGGCTAAGGTGCCGGTAAAGATTTCGCTCAACGACCGTTTAGACGAAACCGGCTCTCTTTGCGACTACGCCTGCCCCGACCACAACTACCTCGAGTCATGGAATGACTTTGAGCCTAAGCGTGGCTTCTTGAGCTTGGCTCAGCCTACTATTTCGCCGTTGTTTGCTACCCGTCAGGCCCAAGACAGCCTGCTCACCTGGGCTGGCAATCCGCAAAGCTACTACAACTACCTGCGTGCTTCGTGGCGCGGTTTGTTGGGTGGCAACTTCCAGGCGGGCTGGGATAAGGCCGTACACGACGGTGTTGCTGTTGGCACCCTGTCGCCGGCGCCTGTGGCTCAAGTAGCTCCGGCTATGAGTGCAGCTCAGGCTGTAGCCGCTATCGGCTCTGCTCCGAAAGGTTCGGGCGTTGAGCTGGCCATCTACGAGAAAGTTGGTATTGGCCCCGGCAACTGGGAAGGTAATAACCCCTGGCTGCAGGAATTGCCCGACCCAGTTTCTAAAGCTACTTGGGGCAACTACGTAGCCGTTCCGCGTGCTATGGCTGTGAAAAACGGCTGGGAGCAAGGCGACGTGTTGAAAGTAACGGCCAACGGAGTCTCTATTGAGCTACCCGTACTGGTTCAGCCTGGCCAAGCCAACGACACAGTCGGTATTGCCATCGGCTACGGCCGCAAGATGGCTGGTAAGGTTGGTGACAACGTAGGTGCCAACGTGTATCCTATGGCCATGGTGCGCGACAATAGCATCATCTACGCCAACACCGTTACCCTAGAGAAAACGGGTGCTCAGTCGCCCATCGCCCAGACCCAGACTCACCACACCATCATGGACCGCAAGCCGGTGGTGCAGGAGTCGACGCTGGCCAAATACATTGAAAACCCACGCGAGGTAACCGAGTACGACAAGATTGCTACGCCGGAAGGCTTGGAGAAACCTAATAAGGTTTCGCTTTGGCAGGACTACGAGTACAAGAACCACCATTGGGGCATGGTTATCGACCTCAACTCGTGCATCGGCTGCGGCTCGTGCGTGATTGGTTGTCAGGTTGAGAACAACGTTGCCGTAGTTGGTAAGCAGGAGGTAATCAACCGCCGTGAAATGCACTGGCTGCGTATCGACCGCTACTACAGCTCGGACGCCAGCAAAGAGGATTTCGCCGAGAAAGGCAAGTTGGATACCTACAAGGCCATGGAAGATCCGTCGGAAAACCCGTCGGTGATTTTCCAGCCCATGCTGTGCCAGCACTGCAACCACGCTCCTTGCGAAACGGTGTGCCCCGTACTGGCTACTACCCACAGCTCGGAAGGTCTCAATCAGATGACCTACAACCGTTGCGTAGGTACCCGCTACTGCGCTAACAACTGCCCCTATAAGGTTCGTCGCTTCAACTGGTTCTCGTACTACTCGAATGAGAAGTTCGAAGACGTGAACAGCCACATGTTCACCGACCTGGGCCGTATGGTACTGAACCCCGACGTAACCGTCCGGGCTCGGGGTGTGATGGAGAAATGCTCGTTCTGCGTACAGCGCATTCAGCTCGGTAAGCTGGAGGCTAAGAAGCAGAAGCGCCGTCCGAAAGATGGAGAAGTAGTAACCGCCTGCGCGCAGTCGTGCCCTACCCAAGCCATCGTATTCGGTGACATGCGGGATCCGGAGTCGCAGATTTCGAAGATCATCAAGCGTGAAGATGGCGAGCGGGGCTTCCACGTGCTGGATGCCATCAACGTGCAGCCTAACATCACGTATCTGACCAAGATCCGGAACACGGAAACTGAAGTTCGCAACGCTTAATAACAGGGTCAAGGAGCTTAGGAACGTAGGGTAGGGGAGATGTCCGACCACTGGTTCGAAACAGACGAGAGCCCCTACGTTCCTAAGACCCCCAACTAACCAACTAAAACTATGCAGCACGTATCGCCTGTACGGGAGCCGCTCGTAACCGGGGGGAAATCGTACCACGACGTCACTCAAGACGTGTGCCGCCAGGTAGAAGCCGCCCCCAATGTTCGGTGGATGGCCGCCCTGAGCGTAGCGCTCTTCTTTCTCGGCGTTTTCCTCTACTCCGTGTACCGCACCCTGTGGTATGGTATCGGGGAATGGGGTCTGAACAAAACTGTGGGCTGGGCCTGGGACATCACCAATTTCGTGTGGTGGGTGGGCATCGGCCACGCCGGCACGCTGATTTCGGCCGTGCTCCTGCTGTTCCGCCAGAAGTGGCGCAGCTCTATCAACCGCGCCGCCGAAGCTATGACGATCTTCGCCGTAATCTGCGCCGCCATGTTCCCGGTACTGCACATGGGCCGTCCGTGGCTCGCTTACTGGGTATTCCCGCTGCAAAACACCTTCGGTTCGCTGTGGGTAAACTTCAATTCGCCCCTGCTCTGGGACGTATTCGCTATTTCGACCTATTTCACCGTCTCGCTCGTGTTCTGGTACACGGGTCTGGTACCTGACTTCGCTACAATCCGCGACCGTGCTAAGGGCCCGATTGCCAAAGTAGCCTACTCGCTGCTGAGCATGGGCTGGACGGGTTCGGCCAAGCACTGGAGCCGCTACGAAACCGTCTCGCTGATCCTGGCCGGGGTGTCGACCCCGCTGGTACTCTCGGTCCACACCATCGTGTCAATGGACTTTGCCACCTCGGTGGTGCCGGGCTGGCACACGACCATCTTCCCGCCCTACTTCGTGGCCGGGGCTATCTTCTCGGGCTTCGCCATGGTACTGACCCTGATGCTCATCACCCGGGTCGTGTTCAAGCTGGAAGATTACATCACGATGGAGCACATCGCCCTGATGAACAAAATCATGATGATCACCGGCTCGATTGTCGGGGTAGCTTACATCACCGAATTCTTCATTGCCTGGTATTCGCAGGTGGAGTTTGAGCAGTACGCTTTCATCAACCGGGCCACGGGTCCGTACTGGTGGGCGTACTGGTCGATGATGACCTGCAACGTGATTACGCCCCAGCTGGTGTGGATCCGCAAAGTGCGCTACAGTATCCCGCTCACGTTCGTGCTGTCGATCATCGTCAACATCGGCATGTGGTTCGAGCGGTTCGTGATTATCGTCACCTCGCTGCACCGTGACTACCTGCCTTCGAGCTGGGTCATGTTCTCGCCTACGATTATCGACATCGGTATTTATGTAGGTACGATGGGCTTGTTCTTCACGCTGTTCCTGCTCTTCGCTAAGTTCTTCCCCGTGGTAAACATGGCTGAAGTGAAGACCGTGCTGAAATACACGGTGGATAACGGTCCGACCTACACCGGTCATGACCCGCACCACGACCTGATTCACAAGCCAACCACCCACGGAGTGCCTGCCAATGCTCCGGTAAACTACAACAAGCATGACTAAGCGCTTCGCCCTCGGCATCTTCGACGACGAAGACGTGCTGATGCACGCCATTGAAAACGTCCGCGCGGCGGGCGTAAAAATCTACGAAGTGTTTACTCCGTTCCCCATTCACGGCATCGATGATGCCTTGGGTATCGAACGCTCCCGCCTGCCCATCGCCGCATTCTTCTACGGCATGTGCGGTCTGGCCTTCGCTCTGTGGATGCAGATCTACATGCTGGGTTTCGACTGGCCGATGATTATCGGTGGTAAGCCGCACATTGCGCTGCCCGCCTTTATCCCAGTTTCTTTCGAATTGACGGTATTCTTTACCTGCCACGGCATGGTAATCACCTTCTACGCTATCAGCAAACTGTATCCTCGCTGGAGAACTCCAGTACTGGACGTACGCTCAACGGACGACAAGTTCGTGATGGCCATTGAGATCAACGAAAGCACTGACCTCAACAATCTGAGCAAGCTGCTGCGCGAGAATGGCGCCTCGGAGGTGAACGAAAAAGAAATGACTAAGAACTAATGACGCACACGCTGAAACTAGGTCTGCAAGCGTCGGCTATTCTATTTGCCTCGGTTCTGACTACAGCTTGTAACAAGGCTGATGATACGGGCTTGGAGTATGCGCCGCAGATGTACGAGCCAATCGGCTACGAGCCTCTGAAGCAGGTTCATACAAATACGGTTAACCCCATGGGGTTGAACATGCGCACTCCGGTGGTGGGCACTGTACCCCAAGGAAAGCTGGCTTATTACTCACACATTCCCAAGGATAGTGTTGGTACCGCTGAGCGCCGTCTTCGCAACCCTTACTCCTACACCAAGGCTAACCTGGAAGAAGGCAAGGTTCTGTACACCCGCATCTGCTCCCATTGCCACGGGGAGGCTGGTGCCGGCGACGGCCCGGTTGGACAGAAGTTCAAAGGTGTACCAAACTACTCGGCTGGTACTTACAAAACCATGAACGATGCGCACATTTACCATGTAATTCAGTGGGGCAAAGGCCGCATGATGCCTCATGGTTCAATTGTGAACCCGCAGGAGCGTTGGAAGATTGCCATGTACGTTCGCGTACTGCAACGGGGCGAAGGCCCTGATGGCTTGGCCAAGCTGGTAAATGTTAGCAATGACTCTACCGAAATGACCGACCGCGCTACTCAGTCCCCAGTTCTGGAGGCTCAAGCCGACAAAACTTCAACTACTCCCGGTCAAGGTGACCAGGCTCGAAACGGAACGGCGAACTAACTATGGCAACTCTGACGCATCAAGAAAGCGCCACGGCTGAATACCTGGAGCTTTCGCCGAGAACCCGCAAAACCTTCATCAGCATCATCGTTGCTGGGGTAATAGTGCTGGCAATAGGTTTGATTTTGGCTGCCATGCATATTGGCGGCGGACATGAAGCGGCTGGTGCCGCCCACGGCGCGGCGCATGCTGCTGGTCCGGAGGCTGGTGCTGGTGCTGCTCACCATGAAGGCAGCCCCGTTTGGCTGAAGCGCCTGCTAGTGAGCCTGTGGCACAACAACGTGTTCTTCGTTGGGGTGTCGGCTATCGGTACCTTCTTCGTAGCGCTGCAGTACGTAGCCTACGCTGGTTGGTCGGTAGTTATTAAGCGTATCAATGAAGCCATGAGCGTATGGCTGCTGCCTGGTCTGGTTATCTTCCTGGTAGTCTTCTTTGCCGGCCGTCATGACCTGTTTCACTGGACCCACGATGGTATCATGGACCCTAAGTCGGAAAACTATGACGCCATCATTGCTGGTAAAAGCGGTTTTCTAAATACGCCTTTCTACCTGATCCGCATGGTAGTCTACCTCGGTATCTGGTGGTTCTTCTCCGAGCGTTTGCGCAAAATTTCGCTGGCCGAAGATCTGAACGGCGGCACTGAGTATTTCCACAAGAGTATTAACGTAGCGGCTTTGTTTCTAGTGCTCTACGCTGTTACCTCGTCGATGTCGGCTTGGGACTGGGTTATGTCGGTTGACGTGCACTGGTTCTCGACTATGTTTGGCTGGTACGTATTCGCCTCGTGGTGGGTATCGGGCATTGCCCTGACGACGCTAACCGCTATTTACCTGAAGCAGGCCGGTTACCTGAAGTTCGTTAACGCCAACCACCTGCACGATTTGGGCAAGTTCATGTTTGGCTTCAGCATCTTCTGGACCTATGTATGGTTCTCGCAGTTCATGCTGATTTGGTACGCCAACCTGCCTGAGGAAGCCGTGTACTACAACCAGCGTCTGGGCGGCTTCAATGGTGCTTACACCTGGATGTTCTTCTTCAACCTGGTTATCAACTTCGCATTTCCCTTCTTGGTGCTGATGCGCCGGGATGCCAAGCGTCAAATGATCATGCTGAAGATCGTCAGCATCGCCGTTTTGATCGGTCACTGGTCGGACTTCTACTTAATGCTGGAGCCTGCAACTATGAAGGGTGAGAATGGGTTCATCATAGAGATTGGCGTTGCCTTGATCTTCCTGGGTACGTTCCTCATTCTTTTCACTAAGCGCTTGGCGCAGGCCTCTCTGGTACCGGTTAACCACCCGTTCCTAGACGAAAGCGTGCACCACACGACTTAATTAGACATGAGTATTGAGAAGTGAGAAGTTAGACTGTAATGTGTAACGGAACTCTCACTTCTAACCTCTCAACTCTCACCTCTTCATTCAACTAATGATTGCTCTTGGTATTCTTCTGGTACTCGTGCTGCTGCTGGTCGTATTCGGCCTGCTGTTCCGCATCCAGATTCTGACTTCCATTTTCTCGGGCAGCTCTGCGCGCGAGATTGGCACGAGTAACCGCGTCAACGCCATCCTCTTTATCATCTTCATGATTGTTGGTGGTGCGGCGTTTGCTTACTCCTTCATTGAAAACTACGGCAAGATGAACCCGCCGATTGCGTCGGTTCACGGCTTTGAGATGGAGCGCCTCTTCTGGACGACGATGATCATCATCGGTATCGTGTTCGTCCTGACCCACATTTTGCTGTTCGTATACTCTTATAAGTACCAGCATAAGGAAGGTCGTCGCGCTTACTTCTTCCCCCACAACAACAAGATTGAAATCATCTGGACGGTAATCCCGGCTATCGTTATGGCTGGTCTGGTATTCGCCGGCTGGAAAGAGTGGACCAAAATCACTGGCCCCGCTCCGAAGGATTCGGTAGTACTGGAAGTAATGGGCAAGCAGTTTAACTGGCTTGTGCGTTACCCCGGTCGTGACCAGAAATTGGGTGTTGTTAACTACCGTCTGATTGACGCTACCAATGAGTTCGGCTTCGACCTCAGTGACAAGAGTGGTCTGGATGACTTTGTTGCCGGTGAGATTCACGTGCCCAAGGGCCACCCCGTGTTGCTAAAGATTCGCTCGCGCGACGTATTGCACGCCGTTTACATGCCGCATTTCCGCGTGCAGATGTATGCCGTACCCGGTATGCCAACCAAGTTCTGGTTTACCCCGACCAAGACGACCGACGAGATGCGCGCTCAGCTGGGCAACCCCAAGTTCAACTACGAACTGGCCTGCAACCAGATTTGCGGCCGTGGCCACTTTGCTATGAAGCTGAACATTGTTGTGGACGAGCCGGATGACTACGTAGCTTGGTTTGCCCAGCAGAAGTCTTTCTCGGAGCAGAACCCTGATGTTCTGGCTAACTTCCAGCAGAAATCGGATAAATTGGTAGAAAAGGAAAACGCTTCAGCTGCGGCTGCTGTTGTAACTCAGGCTGCCAAGGCCTCGCTCTAATTCTTATCTAACGCACGCTCTCTTTTATGGCTGCTAATCTTCCTACTCACTCGCAAGTGCAGGGTGGCATCGGGGTCACCGAGCCAAGCACCACGCACCACGACGAGCACCTGCACCACGACGAGCACCATGATCAGCACTGGCTGTTCAAGTACGTCTTCAGCCAGGACCACAAAGTAATTGCCAAGCAGTTCCTGATTACGGGTATCTTCTGGGCAATCATTGGTGGTACGCTCTCCAGCTTGTTCCGTCTGCAGCTCGGCTGGCCCGAGTCGACCTTCGAATGGCTTTCGCCCTTCCTAGGCAAGTGGATTGAGGCGGGCAAGCTCAACCCCGAATTTTACCTTGCCCTGGTAACGATGCACGGTACCATTATGGTATTCTTCGTGCTGACGGCCGGTTTGTCGGGTACGTTCTCTAACTTCCTGATTCCGCTGCAGATTGGGGCCCGCGATATGGCTTCAGGCTTCATGAACATGCTCTCGTACTGGTTCTTTTTCCTGTCGAGCATCATCATGTTCACCTCGCTCTTCATCGAGACGGGTCCTGCCGCTGCCGGCTGGACAATCTACCCACCGCTGAGCGCTCTGCCCCAGGCTATTCCTGGTTCGGGTTTGGGTATGACGCTGTGGCTGGTTTCGATGGCGCTGTTCATCGTGTCTCAGCTGCTGGGTGGTGTTAACTACATCACGACGGTAATCAACCTGCGTACCCGCGGCATGTCGATGTCGAAGTTGCCCCTGACTATCTGGGCTTTCTTCTTGACGGCTGTCCTAGGTCTGCTCTCGTTCCCGGTTCTGTTCTCGGCCGCTTTGCTGCTGATCTTTGACCGTTCGTTTGGCACGTCGTTCTTCCTGTCGGATATCTATATTGCCGGTCAGGCTCTGAACCACCAGGGTGGTAGCCCAATTCTGTTCCAGCACTTGTTCTGGTTCCTGGGTCACCCCGAAGTGTACATCGTTATTATGCCTGCCATGGGTATGGTATCGGAAATCCTGGCTACCAACTCGCGTAAGCCAATCTTCGGTTACCGCGCTATGATTGGCTCGCTGCTCGGTATTTCGCTGCTCTCATTCGTAGTGTGGGCTCACCACATGTTCGTGACCGGCATGAATCCCTTCCTCGGTTCGGTGTTCATGTTCCTGACACTGATCATCGCCGTACCGTCGGCAGTGAAGACCTTTAACTGGCTGGCAACGTTGTGGCGCGGTAACATCCGCTTTACGACAGCTATGCTGTTCTCAATTGGCTTTGTATCGCTGTTCATTTCGGGTGGTCTGACTGGTATCATCCTTGGTAACGCTGCTATCGACATCCAGATGCACAACACCTACTTCGTGGTAGCTCACTTCCACTTAGTAATGGGTTCGTCGGCCTTCTTCGGGCTGTTCGCTGGTGTGTATCACTGGTTCCCCAAGATGTTCGGCCGTATGCTCGACGAGAAATTGGGCTACATCCACTTCTGGCTGACCTTCATCGGTGTTTACTTGGTATTCATGCCAATGCACTACGTAGGTATTGCTGGTTTCCCCCGTCGTTACTACGCTTGGACAGGTTTCGACTCGTTCAGCCAGTTTGCCGACCTGAACAAGTTTATCTCAGCTGCAGCTATTCTGGCCTTCTTCGGTCAGTTTATCTTCATCTTCAACTTCTTCTACAGCATCTTCCGTGGCCGTCGGGCTACTGAGAACCCCTGGAACTCGACGACGCTGGAGTGGACAACGCCGGTGCTTCCTGGTCACGGCAACTGGCCCGGCGAAATTCCTGCCGTCTACCGTTGGCCTTACGACTACAGCAAGCCCGGTGCTGCTGAGGACTTTATCCCGCAGAACGTGCCATATTCGCAGACCCAGTCTTCGAACTTGCCTTACGAGCGCGACACAGAAGAATAGTCTTCGGAATGCCATTTGAAACGGGCCGCTGTATTCACGGCGGCCCGTTTTCTTACCCAAGAATGGGGAAATCCGGTACCGGCACCACCGGCTGGGTTTCCCCATTTTGCTGTCTAATCAAACCAGCTTTTCAATTGTTGAGAAGGTAGCATAAGCACCCTGACAAGTATGATAGTACCCGCATTTGTGCGCCGGTTCCGCCTGATTGGAATTGTAACCGTGGTAGCCGTGTACATCCTGATTATGGTTGGTGGAATAGTACGCAGCACCGGTTCTGGGATGGGCTGCCCCGACTGGCCGAAGTGCTTCGGCACTTGGGTTCCACCAACTGAGGCCAGTCAGCTCCCAGCCAACTACAAAGAGATTTACACGGCCCAACGCGTAGCTAAGAACCAGAAGCTGGCCAAGACTTTGCAGCGGCTGGGCTTTAAGCAAGTGGCGAGTGAGATTTTTGCTCACCCAACTCAGTACATCGAAACCGACTTCAACGTCACTAAAACCTGGATTGAGTACGTCAATCGGTTGGTAGGCGCACTGATTGGCATCTTTGTCTTTCTAACGGTTGTCTTTGCCCTCCCATATTGGCGACGCGACCGAACAGTGTTCTGGCTGGCCTTCGGGTCGTTTCTGCTGACCGGCGTACAGGGCTACCTGGGTTCCCTAGTAGTTTCGACCAACCTGCTGCCCATTATGGTAACCATTCATATGGGTCTGGCGCTGGTAATCGTGGCAATGCTGATTTACGCCGTAATACGTTCCCAGCGGGAGAATGTAGCAATTGAGCCGGTCTTTGTTAGGTCTAGCCTTAGACCATGGCTGTGGCTGATTACGCTGCTGACTTTTGTTCAAATTGTGATAGGGACCCAAGTGCGGGAGGAAGTGGATATGGTCGCCTTTGCTGCCAACTACATGAGCCGTGCCACTTGGATTGAGCAATTAGGCAACGTATTTAAGTTTCACCGCACCTTTTCGGCGCTGCTTCTGCTGCTGAATGCCTACGTAGCCTATCAGCTCTACAAACTGCCTTCGGGGCAGCTGCGGCGCATGGCTACGGCCAATATCGGCCTGATTGGGCTGGAAATCCTAGCGGGCATTACCCTGGCGTACTTTGCCCTGCCAGCGCTGGTGCAGCCACTGCACCTCACACTGGCTACGGTTCTGTTCGGAACCCAGTTCCTGACCATCGTGCTGCATAGCCGGGCAACGAAATTCGAGCGGCAGGCCGCTTATCCGGGCGTTGTTGCGTAACTTTGCGGCCCCGTTTGAGGCTGATCTGGCGGGAGTTTTGATTGCGTAAGAATGACGAAAGCCAAAGCCTATTTCCAGTTAATCAAATTCCGGCTGGCACTAACGGTGGCCTTTTCCAGCGCCATCGGCTACTTGCTCGGCGCGCAGGAGTTTGATTGGAGCCGGGCCTTGCTCGTGCTGCTAGGCGGTTTGGCCGTCACCGGCTCGGCCAACACCATCAACCAGATCCACGAAATCGACCTGGATAAGCTCATGAAGCGCACGGCCAAGCGGCCGTTGCCTACGGGCGTACTGAGTGCTACCGAGGCCTGGGTATTCGCCGTCGTTATGGGTATCACCGGGCTGTTCATCCTCGGGTACTTTTTCAATACGCTGGCCGCGGCCCTATCGCTGTTGTCACTGATTCTGTACGGCTTCGTTTATACCCCGCTCAAGACGATTTCGCCCATTTGCGTGGCCGTAGGTGCTATTCCAGGGGGGATGCCGCCGCTGTTGGGCTGGGTAGCCGCTACGGGCGTTTTGGGTACGGAGGCCTGGGTACTGTTTGGTATTCAATTCATGTGGCAGTTTCCGCACTTTTGGGCCATTGCGTGGGTTTTAGATGAGGACTACAAGAAGGCTGGCTTCAAGATGCTGCCCACTCCGGGCGGGAAAGATTTGCGGACGGCCTTCCAGATTATGACTTACACCCTGCTACTGATTCCGCTGAGCTTGTTGCCTCTGCAACTGGGCATGGCGGGCAAAACCTCGGCTCTGATTGCGGTAGTGTGTGGGGTGCTGTTTCTGATGCAGACCTTTTACCTAATGCGGACCTGTTCCAAAAAAGCTGCGATGAGCATCATGTTCGGGTCCTTTTTGTACCTGCCAATCGTGCAGATTGCGCTGGTTTTCGACAAAATTTAACCCTTCAGGATGGCAACTTCCGAAATTTTGCAAGACAAAGAAGCCGGTACGGGTATGCACCCCAAGCGCCTTCTGCTACTGCTGATGATGATCAGCATTACCATGATTTTCGCCGCCTATACCAGTGCCTACATCGTACGGCGGGAAGAAGGCAACTGGTTGGAATTCGATTTGCCGGGCGGTCTGCTCTATACCAGCCTTATTATTGCCCTGAGCAGCGCTACGATGCAATGGGCTTGGTTTTCGGCTCGCAAGGATGAAGTGCGGCGGGCTCAAATAGGTGTCGCTCTGACGCTTATCCTGGGCGTCGTGTTCCTGATAGGCCAGTGGAACGTGTGGGTTGAACTCGTAGCCAATAAAATTCACTTTGGTGGCGTTGATGCAAACCCGTCGGGCTCCTTCCTGTATGTGCTGACCGGCGTACACGCTTTTCACCTGATTACGGGCCTAATCTTTCTGGTCATCGTATTGCGTAAAAGCCTGAACTATCAGGTACATTCTCGCCAGATGCTCTCCATTGGCAATGCCACAATCTACTGGCACTTCCTCGGCGCGCTTTGGTTGTACCTGTATTTGTTCCTACTTTTGAACCACTGATTTCGTTTTTACTTCGCTCGTTATGTCCACCACCTCCACGACGCAGACGCTTCACAACAACGCCTCCATCGAGCGGCCCCGTTCCGGGACCTGGGATGGCGGCAACGAACCCTTTAAGGCTAGCTATGGCAAGCTGATGATGTGGTTCTTCCTGCTGTCGGATGCCTTTACGTTCGCCGCCTTCCTGACAACCTACGGGTTGATGCGCCACCGCCACCTGGCTTTCACCGGCGACCACAAAGACTTTGTGTTCTCCACCGCCTACTGGCCTATCCCGGACAAGGTATTCAACTCTTTCCCCGGTCTGCACGGCATGGATTTGCCGCTGGCCTTCGTAGCGTTGATGACGATGATTCTCATCTTCAGTTCCGTAACGATGGTATTGGCCGTAGAAGCGGGTCACCGCATGGACAAGGCTGATGTGCAAAAGTGGCTGTTGTGGACGCTGCTCTTTGGCGCTACGTTCGTAAGCTGCCAAGCCTGGGAGTGGAGCCACTTTATTGCTGGCACGGATGCCGGTACCAAGATGCTGGACGGCACGATTTTCCACGGCGCTAACCTGCAAATGAATCAGTACGGTCCCGTACTGTTTGCCGACCTGTTCTTCTTTATCACCGGTTTCCACGGCACCCACGTATTCAGCGGTCTTGTGCTGCTGACCTGGGCTTTCATTGCTACCACCAACGGTACCTTCGAGAAGCGCGGTCATTACGAGATGGTGGAAAAAATCGGTTTGTACTGGCACTTCGTAGACTTGGTGTGGGTATTCGTATTTACCTTCTTCTACCTCGTCTAACTGAGATTTTGCGTTTCAAAAGGTTGATTAGTGAGTAAGCCAGCCGGCAGCCCTTTTCAGCCTTCATCATCTAGCATTCAACATTCCCTGTCATGGCTCATCACGCACCTGACCACACTCAGCCAATCGGTGAGATTCCAAAGCCCGTCACGGGCTGGATCTGGAAGACGTTCTTCGTTCTGGTTGGCGTAACCGCCCTGGAATTCCTCGTTACCTTCGTTATGGACCCCAGCACCTTCCGGAACTCGATTCTGATTGTGTTGACCATCTTCAAAGCCTTTTTCATCGTGGCCGAGTTCATGCACTTGAAGCATGAAACCAAAGGCCTGATCTGGTCGATTCTGGTGCCCATGGCCTTGCTTATCTGGCTGATGGTGGCTCTGATTACCGAAGGTTCGGCTATTGGCGAAACCGTCTATAACGCCTTCAAGTAAACGAATGCGGCCCAAGCAAACCCTGGTCCTGGGCCTTATTCTGCTATTGCCGGTACTGGCGTTTTTGTTTCTCAAAACCTTCGGTACCAACCGTTTCGCGCTGCCTACTTACCTGCCCGACCGTGTCGACTCGACGCTGGTAGGGGGGAAGTGGCAGCGCGATACTGTTTTTCACACCCTGCGTAATTTCCAGTTGCCGTCCCAATCGGGGCGCGTGGTAAGCCAGCAGGATTTGAAAGGTGGGCTCTATGTGGCTAATTTCTTCTTCGCCACCTGCCCCGGCGCCTGTCCGCGGGTGAGTAGCCAAATGATGCGGGTGCAGGAGAAATTCCGCAAGGAGCCCCGCGTCAAGCTCGTTTCCTACACCGTCGACCCTGCGCACGACTCGGTAGCGGTGCTGGCTAGGTATGCCGAGCAGTACAGTGCTATTGCCGGTAAGTGGTTTTTCCTGACCGGCAACAAAGCGGAACTGTACCGGTTAGCTACCGAGGAGTTTCGCCTACCCGCGCCTTCGGGTGCCGCCCCGGGCATCGTACACAGTCAGAACCTGTATCTGGTAGACCGCAACCACCAGGTTCGGGGAATTTATGATGGCACCAAGCCGCGGGAGGTAGAGCGCCTTATCACCGAAATCAGCGTTTTGTTGTACACCTATGATCACGACAAGTCCGGTCAATAATCCTGGCAGCAACGCCCGGATCAAGGCCCTTATGATCGTCCTGGGAGTGGCTATACCAGTGGTAGTAGCCATTCTGCATTTTTTCTCCAAGTCATTTCACATTGCTGGCGCGCAGGTAAAATTCCTGCCGGCCGTAAATGCGGTGCTGAATTCGTTGACGGCCGTGTGCCTGCTGCTGGGCTTTTACTTTATCCGGCAGAAGCAGGTCCTCAAGCACCGGGCCATGATGGGCACGGCCTTTTTGCTGGGAGCGTTGTTCCTGGTGTCGTATGTAGTCTACCACTCGCAAGTAGAATCTACCAAGTTTGGCGGCGAAGGAGTGATTCGCACAGTTTACTACTTTATTCTGCTTTCCCACATTCTACTGGCTGCCGTAACCGTGGGGCTGGTGCTCTTTACCCTGTATTTCGCCCTGACCGAGCAATTTGCCAAGCATCGGCGCATTGCCCGCTGGACCTTTCCCATCTGGTTGTACGTTTCTATTACAGGCGTTATCGTGTACTTCATGATTTCGCCGTACTATACCTAAAACGCAGGCAACTTTTCCTCACGCAGTTGGTTTTCAAAGAGATGAAAAAGATAGGAGCTGGATTATTCGCCTTGGTGCTAGCCGTGCTGCTGAGCGTGGCCCCACTAGCCTCGCAGGCGCAGTGCACCATGTGTAAAACGCAGGTAGAAGCTGCCCGCACCGAGAAGGACTCGTACGACACCTCGGGCCTAAACAAGGGCATTGTGTACCTGATGACGGTGCCGTACCTGCTGATCGGTACCATTGGCTACTTCTGGTACCGCAACAGCCACAAGAAAAAGAAGTAGTGGCAGAATCCTCCGCGGGGCTAGCCTTACTGGCCCTGAAGTGCCCACGCTGCCACCGCGGACCCTTATTCCGGCACTCGGCCCTGAACCTGGCTAAGTTTGACGAAATGTATGAGGCCTGCCCCGACTGCGGGCAGCACTATGAGCCGGAAATAGGCTTCTATTGGGGAGCCATGTACGTGAGCTATGGCTTTTCCGTCAGCATTGTCGTCATTGTAGGGTTTGTGCTGTATTACCTAGCCCACGACCCGCCCGTTTGGGTATATGTGGCGACGGTGGCCATAACCGTTTTGCTGCTCACTCCGCTGTTATTTCGCTACGCCCGGGCCGTGATGCTGTATTTTTTTGGCGGCGTACGCTACGAGCCCCGCACCTATGGACGCTACTCACAACGGCGCGAAGAATAGGAAATGCCGCCCTTTGGCGGCATTTTTGTTTGGGCTACCGGCCTCATTTACTCTTTTATAGTCTGTTATAGCTCACTCTGCTGTTGAAGTCGTCCCGTTTTTCTCCCTTTGTCGTGCTGCTGGCCGCGGCCCTCTGCTTTATAGGGGCCTTTCTGAGCAACCACTACGGGACGCGTGCTTCCGGCGTATTGCTGCACACCGACGTAGTGCGCCTGCAAAACCTGGTGGAAGGTGCCGAAACCGTAGCGCAGCGCGAAGGCACCGACGTGGCCCGGCGTCTGCAGAGCGGCGAGCTGAACTTCGGTACGCTGGTAGGGCACACCACATATCCGTGCTTTGTTTTTCGCGGCGATAAGCTGCTTTACTGGTCGGACCACACTACCCGGCCTGAGCCGGAAAACGTGGGACAAACGTTCCGCGAGAAGTTGGTGGAAATGAAGTTTGGCTACTACTTGGCCGTGCGGCAGACTGCCGGGCCGTACGTGGTGCTGACCTATATCCCGCTGGAAAAGCGTTACGGCATTAGCAACCGTTACCTGCGGGAGGGCTCCGAACGAGCCTTGTTTCGCGGGCTCAACGTGCGGATTATGCCCAACATGCCCGGCTCCCGGCTGCCGTGGCTCCGCTCCCAGGAAGGCAAATACCTGTGCTCGGTAGAGAGCCTGCAGACCAATCCTATAACGGGCAAATACTTGTTGCTGGCGTTTCTGGGTCTCGGCTCGGCGCTTTATATCATGGGGTGGGTGCTGCTGGCCCGTCGCCTGATAGGTCAGGGACGGATTATGGCCGGGGCTGCCAGCATCGTAGGGCCGCTGGCTGCGTACCGGGCGGTGCTGCTGTACCTGGGGTTGCCGTTTTCCATCGTCGAGCTGCCCTTGTTCGACCCGCGCCTGTACGCGGCTTCCTGGTTGTCGCCTTCTTTGGGCGACCTGCTTATCAACGCCCTGCTGTTAACGCTGACGGCCTACTACCTGCTGTTGCTTTTCCGGCGCTACGGCCTGGTGCGGCAGATGCGGCACGCCCAGAGCTTCATGGGGCGGGTGGTGAGCGGGGCAGCCGTGGTTATGGCTTTTTGGGGGCTGCTGGAATTGCTGTTCCAGTTTTACTCTAACAGCTTTAACAACTCCCAGCTGGTACTGGATATCACCCAGAATATCCAGCTCTCGGGCTTTAAGCTGCTGCTGTGCCTGGCCATTGTGCTGCACACGGGTGGCTACCTGGTCGGCTTTTATATCCTGTCTCAGCTCTTTATTGCCATTGGGCGGCCTGCTACCCGGCAGCTGGGTGCTTCCTTGCTGGCCGTTTCTACGTTGCTGTTTCTGCCCGCCGGTATCGTGCTCGGCGAGTCCACACCGATTCTGCTGGGTTTGACGCTGCTGTTTTTTCTGGTGGTTCGAATCACTGGGCTCAAGCAGATTGCCTCCATCGTACCGTACCAGGTATACCTGTTCATTTTTCTGATGCTGGGCATTAGCTCGGCGGTGGGGGCCCTGGCGCTGTATGAGCATTTCGACCGGCAGCTGGTGCTGACCAAGCAGAAAATTGCCGGCAACCTGCTGGTAGATAACGACCTGCAGGGCGAATATTTGCTGGCTGAGCGCACCCGGGAAATGGCTGCCGACCCGCTGATTCGCACCATGCTGGCTAGCCCGTTTAGCAACCAGGACGTAGTGCGCCAGAAAATAGTGAAGTATTACCTGCGCGACTATTTCGACAAGTATGAGGTGCGGGTAACTCTGTTTGACCCCACCGGCAAGCCAATTCAGGAGCCCAAGTCGCAGGCTTTACTGCCGGTTACGCGCCGCCAGCTGCTACGTGCTGCCGTCGCCACCGACCAGCCTAACGTTTACCTTATTCGCAACCCCAACTCGTTTAGCACCCGGCGCTACGTGGCTTTTGTGGGCGTGCCGAGTCCGCGCGGGGGCAACAGCACCGTGCTGCTGGAACTGTCGCTGAAAAAGCTGACGGCCTACAGCGTGGTGCCCGAGTTGTTGGTCGACCAGAAGTATTTTCAGCCTAGTCTGGGCCCCGAGCTCAGCTACGCTGGGTACGAGAATGGCCGCTTAGTGTATAATGAAGGCGACTTCGACTACGTCAACCGCCTTTCGCCCCAGCAACTGCTCGACCCGCGCCTCTACAGTACCGGGCTGCCGGCCAACGGCTTTCATCACCTAGCCGTGCGCGGCCCCCAGAACCGCACGGCCGTCGTGACGACGGCCACCTATTCGTTTGCTGACTGGCTGGCCAACTTCTCCTTCCTGTTTTTGCTGCACACCTTTTTCTGGCTGCTCTGCATTGGGGGGTATATGCTGGCCCGCGGCCGGTATTTCGAGGCGTTTCGCACCAACTTCAGCACTAAGATTCAGCTGTTTCTCAACTTTGGCATTCTAGTGCCCCTCATTGTAGTCAGCATTGCCACGGCCAGCCAGGTCACCAATTCTTACAAGCGCGACCTGCTGCGTACCTACGAGCGGCGGGGCCGGACGGTACAGGAAAACCTGCTCAAAAACCGCGGCGTGCTGGCCGATACCGCCAGCCGTACAGCCCTGGTTGATTTGGCCGAAAACGTGTCGAGCCTGACCGAAACCGACCTGAACCTCTATGATGCCCAGGGCGTGCTGCTGGTGAGCAGCCAGCCCCTGATTTTTGAGTCGGGGTTGCTAAGCCCCCTGATGAATCCCCAGGCCGCCGCGGCCCTGGCCGAGCAGGCCCAGCCCCGGGTGCTGCTCACCGAGCGGGCCGGCACCTTGTCATTCAATTCGCTGTATCTGCCCTTGCGCACGGTGATGGGACCCGAGCGGGCCAACGTAGTGGTGGGCTACGTGGGCATTCCGTTCTTCGACTCGGAGAAAGAGCTTGATAATAAGCTTATCGAACTGATTTCGACCATTCTGAACATCTTCACCGTGATGTTCATCCTGTTTCTGGTCCTGACTTTCATTGCCTCGCGCATGCTGACGGCACCCTTGAAAGTGCTGACCGAGAAGCTCAAGCACACTACGCTGACCGGGCAAAACGAAATGCTGGCCTACGAGTCGTCGGACGAAATCGGGCTGCTGGTGCGCGAGTACAACGCCATGCTGCTCAAGCTCGAGGAAAGCAAGCAGGAGTTGGCCACCCAGGAAAAGGAAGCTGCCTGGCGCGAAATGGCCCGACAGGTAGCCCACGAAATAAAGAACCCGCTGACGCCGATGAAGCTGAGCCTGCAGTTTCTGCAGAAGGCCATTACCGAAAAGCGGCCCAACGCCGAGGAGCTTATCGGTAAGATTTCCCAGACCCTGATTACCCAGGTTGACGTGCTCAGCGACATTGCTACCTCGTTCAGCAACTTCACCAACCTACCCGCCATGCGGCCCGAGCGCCTCGACGTGGCTTCTATTCTGCGCCGCTGCGTGGGCTTGCACCAGGGAGGAGCCCGGGGCGGCAGCATCGAGCTAGAACTGACGCCCGAAGCCGAAGACGGACAGTACGTGGTGTTTGCCGACGAAAACCTGCTGGTCCGCACCTTCAACAACCTGCTCATAAACGCGCTGCAGGCCGTGCCCGAAACCCGCAAGCCGCTGATAAAAGCTCAGCTGGAAGCCATTGGGCCCGACCGGGTGCGGGTGTGCATCGAAGACAACGGAGCCGGCATTCTGGAAAGTGTGCGCGACAAAGTGTTTGTGCCGAACTTTACTACCAAGGAATCCGGGTCGGGCATCGGGCTGGCCGTAGCCCGCCGTGGTATTGAAAGTGCCGGCGGCAAAATCTGGTTTGAAACCGAGGAAGGCGTTGGTACCACCTTTTGCATTGAGTTGCCGCTGGCCCCGGCGTAGGTTTTGGTTTTGAGTTGTTCGTTGTCCGTTGTTAGTCTTGGCAAACAGAGTTCTATCAACGGACAACGAACAACTAAAAACTAAACCGCAGGCTTTTTGCGTTGTCCAGCCACCTGCCTCCCCGCCGAAGATAAACCCCGTTGCCAGTACCGAATGATCAGCAGCAATACGCTTCGAATCCTGCGCATTTGCCTGCTACTGCTCGGAGGGCTGCTGAGTCTGGGGGCTCAGGCGCAGCAGCAGCGGGACGTGCCTTCGTCGCGGCGCTGCCGCTGGGTGCGCCTGGCGCCGGGCCGCGACACGACCAGCTTTCTACTGGCCGATTCGGTGACCATCGTGCCCTCGTCGGTGAGCGTGGCGGGCCGCTCGGTGGCTTACGATGCTCGCACCGGCCGCTACCAACTGGCGCGCCCCACGCCGGCCGCTGCTGCTGATTCGGCCGGCGCGGCGAGTCCGACTGTCGACTCGGTACTGGTGTGCTACCGGGTGCTGCCTTTCCAGCTGGCGGCCCCGCGCTACCGCCGGCCCCGCCAGCTGATGGACAGTGTGGGCTTCGGTCGGCGGCCTTTCGGAGTGCAGGATTTTGCCGTGAAAGAGCAAATTCTGAGCACGCCGGGCATCAACAAAACCGGCAACCTGTCGCGCGGCGTTTCCTTTGGCAACACCCAGAACGTGTTTGTCAACTCCTCGCTCAACCTGCAGCTCGACGGCAAGCTCACCGACGACATCACGCTCACGGCGGCCATCAGTGACCAGAACGTGCCGTTCCAGCCCGAGGGCAACACCCAGCAGCTTCAGGAATTCGACCGAATCTACATCACGCTGACTCATCCGCGCTGGAACCTGACGGCCGGCGACGTAGTGCTGCGCAACAAGCCCGACTACTTTCTGCGCTTCTACAAAAACGTGCAGGGCGCCGCCATCGAAACCAACCTGGGTGCCAAGCCAGTCCGCCGCAGCAATACCACCGTAGCGGCCGGGGTAGCCAAGGGCAAGTTTGCCTCCATCGACATTGCGCCCATCGAAAACGTGCAGGGGCCGTACCGCCTGCGCGGGCCCAACGGGGAGCAGTTTATCATCGTGCTGGCCAACTCCGAGCGGGTCTACCTCGACGGCCGCCTCATGACCCGGGGCTTCGATTTCGACTACGTCATCGACTACAACCAGGCCGAGGTGACGTTTTCGCCCCAGCACCTGATTACCCGCAACTCCCGCATCAAGGTTGATTTCGAGTATTCCGACTTCAACTACTCCCGCTCACTCTACCACCTGAGCCATTACCAGGAGCTGGGCAAGCTCAGCGTGCACGCCAACTACTACCGCGAAGCCGACAACCCCGACAACTCGCCCAACCTGACCCTGGACGACAGTACCCGGGCCCTATTGCAGCGCGTGAGTGAAAACGTGAGCCAGGTGAGTACGGCCGGCGGCGCGGCCGAGCAGTACGACCGGCGCAAACTGCAGTACAACCAAGCTGAAGTGCTGGATCCGGTAACCCAGCAGCTGGTTCGGGTTTATACCTATCCGCCCGACTCGACGCGGCAAGTGTACACCGTACGCTTCACCGACAAGGGCGCGGGCGGCGGCAACTACAACCTGAGCACGCGCTATACTAACGCCAATGGGCGGGTATACGAATTCGTGGGGCAGGGGCGGGGCCGCTACCTCGACGAGCGCCTGGTGCCCACGCCCTTGGAGAAGCAGATGATTTCGGTAGGGGCCAATTACCGCCTCGATTCTACCACCACGGTTTTCGTGAACGTGGCTTCCACTGACCTCGACCTCAACCGGTTTTCGGCCCAGGCCGATAAGGGCCAGGCCATGCATGTGGGCTATACCGTACTGGACCGCGCCCTGGGCTTGCCCATTCTGAAGGCGTACAAATTGCGCAGCGCCCTGGATTACGAGTATACCAGCCACCGCTTTGCGCCCATCGACCGGTACCGCGACATTGAGTTTGACCGCAACTGGAGCACTACCAGCACCGTGCAAGGCAACGCTACTAGGCGTGTGGCCCGGGAAGACAACGTGCTCAATTTCTCGGTGGGTGCCGTCAAGGATGTCAATAACCTCATCAACTACCGCGTGACGCGGCGCTACCGGGCCGGCGAAGTCAACGGGCTGCAGAACTGGCTGGACGTGGCTCAGAAGCTCGGCGACGTGGAAATGCGCGTCGGTTTGTTTTTGCTCAGCACTGAGGCCGGCCGGTTCCGCTCTACCTGGGCCCGGGGCGAGGCCGCGGCCCGCTACGCCCGCGGCCCGCTAGTGCCTGGCTATGCCTACCGCTTCGATAAAAACCGGGTGGCCCTGCCCAGCGGCGATTCGCTGAGCTCGGCCAATTACTTCGACGAGCACAACGTGTTTGTGCAAAGCCGGGACAGCGCCAAAACCCGCTTCCGCCTCGACTACACATACCGCCGCGACCAAACGCCGCTGCTCAATGAGCTGCGCACCCGCGGGCAGGCCCAAACCTGGCAGGGCACGTTTGCCAGCCGCTTGGGCAAAAATCAGGACCTGAGCCTGCTGGCCACCTACCGCGACCTGAGTGCCCGCGACAGTGCCCGCCAAAGCACCGTACTGGGCAAGCTCGACTGGAATGCCACCTTTCTGCAGAACGTACTACGCTCGGAGCTCAGCTATAGTGTAGCTACGGGCCGGGAGCTGCGCCGCGACTTTTCCTTTATTCCCGTGGTGGCCGGGCAGGGCACGCACTACTACCAGGACACTGACGGCGACGGAATCCAGGAGAAAGACGAATTCTTCGAGGCTCAGACGCCCGAGGCCCAGTACCGCACCTACATCAAGGTGTTTTTGCCCACCGACGACTACATCGTGGCCTTTACCAACCGGTTTGGCTACCGGCTCACGCTCAGCGCCCCGCGGCAGTGGCGTGACCAGCCTGGCTGGCGCAGCCTGCTGGCCCGCTTCTCTACCATCAGCAGCGTCACCCTCGACCGGCGCACCATCGACAAAGACCTGAGCTCCCGCCTCAACCCGTTTGCTTTCCAAACCGCCGATACCCTGCTCTTGTCTTTGAACAAGCTGCTGCGCAATACGCTGTATTTCAACCGATCCAATCCAATCTTCGGGGCCGAATTTACCGTGCAGCAAACCCAGCAGAAAGTGCTGCTCACCCAAGGCTTTGACGTACGCAACCTGGCCAGCCAGTCGGTGTTGTTGCGCCGGACGCTGGCCCAGAGCTTTACGGCGCGGCTCACTACAGCCCGCAACATCCGGGAAAGTATTTCGGATTACTCGCCGACCCGCAATTTCCGGATTCTGGCCTACGAAGTTACCCCAGAAATCAGCTACCAGCCCAACAGTACTCTGCGCTTTACCGGCACCTATCAGCGCCTCGACAAGCGCAACACCGCCGGCCCCGACCAGGATATTCGTGGCGTATTCGACGAATTGGGCCTGGAAACACGCATCAGTCAGGTAAGCAAGCGTACCGTGAGCGGCACGGCCCGCTACGTGCGCGTGGGCTTTGATGCCGACCAGACCTCGCTAGTAGCCCTGGAAATCCTGAATGCCCTGCGCCCGGGCAGCAACTTCACCTGGAACCTGAACGTGGAGCAGCGCCTGAGCAATGGCCTCAACATCACTGTGGCCTACGACGGCCGCAAGCCCAACGGCCTGGCCCCGATTCATACTGGCCGCATGCAGGTGTCAGTGCTGTTTTAAGACCATTACTACGCCAAAGCCCCCGAGCCGGGCCGTCCGGCCTTGGCCAGCCGCTCACCGATTCGGGGGCGTAACAAGCAGCGCGGCAAGGTGCCGGCGCGCCTAGCGGATTTCCACGTGCATCTTGCTTTTCACGGCCTGCACGGTTTTGGCCTGAGACGTATTGGCCTCGGCAGCAGCAGCGGCGCGGGCGGGTATGGGGCGGCTGCCCGCGCGGGTAATCAGCTCCACGGTAATATTGTCGAGGGTTTTTTCCTCCTCGCGCAGCGTAATGAGCGGGAAAGCCGCCTTTACTTCCAGGTGAGTTTGGCAGTTGATGCAGGAACCTGAGTCCCAGCGGCTCAGCACCGATTTGTAGCCGATGAGTTCTTTCTGGCCGTCTTTCTCCGCAAAGGCTGCAATGATGAAGGAGCCTTTGATGGGGGCCTTGTTGATCTGGGAAACGTGCAGTACCTGCTGGCCCGAAGCCTTTTGGGCCACCGCCGCTTGCGCCATAACGGGCACTTCGGCCAGGGAGCCAACCGTGTAAGTGTAGCCCAGCTGGGTTTCGATGTTGATACAGTCGCGCGAAACGTAATCTGAACCGTTGTTGTCCGTGCCCTGCTTAAAGGGGTACAAGGGGGTGTCCAGCGTAAGCGGGGTATTATCGGGAATGCCCGGCGTCGGACCCTGAGACGGGTTGCCGGAGGAATTGGTGCCCGCGTAGTTGTCGATGATTTCGAGCTGGTCGGTGGCCTGGTGCTGCTGCTGCCACAGCCAGAAAACCCGGTCCACGTTGCAGTGGTGAAGGTAGAAAATGGGGTCCAGGGCGGCGGTGTCGTTTTCGCCCATGTCGCCGTTGGCATCCTGAATCAGCGACAGGTCGGTGCCGGGCACGTCGAACCCGCCCACGGCCAGGTGAATGTCGTTGTGGGGCTGCTCCAGCGGCATTACCTGTTCGTTGGCCGGCTTGCCGGTATTCCATTCCTGGGCCGAGGTGGTGTTGGAAAAGACCGTGTAGTTGGGTGCCTGTAGGCACTGCTGAAACTCGGCCAGAATGCCAATCGGGTTCTCCGTGCCATTGTAGAAGGTATGCTTCATCCACTGCACCACGTTGGAGTCAAGCGTCGCAATGTTCTGTTCGGCGTCGGGATACTGTGCGTTGTGGGAGGCGGTGGCCGCCTGGTCCTGGGGCGTGCCCACCAGGCCCGACAAGGGGTAGCGCACCGTCTCGTAACCGACCGGCTTGGAATAGTTCGGGTCGTCGGGGTTGCCTTGGTTATCCGACTTGACGTTGTCGACAATGGCTACCGGCAGGGTGAAGGACCGCAGCGGGTTCGGAATCATCTGTCCATCCAGCGGGTACGTTTCCGCCGTCAGCACCTTCGGAATCCCGGTGGTCAGCGTGTAGTTGTCGGTTTCGTCCCAGTAGGGCAGCGTTACGTCCTCGCAGCCGGGAATGCTGCGCAGCGCCTCCTCAACTTTGAGGCAGTACACCCGGTGCCAGGTCGGAAACAGGACGTTGCCGTGGTTGCAGTAGCCACCCCAGTAGGCGCTGTCGGTGGCACCCTCGCCCCGGAAAGGCTCCCCGTGGTAGCCGCCCAGGTTGAAAAACGACTTCAGGTCGTCCGGGGGCAAGGCCTTGATGCCGGCCCAGGCCCGGATCAGGTTGTCGAGCGGCTTGGTATTACCGGCGTCGTACTCTTTTTGCAGCTCGATGACCGAGTAGCGGGTGCGGATAGGGGAGGGAGAATTCATGCGGGAACGTTGGATTTAATGCGTGATAAGGCGGTAAAAGAGAAAGTATTCAGCAGGGAGCCCGTAACTAATGCCGCAATGCCAGCCAGGGCCAGCCACGGGCCAGAGACAACGCCGATGCGGGCCAGCAGCAGGCAGGCGGCTCCTAGCAGGCTGCAGGCGAAGGGCCAGTAACGCTGGGCTGCGAACTGCCGAAACAGCAGATACAGGTGCAGCACCAGCAACCCAACCAGCACGGGCAGCATCCAGGGCTGATAAGCCGGCAGCCGGGTAAGACCAATGCTGCCCAGCACGCTCATGTAAGCCGCCCAGCACATCGGGCACTTCGGGAAAAAGGCAATACCCAGGCTAACCAGCGTGGGCGGCACCGACTTGGCCAGGCGGCCGGCCTGGGCGCGCACGTCCCGGTTTGCCGCAGCCGGCGGGGCGCAGCCACACGAGCAAGCCGGCGGAGCAACAGTAGATTCCATGCGTATCATCTTGGCTTATTGATAGAAGCATGACAAAGCTATGCTTCGGCTCAGGCCCATATACCCGTAAAAAAGCCTGATTTGAAAACCAGGTGTTTTTACCTGGTTGCGCCTAGCGTGGGGCAGTAAGCCCTAGGATTTGCTACCGGTTCTGGCTTCGGTTCCAGCCCTCAAGCATGAACTGCACAGCTCAGGTAGGCACTGAAGCTTGCTTCTCCGGCAAGCAAAAGCCGCGGCGCAGTAACCAGCTGTTGTGGTCACCGCGCCGCGGCTTTCTTGTTTTGAATACTGTGCCGTTGCACCGGGCAAGGCGTACTGTAAGCTTATTTTATAAGGTCAGCAGCTTGCGAAGGTGGTTGACTACGGCCAGCTCGGCCTGACCGGCGGGAGCTTTGGCGGCATCCAGCTGCTTAAGAGCCGTAGCCTGCCAGGCCGCCGCCGGCTTCTGGCCCTTTTCCAGCATCTGCAGGCGCTCCAGGCCCAGGGCCGCTAACTGCCGTAGCTGGGTGGAGAGCGGGGCGTATTCCCACAGGCTGGAGCCTTTCAGAAACAAGGGCTGCAGTTTTTGGTCATTGCTTTCCCAGGTACGCAGCTGGGAATTCAGGAAGGACAGCAAGGCTTTGGAGCTGGCTCCCTTGAACCGCTCCGCGGGCGGCGCCAACTCCAGGTACTGATTCAATCCTTCCACTGCCACGCCAAACTGCCGGGCCGCTTCCGATTCGGCCGGGGCCGCGTCTACCAGGCGGGTCAGTGGGGTAGAGGGCGTGTAGGTGAAGCCCTGGAAATGGCGCTTATACTCCTTCACGGGCTCCAAAACGCCTGCCAACGTGCGCAGGGCCGCCACGTCGCGGCCCCCGGCCAGTTGAGTCAGTAGCTGCTCCGGAGCCTTGCGGTGCCGTAGCCCCAGCGTTTCGAGCTCCACTGACACGACGCCCAAACGGCGGTACATGTCGGGCACGTCGCGCACGGCAGCAGCCGACCACAGCCGTTCAGCCACCGCCGCCGCCCGGGGCCAGATGCGGCTTTCGATGATGACGCTGTCGGCAAATTCGGACCACATGGTGGCCTCACCGCCCAGAATCAAGTTTTTCTGGGTGGCCGAAAGGGGCGCGTCGGCGGGTACGGGGTCGGTGAGGTAGTGGCTGGCGGCCGTCAGGTTCAGGTCGAGGTAGTAACCATTGGAAAGCAGGGCGGCGTGGCCCTGCTTGGCGGCATCATACAGCCCTTTACGGCCGCGCCAGCTCTGAATGACGGCATCTTCAGGCAAGCCCGGCCCCAGGATTTCGTCCCAGCCCACCATTCTCTTCTGGTACTTGGTCACAAACTGTAGAATGCGCCGGTTGAAATGCGTCTGCAGGGCGTGCTTATCGAGCTGGCCGTTGTCTTTCAGAAACCCGTTTTGCTTTGCCCAGGCCATGATGCGCGGGCTACGCCGCCACTGCCGCCCGTCGTTTTCGTCGCCGCCAATGTGGAAGTAGGGGTCGGGAAACAGCGCCGTCATTTCGCCCAGCATCTTGTCGATAAGCTGGTAGGTGGTTTCCTTGGTGGGGTCCAGGGCAATGTTGAGCGTACGCCAGGTTTGGGCCGGGCCGTAGGTTGAGTCGATGGAAGCCAGCTCCGGGTAAGCCGCCATCCAGCTGGTCGTATGGCCGGGCATGTCGAACTCAGGAATAACCCGGATGCCGCGCTGAGCAGCATAGCGAATAACCTCGCGCACCTGATCCTGGGTGTAAAATTGCCCACCAACCTGGTGCAGGCGGGGCAGCACCTTGCTTTCGACCCGGAAGGCCTGGTCGTCGGACAGGTGCCAGTGCAGCACGTTAAGCTTCACGGCGGCCATACCATCGAGGTTGCGCTTGAGCACGGGCAGGGGCATAAAGTGCCGGGCGGCATCAACGAGCAGGCCTCGCCATTTAAAGCGGGGGGAGTCGGCAATATCCACTTCGGCGAAGTGGTAGTCCTTTTTCTCTGTGTTCAGCAGCTGCCGTAGCGTAGCCAGCCCGCGCAGGATGCCCAAGTGAGTGTTGGCCGACAGCGCAATGCCCATGGGCGTCACGCGCAGGCTGTACATCTCGTCGTCGCCGAGAAGGGTGAGTTGCCCCAGGCGGCCGTAGGTGATGGTTAAATCGGCAGCCCCGGAAGCCACAAACTGAGTGGTCAGGCGCTTATCGTTGGTTTGCTGCCCAAGCCAAGTGCCGAACTCCGCCAGCGGGGGGCGGAGCGCCGAATCGGCTTTGGGGCCCTGCACCTGTACCCGCCACTGGCCCTTCAGCGCAAAACGGCTTTTGCCCCACTGCACCGTGCTGGGCACTGGCAGCAGGCTGCGGGTATCCGTAACCACGGGGGCCTGGGCCGCCAGCGGATTTACGCTTAGGCACCAGATAAAAACAACGAATACAAACGACGACAGAAACGGACGAGCCAGCATAAGCAAAGAAAACGACGGAAGCTAAAGGTATGCAACGACCGGGCCCAAGTGCACGAAACCGGGGATTAACCGCTAATTTGGAGCTTTTATCGGCCTAGTAGCTACCGTATCGGAACCGACTGTATTATGAAATCTGCTTCCTGGCTGGCGTGGCTTGTGTGCGTAATCGTGCTGTTGAGCACTGCTTTTCAAGCGTGGGTGTGGCACAAAGACAAGCTCGAGTACATCGGCTCGGATACGGCCGGCTACTACCTCTACCTGCCCGCCACGCTGGTACACCACGATTTGCGGCAGCTCAACTTCCGCGACGAGATGATAGCCCAGTATCATCCCACGCCCCGGTTTGAGCACGCCACCCGCGACTCGGTATCGGGCAACTTCGTGCTGAAATACTCCTCCGGCCTGGCCCTGCAGGAGCTGCCCTTTTTTCTGGTAGCCCACGCGCTGGCCGGGCCCCTGGGCTACCCCGCCGACGGCTATTCGCCGCCTTATCAGTGGGCCTTGTTGGTCGCCAGCCTATTGGTGGCCATCGGCAGCCTGGCCCTGGTGCGCCGGGCATTGCTGCCGCGGTTTGGGGAGTGGCCTACGGCGCTGACGCTGCTGATTCTGGTGCTGGGTACCAATTATCTGGTGTATAGCGCCGGGCAAGGTGCCATGACCCACAACTGGCTGTTGGGCTGGTACGCGGTGTTGTTGCTGCTCACGCCCAGCTTTTACGCTCGCCCGACCTTGTGTAAAGCCCTGGGAATCGGGGCTACGGTGGGGATAATGACCTTAACGCGCCCCACCGAAATTCTGGCCGTGCTGCTGCCGTTGCTCTGGGGGCTGGAGTTGAGCCGCGCGGTGTGGCAGCAGCGGCTGGCTTTCTGGCGACAGCACCTGCGCCTGCTGCTGGCCGCCGTGGCGGCAGGTGGGCTGCTGGTCAGCATTCAGATGTTCTATTGGCACTACGCCACCGGCTCCTGGGTGTACTACAGCTACGTGGATGAGGGCTTCGATTGGCTCAAGCCCCACGTCTGGGACGGCCTCTTCAGCTTCCGTAGCGGCTGGCTGATGTACTCGCCCCTGCTACTGACCGCGCTGGTCGGCTACGCCGCGCTGCGTCGGCAGCAGCCCGCTGCTTTCTGGCCCATGGTCATCTACTTGGTGGTGTTCATCTACGTCACGTTTGCCTGGCAGCAGTGGACTTACGGCGGTTCCTTGGGCGCCCGGGCCATGATTCAGACCTACGCCGTGCTGGCCTGGCCGCTGGCGGCGGCGCTGTGCTGGCTGCTGACCCGGCCCCGCTGGGCGGCGGCCTACGGAGGGCTGGCCGTGGTGGGGTGCTACTACAGCATGTGGCTCATATTCTGCGGGCTGGTGTACGTCGGGGATATGAACCGCTCCTATCTGTGGCGCATCCTGTTCCGCTACGAGGTGCCCGTTGAAACCCGCCTGCTGCTCGACAGCAACTCGGAGTTTACCGGCACGGCTGTCCGGCAGCGGGTGCTGTGGCAGCAGGATTTCGAGCAGGAAACACTCGGCCTTTGTGGCACTCCGGCCCTGGAAGGCCGGTGCTCCTTGGCCCTGGATTCCTTGCACCCGCAAAGCCAGGAGTACGTCATGCCCGCCCGGCCCGGCGACTTTCAGTGGGTGCGGGCCTCGGCCGTAGCTAAGGCAAACTACCCGGAGTGGGACATGCCGCGCATGACGCAGTACGTCATCCGCTTCCGCCGGGGCTCGGAGGTCGTGAAGGAGCGTACCGTGCGCCTGCAGCGGGCCCTGGAAGACACCTGGCCCCAGGAGCTGCACTTTGATATGCGCCCGCCCAAGGACGAATTCGACAACGTTTCGGTGGTTTTCCTCTACTATGGCTCCCAGGCCGGGCTGCTGCTGGATTCGGCCAAGCTAACGGTCTTCGACGAAGAGTAATTGCTGCTCGGCTTACCGCTAGATCAGGCCCCGCGCCTTGAATTCCAGGTAGCGGTTGATGGTGTTGACGGTGAGCTGCTGGGGTGGCGTGAGCAGGCTGTAGATGCCGTAGCGCTGCAGCTCGCGCACAATCTGGCGCTTTTCCTGGGCAAATTTCTCGGCTATGGTCTGGTTGTAGACGTCGGCGGTGCTGCTGGCGGGCTGGTCGAGGTAGTGCTGGAGCTCGGTATTCTCGAAGAACACCACTAGTAGCAGATGGTCTTTGGCCAGGCCGCGCAGGTAGGGCAGCTGGCGTTGCAGGCCGTTGAGGGTTTCGAAGTTGGTGAACAGGATCAGCAGGCTGCGCTGGCGGATTTTGGCCTTGACGTTGGAATAGAGCAGCTGGTAGTCGGTTTCCAGGTAGCGGGTGCGCTGCTTGTAGAGCACCTCCAGAATCTTCTGCATGTGGCCTGCCCGCCGCTCAGCTGGCACCACCGTGCTCAGGCGGTCGGCAAACGTGAGCAAACCGGCCTTGTCGTGCTTGAGCAGGGCAATATTGCTGACGACGAGCGTGGCGTTGATGGCGTAATCGAGCAAGCTCAGGCCCTCGAAGGGCATGCGCATCACCCGGCCCTTATCAATAAGGCAGTACACCTGCTGGGCCCGCTCGTCCTGATAGTGGTTCACCACCAGCGTATCGGTGCCGGTACCGGCGCGGCGGGCCGTGGCTTTCCAGTTGATGGTGCGCGGGTCGTCGCCGGGAACGTAGGGCCGGATCTGCTCAAACTCCATGCTGTGGCCCACCCGGCGGATGCGTTTCACCCCGATTTCCGTCAGCCGGTTGCTGATGGCCAGCAGCTCATACTGCCGCATCTGCAAAAACGACGGGTATACCGGCACCACCTGATCTTGCCCGTAGCAGAAGCGCCGTTGCGCCAGCCCCAGCGGCGACTTGACAAACACGTTCAGGGCCCCAAACTGGTACTCGCCCCGCCGCACTGGCCGCAGTTGGTAGTGAATCACGGTGGTTTGACCCGCCGGTACCGTGGCCCGGAACAGCACGTCGCGGCGCTGAAACTGGGGTGGAATCTCGTCGATGGTTTCCGTCGTGACCGGGAAGCGGTAGGTGTTTTCCAGGTAAATGGCTACGTCGTTGTCGCTGCCGTTGGCCAGCTTATCCCCCAGCACCCGCCGCCCGAAGACGCCGCCGGCTCCGGTGCGGGCCGAGCCAAACAGCAGCAGCCAATCGACCAGCGTCAGGACTACCAGCAGACCCAGCAGCAACTGCATAGGCACCAGCAGTCCGGGCCAGAAAAAGGCGACGACCAGTCCGAATACCACGGCGGTCAGTAGCAAGAAAAAGCGCAGGGTCAGAAACAGGGATTTCACGAAAGGCAGTCGAAAAACAGGCGTGGCAAATCAGGCGCGCGGCAAATGGGGCTAGCGCGTTCGAGCAGTAGTACCCGGAACGGTCATGCCGCTAGCTAGTCGACGTGACGTTCTTAGTGCTTGCTAGGCGTAAAGCCTAACGGGGCACTTCAATCTGCTGCACAATTTGCTTGACTACGTCATCGGCTGTCTGGCCTTCCATTTCGCGCTCCGGCGTCAGCAGAATGCGGTGGCGCAGCACGTGGGGCGCCAGATACTGCACGTCTTCCGGCGTCACGAAGTCGCGGCCGCGCAGGGCGGCCAGGGCTTTGGCGCCGTTGAGCAGTGCCAAAGAAGCCCGCGGCGAAGCGCCCAGATACAGGCTTTTGTGGGCCCGCGTCTGGCCCACGAGGCGGGCAATGTATTCCAGAAGCTGGGGCTCTACGTGCTGGCGCTGCACTTGCTGGCGCAATTCGCGCAGGTCGTCGGCCGTCAATACGGCCTGCACCTGCTCCAGAGCCGTGCTGCCCAGGCCCGCGTGGTGGCCCTGCAGAATAGCAACTTCTTCCGTCAGTGAGGGGTAGCCCACGTGCAGTTTAAACAGGAACCGGTCGAGCTGAGCCTCGGGCAGGCGGTAGGTGCCTTCCTGCTCAATCGGGTTCTGGGTAGCCAGCACCACAAACGGGTCCGTCATGGCGTAGCGGGTGCCATCCTGGGTTATCTGCCGCTCTTCCATCACCTCAAACAGGGCCGACTGGGTCTTGGCTGGCGCCCGGTTGATTTCATCAATCAGCACGATGCTGGCGAAGATAGGCCCGGGCCGAAACTCGAACTCGGACGTGTTGGGCCGAAACACGGCGGTGCCCAGCACGTCGGAAGGCATTAGGTCGGGGGTGAACTGCAGGCGGCTAAACGACACAGCCAGGGTGCGGGCCAGTAACTTGGCCGTAAGGGTTTTGGCCACGCCGGGCACGCCTTCCAGCAATACGTGCCCATCGGCCAGCACGGCAGTCAGCAGCAGCTCGGCCAGGTCGTGTTGGCCCACAATCACCTTGCTCAACTCACCGCGAATCGCCTCGGCGTGCCGACTTAGGTTGCTCAAATCGGTGCGGGGCACAAAGGCAGCGGGGGCGTCTGGGGTCGCTGCAGGCACATGTGGCTCGGGAGCGGAGAAGGTAGATTCAGAGGTGTTTTCCATGGGAAGAAGCAGTGCGGCTGCTACGTGAGGAGAAGAAATGCCGTGAGAATTATTTAATTAGCCCCAATCTATGCTCGATCATAAAGCTGCTTTAATAGCAATAAAGCTCATATCGGAATAGTTAAAAAACGGTAAAATTATATTTGCTAGCATAATGCAATTATTTACTGACAGCTTGGCGAAACTCGTGTAGGGCCCGGCTAAGCAGCAGCAACTCCGTATCCGAAACCTGTGGGGCCGTGCGAACCAGGTTAATGCGGCGCACCAGTTGCTCTACTGCCGTCACGGGCACACCAGCCTTTTGAGCTACCCGTTCCCGGGATTCAGCACTGTTGAAATCGAGGCTAGGCTCATTGAGGCGTTGGCGCAGAAACTCCAGGAACAGCCCGATTTTCTTCTCGGCAATCAGGGCGTGGTTGCCGCCCTGGCGGTAGAGGCTGGCTACGGTGCGGGTGAACTGCAGCGTCGTGTTGGGCAGGGGCTTCAGAATTGGGATGATGCGCTGCCGCCGCCGGGCCTCGAACAGCACGAAAAGCACGGCCCCCACCAGGCTCAGATACAAGGCCCGCCGCAGGGCATCGTGGGCCAGCAGTACCCGCAGCAACGACTGTTCGCCCTGCCGACCCTGCTTCTGGTACTCGTCCCACCACACCGGGCGGCCAGCAGGCAAATAGGAGAGGGCTGCAAAGGCCAGGTTGCCAGTGGGTGGCTGCAGCACGAAGTAGTTGGTAAACGCTAACGGCACGGAGCAGACGTATACGTGGCCCCGGCCGTGCGGAATCCGAACCAGTACAGCCCGGCCCTGGGCGTCGGTGGCCAGCTGGGTAGCCCGTAGGCCGCTGTCGGGCAGGATGCGGTAGGAGGCCCCAACGAGAGGAAAGCGGAAGGCGCGTCCTGCCCGGCCGGATAGTCGGGGGTTGGTCAGCCGCAGCCCTACCGAGTCTTCGAGCAGGGCCTTGGGAGAATTGTCGCGCAGACGGGGCTTGCCCAGAAAGGGCGCGGTGTCGAACCCGAGCGTATCGGCAAACCGGGGCGTAAACCGTTCGGCGGCAATAAACACGTCGTTGCCGCGAGCTACGTGCCGCAGCAGGGCCCGGGTATCGGACGGGCTAAGTTCGAAGTCGTTGTTGACGAACAGGTAAGTGGTCTTGGGGTAGTCCGACTCGGCTAAGCCCTGAGCATAGTCACTTTCTTCCGAGTCGATTTCTGCAACTTCGGGCGCTGCATCCGCCCGTAGGCCCAGTGAGTCGGCGGGCGTGGCGGTGCTGTCAGTGGCTTCTTCCTGCTCCAGGTACACTTCCTCATCGGAAGCGGGTTGCAGCTCGTCTTCACCTTCCAGCTGGCTGTAAATCGGCAGCCGGACGGCTTTCACTTCCCGCGCGGGCACGCCCATGACCTCGGGTAGTACCTGATAGAGGACGTAGGTGCCGTAAGGAATCTTGTCTTTATTCTGGTAGGTGGGCCGCCAATCCAGAGGTTTGGGGCGGTTGTATTCCACGGCTACGTAGGCTCCGAACAGAAGGGCCAGGCCCAGCAAATACCAGCGGAAGGTCGTCATGGCGCGGGGAGGCTAGGCGGCGTGGGCCACGGTGGAAAGCTGGCGCTGGAAGGCCACGCGTACTTCGCGAGCCAGGGTGTAGTGGGCCAGGGACAAATCCTGTTGCTCCCCGTACCAGACGTATTCAAACTGCTGGGTAAGCTCCCGGAATACTGGCCGTAGCTGGCCCGCTGTCAGCTCCTGCAAGTAGTCGTGGTTGGTTTTTTCGGGCTGCCACTGAATCAGGCCCTGGTCGGTGAGCTGCTTGAGCACGTACAAATAGCCCAGGCGCACGGCTAGGCGGTAGTTGCCGACGGCTTCGGCTTCGGTCAGCAGCGCGTCGAAGTCCAGCCCGTGAATATCTTCCGTGGTGGTATCGTAGGGCAAGGGCATGGTGCGCGGGGCCCGGCCAAAGGCCCGGGTCAAATCAACCTGCATCAGCTTGAGCACCACGAATACCAGCCCGACCACCAGCAGGGCGTAGATGCCGTACTCCCACACCACTTTGCCGCCACGGGTAGAAAGCACTTCGTTGAGCCAGTGCATCAGCCGGGCCCAGAACAGGTCCCAGGTGCTTTGCTCACTCTTCACTTCCACGTACTGAAACGCGCGCTGCTCCCGGAATTCCCGCAGGCGGCCGGGGGCCGGCTGGCGCAGGGGCACGGCAGTGTTCCGGTCGGTGGGCAGGGTATGCACCGCAAGATCGGGCTTGTGCGCTGGCTGCTGGGCCTGGCCGGTCGGGCCGGCTAGCAGCAAAAACAGGAGTAGACCCCAACCGAAAAACCGCATCCGAATACGCAAAAACACTAGCAATGAAGCAGGATAAATAGCGGAGCCGGGCCCGCGTGGGGGAAAGATAAGGCAGAAGCGCCGGGCGAGGCTGGATTAGTATTCCCCTTCTTCATCGGCGCGGTAGGTCTGATTATAGGCCAGAGGAGTAGGGCTCTGGCCGATGCTGCCAATCAAGGAGCGTAGGCCCAGACCTTCCTTGCGCTCCACCAGGTTGAAATACTGGAAGGCCACGGCTAGCAACGGAATAGCCGCCGTAAACATGATGCCCAGCGCGTACAGACACTGCGTGGCAATACCCAGCGCATCCGAATCCAGCCCGGGAACGTTGAGCATCTTCCCCACCATGACGGCGTACTGCGGCAGTATAAAGATGAAGCACAGCATCATCTGAATCATGCTCGTAACCATAATCAGCCCGAACGTGGACCACCACTTGCCCTGCACCAGATAAAAGCTGCGCCGCAGGCTCTGCCACAGGTTGTCGTCTTCCAGCCAGAGAATGGGGAAATACAAGGTCAGCGGCACCATCACGTACAGGAACAGCGGAAAGATGACCAGGAAGAGCAGCCCGAAAAACGAGGTTATGGCCATCAGGCTCGTCAGGGCCAGCATTACCAGCAGATAAAGGCCAAACAGCAGCCCAAAAGCGCCCAGCATCCGACCCAGCCGGCCCTTGATAACCTGCCACACCGCTGCTGGCGCGGGCACGGCTTCGGCGGTCAGAATCACGCGCACGTAGCCATACACGGTGCCCATCAGCATCACGCCGGCCAGCATACCGCCCAGCATCGTAATGCCCATTCCCGAAAAGTAGGAGGCATTGAACAGCTCTCCTGGTGCTACTGGCCCGTAGGGCTTGCCCATGGAATTCAGGGCGAAGTTGGTAATCAGGCCCAGCCCTACGCCCATCAGCAGGGCGGCGGGCAGCACGAAGTACACCAGGCATTTGCCCAAGGGCCGCCAGTGAGCCGTTATACACTCAAAGGTGGCCGCTATTTTATTACCAAAATCCCGCTCCTGCCGAAAAGCAGCGGCGGTAGTAAACGTCGACTTCATAAGGCGAAGGAGGTCATAGCGTACCAGCCCGGCGGGCCAGCTGCCGCGGATACAGAATAAAGTACCAGATGATAAAGGCGGCCGAAGTGCCAATAATAAGCAGGCTCAGCAGCACGGGCATCTCGGTGTGGCGCGTCACAAAGCCTTCCAGGAAGCCGGCCACAATAAAAATCGGGACCAGGCCTATAGCCAGCTTTAGCCCGTCGCGGGCGCCCTGGCGGAAAGAGTCGGCCCGGGAAAAGGTGCCGGGAAACAGCAGACTGCGCGCCATGACTAGCCCCGCCCCGCCGGCCAGCACCACGGCCGATATTTCCAATGTACCATGAATCCAGATGGTGACCAGGGAAGGCAGCAGCACGCCTTTCTGGTAGAAAAAGTATTGGAAGGAGCCCAGCATCACCCCGTTCTGAAACAGCGCCCAGAGCGTGCCCAGGCCCAGCGTGGCGCCCAGGGCATAAGCCGTCAGGGCCACGTAGATGTTGTTCATAGTGATGTAGAGAAACATGGGCGTCTCGCTCATGCCCTTATACACGGCCATTGGGTCGCCCCGCTCAATGTTTTCGATGGTGCGGTTCACGTACTCGTCGCCCAGCACGACTCGCACGAAGGTGTCGTCGTTGGCGGCCGACAACACGCCCAGCAGCGTAAAAACCGTAAACAGTACCAACGACCAGGCCAGCGTGCGGTGGTGCTGGGCCACGAGCAAGGGTAGCTCCTGCCGCCAAAAGTGACCAAAGCGCGTCGTGGTTTCGCTCTTGTTCTGGTAGAGCTTCTGGTGCAGGCGCGCGGTCAGGTCGTTGAGGTAGCGCGTGGTAGTCGACGAGGGGTAGAAGGTCTGGGCGTAGGCCAGGTCGTCGGTCAGCTCGATGAAGCGGGCGGCCAGCTCGTCGGGGCCGGTGGCCGGCTCATTTTCGTAGCGCCGCCACTTGGCCTCATTTTGCCGAAGAAATACCGCCTCACGCATACACTGAATAAATAACTGGAAAAGCCACGCCGAACGGCAGTGCCGGTGCTAAAAAGCTGCCGGATAAAGCCCGCCCGGCCGGTAAAGCCGCTAAAGCCGGATTTGCGAAGATTGGTAAATTTTTCGACCTGATTGACTTTATATAAGGACTAAATTGCGTCCTTGGTCCAGGCTTGGACTTTTTCGTCGTTCGTTTTCTTTCTTACCGGTTGCCTTGTTATGAGTACCATTCGCGTCCAGACTACCCAGAACGTTACCCTCGAATATGAGGTAGCCAGCGTGGGAGAGCGTATCGTGGCCAATATTATTGATACCCTAATCCTGATTGGCTGGGCTGCAGCCTGGGTGCTGCTGCTCACCGCTTTAGGAGTGCAGGACGGGGCCGTGGCTATAGTAGTTGTGTTGCTGGTGGGACTGCCCTACATTTTCTACCACCTGCTCTGCGAAATTCTGTTTAATGGGCAGAGTCTGGGTAAAAAAGCCCGCCATATCAAAGTAATCCGCCTCGACGGCACCCCGCCCCGCATCGGCGACTACCTGCTGCGCTGGGTGCTGCGCATCGTGGATATGGGCTTTTTTGGAGGGTTGGTAGCCGTGGTAGTCATCTTGGCCAATGGCAAAGGGCAGCGCGTCGGCGACCTGGCCGCCGGGACCTGCGTGGTCAGTACCCGCCCGCGCCCGGATGCGGCCAGTTTGCTGGCTCCCGCCCTGACCGATGCCAACTACGTGGTGGTGTTTCCGCAGGCATCCCTGCTGGCCGACCACGATGTGGCTACTATCCGGCAATTGCTGGCCAAGGGCCTGGAGCGGGGAAACTATGCGTTCCTCAACGAAGTTGCCAACCGCGTCAAGGAAGTGACCGGGGTGCAGACTGACCTGAACGACGAAGCCTTCCTGCGCACCATCCTGCGCGACCATGCCCACCTAGCCGCGGAAGGCAGCTAAGCCAGATCAGGGCGTAGTTAAGACAGATTCAATAAAAAAGCCCTTCCACGAATTGTGGAAGGGCTCTTTTATATGGTCAGCTTAGGCTGCCGGGGTGGGTTAGTTCAGCAGTACGCCGCGCTGGGTACCGGCGGCCTTACCGTCGAGCAGCAGCTGGAAGAAGTACACGCCCTGACGCAGGTTCGAGGCGCTGTTCCAGCGGATGCCTTGCGTACCAGCGCCCAGGCGGCCGGCCTCAATCCGGTCGACCTGGCGACCCAGGGCATCCGTCACCACCATCGTCACCTGGGCCGAAGAAGCCAGGGTGAAGGCCAGACGGGTGTCGGCCGTTACGGGGTTGGGATACAGACCCAGGCCTGCTACCTCTTCCCGGTCGCGGGTACCGGTCGTAACGCCGGTAGCGGCGGCCACGGCAATGTCGCGGACGGTAATGCCGTTGCCGATTACGCCCACGGCAGTAGCGGCACCGGTCGTCAGGTTTACAGTGTAGAAGCTGCTATTGGCCGAAGTGCCAGTAGTAGCCACCAAGTACGCCGAGTTAACGCCCGCGCTGGTGCTGTAGATATCCATATCCACGTTGGCCGGATTCGTGTTGGCCACGATGCCGGAGCTGCCCACGGTGGTCAGCTGCCCGTCGGCGGGTGGGTTGGCAGTGCTCTGGGTATTGAGCACGTTCAGTACCTCGTCGTAGTTGTAGAGCGTGGTGGCGGTAGTACCGGCGAAGCTGTTGGTGTAGGCCACCGCCCCGATGGTCGGCGTATTGGTGCCAGTGGTGTAGGCCACGGGGCCGTCGGTAGCAGCCAGCGTGCCGGTTACCGGGTTGAGGCGGTAGTTGTTGCGGTTAGCGCCCACCACCCGGATGCGGTCCACGGTGGGGTTGAAGTCGAAGCTAACGCCGCCCGTGCCCAGGGCCAGGGCAATACCGGCGCTGGTCGGCGTCGCTACGCCGGTAGTTCCGTTGATGGTGTAGAGCTGGGCCGTCTGGGTCGTAGCATTGTAGCCCAGGGCGTACAGAGCGTTATTCAGCGGCCGCACGTCGAGGCCCACCAGGGTCTGGGTGGCATCTACGCCAGTAATGCCCACGGCTGTGCGCACCAGCGTGGGCTGGGCCGAGTCGAAGGTAATCAGGTTGGTACCAGCCAATGCGTAAACTAACTGGCCCGTAATGGCGGGCAGCGTGGCGGGCCGGTTGATAGCTACGGCTATATCCACGAAGCTAAAGGCGTTGCTGCTGCCCAGCGTACCCACGGCCGTAGCCGCGCCGGTAGCCAAATTGACTGTGTAAAGCTGGTTGATAGACGTAAACGTAATCGGCGACGACGTTGCCAGGGTTAGGTATGCCTGGTTCTGGCCCGTGGTAGGGTTAAAGTAGATGTCGAGGTCCGACACCTGGAGCGCCGTGTTAACCGATACTCCCAGAGCTCCCACCGTATTCAGGGTGCCGTTGTTGGGCGGGTCCTGGCGCACGAGGCGGCTGAAGGAATCGTCAATGTTGTAGAGCGTTGTTCCCGAGGCCCCAATGTAGGAGTTGGTGTAAGCCGATGAGCCCACGCCCGGCGTTTGGCCAGCATTGGCGTCGGTAGCGGCATAGGCCAGGTTGCCATCGGTAGCGGCAATAGTACCCGTGACGGGGTTCAGGCGGTAGTTGGCCTGGGTCAGACCCGACGTTACCCGGATGCGGTCCACGGTGGGGTTGAAGTCAAAGCCCACGCGGGTACCACCATCCCGGCCCAGGTTCAGGCTCATCAGGCCGCCTACGGGCGTCAGGGCGCCGGTCGTCGAGAGAACGTACAGCTGGGCGTTGTTCGTGGTAACATTGTCGTTGTAGCCGAGGGCAAAAATCTGGCCCGTGGCGGGACGCACGTCAATACCGATCAGCTCCTGGTTTGCGCCCAGACCCGTAATCGGCACGCTAGACGTGAAAGTTCCGGGTGCCGTTACCTGGAACGTCGCCAAGCTGTATTCGTCAATCTGGTTGATGGTGATGCCGTAGGCCGTTTGGGCCGAAGCTGGGGTAATGGCCGCCGTCAGGCCCAGGGCTGTGAGGCCGAGTAGAGCTTTACTGAAGGCACGTAATGGGTTTGTAGGGGTTCGTTTCATGATAAGAACAAATGGGGATTAGAGGTAAGGCGGAGTAAGAACCGCCCCGGGTGCTTGTTGAAACTCTACGGTTATAAAGCTGGCTTTGGATTGATTTAATTGATTTTTAATGCGTAGCCGGCCTTTTAGCTTAACTGTATCGGACTGCTTTGCCCGCTCGTTGGGCCAAAAACAGTAAAGGCAGCCCCGCAGGAGGCTGCCTTTACTTGGAATCGTCAGGTGCAAACGGGCTTACCAGGCTACCGGCTTGCCCTGCCAGGTTACGAAGCTGCCGTTTTCCTCGGCGTGAAGCTGGTCGGTGAGGCGGATGATGCCCCGGGCCGAGTCGGCAGCGGGCAGGGCCGCGCCGGTACCGCCCATGTCGGTGCGCATCCAGCCCGGGTCGACCATGATGGAAATGATGCCGTAGTGGCCTGCTTCGGCCGCCAGGGTGCGCATATACATGTTCATCGCCGCCTTGCTGGCGCTGTAGTGGTAGTGGCTGCCCGAGGCCTTCAGCTCCAAAGAGCCCAGGCCCGACGACAGGCTCACTACCCGGCTTTTATTTCCGGCCTTGAGCAGGGGCAAAAACTGCTGGGTCACGAGCAGAGGCCCTACGGCGTTGGTGGCGAATACCTGCATGGCGTCGTCGTAGCGCAGCTGGCCCAGCTTCTGATTTTCGGAGTCGTCTTCGATGCCCGAGCCGGGGTGGCCCGGCAGAATTCCGGCGTTGTTGATCAGAATATCGAGGTGGTCGGTGGCGGCGGCCACCTGCTCGTAGGCCGTAGTCAACGACTCGGCCCGGGTCACGTCCAGGGGCAGGACCACAAGTTTGCCGGCAAATTGCTGGCCCAGGGCCAGCAGGTCGGTGGCGCCTTCGGGCTGGCGGGTGGCGGCAAACACCTGGTCGCCGCGCTCCAGGTACTGCCGGGTAAGTTCGAGGCCCAGGCCGCGGTTGGCGCCGGTGATGAGGACAGATTTCATGGGTGGAGAGCTTAGGGATTACAAAGACAAAACCGAGGGCAAAAGCTGATTTTCCGCCGGAAGTTTAGCCAAATAAAAGTCGGTTTGGGGAGGGTTTACCAGTGCGGGGCCAAAAAAACATCCGGGAACGTTCCCGGATATTCCTTAGGTGCCCGACTGCTCCGGCTCGGGCGCTACCCGGGTAGTCAACGGCGGCAGCGGGCGGTGGTTCCTACTGGAAAACCAGTATTTTCGGTGCAAAATGCGGGATTTGCTCCTGCACAGTAGCCGCCGAAAGGGTTTATCGGCTAAGTTGCAGCACCTTTTTGGCCGGCGCCGGTAAACACTAGCCGGACCGTGGGGCAAGGGAACGTATGCTACTTTCTACTCTTTTAGTTGCGGGTGTCCAGCTACTCTACCAGCCGGCCCCGGCCACCTGGCCAGCCGGCGACACGACGCGCGTGGTGCGGGGCTTTCTGAACCAGAACTATGCCTGGGGCACGCTCGTGTTGCGGGATGGCAGCCGCTTGCAGGCCTACCTGCCGGCCACCACAACCGGGGGAGAAGTACTGGTGCCGTACTACGTGGAAGCCCCGAAGCCCGGTCCAAAGTAAAGCCCAAGCTGGTGGCCACCAACAAAGTGAAGTGCATGCGGGTGCAGGGCCAGTACTCGGAAGTACTGCCCCCGGCCGACAAGGGCGACCTGCCCCGGCTGGCCGCCCGGCGGCAAGCCGGAACCGTGGAGCTGTTTCTGATGCAGATGACTGAGCCCCCATTGGTAACTACTTATCTGGGCTCGGCTCCGGTGCTTGGTTCCCCGGCTACCAGCACGCCCGGCACAACCGTGGCGTCGTGGTATCTGCGGCGCGGCGCGGGCGTACCCCGCCTGATAACTCCCGAAAACTTCGCCAGCCAGGTCAGCGTGCTTCTGGCCGACGACAAAGAACTGGCCGCCAAGGTGGCGGCCGGGTCGCCGGGCCACCGGTTTGTCGATTTAGAGCATCTTATTCAGCAGTACAACCAGCGTCGCCGCTGAGGCCCTGGCGGTCAACCGGCACTAAAGCAACTGATACTCGGCAGCCAGCCGGATCAGCATGGCCGTGTTGTGCACCCCGAACTTGGTGAGCAGGTTGCGGCGGTGCGTTTCAATGGTCAGGGCACTGACGAACAGCTGCTGGGCCATTTCCTGGCTGGTCAGGCCCTGGGCTATCAGGGTCAAAACTTCCCGCTCCCGGCGCGTGAGCAGGGGCCGCACCGCTGCGGCCGGCTCAGGCTGCAGCAGCAGCTCCTGGATTTCGTCGCTGAAGTACTTTTTACCGGCGTGCACCCGGGTAATGGCTTCAGCCAGCTCTTCGGGCGACGCGTTTTTGAGTACGTAGCCCGCCGCGCCTTCCTGCATCATCCGCGTTACGTAGCTTTTCTCCTGCAGCGTGGTCAGGGCCAGTATCTTCAGGCCCGGCTGAGCTTCAGTGAGCTGCCGACAGACGTCCACGCCGCTCTGGTCGGGCAGGTTGATGTCGAGCAGTACCACGTCGGGGCGGTGCTCGGCCACCACGGCGTAGGCCTCGGCCGCAGAGGTAGCCGTGCCTACTACCGAAATAAAGTCCAGAGCCTGCAGCAGCATTTGCAGGCCGGCCAGCAGCATGCGGTGGTCATCCACGAGTACTACCCGAATCGGAGTCATAGGCTAGGCTAAATGATTGGTAGGAAAAGAAGCTGCTGGTGTGGCGGCGGAAGCAGGCAGACGCAGCTCCAGGCTAACGGAAGTACCCTGGCCCGGCTCCGACTGTACTTGCAGCGTGCCGCCCAGGTAGTGGGCCCGCGCCTGCACGCTGCGCAAGCCTACGCCGAGCTTGTTAGTATGCATATCAAAGCCCTGGCCGTCGTCTTCCACCACCAAATGCAGCTCGTCGTCGTGGCGCATGAGCTGCACCAGAATTTGACTGGCGCGGGCGTAACGCAGGGCGTTGGTGAGCAGCTCCTGCACAATGCGGTAGAGTTCTACTTCGGTGGCCGGGGCCAGCCGGGGCGTTAGGCCGTGGGTGGTAAGCTGCACCGGTACGGAGCCGGCCTGCTGCACGGCCTGGCACAGGTCGTGCAGGGCCGGCGCCAGCCCAAAGGAGAGTAGAGCCTCGGGCATCAGGTTGCGGGCCACCCGGCGCAGCTCGGCAATCGAACTGTCGAGGTGGTCAATGGACTGGTCGAACAGGGGAGCTGACTCACTGGGCAGCCCGCCCCGGGTTCGTATAGAGCTCAAATAGAGCTTCACGGCCGACAGCATGCCGCCCAGTCCGTCGTGCAGGTCGCGGGCCACACGGCGGCGCTCCTCGTCCTGGCCCTGCAGCATGGCCCGGGTGGTGAGTAAGGCCTGCTGCTGCTCCCGGGTCCGGCGGGCCAGGCGCTGGCGGTAGCGCAGCAGGGCCAGCCCCAGGCCCACCCCCGCAGTCAGCACGCCCAGCAATACCAGGTAGATAGTGTTGAGTTGGCGCTGGCGGTCCAGGGCTTCTTGCTGAGCGGCCTGCAGCTGGCGGGCAACCCGTAGCTGCTGGGTCTGCTGGCGGGTACGGTAGCGGGTTTCGAGCTGGTTGATTTGCTCCCGCACGGTGGTGCCGGCCAGCGTGTCGCGCAGGCGCTGGCCGCGCTGGAAGTAGCGCAGGGCCGACTGCCACTGGCCTGCGGCTTCCTCCACGCGCGCCAGCACATCCAGGTTTTCGAGCATCTGTTGCGGGTCGGCTAGCTGCTCGCTCAACACCAGGCTGCGCTGTAGCTGAGCCCGGGCTTGAGCCCAGTTGCCGGCCTGCGCATCGAGCTGGCCCAGGCCTAGCAATACCTTGGCCTGGTAGCCCAGGGCACCTTTCTGGGTTAGGTACGGCATGGCCTGGGCAAACGCCTGCCGCGCCTCGGGCCGCCGCTTGCCGGCCAGGTGGTACTGAGCCAGGGTGCCGTAGTATTCGCCGGTGTAGAGGCTGCCGGGTTGGGCCAGGGGCCGGGCGGCCTGCAACGTCAGTCCGGCGCTGTCGGGGCGGCCCTGACTCAGGTGCCAGCTGGCCAGCTGCAAATACACGGGCAGCAGCTCGGCCGCGGGAGGGGGGCCGGCACCCAGGGTTACGGCCTGGCGCCAGTAGCGCACGGCCTGGGCGGGCTGCCCCAGCACCTGAAAGCTGTTGCCCAGGTTGCAGTACACCGTGAGCAGGGTGCGGGAGTCGCCCAGCTGGGTGAGCAGATTGGCGGCCTGTAAGTAGTAGCGGGTGGAGGCTTCGTACTGGCCCAGGTGGTCGGCCACGTTGCCGCGGTTGTTGGCAATGGAGGCCCGCAGCCGGCGCAGGCGCGAGGCCTCCGGGGCGCGCCGTTGCAGGGCGTCGGCTACAGTCTGGGCCTGCTGCCCGTAGTAGGCGGCTGCCGCATTGTCGTGGCGGATGATGGCCAGGGTGCACAGTTGCAGCCAGCCGTAGGCCACGCCATAGTCATAGCCGACGCGGCGGCTGAGGGCCAGGGCCTGGCGGGCATACTGGCTGGCCTGGGCCGTGTCGGTGGCAACCAGGGCGGCCGACAGGCGCAGCGTGGTTTTGATCCGGTCGGTGTCGGTAGGGGCCGTGCGTAGGGCGCGCCGCAGGCTGTCGGAGGGCAGCGGGGCCGGGGCGGCTACCACTGGCCGAGTTAGCATGCTCAGCAGCCCTAGCAGCAGGACCTGCGCCAGGCGGCTGCGGGTTCGTTTTTGCGCGCAGAGAGGGGAAAACAGCGAAGCCATGCAGCAGCAAACTTGGGGGCTATTTGGCGAAAAACCTTGGCCCGAAATGAAATTACTGGTTTTCCAGTAGAGCAAAATCCTGCTTTCCGGCGATTTCAGGACCAGGCCCGGGCCGTGACCTTTGCATCAGTTCCTCACCCTATTTCTTTTCCGGTTCGCCCTTATGAAAAAGCCATTACTATTTCTGCTTACCAGTTTGTTAGGCCTTTCCACCAGCCATGCCCAATGGGTAAGCCAGTCCGTTGCCTTTAGTGCCGATACGTATTATCCGGCCTCGCTCCAGGCCGTAGACGCCTCGGCGGCCTGGGCCGTGGGCAGCAACCCGAGCGGCATGTTCACGCCCCAGGGTGTTGGTACCCAGGAAGTAGCCCGCACCACCGGCGGAAACAGCTGGCAAACCAGTACGGTACCCAGCCTGGCCCCCGATGAGGTTATAACCTCGTTGACGGCCCAAAGCGCGGCCAGCGCCTGGATAACGACTATCGGCTCGACCCGCAGCCAGATCCTGCACACCACCGACGGCGGCACAAGCTGGCAGCCAATGCTCACGCTGACCAGCCCCACTGCCGACCGCAGCCTGAATTACCTGGGCTTCTTTGATGCCAGTCACGGCCTCTGCCTGGGCGACGCCGACAACGGGGACCGGCTGGTGCTCTTCACCACCACCGACGGCGGCACTACCTGGACGGCCAACCAGAATCTGCCTTTGCTCACCGACCAGGAGTACCTCACTTCCGTGAGTCGCCCGGCAATAGTAGGCAACCACATCTGGGTAGCCACCACTGCCTCCCGGGTGTTTCATTCCGCCGACCGGGGCCTGAGCTGGAGCGTCAGCGAGTTGCCGGCCGCCGCCTTTACCCCCAACGGACCCCGGGCCCTGGCTTTTGCGGATGCGCAGCACGGGCTGGCGCTGTTTTCCCGTACCGACGGTTTCACCGACAACGCGCCGCTGTATCGGACTACCGATGGCGGGGCAACGTGGCAGGCGGTGCCTTTTGCCGGGCCCCTGCACGGCAGCAATCTGGTGCTGGTGCCCGGAACCGGGAACTACCTTTCGGTGGGCGAAAACCTGCCGGTGCCCGGCATACCGGCCGATGCTGGCTCCTCCTACAGCCGCGACGCCGGCGCTACCTGGACGGCCCTGGAAAGCACCGACAACCATCAGCTGCTGACCGCGGCTGGTCCACTGGCCATCTGGTCCTCTTCCTACAATTTCACGACGGGCCGCAGCAACGGAGTCCGCAAGCTTGCTAGCCCAGTGCTGCCCACGCGCAGTGCCCAGACAACCCTGGCCGCTCGCCTGCAGGCCTATCCCAATCCCAGTCCCGATGGGCACTTCACGCTGGAAATAGCGGGGGGCGCAGCCGGAGCACCCATCCGGGTATTCGACCAACTGGGCCGGGAAGTATACCACACGACCTGGCCGGCCGCATCCCCGAACCGCCAGCAGCTGCACCTGACCAGCCAACCTGCCGGGCTCTACCTGTTGCAGGTCGGGGCCGGGGCCGCTACCCTTCGGCAGACTGTGTGGGTGCAATAAAGCCCGCAGCCTTTGCTTCTGCTATTATTTACTAACCAGACAACTACGCATAATTCCCATGGCTCTGCTTCGCTCCTTTACCCATGCTCGTTTTTTGTTCTATTTCATGCTCCGGGCTTTCCGTCCCGCAGTAGTTCTTGCCCTGGCGATGGGGGCCTTACTGACCAGCTGCGACGCTAGCACCAAGGATTCTGATCCGGCTCCAGCTGCGGTAGGGGCCATTTCCGGGATGGTTACCGTCCAGGATGAGGTAGGGCAGCCCGTGGCCAATAAAGCGGGCATAACGGTGACGCTGGAAGGTAGTTCAACCTCTGTCAGCACAGTTACCGGTGCCGACGGCAGCTTCCAGTTGAAGAACCTTCCTTGGGGCACCTATAAGATTGTCTACAAGCGGAACGACCTGGGAACCATACAGGAAGCAAGCCTGGTGCTGAACGAGCAGCATCGGACCCTGGCCCGGACGGCAACGCTAGGCCAGCTGGCTTCCACGGTGGTCACCAGCTTTTCGCTCGGCGGCGATGGTCCTTTGTCTAATTCCCAGGCCTATACGGTCGGCGTCAACCATAACTCGGCTGTGTACCCCGACGATTACGGCTTCCGGATCTACATGGGCGCTACTGCCGGGGTAAGCAGCACCAACTATCAGTTTACGTCCCTGGTCTATAGCAACCAAAACCCCACCCAGTTCTGGTTTCACTATGCTGACCTGCTTAAAAGAGGCTTTAAGAGCGGCGACATGGTGTACCTGGTCGTGTACGGGGCACCCGGCCGGGAAGTGACCTATGCCGACCCGGCCAACGGCAGGGCCCAACTTGTCAGCAACCTCAATCCGACCCCTTCAGCGGTACGCTCTTTTGTGCTGCCGTAAGCTGCCGCCACTTGCCAGCCTTTGCCCGCCTGCTTCTCTATTCTGAATTCTCTACCGTTGATTTCCATGAAAAACCTGCGTTCAACTCGCTCTTTTCGGCCCTGCGCCGCCCTGCTCGGTCTTGCTTTTTTACTAGGCCTTTCCAGTCAGGCCCGCGCTCAGGAAGGCTTGCACGTAGGCCTGAAGACGGGGCTCAATCTGGCCACGTACACGGGCGGTGCCATTGGCCGGCAAACGGGCTGGCAGCCGGGCATATCCACTGGAGCCGTGCTGGGCTACCCACTATCGGCCGGCAGCGGAATCCAGCTGGAGGTGCTCTACTCTCAAAAGGGGGCCTACCAGGCCGGCTACCGCCACACGTATCAGAACCCTGCCCTAACGGCCGGCAGCAGTACGTATCGGGCTTCGTTGGCGTATCTCGACGTGCCGGTGCTGTATACCTTCGGGCCGGGCAGTAATGGCCAGGGCCTGTTTGCCGAAGTAGGCCCCCAGCTGAGCCTGGCCCTGCATAAGCGTGAATCGGTGCGGCCCACGGGCGAGGCGGGCAGCGGCCACGAGGAAACGCTTACTACCGACCACCGCGCTCTGGTGCCGGTAGCGGCGGGCTATGTGGCCGGCCTGGGCTACCAGCTTAGCAATGGCCTGGGTGCGGAACTACGCTACAGCGGCGACTTCACCCGCGTGTACCGCTCCGGCTACGGCGCCGGCAGCCTTGCCCCAACGGCCAGCAACAACTTTCACAACGGGGTGCTACAGCTGCAGGTGCGCTTTCTGTTTGGCTCGAAAAAGTCGGCGGGGCCCGCGCCCGAACGCCGCCCCGCCCGGGTACGCCACTACCCGCCAGCTCCGCCGGTAGAGCCCACCCAGGCCTATCTCGACTCGCTCTACCGCGACCCGAAAGTGCGCCGGGTTATCCAGATCTTCTCGATTCTGTCCTTGGTTGATTCCTACAACCGGGCGCGGCCCGTATACGTGCCCGGCCCAGGCGCTCCGGCCCCCGGGCGCCGCATCCCAACTCCCCGTTCTCAGCCCCGCCCCCGAACCGAGCGTCCCACTGCGTACTAATGCTGGCTCCTGCCGGGTAGGTAGGAGTAGGCGTAAGCTCAAGGCTAATCACCCATAGAAAAGCCGGCCAGGGACACCTGACCGGCTTTTTGCAAAAAATAAAAGCTAGACTTAGTTCATTTTCACCACCCGGGTCTTCGAAAGCCGGTCGTGCAGGCCGGGACCATCGCCGAAAAAGGTAAAGGCCTCGAAGGGAATAAGCCGGCTTAGGCTGCGTTTGGCAATGGCATTGGTGGTGGGCTTAGAGCCGTCCTCCATTACTACCCGGGTCCGGGTCACGAGCTTGCCCATGGTGCGGCCGGTGGTAGCCTCCATGATGAAATAGTAGGTGAGCATTACCAGGAAGCCCAGGACCGTGGACAAGGGCCCTTGCAGGCTGTCCAGCAATGCCTGGCTGTCGATGAGCAGGGCTACTACGCCCAGTAGCAGCCCCACGCCAAAGCTGCAGGCATAAAAGCAAATGGCGTCTACCAGGTAGTTGGCAAAGCGCTGCCCCGTAGTGGCCGGGGTCAGGGCCAGCGGCGATTCTAATAGATCGGCAAAGGCCGACGGATTCTCCACGCGTTCATCCGCGTAATCTTGATCAAGGTAATCCTGCTGCATAGTGGGGTAAGTTGAGTTAGGCCACAAGATGCGCATAAATTACCCCGCCGCAATAGGGGACGGCGAGCCCACAAAAAAAACGTTCGGGAGAGGCTCCAGATACTTGCTGGGGAAAGCCTGGCCCGCTGTGGGTGCAGCCAAGCAGGTATATTATTCCCATCAATCATGGCCGGGCACGAATTCCACTGAGTTAAACCTGCATCAGAATAGGAACAGACCTCTTACGCCGTAAGTACGGTAAAGAGGGGCTGCAGGCCCGCCACAAAGTCCCGGGTAATTTTGCCGCCAGGGTCCAGGCTAGGATCTAAAATTGTGATGTCGAGTCCTGCCGCCAGGGGAGATTGGAGCAGCGGCACCAGCAGCTCGGCCAGTTCGGCGTACGTCAGGCCGTCGGGCTGGGGCGAATCCACGGCGGGCATCAGGGCATTATCCAGCACGTCCACGTCGAGATGAATCCAAAACCCATCAAGCTGCCGGGCGCTGACATACTCCAGGAAGGCCGCGGCAGTAGCCCTGAGCCCTTGGCGGCGGAGTTCGGCTAGGTCCACGTACGGAATGGGCGAGGCGGTGATGGCCGCCACGTAGTCCTCGTCCATATCCCGGTTGCCGACACTCCAGGCGTGTTCGGGGCGCACGTAGGGGCGCTGGCCGCCCAGCGTGGTGAGCTTCGCGGGCCCGCGCCCCGTTACCAGGGCCAGGTCCATGCCGGCCGCGCCGCCCGACGCCGACAGGCCCGGCCAGGCATAATCGGTGTGCCCGTCCAGAAAAAACAAGCCATAGGTGCCCACAGCTTTCAAGCCCAGCATGGCCCCCAGCAGAATGCTGCAGTCACCGCCAACTACTATTGTAAAGGCCCCGGGCTGCACCAGTTCGGCAATACAGGCGGCCAGCTGCTGGGAGTATTGGGCCACGGCATCAGCATTGCGCACCCCGGATTCCGGGTCGAGCTGCCCGGTGTAGGGTGGGGGCGGCACGGTGCGTACGAGCTGGGGCTGCAACGCTTCGTGGAAGCCCCACTGCTTCAGCCAGGCGGGAAGTTGGTCGACGGCAGGGGCGGTGCCGGGGATGAGCTCCTTCAGGCCCAGGTTGCTGGGCGCTTCTACAAGATGGACCGTGGGCATACGATGCAGGGAATAAACGAGGGGCAACCAAACAGGAGTAGCGAAATTCGGAAGAATATACCCGGTAGAATTGCCTTCTACACCCAGGATATTCAGATACTAGGCATACGCAAAGCCCCGTGAATTGGAAGTTATGATTCCAAGAGAGAGGAGGCAGAAGGCTTTAGAAAATGACGCCATCGGCTATACCCCTGGCAGCATCTGGCACCCAAAACTTGTGACCTAGGTCACCGTTCTGCCGCTGCCTTCCGACGGAACTTTGCATAGTAGATTTCACCACGTGCCCGCCAGCTTTCTGTTCGGGAAGCCCCGCCTGAAAACCGGGTCGTGATGGCGCCCATGATCCAGCTTCGGAAGGACGGTGGCATCAGCTTGGCCACAAAAGCTAGCGGGTTGGAATCCACCCCACGAAAACGAAACTCACACCCATGCACACCCACAAGCTCGCCACCATCTTAGGCGCCCTGCTGCTACTTATTGGCAGCCTCACGGCCCAGGCACAAAAGCAAAACCGATCAACGATGAAAAAGAAAATCCTGTTCGTGGTGACGAGCCACGATACGAAAGGCAGCACCGGCGAGAAGACGGGATACTACCTGAGCGAAGTCTCCCACGCCTGGAAAGTATTAACTACGGCCGGCTATGAAATTGATTTTGTGAGCCCCAAAGGCGGCAACCCGCCGGTGGATGGCTTTGACCTGACAGATCCTGAAAACAAGGAGTTTTGGGAGAATAAGCAGTACCACCAGAAAATTTCGCACAGCCTGAAGCCCGCCGATGTCCGGCCGGAAGAGTACGCGGCCATTTACTATGCCGGCGGGCACGGCGCCATGTGGGACTTGCCCGATAATACCGCCATTGCCGGCATTGCTGCCGCTATTTATCAGCGCAACGGCCTGGTAGCCGCCGTGTGCCACGGCCCAGCGGGGTTGGTCAACATCAAGCTCAACGACGGCTCCTATCTGGTTGCTGGCAAGAAGATAAACGGCTTCAGCAACGAAGAGGAAGCCCTGGTAAAGCTGACAACCATCGTGCCCTTTCTCCTGGAAAACAAGCTCATCGAGCGGGGCGGCCAGTACGAGAAGTCGGCACCGTGGCAGACCCACGTAACCAGTGACCAGCGCGTGATTACCGGGCAAAATCCCCAATCAGCCAAGGCCGTAGCAGAAGTTATCCGGGATGGCCTGAAGTAGAAGAACACCTGTTTTCCGGCAAAAGGGCTTATTTCCTCATGTACACCACATGAGCGAATAAGCCCTTTTCGTGTGCTTCTCAGCCAGGATTTGCCAGGAAGCGCCCGCGTGGGCAGCGTAGCGCCCGGTAAGACTTTACAAGAAGCCTTGCATCCACTACCACAGTCCTTTTTATTTGTCTGGCTGACTTCTCGCTGCAGCCTGTCCTTTCAGTCGTTGGCTTGTTCAATGCTCCGCCGCTTGCATTTGTGGTGACGCCCGTAGCCGCCCGACAACCGCACGAATCGAAAGGCTGCGGGCTTTTCCTGATCGTATAAAGTGGGGCAACTCACAGTCGTAAATCCACATGGAATTTGCCTCTTTTCTGCGTCGGCATATCGAGGAAATAGTCCCGCTTTCTGATGAAGAGTTTGGGGAAGTTGCCAGGCATTTCGTGCCACGAACCGTTGCCAAGCAGGACTACCTAATCGAGGTAGGGCACCGGGTAGCGACAGAATTCCTCGTGGTGAAAGGCTGTCTGAAAACCTCCGCCTACGATGAGGAAGGGAAAGAGTACATCGTACAGTTTGCCCTCGAGAATTGGTGGGTATCCGACTACCCCGCTCTAACCCACAAGGCTAGCGCCGGAATGGCCGTGCAGGCCTTGGAGCCGAGTATCGTGTTGGAGCTTCCTGTGGAGCAGCGCGACAACATGTGTCAGCAGGTACCAGCCATGCACATATTCTTCGGCAATAAGGCCCTGCGTGGCTATGTGGCGGCCCAAAACCGGGTACTGTCGTTGCTTCGCAATTCGGCTAAAGAGAAGTATGAGTTGCTACTGGGCCAGTACCCTGAGCTGTTTCAGCGCCTGCCCAAAAGAACCCTTGCTCACTACTTAGGCGTGTCCCGGGAAACCTTAAGCCGCCTGGAAAAACGGGGGTAGCGTGTGTTGAGTGTGCAGCGCCTCCATTTAGTTTTTGTGCTCGGAGGCACGAGAACCCCCTTCGGTACGCGTACAACGGAACTCGCGCTACCAGTCTGCCCACGAAAAAGGCTCTGCATCCATGAGGATACAGAGCCTTTTCACTTAAACGCCGGTGACTTTACCCGGCCGCAATGGCCTTGCGCTTGCTCACGCGGAGGTAACGCTCCTCCGAGCCCTGGGCCAGCAGCTCCTCGTCGCAGCCCGATTTCTTGATGGTCCAGCTCAGCGAGTACAGGTCCTTGCGCAAATCCAGGTCGAAGTCGGCAATCAGGGTCATTCGTAGCCTCGGCCACGATGGTCTCGTGAGGGAAGGCGAAGTAGAAAGGGCTGGTTCGCGGGACATCTTCCTGCTCGGCCGCGGGTCGGGCTGCTAGGTGATGGGAGCAGGAATGTCAAAGCCTACTCGCTTTTTTTCGTTGCCTGCATCTCGCGGATAAAGAACAGGCCATCGTACACCAAATTCCACGGGATAGGCGCAAACCGTGCTGGAATCGTGAAATGAGCGGGGGCTTTGAGCAGGAAGGGCGTTGATGGGTTGTTGAATTGCTTGTTGTAGGCAGTAAAGTCCAGGAAGCCATAGGCCGTGCTCGTGGGCACCCAGGTTTCCAGGCCATTCGGGTCGGGCGCCTGCACCGTATACGGAGCCTCGCCCAGCCGACCGGCGGTACCTTGGTAGGAGGCAAAACCCAGCACGTACGTTTGCCTGGCCCACTGCGGGTCCTGGGTGAAATGCGTGCCCATATTGTGCCAGATTACCTGATTAAATTTTTTGGCCTTGCTGGTTATCTGGTCGGTACGCTTAATGATGTGTCCATTGGCAGCCCAGACGATGATCTTCGCATCTTTGTGCTGCGTGGTCAGCAAGAACTTCAGGTTGTCGGCCATGACTTTGTCCCGAACCAATCTGTAGGCTGTATCATCCTCCACGATAAGGGCGCGCATGCCCTCAATCACGCGCGGCCAGGCCGACGTGTCGCGGGCGGTGAGCTGGGCCTGGCTGATAAGCTGCAGGCCGTCCTCCAGGGTTTTGCGCATACCGGGGCGAAATGCTCCGGGCGTACGCGGCTCGGCAATTCGTCCTTGCAGCGCCGCCAGAAACTGCTGGTAGGCGGCCGGGGAGGAAAACTTGCTGGCGATTCCCGAGCCAACCAGATAACGGTCCAGGTCGGTTCTCAGGTGTAAGTAACTGTAGCTAGCGTAAAGCTGCGAATCGAAGCCGCTCACGTGGAGCGGGTTGGCGGATTGTAAAGTTTGCGGGATGTACTGCTCAAACAAGTAGCGACAGTCCGCGCTGCGCGTCCAGATGGGCCAGATATTGCGTTGCAGAAAGTGCCGGATGGAGTCGGGTTGCTTGGCCAGCTGGTCCCAGCCCGTGGTCAAGCCGTAGAAGTCACTCTCGAAGGCCAGGACGGTAAAGCCTTTGCGCTCGTGCAGGTACTTTATCAGGCGCGTTTTGGCCTGAAACGTCGGGCCATCCCCGTGGTCCTGCTCGCCCAGCATAACGACCCGGGCCTCGCCGATGGCCTTGCCCACGGCCGCTAAATCGGCATAGTCGTCGGCAGCGGCAGTAGCATCAAGCGTGGTGACTTGCACCGTATTCGTCGTTACGTAGGAGCGGATGTCTTGCCCGAAGGCAGTGGCGCACAGGAGTAAGCCGGCAGCAGTACTAAGTAATTTCATTGGTGAGGGTTTATATAATAATAAAGAAGGGGCTCCTATCTGGAAGGCTGGTATAAACAGGTAGCTACCGTTTTCGAGGCAGATTCAGCGCTGGTTCACGGAGTAAGTATGCCAGCGAGTACGAAGCACAATTACTCTTTCTAGAACCACCGGCTAGATGCACGAAGCGTCAAAAGGGTTGTCCGGCATCCCCTGCTTTGCATGGGCTACTTCTAAGAGGCGCTTACCAGCTCTGAGAAGAATCGCGACGGGACGGTAGGCGCTTCTTGATCCATCCAGCAACCTCGTTGGCTAACCCGGCTAGAACTGCTGCACAAGCCTCCTGGCACGCGCACTACCAAGTACGCGCTACTAGTCACCCAAGTACAAAGGCCCCGCATCATCCGTGGTGCGGGGCCTTTGTACTTCGTTATCGGCAAGCTTACCCGGCGGCAAGGGCCTTACGCTTGCTCACGCGAGTGGTTGATTTTACGCTGGGGTGCGTTAGCATGTGCGGCAGGGGCAAAAGCCGGAACAGGGCGGTGCCAGGCAACCGGCATCGGCGAAATCTGGAAGAGTATACCCATTAAAACAGGAGAAAACTGTTTGGGACTATCCCCAAACGGTTTTCTCTGGATTAGAGCAGGGCTGCTCAGGCGGATAACGTGTCGTGGTGGGCTTGCACGTCCTCAATAACTTTGGTGAGAAAGCCTACCTGAATGTCTACCTGGTCGGATTTCGCATCGGCCAGGAATTCGGCGGTGCCGCCGGTGTCGGCCGAGCGGTTTTGCAGGCGGGTTTTCTGGTAGGTAGCCGTAATCAGCTGATCCTGATAGCGGCTGCGGTCCGCGTCCGACAGGTCGGGGCGGGCCAGCTGGTCGGTCAGGTAGGTTACCTGGTTGATGGCCGTGGTTAGGCGAGCTGCCACCGAGGCGTCGGCCCGGTCTTCCTGGCGGTCCTGGAAAGCCAGGTTCTGGTCGCGGTTGGAGTAGCTGTCCAACTGGGCCTCCAAGCTGACTTTGGCCGCCACACACTGCGCCCGGGTTTTGAACGCCGGAGGGACTGTCCCCCGGGCGCCTCCCGCCAGCAGGTGGCGCTGCCGGCGCACACGGATTCGCAGCAGAGCGGCTTACGCGTAGTGGCCACTCGGCACAGCCAAGCGACTGCGCGGGGAAGCTATATAGCTTAACCACCGTTAAGGTGAACGACAGAGGTATTGAATTATTCCCTGCCGTATTTCTAGAACCGCTCTAAAGCGAATCGACTTCTATTCGCAAGGTCAGAAAGGGTGGCGCAGCAAAGCTGGCACGTTAGTTCTCCTGGACGTGACAAAGCAGGGCCGGCCACTTTTGAGCATCTCCGACCGCTCTCTGCCTGTAACATACAGTAGCAGTGGGATTACAACAACACATGATTAACGGGCTGAATGGGAGCCGGTACCTCCATTTCGCCCAGTTGCTGCAGCAAGTCAATTTCAATGGTGCGGTTTAAGGACAGCATGGGCACGTCGTTGGAGAGTCCTTCAAACGGGTTTTCGGAATAGTCGCCGACCAGCTCCATGACCACGTATACCCAGCTGATCAAAACTACAAAGGGAACTGCCACCCAAATGCCGTTGTCGCCCATCTTACCAAATTCGGAGAAAAACCCAAATGGGAGCATGGCGATGAAGATGCAGACCATCATAAAGCCGACGCTGGCAAATTGGCGCGGGAACGGCGTGTGCTTAATCCGCTCGGCTTTGCCCTGATGCTCGTAAAAACCGTTGAGAATACTCTGGAGTGTACTGTGCTCGCCCTCGCCCACATGACCAGCCTGTCGGAGGTGAGCCAGCTGTTGGTATTGCTGGTCCAGAAGCTGGGCGGCGGCATTTTGATAGGTAAGCAGAACCTCCCGCTCCGCCGCCGACAGGTACCGGTGAATCCGTTCCTCGGTAATGTCTTCCCCGAACAGCCCCAGCCCGATTTTTTGCAGCTTTTGCTGGGCGTCTTGCCCATATAAGCCGGACTGGCTCACGTGCTCCCACACGGTGGGAGCCAGCAATTGCCGACGCAGCAGGTAAAGCCAGGCAATGTGCCGGTAAACCATCTGCTGCTTGGTCCCAGCTAGTCCTTCTGCGAGTGGGTTTCCGGCGGCTGCCGGCACCACCAAGGTCTTGAGGTTAGACCCCCAGATGCGCGAACTGCTGACTATGCTACCCCAGGCGGTGCGGGCTTCCCAGAGGCGGTCGTACGCCTGGTTATTTTTAAATCCCACGTAAAACGTAACGGCCGTGCCAAGCAAGGAAAGAGGCAGCCAGGGGATGCTAAACAGGCGCAAAGCAGTGTACCGGTACAGCACCGCAACCAGCAGCGTATAGGGAACCAGCCAGGTTAAATGCTTGCCCGAATTAAAGAAGGCTGTTTCCGTCAGGCTGTAGTTCTTTTTAACGTACATAGAGTTGCTATTGAAGGGGGCACCCAAATCATTTGCACTTCCTTATTCTTGCCAGTCCACACGCACCAACCCGATTTTTTCGGCTTTGCCCCGCAATTGGACCATTCCCAGGGACTGCGCGTTGAGGTGCGGGTCCGGTGCCATTTTTCCCAACAGATGCTCTGAGGCAAGAAACTCAGCTTGGTAATGATTGCACACACTCTGAATTCGGGCGGCCGTGTTCAGCGTATCGCCGTGGTAGGCAATATCCTTTTTGATTTCTCCTATCTCCACGGCCGATACATCCCCCGCGTGTATACCCGCCTTGAAGTGCGGCAGGCAGCCATAGGTGGTCTGGTAGTGGGCTGCGCGCTGCCGGAACTGGTTTTGACAGGCGAAGAAGAACCGGATGCAGGCATGATTCCGCACGCCTTCGCTCGTCGGCCACATCACGACGATTTCGTCGCCCACGTACTGGTAGACCTGGGCCTCAAACGGAAAGAGCACCTCGTTGATATCGGCAAAACAGTCCCGGATGAAGGCGCTGTACTGGCGGTGCCCCAAGGCTTCTGCCGTGGCCGTCGAGGATTGTAGATCCATAAAGAGAAAAATTCGTTCTTCCTCTTGTGGATCACGGTACCGGCCCAGCAGCAAGGGTACCAGCACGCCGGGCCCGTACTTCTTGTGTATCTGGTTGATGAAGCTAATCACCAGGCTCATGAACGAATAATAGAGCAGCAGCAGCCCGAATAAATACTTGGCCGCCTGCCCATTCAAGGCCATTCCCGGCAGCAATAAAGCAGGCACAAGGGCAGAATCAACCAGGATCAGCTCCAGCAACCCAACCAGCAGCGCAATCAGAGCCACCGAGCCCAGCGCTTTGGCAAGCAACTCCTGCCCGAGGGATAGGCTGCGGGAAATCCGCCGGTCCAGGTGGTAACCCATCAACCCCAGGGCCACGCCCCATACCAGCCCGAGCACCACGGCCGTTAGCAGCGGCGGTCCTATGGTCCCGGCTACGGGCAGGTGTAGAACCTGGCTAAGGAGTCGGGCGTGCAGGCTCAGCACGGCGGCCAGCAACAGATTGGCCAGTATCCAGAAATTGGCCTGGGTGCCCACGTACGTGAGCAGGGGAAACCGGGCGGTGTAGCGCTGCGCCAGGGTTGTGTACTCGAAGTGCTTTTCCATGCCGTGCCGGTTAACGTGTGGGGAAAGGGGCCCAGGCCAAGGGGCCCCATCCCCAATTAGCTTGCTGGGTGAGCCTGCGCCTGGCCGGTGGGGGCGAGCAGCTGCGCGGGGGAATAGCCAAACTGCTTTTTGAAGGCGTACGAAAAGTGCGAGAGGTTCTCAAAGCCGGTTTCGTAGCAAACGTCAGTGGGCTTCTTCCGGTGTTCGGCCAACTGGTAATGCGCCAATTCCAGCCGCTTGCGCGTGAGCCACCGCTGCGGAGTCGTGTTGAAGGCCTTTTTAAAGTCCCGTTTGAATGTGGTCAGGCTGCGGCCCGTGAGTTGGCCGAAGGTTTCCGCCGGCAGGTTGAACATGTAGTTCTTTTCCATAAAATGGATGAGGTCCACTTTATGCGGGTCATCGAAATTGGCCAGCAGGCTGTCTAGGTCCGGCTCCACTGTGCGCAGGATGCTGATGGCCTCCCTCATCTTCAGAGCAGCTAAATCTGGCGGGAAAGGGCCTTTCACTGCAAAATAGGGTACCAAGGATGCCAGGCAGCTCTCCAGCAGGGGATGCTGCCGAAAGCTGCGGATTTTGGGTACGGGCGGCTCCCCCGCTTTCACACCTAGGCCGCTATAAAAGTCCCGGAGAATGTCCGTGGTCAGTGACATGACCACGGTTTTGTGGGGCAGGCCGTCTTTGGGGTAATTAAGGACGGTGGCCGGCTGATTCCGGGGAATGAGGAAGATGTCGCCGGTTTGGAAGTCGTGTACGCCGTCGGCCTGCACAATCCTGGTTCGCCCGGAAATAAACCAGATGAGCATGTGGTGGTCGAACACCACATCCGATTTAAAGAAGTGGTCTTCGTAGCAGGATAGCTTGATTTCCGGGGTCAGGTAAGTTGAAACGTGCTCCATGGCTATTCGGCGGGGTTTGGGGTTGGGCTGCTGACCAAGACAGGGTTGACCAAGATAATTGCTATATCGACTGTCCCCGTCCATCCGCAGGTCGGCTCCGTGATACGGGCGGCCTCATCGCTGAAAAGAAAGGTGATGGTGTAGCGACGTAAGAAGATGGGGCCAGCCTCAGTTAGCGGCGAAGGAAATACCGGTCAGCTGCTCGCTCAGGGTCCATAGCCGCTGGGCGCTGGTTTCGTCTAGCGAATAGGGCTGCACGCCCCGGGCCGTGGAAGGGTCGTCAGAACGGTGCTCAAGTTGTCCCTTGTCCAGTTCAGCCACGTCGGCATCTTCACAATACACCCCGCCAATGGTATCCAGCAAGGGGCTAGTGGCGCACCACACCGTCGTCGCCGCACCCTGCGGAATGGTTTTCAGCGTGGCGGCTACCTCGGGAAGAATGTTGCCCTGCGCATCACAAAAGCCCATTTGCTGAAACAGCTCGAGGGGTGCTTCGCGCCCGAGCTCGGTGCCGTTGATGGAGCCGGGATGCACGGCATATGCGCGGACGCCCGCCGCCTGGCCGCGCTGGTCCAGCGCCACCGTGAACAGGTTGCTGGCCGTCTTGGATTGTCCGTAGCCTTGGAGCGTGTGGTATTCCCGGTGCTCAAAATTAGGGTCCTCGAAGTTAAAGGGTGCCATCTGGTGCCCAAACGACGAAACGTTGACGACGCGGGCGCCCTGCGCTTGTTTGAGGGCCGGCCACAGGCGGGCTACCACATGAAACTGCCCCAGGTAGTTGGTAGCCAGCTGCGACTCGATGCCCCGCCGGTCGCGGCGCAACGGTACCCACATAATACCGGCATTATTAATCAGCAAATGCAGGGGCCGGCCGGAAGCCAGAAACCGGTTGGCAAACGTATCAATGGACTCGGGGTCTACTAAGTCCATCGTTTCCAGCTCCACGTTGGCAATGCCTTGCAGATTGTGCCTTGCTTTTTCCGTGTCGCGGGCCGGCACAATGACCGTAGCGCCGGCGGCGGCCAGCACCCGGGTGGTTTCCAACCCGATGCCCGCATTGCCGCCGGTTACAATCACAATTTTGCCAGTCAGGTCGAACCCATTGATAACGTCGGTGGCGGTGGTGGTGGCATTGAAGCCAGAGCCTAACGGGTGCTGCAGGGCTCCTTGAAAATTAACTTGTCTCATGGCTAAGGGAGTAAGTGATTAGCGTTAAGACAAAGGTCGAGGGCGCAGCGACGGATGACTTTGTTTAGAAGTCCTAATTCGTTTGTTTAAAGGTCCCTTTCTGTTGAATCATTGATCATTCGAACAGGATTTCACAACTTATCACTGGCCGTCATTAGCCTGTTTGCGGTAGGTGCGGGCATCGTGCTGCATCAGCTGCGGAAGCTCTTGCCGGGACCTCTCGTCGAGTCCTGATAACCTGGTAAGGCTAAGCACCATCTTATCGACGGAATAGAGCGAGTCCTGAGCCATTTGGCGGCAGTGAAAGTGTGCGGCCGGCGGTCGATGAGGCAGCGCGTGCCCAGAGCGCGCTAGTCGGGCAGGCGCAGCAGCGACGCGGCGTAGAAGCGCAGCTCGTTGGTCTCGGCGGCGTGCAGGGCCTTCGAGCGCCAGCCCCTGCCTGGCCTGCCAAGAGAGCTCCTATGACCAGCTGATGATACGTTGGGGCCCGGGAAGATACGCATGGGGTAAAACGCCGGGGCAGCGTGGCCCGTTATACCCCGAAACTCCCATATACCTCCTTCCCATGCCTACCCCCCTTGGCACCCTGCGCACTGGCACCAGCGGCATCGTAGTGCCTGGCCCCAAGGCCACCTTTCCGGAGGCCTACCAAGCTACGAGCCGCCTCACCTACTATGCCACCCTGTTTAACTCGGTGGAGATTAACAGCACCTTCTACCGCATCCCCCAGCCCAAAACGTTTGCTGCCTGGGCCGCGGAAACCGGTCCTGGGTTTGACTTTACCATCAAGCTGTGGCGCGATATTACGCACACCACCGCTCTTGCCGATGACCTCTCCGGTATTGCCCGCTTTCTAGAGGCAGCACGGGAGTTGGGCACCAAAAAGGGATGCCTGCTCATTCAGTTCCCGCCCAGCAACACCATTCGTCAGCTACACGCGGTCAGTACCCTATTGCATGCTATTACCGCGGCAGACCCCGCCCAGGAGTGGCGCAAAGCGGTTGAGTTTCGCCACCCAAGCTGGTATGCCGATGATACGTTTGAGATGCTGGACCACCACGGCGCCAGCCTCGTGCTGCACGACAAAGGTCCCGCCCGAAACGCCCAACTCAACGAGGGGGCCGACTTTGTGTATATGCGCTTCCACGGCCCGCAGGGAAACTACCGAGAGTCCTACGAGCATGACTTTCTGCACGACCAGGCCGAGCAGATACACGACTACCTCCAAGAGGGGAAAGACGTGTATGCCTACTTCAACAATACCATGGGCGCCGCGTTTGACAATGCCCAAGACCTGTACCGGCTGGTAGCGGAGCGGGCGTGAGCCGTACGACGCGCGTCTAGGGGCAGGGTGGCGCCGGTTTCCAGGGCCAAGTCGTGGTAAACCACGGCGCAGGCCTATCTGAGTAAACCCTCGTTGTTTCTGTATAAGTTAACCAAGGGGCAGCAGGGATGGGGATTCCTTCTTATACAGCTCAGGCATTTAAGCTGCCCTAGTAAAGGCCGATTACCTACTACGTTCGGACGGCGGACGGTTGTTAACTAGGTAATTCCTGAAAACGAGGCTTTTTTGCCTCCCATGGCGTAGCAGACCCGTTTCTGAGCGGCACTTAAACTTAATAGGATAAAAAAACGCGTTTTTCGGACGCTAGCACCCGGGCCTGCTGGCCAGAGGGAAGTACAATCTGGGGATCTGTGTGGCCAAAGTCCATATTCTGCACGATGGGAATATAGGCGTTGTAGCGGCGCACCGTGCCGATAATGGTCTCGCGTTGTTCCTTCCGGTAAGCTACTTGTGCTGCTGGCGTGAGCGAATGCTCATAGTGCCACACCTGAGGCCGACCAACCAATACTGCCTGGAAAATATTCAACCAGCCGCGCTCCCCAAACCCGGTGAGCAGGTACGCCAGAACCCAGGCGGCAGGCCGCCACTCCGACGTTTCCAGATATAACATTGTCCCTTCCAGCGCGTCGGAGGTAGGTAAATAGCCTCCTGCTGCCACTTGGGCCACCAACGACTCCACACACCCACCCCATAAAAGGCCGCAGCCGTCGGCTAGGACGTCCCAGTACCATCCTTCGTTAGGTTGCAGGGGGCGGGGCCGCGTCAGCGTGGTTGGGTTGGCCCATGACTCGCGTGCATCCGTAAACGACGGGCTAGCGGTTAGCTCCCTCTCCCCGCGCTCAAACAAGACCTGCGTCAGGTACTGAACGGTCAGTGCGTGCATGTGGCCCGGCATGACTAGCTGCGTCATCACCATGCCCCCGTAATAACTTGGAATACCTAGGTTCCAGAGGTAAGTTACCAGGTGGGTATTGTCGCTGAAGCCGAAGAAGGGCTTCGGGTTGGCGCGCAGCACGGCCGGATCCAGATACTTCAGCAGTTGAATCTAATCTTCCCCGCCGATGGTCGTGAAGACTGCTTTGTGCGCGGGGTTTGCAAAGGCCGCCAGCACATCGTTAGCCCGGTCTTGCAACGACGAGCCCAACACGCGAGTAGTAAGGTATTCCACCGGGTCTAAACCAAAGATAGTGCGTAGACGCTCCAGTCCCAGGTCCTGCACCCAGGGAAACAAGTCGGGTAAGCCAGCAGAGGGAGACAGAACGGCTACATGGTCGCCGTGACGTAGTTTAGGTAGGGTTACAAAGTGCGGTATAGTCTCCCCGTTGTACGCCATTCGTGATGCATACCCTCGTTACCCTCCAAACACTACGCGCCGGAGGCAACGTCGGCCAGGTACGTTACGGCTCGCCTTTCAACCTGCTGCTTGGCTACGAATTCAGGCGTTCGAAGGGTGTGTCGCAAGGACCGGTAGGTCGCAATAGCCTGCTCCAAGGCGTGGACACAACTGGTGCGCTCGGCGGTAGCAACCGTAGCGTGCAGAGAAGCCAGAGCCGAAGTTGGCAGCATCTGCTCCAGCTTCCGCACCCCCCGAACCGGTAACCCCCCGTGTTGCTGAGTCAAGAGCGGCCCGAGGACGGTGGTGCGCAGATAGTCCAGAAAGGACACAACCTCTAGTAGTTCTCCCCGGCCCAGCTTGGTTGCTGCATAATGTACCCAAATCCAGAACCGGTCCTCCAGCCATTGCAAAGACGGCGCCGGTGGGGGCTGGGCTCGGCTGGCCTGCAATACGCCGCTGACCAGAGTATCTTGCTGCCAAAGGATGGAGGGGTCTTCCACGCGCTGCGCCAGATCGGGCAAGGCCACAAACTTCAAATCTACATGAAGCAGCGGCTCGTCGTAGAGGCAGATGAGCAGCCGGGGCTCCCCCACGTGCTCACCGGTAAAGCACTCCAACAGTTGACCTAACGAGGCCGCCAGCAGGGGACGCTCCTCCATCAAGCGCGGGGCCTGCGCCGGGTCGAGCACGAGTACGAGGTCCAGGTCCGAGTATTGGTCCAGGGAGTTTTCGAGCCAGGAGCCTCCTACGGCTACTCCCACCAGCCCCGGGGTGCGGGCCAGTACGGGTAGCGCGTGGTCCAGAAAGAGTTGCTGAGCAGCAGGTACCATGAATGCAAACCGTAATAAGACGGCACAAAGGTGCAACTCACCCTGCAGCCAGCAGGTGGACAAAACGGACAAAGTTACAAGGCCCCCAGCGGCTGCCCCAGCAGCCGGCGACTAGCGCGGGCAAAGTGCGCGAAGTCGGCGTAGCCGGCTGCCTCATAGTCAAAGGCCTGCCCCTGGTGCCGATACAAGGTTAATGCGGCCTTGAAGCGGACTAGTTGGGCATAGCGTTTAGGACCCGCCCCGACAAGTTGCTGGAAATAGCGAGTTAGGGATTTGGGCGTGACACTCAGCTGGTCTGCTACCTGCGTAATAGAAGCTGGCGAGCTGACGGGGTTAGTGAGTTGCGCAACAGCGGCCTGTACCAGAGAGTAGCGGTAATCGATGACCAGAGGATGAAACAGGGTCTGCAAATACTCTTCGAGCAGCGCTACGCGGGCCGTAAACGAGCTACTTATAGCCAGAGCTGCTTCCAGGGCCGTGATGGGTAATACCGTTGCGGCGTCCACGGCTTGGTCGGCAAGCTCCGTAGCCGAGCAGCCAAGCAGTACAGCTACTGCTCCAGGCTGCAGGGTAACCCCAAAGAGCAGAGTGCCGGCCGGGTAGTGGCACCACCGGGTGTGGGTTAGGTGTCCAAAAATCTGGCTCGTAGTGAAGGTGAGGCCTGCGCCGACGGCAGGCGCGGAATACCAAGGCCGCCGCCTCAAATTGAAACTCAGCAGGCCGGCACTGGTTGGCAGAGCACAGCTGCTCAGCGCTGTTGTTGGCTCACATTGCCAGTAAAAAGCGACGTAAGGGCGCAAGTCGGCCCCTGGCTCGCTTCGGTGAAAGCTAGCGCTAACAAGGGTATCGGCTAAAACGCGCGGGCGGCAACCAAGCTGCATAACCCCAGAAAGCTACGTAGCCGGGGGCTCTAACGCAAATTGACCGCACATGCCACCAGCTACTATTAAACACAGCGGTGCCCGCGAATGAATACGAGTGGAAGAGCAACAAGAAGGCTCACTACCTACAGCGGCACTTACTAGTTCTGCGCTTTTAGTACTTTTCAGTTCCTGCCCGCCTGCTACTCTTTTCACAACCGAGAGACACGCAGACCCCTGCCTTTATACAGCATGAACAATGAGAAAAAGCTGGTTCGCCGGCTACTGCAGCCTTTCTTAGTAGCCTGTATTCTGCTGCTTACCCGAAGCAGCTTAGCGCAGCAAGGATTTCCGCAATACTACGAATATCTGAACCTGACCCAGAAAGCCGACTCCTTGAAACAAGCTCGTCAGTACGCCCAGGCGGCTGGCTTCTACGGGCAGGCGGCGCGAGTGAAAATGGAGAAGGGTATTCCCATCCCGCCCACGGAAAGCTACTACCACGCCGCCCAGGCATGGTCGCGGGCAAACAAGGCTGACAGCGCCTTTCAGTACCTGAGTGTCTTGGCCCGCCAGGGGTTCACGCACGCCGATACCTTGCGCCGGGACGTCTACTTCAACGGGTTGCACGCCGATGCCCGGTGGCTGCCTGTTCTGACCCGCGTCGACGGCAACGCAGCCCGGGAGCGCCGATTGGCGCAGGTGTACCGCGAGCGGACGGAATTTACGGGACCCCGAGAGGAGGTGGTGTTTAACCCACCGCAAGCCTACCTGCGGCAGTTTATCTATAATGACACCCTGGCCTTGACGTCGATTAACTACGCTAATTTCCGCCTCTTTTTCCGCGGCAATTCCTACACTGCAACCCACTTGCCGGCGCTCAAAGCCCAGCTTGCCAGTGCCTGGCCCCGTATTCTGAGCGTGCTGCAGGTGCCTGCCTACCAGAAAGGCATTTACCTGACCCTGGTTGATTCCAAACAGGAGCTGAGAGAGTTGACCGGCCTTAGCCCCGCCGGTGGTTTTGCGTTGGTTGGTCAGGATGCGGCTTTTCTCGTCAACAGCCCGACCCGCCGGCTACAGGCCAAGCACGAAATTTTTCACCTGCTCGCCAACGAGGTGTGGGGCGTTTGTCAGTCCCGGCTGCTCAATGAAGGGGGGGCTGTCTTCTGCGACAATGAGTGCTGGTACGAGAACCCCATCTATAGCATCAATGCCTACTTGTTGCAAACGGGTAAGCTGTTGCCGCTTTCTCGGTTAATTAAGGACTTCGATAACAGTGCCCGCACCGATCAGGTGGCTGCTTACCTGCAAAGCGCGGCGCTATTCAAGTATCTCTACGAGCAGTACGGCATCGACAAGATGAAGCAGCTGTGGGGGAGCGGCTTTGATAAGTTTCAAGCTATCTACGGGTTTTCCCTGGACCGGCTGGAAAAGGAGTGGAAGGCGTATATCCGCAAAAATGCTCCTCCCAAGGCTATAGACTGGGATAAAGTAAGCCAGGAAGGTTGCGGCTAGAAGGAGGATTTTGAATAGAGAATGAGTCATATCCAGACATATAGGTCCCCGTTGTGTTAACAAGCACTTGGACAATAGCGGCTTAAATGACCCTTTGGCTGAAGTGAGTCGATACTCACTTCACTGCCTGCTTGGCTTCTATTTCTAGCTTATAAGCCTCTAGAATAGCTCCCGTCAAGTAATCAAATTTGGGTGAGATGTCGAGCCGCACGCGGTTAAGCAACTCCACGCCCCGACGTTCGCTGTGGATCAAACCCGCTTCACGCAGAACTACACAACTTTGTGGTGACTACGGACGAGGCGCAGCTCAAAGCCGTACCGGGTTCCTTTGACTTCATCATCGATGCCGTGTCAGCCAAGCACGACCTAAACATGTATCTGTCGCTGCTGGCCACCGACGGCATCCACATCCTGCTGGGCGTGCCGGCTGAGCCCTACGACCTAGCGGCTTTCTCGGTGCTGACGGGCCGCAAGAGCGTAGTTGGCTCCAGCATCGGCGGCATCGCCGAAACCCAGGAAATGCTGGGCTTTGCCGCCGAACACGGCATCGTGTCGGATATCGAGCTGATTAATATCAAGGACAGCAATACAGCCTACGAGCGCATGCTCAAAGGCGATGTGCGCTACCGCTTCGTGCTGGACATCGCCACGCTGTAAGCCTGCTCCCTCAAACAAAACTGGCCCTACCCTCTTGCGCCGTACGGTGGCGGGGGTGGGGCCAGTTTTGTGGTATTAGCTAGGCAACAGCGGCGGTTGAAAAGGTACTCTTTTGCCCGAAAACCAATACCCTCGTTTTTCTCAACAGCTTTCAGTGGAAGCTTAATAAGCATGCTGAAGTGCCACCAGCACGTTGTGCTGAGCGGAGTCGAGGCATAGCTTAAACCAGGTTTTCGTTACGCCATTACTTAATATTCCATCCGGCAAGAACACACGAAATACAACCCGGCTCTAGACATAGCACAAACGGCAGTGGGTGGGCAGTCAATTTGCCCGCCCACTGCCGTTTCGCACGGATTATGGCCACAGCGACTAGCTCATCAGGCTGATGTTGGTCATGCCGCCGTCGGCCAGGATTTCCGTGCCGACGATAAACGAAGAGTCATCCGATGCCAAAAAAACCGCAGTTTTTCCCATTTCAGCGGGCAGGCCCATGCGGCCCAGGGGAATCAAATCGCGCCACACTTGCTTGACCTGTTCCAGCTGCGGCTGTGGCACCAGCTTGCCAAACACGGGGGTGTCAATCGAGCCCGGCGAGAGTGTGTTCACGCGGATTTTTCGGTCCAGCAAGTCGAGCGACAAGCCCTTCGCCAGGGAGATGACAGCCGCTTTCGCCGCGGCATAGATGGTCATGCCCGGGGCGGCCCGGTGGGCAGCACTCGAGCCAATCAGAATGATGGAGGCCCCGTCGTTCAGATAGGGAAGTGCTTGCTGAACTGTGAAATAAGAGCTCTTCAGATTTAAGTCCATGTACCGGTTGTAGTTGTCCTCGGTGACGTTCACGATGGAGGCCATGGGGCTGCCGTCGACTACCCCGCCGGCATTTACTACGAGTGTATCAATCTTGCCAAACCGTTCAGCCGTAGCCTGGAATACCCGTTTCAAGTCTTCCAGTTGAGTTACGTCGCCCCGAACGCTGATAAAGCCGGGGCCGAGTTCCTGCACGGCCTGGTCCAGGGTTTCCTGGTTTCGGCCGGTGATGGTGCCAGTGGCACCTTCGTTTTTGAGCGCTTCGGCAATGCCAAAGCCAATGCCACTATTGCCGCCGGTGACGACGGCTACTTTGCCTTGTAGTTTCATGAGAAGTGAAAAAGTGAGTAAAAAAGGAGGCATGGAGAGCTTGCCCCGAAGTTGGCCTGATCAAGTCTTGGCGGGATGCAGGCACGGCTGCTGGTTACAGCGCCTTACAAGTAGCGATGAAAGAAGCTTCCTCTTAGAAAGTAAACACCAGTTGGTTTGGCCTTTTGCCAAAGCAGAACCAGACCGCTTGCAGGTAGCAAAACGGGGCCTTGGCGGTTGGCTGCGCCGACGGGTACGCGCATCAGCCCAGCCGAATAGGCTCCTAGGTTTGGTGAAGGCAAGGGCGCGCCAAACACGCGCCCGGGTGTTCCGGTTTACCTGGCCGACTGGCGTAGTCGCGCGATGTGCCAGCTGGTGTCGCCAGACCCACGCAAGCCCGGCTACCCTACCTATTACTTATGTTCTACCCGTATTGCCATGGTTGAAGCATTTCGCAATTATCTGAGGTCGAAGGCCGCGTTTACCGACGCTGAATTGGAGCAGCTCGAAGCGGCGGCCATTCCTCGCAAGCTCAAGCGCCACGAGTTTCTGGTGCGCAGCGGAGAAATATGCCACTATATTGCCTTTGTCGTGCGGGGCTCCTTGCGCCTGTACCGCACCGACGAGCACGCCGAGGAGCACATCCTGCGCTTTGCCATCGAGAACTGGTGGATTACCGACGCCGAGAGCTTTCGGACTGGGCTACCCTCCGTCGGGGCTATCGACGCCCTGGAAGACACGCAGGTGCTACTGTGGTCGAAAGAAAGCTGGGACCGGGTGAAACGGGAAGTGCCGGCGTTCAATGCCCTGGAAAATCAACTGGCGGGCCGCAACCTCGACGCCCAGGTGAACCGGCTCTATGCAGCTATCAGCCACACCGCCGAAGAACGTTACCACGCCTTTGTGGCGGCCTTTCCGGATTTCTACCGGCGCATGCCTCTGCACATGATTGCCTCGTATTTGGGTGTATCACGCGAAACGCTCAGCCGCGTCCGCAAGCACACCGGGTTGTACTAGCTACTGCGTGGTGTCGAAGCGGATGCCCGTCAGCTCTTCGGATAAGGACCACAGCCGTTTCGCCGCAGCGGCATCGACGGAATAGGGCATGACGCCGGCCGACTGTACGCCTTCGGAAAATCCCTCCCCCAGCGCCAAGGACGCTACATCCACGTCCTCGCAATATACCCCGCCGAGGTCGTTCAGCAACGGGCTCGTGGCGCACCACGCCGTAGTAGCGGCCCCCTGCGGAATGGTTTTCAGCGCGGCAATAACTTCCGGCACCTCCTGGCCCTGGGCGTCGTAGAAGCCGAACTGCTGTAGTATTTCCAGGGGCGCTTCGCGCAGTAGCTCGGTGCCCCAGATATTGCCGGGGTGCACCGCGTACGCGCGGACGCCCGCGGCTTTGGCCCGATTATCTAATTCCAGGGCAAATAGGTTGAGCGCGGTTTTGGACTGCCCGTAGGCGGCCATGGTTTCGTACGGCCGGTGCTCGAAGTTGGGGTCTTCGAAATGGACGGGCCCAAACTGGTGCCCCAGCGAGGAGACGTTGACCACCCGGGCCCCGTGGGCTTGCTTGAGCGCCGGCCACAACCGCGCCGTTAGCTGGAAGGGCGCCAGGTAGTTGGTGGCCAATTGCGACTCCATGCCGCGACTATTGCGGCGTAGCGGCACGAACATGATGCCCGCGTTGTGGATGAGCAGGTGCAGCGGCCGGCCCGACGCCAGGAAGCTCGTCGCAAAGGCGTCGACGGAGTCGGGGTTCAGTAAATTCAGTTCGGCCAACTCCACGTTAGCTACGCCGCGCAGGTTTTCCTGGGCCTTGCCCAGACTGCGGGCCGGCACGATGACCGTAGCGCCGGCCGCGGCCAGCGTTTTGGTGGTTTCCAGGCCAATGCCCGTGTACCCGCCCGTGACGATGGCCACTTGGCCGGCTAGGCTCAGGTCCTGAAGAATCTCACTGGCCGTGGAGGTGGCCGTAAACCCCGAGCCGATAGGCGCTTGCAAAGCGCCGTTATTATTATTCTGTTCCATGGTGCTCAATGATGTGTGTTGCTAGATATTACAGTCCGTAAATGCCGCCGGAAACGGAAATTTTCTCCCCCGTAATCCAGGCCGCATCCTCCGACGCCAGAAACACGGCCACTTTTGCTATATCCTCCGGCTGCCCCGTACGGCCCAAGGGCGTCGTCGCCACCAAGCGGGTTTCCGCCTCGCTGCCGATAAAGCCGCCCCTGCGCGACCCTTCCGTGTCCACCACGCCCGGCAGAATTGAGTTGATGCGGATGTTGCGGCCGCTGAATTCCTTCGACAAGGCCGTGGTCAGGGCATCCAATGCGGCCTTCGACGCCGAATACACCGCGCCCGTAGGCAGCGGGGTTCTACCGGCCTCAGAACTGATATTGAGGATGGTGCCGCCGGTGGCGCTAAACAGCTTCAACGATTCCTGAATGGTGAGGATGGACCCCAGCACATTGAGGTTGAAGTGCTGGTGGAACGTCTCCTCGGACACGTCTTCAATCGGTTCGTAGCGGTACACGCCCGCGTTGTTGACCAGAATATCCAGGGCGCCGAATGCCCGTTCGGTTTCCTGGAACAGCCGGCGTACCTCGGCTTCCTTCGACACATCGGCTTGCACGGCAAGGGCGGTACCACCCGTGGCCGTAATGGCTTGCACCACGCGGTCGGCCGCGTCCTTGCTGGCAGCGTAGTTTACCACCACCTTGGCGCCCTCGGCGGCATAAAAAGAGGCAATGGCTGCTCCGATACCTTTGGAGGCGCCGGTAACAACGGCGACTTTATTTTGTAGCTTGTTCATTGTTGGTTAGTTGAGAAAATGGCCTCTCCAGCCGGTTCGTTGGTTCGGGAGGTAGTTGAAAAGCCCTTGGGCTTGGAGAAAGGCGCGGCCATTTGATAAGGCAAAATTGGCGGGGGCAGGGGAGTCAAAACGAGGACATTTGTCACCGAATTTGCTCCTCTTGCTGCAAGCTCCCGGCCACCAGCTACCGCAGCTCTACCGGCTGGCCTCGAGAAGGCGGGAAATAAAAAACGGTCCTTCCGAGAGGAAGGACCGCGTATGTAACCAGCCATCAATGTAAAAAATACCAATTCGCAGAAGCCGTAGGCTGTGTCGCGTGGGCATCGCAGCCGGTCGGGTGCCCACAAGGACCTCCTTTTGCTGAATGCTAGAACTACCGTTTCGCTGAACAGTTGTGCGCTCAGTAGTTATAAAAACAATGTGTGTTTTAGGGCCCACCGTTGCGGTTTTGAGAATATAGTAAGTGGTAGTGTCGCCCGAAAATTGAGTGGGGCTTGCGGCGCGCTGAACCGCCAGCCAACGGGGGTAAGCTTTCCGAACGATGACAAAGCGCCCCCTCTTTAGCTCCCATGCGGCGGGGTGACTGCTGGAATCGAGCAAGTGCCGATAGAGGTAGGTTGGGGTCGCCAGTTCCATAATGCGGACACGGACACAAAACCCGAATTGAAGATGAGTTTCGTGTACTGTTTTGGTAGACGTTTCCTGCTCCATTCGGCAGGCTCAGTGGGTAGCCACAGATGTAGCCGCTACACAAGACTTGCGGGGTACGCGAACTACACAGTTCGCGCTACTTCCTGACCATAAAAAAGGCCCCGCATCCTGCCAGGACACGGGGCCTTTGTACTTACTTACTATAGCTTACCCGGCGGCAATGGCCTTGCGCTTGCTCACGCGGGGGTGGCGTTCCTCCGAGCCCTGGGCCAGCAACTCGTCGTCGCGCTCAGACTTCTTGATGGTCCAGCTCAGCGAGTAGAGGTCCTTGCGCCGGTCGCGCAGGTTGCGCACGGCCCCGCTGGTGTTCAGGTCCTTGAGCAGGTCCAAATCCAGGTCGGCAATCAGGGTCATCTCTGTGTTGGGCGTAGCCTCGGCCACGATGGCGTCGTGGGGGAAAGCAAAGTCCGAGGGGCTGAACACGGCGCTCTGCGAGTACTGAATGTCCATGTTCTCTACCCGGGGCAGGTTGCCGACCGAGCCGGTAATGGCCACGTAGCACTCATTTTCGATGGCCCGGGCCTGGGCACAGATCCGCACGCGCTGGTAGGCGTTCTTGGTGTCGGTCCAGAAGGGCACGAACAGGATTTTCACCCCTTCGTCGGAGAGCATACGGGCCAGTTCGGGGAACTCCACGTCGTAGCACACCAGGATGCCGATTTTGCCGAAGTCGGTATCGAAGCACTTGAGCTTGTCGCCGCCGCGCATACCCCAGTAGGAAGCCTCGTCGGGGGTAACGTGCAACTTGTACTGCTCGTCCACGGTCCCGTCGCGGCGGCAGAGGTAGGCCACGTTGTGCAGCTTGCCGTCCTCGTACACGGGCATGGAGCCGGCCACGATGTTGATGTTGTAGCTTACGGCCAACTCCATCATCTTGGCCTTAATGGGCTCGGTGAAGGCCGCCATGGCCCGGATGGCCACAGCAGGAGAGTCCTCGTTGGTGAGGGCCATCAGCGGAGCGTTGAAAAACTCGGGGAACATCACGCAGTCGGCCTTGTAGCCCGAGACGGTATCGACGAAGAACTCCATCTGCTGCAACAAGTCTTCCAGGCTGCGAGTGGCCCGCATCTGCCACTGCACGATGCCGATCCGGACGTTGCTTTTCTGGTTGCCGATGAGCTTTTCCTCTTCCTCGTAGTACACGTTGATCCACTCCAGCAGCGTAGCAAAGGCCTTACTTTCGGAGTCGTAGGGCAAATAGCCGCGGATGATTTTGCGGACGTGAAACTCGTTGCTGAGCTGGAAGGTGAGGATGGGGTCGGTGATTTCCTTGTTGCGCACCATCTCCACGTACTTGGCCGGCGTCATCTCGTTGGCGTAGGCCGCGTAGCCCGGAATCCGGCCGCCGGCCACCATGGCCCGCAGGTTCAGATTTTCGCAGAGCTCCTTGCGGGCGTCGTAGAGGCGGCGTCCCAGGCGCAGGGAGCGGTACTCGGGGTCCACGAACACGTCGACGCCGTAGAGCGTGTCGCCGTCGGGTTGTGGGTGTTGAACTTGCCCTGCCCGGTGATTTTGGCGTAGGTATGCTTGTCGCCAAACTCGGAGTACTGCACGATGATGGCCAGGGCGGCGGCTACCACCTGCCCATTGTCCTCGATGCAGATCTGGCCCTCGGGAAACTTACGAATCAGGGCGCCGAATTCCTCGGCCGACCAAGCGCCTTCCATGTTGGAGTACACCTTGTCCATAATCTCCTTTACCGCCTTGAAGTCGGAGCGGCGCAGGGTGCGCAGCACCAGCTTGTGGGCCGGTACGGCCGTGGGGGTAAGCAGCTCAGGGTGAGTAGTCGATTTGTCTACTTTCTTAGCGTGGCTGCCGCTCGTTTTGCCATTTGCAGAAGTGGCCATATAAATCGGGGAAGAAGTGTCAAAAGTGAAAGACAAAGATACCAGGTGCGGGACCTGGGTCAGTATTCTACGGCAGCACAACAACTTTGGCAGAAAAAAGGCTTCCACGGGTAGGTTCAAGTCTGGCGTCGGGCTATACGTGTGCCGCTGCCAGTCCGGGTTGGCAGCTGTAGCCCAACAGCTAAACCATTCTGTCTGCGCACGGCACCAGCTACGTCGTGGTGATAACCCCGCCCGACGGAGCCGAACCAGTGGAAATCAGCTTTATCCGCCGCCTGCTGGTTGATGCCACTGCCGATGAACAGCCGCTGGCCATGTTCGGCACCGAGTAAAAGCCGGCCCCGGCCCGCTAGCCTGCATTCTTACCGCAGGGGCCGGGCAAACACCGGAATAAAGTGTCGGGCCCCGCCGCTCGACTCCAGCCGCGGGTGCCTGACTTTCTGCTCGTCGTAGTAGTAAGAGTTGCTCATGTACTGGGTTTCGAGCGTAAACATGGCCGGGGCTGCCGACTCGGCCAGGGCCGGGCGCGACACCGTGGCCTGCCGGCTCTGATTGTCGAGCCGGATAATAGAGCTATCCGTTACCCGCAACGAGTCCAGGTTGCGGGCGCGCCTACTGAGCGTATCCTGGCCCGCCGAGACTTTCACCAGCTGATACTCCTCGTCGTAGCCCTTGCGGATAGTCAGGGCCAGGTGGGCAGGCCCCGGCTGCTGGTAGAGCGACTCCAGGGCCAGCCAGTAGCCCAGTTGCCCGGAGTTGGCGCTAGTGGCTGTATAGTACCGGAAGTCCGGGCGTAAGAACGTGGCGGCAGGCTGGGCAGCGTTGATTTCCTGTATACCTACGCGCTGGCCGTTCTCGAAAAACTCCATGTAGTCATGCCCGGTGCCCTGCTTGGGGTATTTGAACTGCGCAAGCTGGCCGGGTTGGAGCCTCACCTGCAACAGCACCTTGTGGGTCGGCACAGTGACAAACTGGTAGTTAACCTCCCGAAAGCGCAGCAGCCGGATTTCCAGCGCTACCTCGCGGGCCGCTTGGTTGTAGAGCAGTAGGCGGTGCGTGAGCTTGGGTGTCTGTTGCTCCCACACGTCCCAGACCAGGAAGTTTTTCGACCAGATGCCCACCACAATCTGGCTGGCCCGGGTGGGCAGTTGAAGCAGCAAGAATAGGACGAGCAAAAAGTGTCGCACGAAAAACATGTAAGAGCGTGTAGGGCCCGCTCAGGTAGCAGGCCTAGGCGTTGAAGGTATGAATAGCGCAGTAGAGAGCCGTGCTGAGCCACGCCGCTACCGGCAGCATGAGCACCCACGACAAGCCAATGCGGGCAATTTTGTGGGTGTTAGCCGCTCGATTCGGGTCGCCTCGTGTACCGGTGCGGCTACTGGCGCACGAGGCGGCGCACCACCGTACCCTGGCTGGTGCCGATACGAAGCAGGGCCGAGCCGCGGAAAGCGCCGAAAGCCGCGGCGGGCACTACTACCGGCGCCTCAGTGGCCATGAGCTGGCGCTCAAATAGCAGGCGGCCGGCTAAATCCGTGGCCCGGAGCGTGAGCAGACCAGCCGGGACGCGCAGCAGCAGGGCCTCGGTCGAAGCGGCGGGGTTGGGGTAGGCGGCTACGGCGGCCAAGGCGGCACTTGGTGGGGTGCGGGCCAGCACCAGGCGGCGGTATACGTCGCGGTACTGCACGGCCGTCACGGTTTCGGTACCCCCGATTTCCTGGGTCGTGATAGTGAGCAGTGGAACGTGGTGCGTTTTGGCCAGCCACTTGTACTCCCGCGTGACGGGCACCGTGAAGCCCAGGCCAGGCATGTTGCCAACAGCAATGCTGTCGTGGTCGAGCAGCTTGCTCACTACCCGGATGGTTGGGAACGTGCCGAAGGGCGTGGTGAGCGTACCCCAGGCATCTACCTTGTTTACGCGCTTGCGCTTGCGGCTCAGGTAGCCCGTAGATGCCGCCGCGCTGGGTGTTTCGAAAAATGACAGGCAGGAATCTGGGGCGCTGGCGTAGCTCAGCGGAAAGTGGTAGATGATATCCTGCTCGGCTGCGGTGCGGTACGTTACCGGTACGGTGAAGCCGGCCAACGTGCCGCCGAAGCCTACTGAGCGGTAGTCCTGCGCGGCGGCCGTGGCGGCCGATACGGCGTAGAACTGGTAAGGGTCGGTGATGGGAAACAAGCCAGTAGCCGCTACCGGCAGGGGTTCGGGAGCGGCCACCGTGGCCCGGTTAGGCCCGGCAAAAGCCCCGAAGGAAAGTTGATAGATAGGTGCCGTAGCACTGACGGCCACGTAGCGGTCCACGGTTTGACCTGTCGCGACCAGGCCAGCGTAGTTCCAGGTTTGGTTGGCCCCGCGGCGGCTCAGGGGCGGGGCATTGGCCGGCAACATCGGCGCGGCCAGGCTTAGGCGCAGCGAGTCGACGGGGGCCTGGGTGGTTACGGCCGGCATATCGGTGCGGGTAATGATAGGCGACACCTGGGCCCGGGCCGGAGCGGCGGCTAGCGTGAGCAGAGCAAAGAGCGAGTAAAAAGTCCGGCGCATAGGCAGCAATAAGGGCGTATCCGAGAAGAGAAGTGTCTTCCAAGATACGCCCCCTACAGCTAACCCCAAAGTTTTACAGGCTCATCTCCGGTACGCCACTTTCGGGAATAACCAGCTTGCCGGCCGTAGCCGCCTGAATCTGCTCCACCGACACGCCCGGAGCCCGCTCGCGCAGCACGAAGCCGTCGGGCGTCACGTCGAGCACGGCTAGCTCGGTCACGATTTTCTTGACGCAGCGCAGCCCTGTGATGGGCAGGGTGCAGGCGGGTAGCAGCTTGCTACTGCCGTCTTTGGCTACGTGCTGCATAGCCACGATGATGTTCTTGGCCGAGGCTACCAGGTCCATGGCACCGCCCATCCCTTTTACCATTTTGCCCGGAATCTTCCAGTTGGCAATGTCCCCGTTTTCGGACACCTCCATGGCGCCCAGAATGGTCAGATCCACGTGTTCCCCGCGAATCATGCCAAAAGAATCGGCCGAGCTGAAGATGCTGGAGCCGGGCAGGGTGGTCACGGTTTGCTTGCCGGCATTAATCAGGTCGGGGTCCACTTGGTCATCGGTAGGGAAGGGGCCCATGCCGAGCAGGCCGTTTTCACTTTGCAGCTCCACGTTGATTCCTTCGGGAATGTAGTTGGCTACCAGCGTCGGGATGCCAATGCCGAGGTTGACGTAGGAGTTGTCTTTTACTTCCTGAGCTATTCGTTTGGCAATGCCGTGTTTGTCAAGCATAAGATAGGGGCGCGGGAATGGCCCGGTTAGGTGGGAAGAGGGGCGCGTGGCACACGCCCGTTGGGATAGTAAGCGGTGGGGCTAGGCGCTTTCCCCGCCAACAGGGCCGTAGAGAATAGCCCAAGTGGCGAAGTCGGACGAAAACACCTCGAAGAAGTGCGGCATGCCTGCCGGTACAAAAAGCAGGTCGCCGGGGTGGCACTGAATCATTTCGCCGGCCCGGTTGAACACTGCCTCGCCGCTAATAACGACGTAGACCTCGTCCTGGGGGTGGGGCGTCTGGGTGTCGACTTCACTGGGCGCGAAATACTCGGTGCGCATGCTGCCGTGGCGCAGTAGCACGGTGAAAGGAGGGTTGCCTTCCTTCTGAATCTGGGCCTGGGCCTGCAGCAAGGAGATATTCGCGTCCATGAGGAAGGCAGGTTAGATGGTGGCGGGGCGCACGGTACGCTGCTCGATGCGCTTTTCGTAGTCTTTGCCCTGGAAAATACGCTGCACGAAGATGCCGGGCGTGTGAATCTGGTTGGGGTCCAGCTCGCCGGCGGGCACCAGCTCTTCCACTTCGGCTACGGTAATCTTGCCGGCCGTAGCCATCATCGGGTTGAAGTTACGGGCCGTACCTTTGTAAATCAGGTTGCCGGCCGTATCGCCTTTCCAGGCTTTGACGAAGGCAAAATCGGCGTGCAGGGCGGTTTCCAGCAGGTACATCTTGCCGTTGAACTCCCGACTTTCCTTGCCTTCGCCCACCTCGGTGCCGTAGCCGGCCGGGGTGTAGAAGGCCGGAATGCCGGCACCGCCGGCCCGGCACCGCTCAGCCAGGGTGCCCTGCGGAATCAACTCTACTTCCAGCTCGCCCGAGAGCAGCTGCCGCTCAAACTCGGCATTCTCGCCTACGTAGCTTGAAATCATCTTGCGCACCTGCTTGGTTTGCAGCATCAGCCCGATGCCGAAGTCGTCGACGCCGGCATTGTTGCTAATGCAGGTCAGGTTCTTGACGCCCAGGCGCAGAATTTCCTGGATGGAGTTTTCGGGAATGCCGCACAGGCCGAAGCCGCCGAGCATCAGGGTCATACCATCGGTGAGGCCGTGCAGGGCCGCCTGAGCATCGGCTACTACTTTATTAATCATGGGGTGGGAAAGGAGGGTTTGTGGGTCGAAAATAGCAAGATGCCCGGGAGTAGGCGCGGCACGGGGCGAAAAACGTGGGGGCTAAGCCGGAAAAGAGAAGCCCAGCCGCCTGGGCAGACGACTGGACTTCCTGGATGGTTGCTGCGGTGGCTTACCTCAGCCGCCGACCAAGTGCTGGCGGGCATCCTCGGCGTCCTTAGCCAACTGGGCTTTGAGCTCGTCGAGTCCGTTGAACTTCTGCTCGTCGCGTAGGCGGGCCACCAGCTGCACGGTCAGGGGTTGGTCGTATAGGTCACCGTCGAAGTCGAGCAGGTGGGTTTCCACGGTCTGGTCGAGGTTGCCGGCCACGGTGGGGCGCACCCCGATGTTGAGCATGGCTTGGTGGTGAGTGCCGGCGGCGGTGGTGGCCATGACGGCGTACACGCCCCGGGCCGGCACCAGCTTCAGGGGCTCTTCTACTTGCATGTTGGCCGTTGGGAAGCCGATGGTGCGGCCCAGCTGCTTTCCGCGTACCACGGTGCCGGTCAGCGGGTAGCTGTAGCCCAGGTAGCGGTTGGCCGTTAGCACGTCGCCGGCCTCCAGGGCCCTCCGGATGCGGGTGCTGCTCACAGCCAGGGCGTCCACGTCCTCGCGCGGAATTTCTTCTACTTCCAGTCCGTAGCGGTCGGCATGCTGGCTCAGGTGCTCAAAGCCACCTTCCCGGTTTTTGCCAAAGCGGTGGTCGTAGCCAATGACCAGCTTACGGGCACCTACTGTGTCGAGCAGAATCTGCTGGATGTACTGCTCGGAGGTCAGCTCCGAAAATTCCTTGGTAAAGGGCACAATTAGCAGATAGTCCACGCCGAAGTCGGCCAGCTGCTTGGAGCGCTCTTCCAGGGTGGAAAGCAGCTGAATGTTCAGGGGCTCGGGATGCGTGAGCGGCGGCTCCAGCACCAGGCGCGGGTGGGGCCAGTAGGAAATGACCACCGAAGGGCCGCCGGTTTGCTTGGCTACTTCCAGCAGGCGGCGCAAAATCTTCTGGTGCCCCAGGTGCACGCCGTCGAAAGTGCCGGTCGTAACGGTGGCATTGCCGAGGTGAGGAAACTGCGCCGGGTCGTGAAAGACTTCCATCGGAGGGAAATAAGTGAAGTGGTGAATGAGCGAAGTCTCGCCCGGGTAGCTTTTTACGAAGCCGAAGCCGTTGGGTCTGAGTCGGGAGCCGGATTGGTGCTGGCCTGGAAATACTCCAGGCCGGCGCGCTGCTCGGGGCGGCGGGCTTTAGCCGGGCGCGGGGGCCGGTTGGCGTCGCCCTCGGGCCGCGGCAGCCGCAGGGCTTCCAGGGTTTCCATCGTCAGGGCATCCTCCACGCGGTACTCGCCAATGCGGGTGCGAATAAGCTTGGTCAGGTGAGCCCCGCAGCCCAAGTGCTGGCCAAAGTCGCGGGCCAGGCTGCGGATGTAAGTGCCTTTTGTGCATACCACCCGGAAATGCACGTCGGGCAACGCAATGCCGGTCAGCTCAAACTCCTTGATGGTAACTTCCTTGGACTTGATTTCGGCCGTATCGCCGCGGCGGGCTACCTCGTAAGCCCGCTCCCCGTTGATTTTTACGGCCGAGTACAGCGGCGGCGTCTGCTGAATTAGGCCAGTGAAGGCCCGGGCGGCTTCCTGCAGTTGCTCGGTCGTAATGTGGGCGTAGGGCAGCTCAGCGTCCACGGGCGTTTCCAGGTCGAACGACGGGGTGGTCTGGCCCAGGCGGAAGGTACCGGTGTACTCTTTTTCCTGGGCCTGAATCAAGTCAATCTGCTTGGTTTTCTTGCCCGTGCACAAGATCAGCAGGCCGGTAGCCAACGGGTCGAGGGTGCCGGCGTGGCCGATTTTCTTGATGCGCAGCGTGTTCTTGACCTTGCGCACCACGTCAAACGAAGTCCAGGTCAGGGGTTTGTCGAGCAGCAAAACCTCGCCGGTTTCAAAGTCGAACGTGCGCTGAACCGTATTTTCCTGGCTCATATCAACTGCAGATTAATTCCCAGGGCAATCATGACCAAAATGGTGACGCCCACGATGATGCGGTACATGCCAAAGGCGCGGAAGCCGAACTTCGAGACAAAGTTTACGAACGACTTGACGGCCAGCAGCGCCACGATAAAGGCTACCACGTTGCCGAAAGCCAGCACTTTCAGGTCGCCGGCCACGGGCGCATTCACCTTGTAAGTTTTGTACATCTCGTAGGCCGTAATCACGAACATGGTAGGCACGGCCAGTAGAAAGGAGAAATCGGCGGCCGAGCGGCGGTCGAAGCCCTGGGCCAGGCCGCCCACGATGGTAGCCGCTGAGCGCGACACGCCGGGCACCAAAGCCAAACACTGAAACAGGCCGATTTTGAGGGCCTGCAGCGTGCTGGGCGTCGTTACCTGCTTGCGCGACTCGCTAAACCAGCGGTCCACAAAGAGCAGCACGATGCCGCCCACGACCAGCGAGGAGGCCACCACTGTCACGCTCTTGAGCAGGTCGGCAATGACGTCTTTGAGCAGAAAGCCCAGCAAGCCAAAGGGCACAAAGGCCACGGCCAGCTTCACGTAGAAGTCGAAGCTCTGCAGAAAGCGGCGCCAGTAAAGCACCACCACCGACAGGATAGCCCCAAACTGGATGGAGGTAATATAGGTTTCGGTAAACGGTAATTGGCCGATACCCAGCAGGTTGGCCACGATAATCATGTGGCCGGTGCTGGAAACGGGTAAAAACTCGGTTAAGCCTTCGACAATAGCCAGAATTAGGGCGTGCCAGTAGTTCATTTAGGAACGCTTGTAGGTAGGAGCCGTGGGAGCGGGGGCTACCGGAGCCACGGGAGTGCCGGGCTGCGGGGCCGTTTCGGTGCGGGTTACGGTGTCGGTAGCCACAGGAGCAGCCTCACCGGGCTTGGCCATGATGGCCCAGAACTCGATGATAAAGCCCACAGCCAGCAAGATCGGGCCCAGGGTGATACCCAGGAAACCTTCGCCGTAGTCGGCCGAGTCCAGGGTCATGGTGATGAAGCCCGCGGCCAGAATAGCCAGCCCGAGCCACATCAGACGGTAGTTGCGCTTGCCGAAGGCAAAGCGGGGAGTTTGCGTGGGTTCCATAGGTAGTTGTTAGTTGCTGGTTGTCAGTTGTTAGGTTGTTCTGCTTGTCGGTATATTCTAACAACTGACAACCAGCAACTAACAACTAAAAAAATCAATATAAATCGTCGAGTGACATGCCCAGGTACTTGCGCACGGCGCGGTAGGAGCTCAGAAAGCCGATGCCGCAGCCCAGCAGCACCATGCTTACCATCAGGATGCCGATGAGGCGCTCATCGCGCAGCAGGCGGAGCTCCTCCAGCTGCAAATAGGCGTATTGAAGGCCGGCTAGCAGCAGCAGCGCGGCAATGGTGCCGCTGGCAAAGCCCTGCCAGGTGGCCCGGCGCAGGAACGGCCGCTGAATGAAAAAGGACGTGGCGCCTACCAGCTGCATGCTCCGGATCAGGAAGCGCTGCGAGAACAAGGCCAGCTTGATGGTGTTGTTAATCAGGACCGTGACGACTAGGGTTAGCACTAAGGCAAAGCCCAGCAGCACCAAGCTGATCTTGCGCAGGTTCTTATTGACCGAGTCGATAAAGCTCTGCACATATTCGACCTCGAATACGCCCGGCTCGGCCCGCAGCTCCTGCACGATGCGCCGCATCTGGGTCGAATCAGTGTAGTCGGCGCTGATTTTCAGCAGGTAGGCGTCCCGCAGCGGATTGTCGCCGAGGAACTGCACGACGTCTTCGCCGGTCTGGTCCAGAAACTGTTTGGCACCTTCTTCCTTGGACAAGAACCGGACCTGGGGCTGGTCATTCTTGTAGGCCACGTACTTCTTGCGGCTCAGATCCTGCTGTAGTCGAAGGAGCTGGGTTTCGGGCAGGTCCCGGTCGAGGTAGACCTGCATTTCAATATTTTCCTTGACCAGATTGCTCAGCTTGTGGGCATGAATGAGCAGCAAGCCAAACAAGCCAATGACCAGCAAGGACAGCGTGATGCTGAACACGACCATCAGGTGCGGGTAGCTACCAAGCTTTTTCTTACGGGTCGGGCGGTTTTGGGCCATGCAGGCAAAGGTAACTTTGGTTAATGAATTCTGAATTGAGAATGCTGAATTCGATTAAAGGACCGTGCGCGGGTCGTCGTCCACGTTGAGCACTTCCCGGGCCTTACGGGCGGCAGCGGCCCGGCGACTCAGGCGTTTGCGCGAAAACAGCTCCCGGAACGAGTCGAACTGCTCGGTGTGCAGCAAGCTAATGCCGGCCCGGGCCTGGTTGGTCAACGCCGATTCGTCGGGGGTGAAGTCGCGGGGCGTGGTTTCGTAGCGTAGCTTGGCCCGGAACTTTCCATCGGGGCGCAGGTAGTATTCCAAACTTAGGTCGCCGAGCAGGGAAGCCTGGGCGGTGGTGCCCGTGCCGGTTCCGGTGCCTGTGCCGGTTCCCGCGCCGTTGGTCGTGGTGGTGTTGCTAAAGCCGCCCTCCCGGGTCACGCGCAGGCGGCCGTTGAGAAAGTTATAGCTCAGGCGCACCTGCAGGGCCTGGAGCTGCTCGGAGGTCAGGCCGTTGATGTTGAAGTCGATTTCCAGATTCTGATCAATCTGGGAAGTGAGCAAGCCCAGCTGAGTGCTCAGAATCTGGCCCAGACTGTTCTGCACCGTGTTGTCGTTGCCGCGCAGGCTGATCTGGGTGAACTGGCCGGGTGGGGAAAGTTGCTTGAATACCAAGAGGCTGAATACCTGCCGGTTGAGTTCCTGCTCGTCGTTGCGCAAGGATGAGGTGAAGGCCGTCAGGTCGCCTTCCAGGGACGAGGGCGCGTCGTTGAACTCCAGGCTCAGGCGAATCACGGGCAGCAGCAGCGGGCCGCTCAGGTTCATTACGGCCGTTACGGGCACCACGGCCCGGCTGTTGAGGGCTGCCTGCCCCAGAATCGGGGCCAGGGAGGTGCGCTGGGTGTAGGCCGCCGTCACGTTCATTTCGCCAGCCAGCGGGTCGCCGTTCCAGGAAATCGTACCGCCCGGCCGCACTACGAATTCCTTGTTGATAAGGCCCTGCAAAGTGAAGTTGTACGCCCCGCGCACAATCTCAATCTGGCCGAACATGTTGAAGTCGCCGCGGGTGTCGATGTTGAGGCGCAGCTGCCCGGCCGCTGAGCCCCGAATAACGTCGCCGGTGCTTTCGTCGAGCAGGATTTCCACGTAGGCGTCGGGCGTCACGTCCAGGTTCATGTTCAGGCGCAGGCCCGACAAGTCAATTTTGCCTTCCCCTGCCGTGGGCACCTTCACTGTGGTCGTGGTGTCGCGCAGGTTGCGGTTCACGAATTTGATGTAGCTGGCCTGCTCGGCCTTGGCGGCATTGTCGAGCGGCAACGACAGGCGGGTGCCCGCGTCGCTGCGGGCCCGCACGTTCACCACCAGGTTGTTGGTGGGCCCAAAGATTACCGCGTTGCCGGTGGCATAGGCCGTGCCGAAGTACAGTTCATTGTCTTTGCGGGTCGTGTTGAGCACCAGCAGGCGGGTAAAGTCGGCCCGCAAACCCAGGCGCATGTTCTGGAAGCCCTGGTGGAAAATATTGCCATCGAGTACGCCGGTATTGCCCAGCGGGTCGCGCAGCTTGATTTCGCGGAAGCTAATCCGGTCTTCGCCGAAGCGGATTCGGTCGGAGAAGGTGTAAGTGGTGCCCAGGTAAATAAAGGTGAGCTTGCCATTGGTCACGTCTACGTTGCCGGTCAGGTTAGGTGCGGCCAGGCGGCCGGTCAGGCGCAGGGTGCCCGCAGCCGTGCCGCCCATGTCCCGGAACAGGAAGCTGAGCAGGGGTTCGGCCAGCTTCACCGGAGCATTGTCGAGCACGGCCGTCAGGTTGAGCTGTTGTTCCTTGGCGTGGGGGGCGTAGGTGCCGGCCAGGCGCACCACCCGCTGCTGGTCCCGCAGCACATCGGCGTCGATTAGCAGCTGGCCGTTGCGGTTGTTCCACTCGCTGCTGCCGCGCACGTTGCCAATCAGGGTTTTGTCGAACTGCAGCGAATCCACGCCGAGCGTGCTGTTGATTTTCAGGGGGCCGTACACGCCGCTGATGGTGCCGGCGGCATTTACCCGGCCCGCAATGTTCTGGTTGGTCAGGGAGTTGAGCGTGGTCAGATCAAAATCCTTGACGGCCAATTGCAGCTGCTTGCTGGGGTCGTTGGAAATAAAGCCCTGGGCGCTGATGCTCTGCGGACCGTTGCTGAGCGTAAAGTTCTGGATATTAAATTCCTTACCACCGCCCGAAATAACCACTGAGTTGTCGGCGGCAATGTTCCAGTCCTTGCCCAGCAGGTTCACCCCCGACTGCCGGAAGATAATCTGCACGGATTGGGGCAGAAATACCAGGGAGCCGTTGATGGCCGCTTTGTTGGTCGTGTTGGTTTGGGCCAGGGAGGTGGAGAAGTTGATGCGTTCCTGGTCCCAGACGCCTTCCACGTAGAACTTCTCGGTGTTGCCCAGGCCCGGCAGCACCTGCCGCTCGGAGGTAATGTTGGCTTGAGCCAGCACCTCGGGCTGGTAGGGCAGCTTACTGGTGTTGAATTCAAAATCGGTATTGACGGCCCGCACGCTGTCGTACTGAATGCCGTTGAAGTGGCCGGCCAAGGAGAAAATAGAGGTCGGGCCGTTGCGGAAGGAGCCGTCGATGCGGGAGAAGTCGGACAGGGTAAGGCTGGGCACAAACAGCTGCAGCACGGGGTTGGCCCGCTTCAAATACAAATCCAGGGCAATCTGGTAATCCTGAATGGGGCGCTGCTTCTTGCGGCGGTAGTAGCTGGCAATGGCCGCGTCGTTGCTTTCAAAGTTGAGTTCGTACTCGGTCAGCAGGGTTTGCACGTCGCGGGCCACGGTGCTGAAGTTGAAGTTGCCGTCGGCCGTGAGGTTGAGTACTTCGGAGCGGACCGTCACGCGGCGCTGCACGCCGGTCTGCTGGCTCACCACGTCGAAGGTGTCGATGGGTACGGTACGGCCGGCAAAGCTGAGGCGGGAGTTGCGCAGAATGGCGCGGCCGATGAGGGCATCGAGCTTGAGGCCGGCAAACTGCACGTCGGCGGTGGTGGCTATGACCACGCTTTGCTTGGTCAGGCCCAGGGCCCGCAGGTCGGCGCGCCGCACCCGGGCCTTCACGTCGAAGGCCTGCCGGGCCTTATTCAGGTCGATGGTGCCGTTGGCGTCAATCTGCAGGTTGGGGTCATTCACGGCCAGCTGACCATCAAACGACTGGCGGCTGAACTGCCCGTTGGTGGTGATGTTGTGGAAACGGTAGCCGTTGAGCCAAATGCTCTGTACGCTAGCGTTGGCCTTGAGCCGGGCCCGCTCGGGCGTAAAGCCCACGCCTTCGACCCGGCCGTTCATGGTAATATCGCGCACCACCGACTCGTCGCCGAGCAGCTTGCCCAGCTGGAAGGCGGTGGTTTTGACCTGTCCCTCGTAAGTGGAGTAGGCCGGGTCGTTCTTGAATTTGATGTTCACGTCGGACACCACGTCGCCGAGGGCCGTGCGGAAGGCGCCGTTGGCCACAAAGTCGTTGTAGAAACCCAGAAACTGCCCGTCGAGCCGCACCGTGCCCAGGCGCGCCACGTAGGGCCAGCCCGAGGCCGGAATGTAGCGCCGGATGTCGCGCCCGTCGATAATGGAAGGCTTGAGGCGCATTTCCACAAAGCTTTCCTTTAGGTTGGGTAGGCCCTGCACGTTGATGTTGCCCCGCACCCGAGTGTTCTGACCGTAGACGACGTCCAGGTTCTTGGTTGTGAAGTTTTTCACGTAGCCCTTGGCCTCGCCCGAAATCAGCACGGTTTCCTTCAGGTCCCGGATAAAGGGCTGGGGCGCAAACAGGGCAATATCGTCGGAATATACCCGCGACGAATCCAGCCGGGCCGTAACTTTTACCGAGTCGTTGAAATCGACGAAGTTGAGGAAGTGCTTGAAGTCGAACTTGATATAGGGCTTCAGGCGGCTATTGCCCACCCGCAAATCGAGGCCGGCAAATTCCCAGAACTTATCGGCGTACGTCATGTTGGCCGTCAGCTCCCGCAGGCGGGTTTGGGAGGGAGTATCCACGGCCCGCAGCCCGTCAATCTGGGCGTGAATCGTGTCGGCGCGCAACCACAGCTGCGACACGTCGCCGTAGATGCTGTCGATGTACATGTGGTCGTAGTCGATGGTGCGGCCGTAGGTTTCGGCCCGCGGCTTGTTGCGCCGGTCGAGCACGAAACGGCCGTTGCGCAGCCCGATTTCCTTGATCTGAAAGTCGAAGGGCTTGGAAACCTTGGTCGTATCCGAAGGCCCGATCAGGCGCTTGACCGAAGCCAGAAACTGCGACAGGTTGGTCGAGTCGGGCTGGTTGGCGTAGGTTATCTGGGCAAAGCGGGGCTCCTCCAGCGTGAGCTTGCCTACGTGCAGGTGGCTGGGGTCGAAGATGGAAAACAGCTCGATGTCGGCGTCGGCCTTGCCAATGTTGAACAGTTCGCCGCCCTGCCGGTCCAGTACCCGCACGCCCTCCAGCACCACGCGGGTAAAGGGCCGCACGTCGACGCGGCCCACAATGACGCGCTGCCCGAGCTTTTCGGTCAGGATGGCGGCGGCGCGGTGGGCCAGATTGGTTTGCACGCTCGGAATCCGCAGGGCTACCAGCACGCCGCCCAGCACCAACCCCAGCAGCAGGAGCAGGCTCAGCAGAATTTTAAGCGTGATAGAGACGAACCGGGGCACAGAAAGGGAACTGGAAAATGTTGGGCTTGCGTACGAAGATGCGGGATTTGCGGCAATGGCTGCCTGGCCTACCGAACTACTTATAAAATAGGGACCGGAGCGGCCACCTGCTCTTTATAATACACAGACACTGGACAAACTGCTTGGTTTAGTGTTTTAAACGACCTTTGTTGTAAAATTATGCAGCCCGCCGGCCTACAAGAGCTGGCCGGGCGGCCCCTAACACCACAAAATACGCATGCATTCCCCCGTCATTCTGGCCATCGAGTCTTCCTGTGATGATACCTCCGCCGCTGTTATGGCCGGCGGCGAAATCCTGGCCAACGTGGTAGCCACGCAGCAGGTGCACGAACAATACGGCGGCGTGGTGCCCGAGTTGGCCTCCCGCGCCCACCAGCAGCACCTGATTCCGGTGGTGCAGGAGGCGCTGCGCCGGGCAAAGGTAGACAAATCCGCCCTCGACGCGGTGGCTTTCACCCAGGGGCCGGGCCTGCTGGGCTCCTTGCTGGTAGGCAGTATGTTCGCCAAAACCTTTGCCCAGGCCCTGGATAAGCCCCTGATTGCCGTCAACCACATGCGGGCCCACATCCTGGCCCACTTTATCCGGGCCCCACGGCCGGCGTTTCCGTTTTTGTGCCTCACCGTCAGCGGTGGCCACACCCAGCTGGTGATTGTGCGCAGCCCCATGGACATGCAGGTCATTGGCCAAACCATTGATGACGCAGCCGGGGAGGCCTTCGACAAAACGGCCAAGCTGCTCGGCCTGCCGTATCCCGGCGGCCCTCATTTGGATAAGCAAGCCAAGCTGGGCAACCCCACGCGCTTCCCGTTTCCGGTGGGCGCCATGCCGGGCTACGACTTCTCGTTTAGCGGGCTAAAAACTTCGGTGCTGTACTTCCTGCGCCAGCAAACGGCCCAGAACCCGAACTTTGTGCAGGAAAACCTGGCCGACCTCTGCGCCAGTATTCAGTACACCATTATCCAAACCCTGCTGCGCCAGCTCGTGCGCGCCGCCCAGGATAATAGCCTGACCCAGATTGCCCTGGCCGGGGGCGTGGCGGCCAACTCCGGCCTGCGCGCCGCCCTGACCGAGCTAACCGCCGAGAAAGGGTGGGAGGTCTTTATTCCCGATTTCGAGTTCTGCACCGACAACGCCGGTATGGTGGCCATGACGGCCCACTTCCAGTACCAGGCCGGTGACTTTGCCGAACCCCTGGTAAGTCCTGACCCGCGGTTGAAGCTCACGTAGAGACGCATAGTTGCGTCTCTACCTCCTGCTGTCAGCCCAATCCGGCGAATTTGCGTACCTACGCTACTCTCTAGAATACCCGCTGCGCTGCCCAGGTCGCGCGGCGGCTTTTGCACCCCATCATGGCCAAACAAAAAGACGATACCCCCAAGCGCGTTAATATCCTGAACCGCCGTGCCAGCTACGAATACAGTTTCCTGGCCAAATACGACGCGGGCATGATGCTGCAGGGCACCGAAATCAAAAGCATCCGGGAAGGCAACGTGAACATGCAGGACGGCTTCTGCACCTTCCACCCCGACGGCTCCCTGTGGGTACACAACCTGAGCATTTCGCAGTACACCCTGGGCACCTACAACAACCACGAACCCAAGCGGGAGCGGAAGTTGCTGCTCAACAAAAAGGAGCTGCGCCAGCTCGCCAACAAAACCCAGGAGCAGGGCGTCACCATCATTCCCGTGCGCCTCTTCGTCAACGACCGGGGCTTTGCCAAGCTCGAAATTGCCCTGGCCAAGGGTAAAAAGCTCTTCGACAAGCGTGACGACATCAAGGCCAAAGACCAGAAGCGCGAAATGGACCGCGCCCGGGAGTACTAGGTGGTGAAATAGTGGGCAGTGAAATGGTGAGTTTTGGGGAAGATATTTGGCCAACTGGCTTTTAAGCGGGAGTTTCGTGGATATTTGTAATAAACTGGTGACGCTGGCTGGAAACAACTAACCCAGCGGAACAATAGCTCACCATTTCATCACCTCACCATTTCACTATCTGTGAACCACGGAATCTGCGCCCTGAGCGTCGTGCCGGTGCGGGCCGAGCCTGCGGATAAAGCCGAAATTGTTACGCAGCTGATTTTTGGCGACTGCTACACCGTGCTCCAAGCCCAGGCCAACTGGCAGCAAATCCGGACCGCGGCCGACAACTACGTGGGCTGGATGGATCCCAAGCAGCACCAGCCCGTGACTAGTGAGTATTTGGCCGCCTGGAACGCCCAGGACCACCCCCGCAGTCTCGATGTGGTCCAGGTCGTCAGCAACGCCCAGGTCCGTATTCCCGTGACTATTGGGGCGCGCCTACCGTTTTTCGACGGCATGACGCTGCGGCTAGGGGAGCAGACCTACTTCTACAACGGAGCGGCTACCAACCCTCAGAACGGCCATGGCCTGCAGGGCCCCACCGATAAACGGCTGGCGTTGCTGCTCAAGGCCGGCCAGATTTTCCTGAAGGCGCCCTACCTCTGGGGCGGCCGCAGCCTGTTTGGCGTCGATTGCTCGGGTCTGATGCAGCAGCTCTACGGCCTGATCGGGGTGCAGCTCCCCCGCGACGCCCGCCAGCAGATTGACCACGGCCGCACGGTGCACTTCGTGTCCCAGACCCAGCCCGGCGACCTGGCCTTCTTCGACAACGCCGACGGCAACATCATCCACGTGGGCCTCTTGCTCGACGACCAGCAGATCCTGCACGCCAGCGGCGAAGTCCGAATCGACCCGCTCGACCACAACGGCATCTTCAACCGCAAAACCCAGAAGTACACCCACAAGCTCCGCCTCATCAAGCGTCTGCTAGATTAAGGTGGGGGTAATGTGCTAAGGTGCTAATGCACAACCTGGGTCCTTGCGAGGAAGCAGGATATTCCGCGCATCAAAAGGCGTCAAGCCGTCTTCTGCTAGCGACAACCGTCCTTTTACCACAAAGCCCTTTATTCCAGCCAGAGTAAGAGGCGGGCGGCTTTCTGGCCCAATCCTATCCGCAACCCCGCTGCGGGCCTTCCACACCTGGCCGGGAACCTCCGCTACGCTGGCGCGGGCTTCCTACACGTGTCCGCGTGCATTTATCAGCCTTTGGGAGGCCCTAGGGCATATTCCCAAATGGGCAGGTTGGCCCCAGGCCGGCGGGCAGCGCTTACTAGCAGGGGCCCAAATACTGCTATATAGCGCCGCCGTGTAACCACTTTCGCCGGAGGAAACTTAAGCCAGCCGCTATTGTTAATACGCTTAGAATCATCTAGCTTTCGCTGTATCAGATGATCTTTTCACCGAGCGTATGGACCAAAAAGTGCTAGTTCTCAATGGCGACTACACCGCCATTACGCTGTGCAGCGTGCAGAAGGCTTTTGTGCTACTCTTTCTCGATAAAGCCGAGATGATAGCCAAGTCGGAACACGGGGTGCTGCGTACCATTTCTTCTGCCTATCCCAAGCCCAGCATCATCCGGTTGCAGCGCTACGTGCGGGTGCCCTACAAGGGCATTGCCTTGAGCCGGCACAACATCATGAAGCGGGACCATTTCGAGTGCCAATACTGCGGCTCGACCAAAAATCTGACCCTGGACCACGTACTGCCCCGCTCCCGCGGCGGCGACTCATCGTGGACCAACCTGCTCACGGCCTGTGCCCGCTGCAACCACGCCAAGGGCCACCGCACACCTTCCGAGGCCGGGCTCACCATCAGGCAACAGCCCAAGAAACCGACCCTGTCGGGTTTTCTCAGGCTCAGTGCTGGTACTATCGACCAAAACTGGCATCCGTATCTGACCAACTAACGCCGGGAGCAGCAGCTTCCGGCTTTTTTTTGCCCGGCCGCTTCGGGTAGCGCCGCGGCTTCGGCAGGGGTGGCTTAACGGGTAACCCACTGACGAGTAGGGAATAGAGCCCGAAGTGGCAACGCCGGAGCTAACTGGAATTGTGCAAAATGTGGGTCTGACGCACCAATTGCGCGGCGGCTGCTGTTAAGAGCAATATCTTTGCAGCAGTTCACCCAGCCTTCATTCATGTCAGCAGTACCCAAATTTGCGGCTTCCCGCTCTTTCCACACCGAGTTAAAAAACCGCATCAACGCCTACTTCGAGGAGTCGGGCCAAGAGCCGACCGGCACTACCAGCCTGTTCGTCAAGGCCATCGTGCTGACGAGCATCTTCGTGGCGCTGTATATCCATGTAGTGTTTTTTACCCCCTCGGCGCTGCTGGCCGTGTTGGAATGTGCTTTAATGGGTGCCGTGGGCTCGGCCGTGGGCTTCAATGTGATGCACGACGGGTCGCACGGTTCGTTTAGCAAGTCGAAGTTCGTGAATCAGTTTGCGGCCTTTACCCTGAACGTGCTGGGTGGCAGCAGCTTTATGTGGAACATGAAGCACAACCTGATTCACCACATGTACACCAACGTGGACGGCTTCGACGACGACATCGACGCCCAGCCCTGGCTGCGCCTGAGCACCACCCAGCCCCGCCACCGCTTCCACAAGTTTCAGCACCTGTACTTCTGGTTTTTCTACGCCCTGCTCTTCATTGCCTGGATTTTCTTTATGGACTACCAGAAGTACTTCAAGGGCAAGATAGGGGAGGTGCCAATCAAGAAAATGACGGCCACCGACCAGGGCGTGTTCTGGGGTTTCAAGGCCCTGCACCTGTTCCTGTTCATGGGTATGCCTATCTACCTGCTCGGCTTCGGGGCCTGGCTCGTGGGCTTTATCGTTTTCGCTACCGTGGTAGGTTTTACCATGAGCATCGTGTTCCAATTAGCGCACACCGTGGAGCACGCAGCCTTCCCCATGCCCCACGAAACGACCAACAAGCTCGAAGACGAGTGGGCGATTCACCAGATCAAGACGACGGCCAACTTTGCCACGGACAACAAAGTCATCAGCTGGCTGGTGGGGGGGCTGAACTTCCAGGTTGAGCACCACCTGTTTCCCAAGATTTCCCACGTGCATTACCCGGCCATCAGCAAGATCATCCGGCAGATGTGTGAGGAGTTTGGCGTGACCTACAATGAATATCCCAAGATGCGCTATGCCGTGGCGTCCCACGTGTCGTTTCTGCGGCAGATGGGCCGGGCCTAAGCTGGTCAAAACAGAGTGGAAAAGCCGGGCTGCAAACTAAAAGCCCGGCTTTTTCGTTGGTATTTTGGTATTGTTGACTTCCGAGTCAGAATTAGAGTAGATATCCGCAAGGTGTGGACGTCAGAATAAGTGCCGGAGGCCTGCTGCCCTGGCGCTGACCCAGGCTTCCAGCCGGGTTGCACAACCCATTCCCTTGTCGATGGCCCTGCCCAAGTTTGCTCCTCCGCGTAATTTTTACGCCGAGTTACGAGCCCGTACAAACCAATATTTTGAGGAAGCCGGCAAAGCCAGTACCGGCGGCTTCAGCATCTTCAGTAAAGCCTTACTGCTGACGGCAGCCTTTGTGCTGCTCTACGTGCACCTTGTGTTCTTCACGCCCGCTACGGCATGGGCGCTGCTGGAATGCGTGCTACTGGGCGGCGTTATCTCAGCTATCGGCTTCAACGTGATGCACGACGGAGCCCACGGCTCGTTCAGCAGCAACAAGTGGCTCAACCATTTTGCCGCTTTCACCCTGAACATTCTGGGCGGTAGCAGCTACATGTGGAACGCTAAGCACAACGTGGTGCACCACATGTACACCAACATCGAAGGTGCCGACGACGATATTGACATCCGGCCCTGGATGCGGATGAGCGTCGGCCAGCCCCGGCACAAATTGCACCGGTTTCAACACCTATACTTCTGGTTCTTGTACTGCATGCTGTACATTTCCTGGATTTTCGTGATGGACTATCAGAAGTACTTCACCAAGAAAATCGGGGCTATGCCACTCAAGAAGATGGATACCGCCGACCACCTCATTTTCTGGGGTTTCAAGGTGCTGAATCTGTTCCTCTACATTGCTCTGCCCATCTACACGGTCGGCTTCCTAGGCTGGCTGGCAGGTTTTGCTGTCACGACCTGCTTCGCGGGTCTGGTGTTGAGCCTGGTGTTTCAATTGGCGCATACCGTGGAGCACACGGCTTTCCCCGTGCCGCACGAAACCACGGGCAAAATGGAAGACGAGTGGGCGATTCACCAAATCAAGACGACGGCCAACTTTGCCACGGACAACAAAGTCATTAGCTGGCTGGTGGGGGGGCTGAACTTCCAGGTTGAGCACCACCTGTTTCCCAAGATTTCCCACGTGCATTACCCGGCCATCAGCAAAATCATCAAGCAGATGTGCCAGGAGTTCAATATTGAGTACATCGAATACCCCAAGATGCGCTATGCCGTGGCGTCCCACGTGTCGTTTCTGCGGCAGATGGGCCGGGCCGCCTAGGCTTCCAGTAATCGTTGCCACGAAAAAAGGCCTGCTCATGGAGCAGGCCTTTTTTAATTATCTATGATTACAAAAAACGTCGCGTTTCTAGAAACGCTGAGTGCCCGTTGCTGAAGTCCCGGCCACCGACTGCACACCGGCAAAGGCCAGCAGGTCCTGGTTGAGCCGGTCCTTCTCAGTCACGAACAAGCCGTGCGGAGCGCCGTCGTACTCGATGTACTGGGCATGGGGCACGTACTGGGTCATGCGCTGCCCGCTTACTTTGTGGGGTACGGTTTCGTCGCTGGTGCCGTGGATGACTAGTGTGGGAACTTTGATAGCCTGCAAATCCTGGCGGAAATCGGTGGCGGCAAAGGCGTACACGTCCTGCTCGGTGGCCCGGGGCGAAGCAATCTGACACATCGCCTGCATCCAGTCGAGGGTAGCTTGGCTCACGGGGTGGCTCAGAGTACCCACGCCGAAGAATTGCTTACCGAAGGTGGATAAGAAGTCGAACCGATCTTTGCGCAAGCCCTCAATCATCTTGTCGAAGTTTTCCTTGGGCGCGCCGTCGGGGTTGTCGTCGGTTTGCAGCAAGTAAGGCGTCACGGCCGAAACGAAAGCCACGCGGCCCACCCGTGCGCCGCCGTGGCGGCTCATGTAGCGGGCAATTTCGCCGCCGCCCATCGAGAACCCCACCAGGGTTACATCTTGCAGATCCAGCTCTTCGAGCACCGCCTTCAAATCGTCGGCCAGTGTATCGTATTCGTTGCCTTCCCAGGTTTTGGAAGAGTTGCCGAAGCCGCGGCGGGTGTAGGCAATTACGCGGTTGCCGTGCTTAGGAAGCTCGGCCAGCTGGTATTCCCACATTTCGTGGGAAGCGGGCCAGCCGTGAATCAGAACTATTGGGTTACCCTGGCCTTGGTCAGTATAATGCAGTTTAACGTCGTGGCCATTGGCATCTTTGCCGGCGGTGATGTAGCTCATGGAATAGGGGAGTTGGTTGTAGGGGTTAATACTGACGGGTCCTGCGTCAAGTTGCTACCCTTGCGGCGGGTGTTGGCCATGAGCACCGAGATTGCCAGATCAACCGCACAGGCTGGACGGCCAACCCGGTGAAATGCGGGATAAAGTATAATCTAATTGCCAAAATTTTGCACATTGTTGCTTGTCCTGTGCCGAATGCCAAAAGGTGTGGGAGGCTAGTTCCTACTAGCTGCTTTTGCTGATGGTTTGCCCCGGGCTGCGAGAGCCCGTATTCTGGCAAATTCTAGCGGCTACTGCTCGGGCAGCAAGCCCCACTAAACCACTTTTTGATGCATATTGCACGTTCAAATTCATTGTTGCGCGTAGAATATGCCGTTTTATCAGTCACTTAGAACGTTCAAAGACTTTCCGGAAGACAAGCAGCGAAAGTGGGCGGTTGGAGGCTTCTTCCTCGTTTTATTGCTGGTCGGGCTGTTTATTTTTAAGGACTACGGGGTATCCTGGGACGAATCTATTGACCGGGTCAACGGCATGGTCAACGCCAAGTATATGCTCGGACAAGTAGCGCCTACCTGGGTGGCCGAGCAGCCGGTTTTTGCCAACGTACCTGAGTTTTACGGTCACCCTGAAATCGACCACGGCGTGCTGTTTCACCTACCGCTGGCCTTCGTGGAAGTCCTAGGAGGCGGCATTGATTCGCGCACCTATTACTTGCTGCGGCACTTCTGCATTTTTCTAACCTTCATGCTGGGCGCCTGGTCTTTGTATAATCTGGGGCGTATCCGATTTAACAGCTGGAAGTTAGGCTTGCTGGCCAGCGCCCTGCTCGTATTGTCTCCCCGCATTTTTGCCGATGCTTTCTATAATGGCAAAGACTTGGTGTTTATGGCCTTTTTTACCGTAGCCATCTACACGCTCGTGCGGCTGCTCCAGCGGCCCACGCTGGGCCGGGCCGTGCTACACGGGCTAGCCACTGCGGCGGCTACCGACATGCGCATTCTGGGTTGTCTGCTGTTCGCTCTATCGGTGGGTATGCTAGCGCTGGAAGCGTTATTTGGCCCCGCCGAAAAAAAGTACCGTCTGCTTCTGCTACGCGTGTTTCTGGTGTATTGCGTTGCTACCTGCATCTTCACCATCATCGGCTGGCCGTTTTTGTGGGAAGCTCCATTTGCCAACTTCGCCCAAGCCTTCGACAACATGCGGCAGTATGCCTGGGCTGGGTCGCTGCTGTATCTGGGCGAGGTGGTTCAGGGTACTAATCTGCCCTGGCATTATACCCCGGTCTGGATTGCCATCAGCACTCCGGTAACCTACACGTTGGCTTTCGTGGTCGGTGCCCTCACCTACGTGTACTCCCTACTGCGGGGCGGCATCATTCGGCCGCTACGCACTGTCGAGGGCCGGTTGGACCTGCTGTTCAGCGGCTGGTTTATTATTCCGATTCTGATGGTAGTCGTGCTGCACTCCGTCATCTACGACGGTTGGCGCCACCTTTACTTTGTATATCCAGCCATGCTGCTACTAGCTGTGCGGGGCATACATGCTGTGTGGCAGGTAAGCCGCCCGCATGTGGCTGCCCAGCGCCTGGCTTTGGTATTAGGTTTCCTGCTAATAGCTGAAGCAGGCTATACGCTGGGGCGTATGGTGAAGTCGCACCCGCACCAGCAGGTGTATTATTCCTTTCTGTCGGCTGATTCCGCCGAGAGGCTCTTTGAGCGGGACTATTGGGGATTGTCGTTCCGGCGTGGCCTGGAATGGCTGCTGGCCAATGACTCCTCTGACTCTATTGCTGTCGACTGCGGCCAGTTCCTGATTCTGCTCGAAAACAACTTGTCCATTCTCAAGCCCGAAGACCGGTCCCGCCTTAAGATCAGTACTGACCGCAAAGGCTACTATTTTGCCGGTTACCGCACCCACCCCGAAGCCTACCCCGACACGCTGGGCAACGAGGTATACACGGTGAAATCTAATGGCATTAAACTTCTGTCGGTATACCACCGCTGGTAAAGCCCGCCGCTGGTTCATACTCTGGCCCGCCCTCGAACTTGGGCAGCCGGAATAAAATCAGCATTTTTGTCTTTTCAATCCCCGCTGCTCAGGGTACTCCCGACCCGCAACATCCTGTTTCGACAACGCCGTGCGTGGGAAGGTCGGGCTTTTAATATTACCCAGTAATGAACCTTGAGTACGAAGTAAAATATCACCAGATTGAAGAAAATTACTGGTGGTTTCAAGCTCGGCGCGACATGGTTTTTCGCCTGATTCAGGAAATGCATCTACCCTCAACGGCCGAAATTTTGGAGATTGGCTGTTCCGGCGGGCCACTGTTGCAGCGCTTAAGCAATACGGGCTACACCAACCTCACCGGCATTGATGTAAGCGAGGCTGGTGTGGCCGTAGCCCGGGAGCGGGGGCTTACCAATGTCTCGTGCATGGATGGGGCCCACCTGGACTTTTCCAGCGACTCCTTCGACCTGATTATTGCTTCGGATGTTCTTGAGCATATCGCCGATGAGGCGCAAGCCCTGCGCGAATGGACTCGGGTGCTGCGTCCCGGTGGGCAGCTTTTAGTATTCGTGCCGGCTTTTCCCTTTATGTGGGGTAAGCACGATATTATCAATCAGCACTTCCGCCGCTACACGGCCGCACAACTCACCAGCCGCCTGCAACAAGTTGGCTTGCATATCAAGCGCCAGTCCTACTGGAATGTAGGCCTGTTTCTGCCTACTGCCGTGGTGCGGTTGCTCAGCCGGGTAATTCCTGGTACTGAAACGCCCGCCAAAGATGATTTCTTTGCGACGCCGCCGCTGCTGAATAAATTGCTGCGCAATCTTATTACCATCGAAAACCGCCTCTTGCGCCTAATCGATGCCCCGATCGGCGTGAGTGTTTTTGTCCTCGCCCGCAAGTAGCTGCTCTTCACTTATCCATTCCCAGCCCCGTGGATCTATCCATCATCATCCCGATTTACAACGAAGAAACGAACCTGGCTGCGCTCAACGCGCGCGTGAGTGCCGTGCTCGACGCGCTGCCGCTGCAAACGGAGCTGATATATGTAAACGACGGCTCGCGCGACCGGTCATTGGAAATGATTCGCGAAATCGTGGCCCGCGACCCGCGCATTCACTATATCAACTTCAGTCGCAACTTTGGGCACCAGATAGCCATTACGGCCGGCCTGGATTTGTCGACGGGAGCCGCCGTGGTGGTTATGGATGGCGATTTGCAGGACCCGCCGGAGCTGATTCCCGAACTGCTCCAGAAGCTCAAGGAGGGCTACGAAGTCGTGTACGCCAAGCGTCGCACGCGGCAGGGGGAAAGTGCTATTAAGCTGCTCACTGCCAAAGTATTCTACCGCCTGCTGGCCCGCATCACCTCCGTCAATATTCCACTTGATACCGGCGACTTCCGCATCATGAGCCGTAAGGTGGTGAATGCCCTGAAGCAGATGCCAGAGCAGAACAAGTTTATCCGCGGCCAGATTGCCTGGATTGGCTACCGCCAGACCTTCCTCGAATTCGACCGTTCCGAACGGGCTGGCGGCGTGCCCGGCTACACCTACAGCAAGCTCATTGGGCTGGCCATGGACGGTATTACCAGCTTCTCGGATCTGCCCTTGCGCATGGCTACCATCAGTGGCTTTGTAGTATCGGGCGTGGCCTTTCTGGTCATGCTCTACGCCATCTACGCCCGGTTTTTCGAACTCCAATCCGGCACGGGCTGGCCTTCCATTATGGTCAGCATCCTGTTTCTGGGTGGTGTGCAGCTTATGGCCGTCGGCGTTATTGGCGAGTACATTGCCCGCCTTGGGGCCAACTCCCGGCAGCGCCCCCTCTACATCATCGACGACACTGATTTGCCGGATGTGCTGCCCACCGAAAGCAAGTCCGTGACGCGGGCCTTCGGCCGTTAAACTGCGCAAATGGGTTCAGGCAACCCACAGACCGTGCCGCTGGGTAATTACCCAGCGGCCTTTTTGTTTGCGGACAAATAACAGCGTGCCTTCTGCGCAGTCCTCTCCGCAGGCCAGGGAATGCACAAAACAGGCTTGGGTAAAGTCGCGGTTGAAGATGACCCGGGACAGCGAAATCCCTATAGCTGGCTGCGGCACATGCCCCCGCCGATGGCCTGTTATAACATGAAAGCCCTGCCGTTTTATAAGAGCAACCACGGCGCCCGGGAGAGCAACTGTTTCAGTCAGCGAGTCATTATGGACCATTAGCAGGTTTCTCTGCGTGGCAGAAACTGCCTTGTGAGTTCCAGCTTTGTGGTGGCGGGGCCATTGACTTTTCTTACCAAACAGAGAGTCAGCAACGTACAGCGGCATCCCAATTGTGTCAGCTGCCTGGGTACCGGGTAGTGGCGGAAGAGCCATTCTATGAGCAGCAATGATTTCGTTAAACAGATCAACGAGCACCTGCGTCTCCTGCTGGCGGTAATATGCGGGGTCGGGCAGACTTATGTCAGAAGGCTTTTGGCAAGCGCTACTCAGCAGTACCAATGCCCCAATCAGCAGCCAGTTCTTCATCTGCTCAAAGTAATGCTTTTCAGCTGGTTTGGGCTCTAGTAAACTTGCCGCAAACTCCGTATCTTTGCCGCCCCGCCAGGGTGGCAGGGTCTGGGGCTGTGCCTCAGGAAGTTACTCATAACGCGGACCCGGATTTGATCCTAGGCCGGCCGTGTATAGTAGGATCAACCAGTATTATGGCAGTAGAAGTAGTTGACAACTTCGATTGGGACAACGTCGGAGCTTCGCAGTTCGGTGGTAACTATACCGCAGAGCAGCGCGCCGAGATGGAGCAGATGTACGGCGACACGCTGACGACTGTGCAGGAAGAAGAAGTGGTGAAAGGTACCGTAGTTGGTATCACCGACCGCGACGTAATCCTGAACATCGGCTTCAAGTCGGACGGCCTGGTGCCCCTGTCGGAATTCCGCGACCTGACCGACCTCAAAATCGGTGACCAGGTTGAGGTATTCATCGAAGACCAGGAAGACTCCAACGGTCAGCTGATCCTGAGCCGCAAGAAGGCCAAGATCAAGCAGGCTTGGAAGTCTATCTACGACGCTCTGGAGAATGACACCATTCTCGAAGGCGTGGTAAAGCGTCGGACCAAAGGTGGTCTGATCATGGATCTGGACGGCGTAGAAGCCTTCCTGCCCGGCTCGCAGATTGACGTGAAGCCTATCCGTGACTTCGACATTTATGTCGGCCGTCGTATGGAAGTGAAAGTTGTGAAAATCAACGCCGCTTTCGACAACGTAGTAGTATCGCACAAAGTCCTGATCGAGAAAGACCTCGAGAAGCAGCGCGAAGCTATCCTCAACAACCTGGAGAAAGGCCAGATCCTCGAAGGCGTTATCAAGAACATGACCAACTTTGGTGTGTTCATCGACCTTGGTGGTGTCGACGGTCTGCTGCACATCACGGACATCTCGTGGGGCCGCATCGCGCACCCTTCGGAAGTTCTGCAGCTCGACCAGAAGCTCAACGTGGTTGTTCTGGACTTCGACGAAGCCAAGAAGCGTATCTCGCTCGGCCTGAAGCAGCTGACTCCCCACCCATGGGATTCGCTCGTAGCCGAAATGGGCGTAGGCTCGAAGGTGAAAGGCCGTATCGTGAACGTTGCTGATTACGGCGCGTTCATGGAAATCATCCCCGGCGTTGAAGGTCTGATCCACGTTTCGGAAATGAGCTGGAGCCAGCACCTGCGCAACCCGCAGGACTTCATCAAGCAGGGCGACGTAGTTGAGGCTCAGATTCTGACCCTCGACCGCGAAGACCGCAAGATGAGCCTGGGTATCAAGCAACTGACCGAAGACCCATGGACCCGCGCTGACTTCGGCACGAAGTACGCCGTAGGTTCCAAGCACAACGGTCTGGTGCGCAATCTGACCAACTTCGGCCTGTTCGTAGAGCTGGAAGAAGGTGTAGACGGCCTGGTGCACGTTTCCGACCTGTCGTGGACCAAGAAGATCAAGCACCCCTCCGAAATGGTGAAGGTGGGCGACCGTCTGGACGTGCAGGTACTGGAGCTCGACGTAGCCAACCGTCGTCTGGCCCTGGGCCACAAGCAGCTGGAAGAAAACCCCTGGGATACGTTCCAGACGGTATTCACCCCTGGCTCGGTTCACAAGGCTACCATCACCGAGAAAAACGACCGTGGTGCCGTGCTCGAGCTGCCTTACGGCATCGAGGGCTTCGCCTATCCTAAGTCGCTGCAGAAAGAAGACGGCTCGCAGGCTGAGAACGGCGAACAGCTGGACTTCCGCGTAGTTGAATTCTCGAAGGATGACCGTCGTATCGTACTGTCGCACACGGCTGCTTACAACCAGCAGGCTGAAGAGGATAGCCGCGCTTCGAAATTCACCAAGAAGAAGCCTGCCGGCGGTGCTGGTGCTGCTGCTCAGGGTGAAGGCAAGCTGAGTGACCTCAAGAAGCCCGCCGCTGGCGAGAAGTCGACCCTGGGTGACCTGGACGCTCTGTCGGCACTGCGCGACAAGATGATGGGCACCGAGCGTCAGGCTGGTGAGCAGAAGCTGCAGGCTACGGCTGAGGCTAAGGCTCCCGCCACCGAGGCTCCTGCCGAAGGTGGTATCCTGGCTGCCGTAACCGGTGCTGCTTCGGCCGCTCTGGACAAGGTAACCGAGGTTGCTGGCGACGTAGTTGACACCGTGAAACACGCACTGGGCAACGACGACGCTGACAAGAAAGACGAAGAGAAAGCCTAAGCTTGCTTTTAGTCGAAAATAGAAGAGGCCCCGGCGCAAGTCGGGGCCTTTTTTATGAATTACCGGTACCTGCTTCTTGTGGCGCTTGCAAGCGTTACCTGCTTGGGTATTTCTTTTGCCAGAAAGCCAACGTATTAAGCATATCAAGAACGAAAAACGCCCGGTTGATTTGGAAAAGGAAGAATATGCCGTAGCTTTGCAACCCAATCCACACACGGTGACGTGACCGAGTGGCTAGGTAGAGGTCTGCAAAACCTCCTACAGCGGTTCGAATCCGCTCGTCACCTCTCTTTATTAGTTCCTGTTTTCAGTAGCTCTGTGCCCCGGTCGATTAGCCCCGACCGGGGTTTTTTGCTTATTAGGCAGTTGATATAGTAAACTATACATATTTTTTCGGCGATTTATACGGAGGTCATCTAGTTGATTGGCTGAAACTGAAAGAGTTTGCGGGGAAAGCATAAAATCAGGCAAACTAGGGTTTCCTAAATCATTATCCCTACATTTCATTCCCGCGTACAAACGGGCTCCTAACTATCCTTTCCCTCCCTTTCAACCTATGAAAATCATTGACCTGCGCACGATGCGCGGCCCAAGCTACTGGTCCGTCAAGCATTACAAGCTGATTGTAATGAAAGTCGACCTGGGCGAGCAGGCCGATGTGTGGTCGACCCACTTTCCGGCCCTAGCCGAGCAATTACCAACATTACTACCCGAGCTGGACCAGGTCCCGGCCAGCGAAACCGAAAAATCAGTTCATAAGCACCCACCTCTGACCACAGAGCAGCTTCTGGACGGCGAACCGCTGGGCCACGTTATCCAGCACGTGGCGCTGGCTTTGCAGCGTATGGCGGGCATGCCCGTGTACTGGGGCAAGTCGTACCCGGCTCACCAGGCCGGCGTGGAATTCGTCGTGTTTGCCTACCAGGAAGAGCGGGCCGGGCGCGTGGCAGCCGAAGCCGCCGTGCAGCTCGTGGAAGACCTGTGCCTGGGCAAAACCGTCGACGTGAAGCCCATTGTCGACGAGTTGCACGAAATCCGGGAAGACGAGTTTGTGGGGCCCAGCACCTGGAGTATTGTGTCGGAAGCCGCCTCGCGCAACATTCCCTACATCCAGCTCAAGAATAGCAGCATCATCCAATTGGGCTACGGAGTGAACCAGAAGCGCATCTGGGCCACGACGACCAGCTACACCTCTCATGCGGGCGTGGAGGTGGCCGGCAATAAAAACCGCACTAAGGCCATGCTCAAGGATGCTGGCGTGCCGGTGCCTACCGGCACAACGGTGTATTCGGAAGCAGGCCTGCGTGATGCTGTGGAAGACCTGGGCTACCCCATCGTGACGAAGCCGCTGGATGGCAACCACGGCAAGGGCGCCACGATTCGTATCACCAACTGGGAAGATGCCGTGGAAGGCCTGAAAGCCGCCCAGGTGTATTCCCGCGCCGTTATTGTGGAGCAGTTCATTGAGGGCGACGACCACCGCCTGCTCGTGGTCAACGGCAAGCTCATTGCCGCCGCCAAGCGCACCCCAGCCGCTGTTACGGGTAACGGGACCAACACCATTCAGGAACTGATTGATGAGGTGAACAAGGATCCGCGCCGCGGTATTGGCCACGAAAAGGTACTTACCAGTATTAAGGCTGACCAGCACACTCTGGACATTCTTAAGTCCCAGGACCTAACTCTGGACTCGGTATTGCCCGAAGGCCAGCAGCTGTATCTGAAAAGTACGGCCAACATCAGCACCGGTGGCACTGCTACCGACGTTACGGACCTGGTGCACCCCTACAACGTGTTATTGGCTCAGCGCGTGGCGGGCATCGTGGGCCTCGACATTTGCGGCATCGACGTGCTGACTTCCGACATTGCCATTCCTTTGAATGAAACCCGGGGTGCGGTGATTGAGGTAAACGCAGCTCCCGGCTTCCGGATGCACATTTCTCCGGCCGACGGCCTGCCCCGTAACGTGGCGGAGCCAGTAGTTGACATGCTGTTTCCGCCCGGCGTAAACGCCCGGATTCCGATTTTCGCCGTGACCGGCACCAACGGCAAAACTACGACGACACATATTTTGTCGCACATTGTAGCATCCAAGGGCTACAAAGTTGGCCACACGACTACTAGCGGCATTTATATTCAGGGGGTACAGCTGCAGAGCGGTGACTGTACCGGTGGGCAAAGCGCCGAGTTTGTGCTCAAGGACCCGACGGTGAACTTTGCGGTGCTCGAAACGGCCCGCGGCGGTATGCTACGCTCCGGGCTGGGCTTCCATACTTGCGACGTGGCCATTGTGACCAACGTAGCGGCCGACCACCTGGGCATGCGCGACATTTACACCGTCGAGGAAATGGCGCAGGTAAAAGGCGTGCTGCCCCGTACCGTGCGCAAAAACGGCTGGGCCGTGCTCAATGCCGACAACGACTACACCTACGCCATGCGCGAGAAGCTGGAGTGCCGGGTCGCCTTGTTTAGCATGCACGAACACAGCCCCCGAATTCGGGAGCATGTCGAGAATGGGGGCCTGGCTGCCGTGTACGAGGAAGGCTATATCACCATCTACAAGAATAGCTACAAGCTGCGCATCGACCGGGCCGCGGAGTTTCCAATTACGTTTGGGGCCCGGGCTACGTTCAACATCGAAAACTGCCTGGCGGCAGCTTTGGCTTGCTACTGCTACGGCTTCGACAAGGATGACATTAAGCTGGCTCTGCGCACTTTCGTGCCCTCGGCGGCCAAGACGCCGGGCCGTATGAACGTGTACAAGTTTCCGACCTTCGAGGTCATCGTCGACTATGCCCACAACACCCACGGCATTGAGAAATTCGCCGAGTTCCTGAATGCTACCGAGGCTACTCACAAAGTCGGGGTGGTATCGGGCCTGGGCGACCGGCGCGACGAGGATACGCTCAGCTTCTCGCGCGTGGCGGGCCGCATCTTCGACGAGATTATTCTGCGGCAAGACCGGGATTTGCGTGGCAAGACCAAGGAGGAGCTCAAGGAAATCATGACCCGCGGCCTGCGCCTCGACAAAGCCGATTTACCCATCACCTATATCGAGGACGAAATGGACGCCATTGACCACGTGATGCAAACGGCCAAGCCGGGCTCGGTTATCGTGTTGCTCACCGAGAATATTAAAGCGACGCTGCAGAAGCTGGACGAATACGAATCCAAGATTCCGGCGGAGCTAGCTTCATAAAAAGTAGTAAGCCCAATAAAAAAGCCCCGACGCAGGTCGGGGCTTTTTTATTGGGCTTACTACTAGCAGCGTAGTGCCCCGACCTACTTGAGTGTGAAGGTCGATTTGCCAATCATTACGCCGCCGGAATACAGCTCCACGGTGTGCAGACCGGTTTTGTAGGGTGCGCCCTTGGCGTAGAGGAACTGCACGGGCTGGCGGGTGTTGTCGAACACGATATCCTGCTTGGCCGTGTAGAAAGCCTCCGAGCCTTCAATCATGAAGGTGCCACCACCGGTGCTCAGGTTGTAGAGGGCCGCGCCGTCGGGCTCAATTAGGCGCATCATGATTTCCTTGGTTTCCTTCGGCGACACGTCGTTGCGGGCCAGGTTGAAGGTTACTTTCACCTTCTCCACGCGCTTGGCCTTGAACTCGTTATCGTCGTCGTCCTTTTCCTTGTTGCGCGAGTTGACCACGCCCACGCGGATATTCTCGGCCTGCAGGCGCGAGGCAATATTGACTTTTTCGGTCAGCTCCTGGTTGGACCGCACCACCGTGGTAATTGTGTCGGTAAGGCGGTTCTGGCGCTCTTTCAGCGTATTGGTTTCGGTGTAGAGGGCTTCATTGTCGCTTTTCAGCTGAGCAATTTCCTCATCTTTCTTCCGCAGTTGGTTTTCGAAGTTGGCGGCGCGCTGTTTGAAGCGGCGCTGCTCGGAAATAGAAAAGCTGCCGGCCTTGAAGGAGCGCAGCTTGAGCAGATCGGCATTGATGGACGCAATTTTGGCTTCCAGCGAGTCGTTGGCCAGGCCCATACCCTGCACTTCCTGGCTCTGGCGCTCGAAATCGGCTTTCAGCGCTTCGTATTGCTTGATCTGTTCTTCCAGCTTGGCATCCTTGACTTTGATATCGGCTGTGAGCTGTTCATTTTGTGCGCCCTTTTGCTGGTTCATATAAAACAGCACGCCGTTAATGCCCAGCAGAACCAGGATCAGGGCCACTATCAGCAGGACGCGGTTGTTGTTCTTGGGCTCGGAGCTTTGGTCTTGTTCCATTGCGGGAAAGGGTTAAATGAAGCCCGGACAGTCCGGACGGTGGGTTACCTTTATGCACAAAAATAAAGGGATTGCCTACCTAGGCAAGTTTCGCGAATAAATACTACATCCGCATGCATTCGGATTCAGAGCTTGATGCCGCCTACTGGAGCGGGCGTTACAACACCGGGCAAACCGGCTGGGATGCTGGCGCGATAACGCCGCCCCTGCGCGATTATTTTCAGCAAATGAGCCTGCCCCACGCGGCCCGCATCCTGATTCCGGGTGCTGGTCGGGGCTATGAGGCTGAATATCTGCATACTGCCGGTTTTGAGAATGTTTTCGTGGCCGATATTGCTCCCGAAGCCTTACGTGACCTGCACCAGCGGGTTCCCGGATTTCCGGCCGAACATCTGGTGGAACAGGATTTTTTTGCGCTACCCACCGTGCCAGCCTATGATTTAATCGTGGAGCAGACATTTTTCTGCGCCCTGAACCCCGGATTACGCCCCGACTACGCCCGGCAGTGCGCCGCGCTGCTCCGGACCGGCGGCACGCTCATGGGTTTGCTCTTCGACACCGAGTTTGCTGCGGCCGGCCCACCGTTTGGTGGGAGCCGAGTCGAGTATGAAGCCTACTTCGCGCCTTATTTCGACTTCGTGCATTTCGCGCCGGCTTTTAATTCTATCAAGCCCCGGCAGGGCAAGGAGCTATATATGTGCCTGCGCAAAAAAGCAGGCTAACCGAAGATCAATGTGGAACCTGCTCTTGCTCTTGCTCAAGCTTCTACTTGGCAGTGTGGCGCTGCTGCTAGCTTTGCTGACGGCATTGTGGGGCTACGGCATTTATAACTCGATTGGTCGGGTGCGCACCCAGTCGGCGGCCGGTGAGTTCATGACGCCGAATGATGCGGACGTCTACCCAATCTTTTTTGTTTTCTGCGCCGTGCTGCTCTGGGCCGTTATTTCATTGTTTCGTGACATCCCTTGGCCCTGGCTTTCGGATAATCGCCGTAGAAAAACAGGTGCCAACTAAGATTCTGACGACCTTTGTCTGCTACACTTCCAGAAACTACCTATGATAGAGTCCCTCACCGCCGCGCTGCCTCACTTCCGCAATACCAACTCCGGTCAGTTTTTTCTGATGGCCGGACCCTGCGTCATTGAGGGCGAAGACATGGCCCTGCGCATCGCCGAAAAGGTGAAGCACATGACCGACAAGCTCCAGATTCCCTATATTTTCAAGGGCTCTTACCGCAAGGCCAACCGTTCCCGCCTGGATTCCTTTACCGGTATCGGCGACGAAACGGCCCTGCGCATCCTGCAGAAAGTAAGCCGCGAAATCGGCGTGCCTACCGTGACCGACATCCACGAATCCGACGAGGCGGCCATGGCGGCCGAATACGTGGACGTGCTTCAGATTCCGGCTTTCCTGTGCCGACAAACCGATTTGCTGATTGCGGCCGCCAAAACCGGCAAAGTCGTCAACGTAAAGAAAGGCCAGTTCCTGAACGGGGAATCCATGCAGTTTGCTGTGGACAAGATTAAGCAGTCGGGCAATGAGCACGTAATTCTTACCGACCGGGGCAATTCCTTCGGCTATTCTGACCTGGTGGTGGACTTCCGCAACCTGCCTGCCATGCGCAGCTTTGGCGTGCCCGTGGTGATGGACGTAACCCACTCTTTGCAGCGCCCCAACCAGGCCAGCGGCGTCACCGGCGGCCAGCCCGCCCTGATTGAAACCATTGCCAAAGCCGCCATTGCCGTTGGCGCCGACGGTCTGTTCATCGAGACCCACCCTACACCTGCCACGGCCAAATCAGACGGCGCCAACATGCTGGCTCTCGACCAGCTAGAGGCCCTGCTGGTGAAGCTCACCCGCGTGCGGGAAGCTGTGCGGTAGAGTTTAGTGGTCTGTTCTTAGTTGTCCGTTCTTACTAACAACGGACAACTAAGAACAGACCACTAAAAAACGCTAGGGAGCTAGCGGCTTAACGCGGTTCAGGAGCTTGTCTACTAGATTGTTAAAGCGTAGGGTGAAATGCTGCTTGGGCTGATTGGTGCGAAAAAAGACCAGCCCAATAAAGAACAGGTCGATGGTGAGGCGCACGTCGGGGTGCGCCTTGATGGTCGTCCAGGCTTGTTCCATTTCGGCCGACCAGTGAATGTCGTCCAGCACAAACACGCTTTGCTCGGTGCGGTAGGGCAGGCACTGCTCGAAATAGCGCACGGTAGGTTCATAGCGGTGGTTGCCGTCGAAAAAGGCGAAGTCCAGTGGCGCAGTCAGAGCGGCCAGAGCTGGGGCCAGCGTCTCATCCAGGTTCCCCTCGACTACCTCGATATTGTGCAAGTTCAGTCCCTCGAACGTCTGCCGCGCTACGGCTGCGGTCTGCGGGCAGCCTTCGAACGTTAGAACCCGGGCCCGGGAATCGGGGGAGGCCAGGTAGGCAGTGGTAAGCCCCAGTGACGTGCCTAGTTCCAGAATCGTGCGGGGCTGGAAATGATTGACCAGCCGATATAGCAATTGGCCGAAGGGGCGGGGCTTGGCCGCTGTGCGCACAATGCTGCTCAGGCGGCGCTGCCGGCCCGCCCCGGTATGGGAGCCGGCCCCAAAGTCGCGCACCGTTATTAGGGTATCATCCTGGCGAAGCTGTGCCCGGCGTGCTTCAATGGGCGCGTAAGCAGCCCGGACGTTGTCGGCACTGATGACTTGCGTGTAGAGTCCAAAAACGAACGGGGAATGCAACCCATGTGCATTCCCCGAGCGGAACAAAAAGCGGATGTAACTGAAAGCCTGGAAAAGCAAGAATCGGTGCTTAGTGCCTGGGATATAGTGCTTGGTAGGGTAAAGTTACCGTTCGAGCCAAGCACCAGGCACCAGGCTCGAAGCACCAAAAATCTAGTTCAGACGGTAGGGGACTACCAAGGTAAATTCCGGAATTTCGACGCTGAACTCACGGCCGTCCACGAGGCGTTCCATCTGATAGGAGCCGCACATCTTGCCCAGGCCCGACTTTAGGTTGCAGCCCGACACGTACTGGTGCGACTCGCCGGGCTCCAGCACGGGCTGCTGGCCCACTACGCCTTCACCTTCCACTTCGCGCACGACACCGTTGGCATCGTAGATGTACCAATGGCGGCGCAGCAGCTTCACGGTGTATTCGCTGCCGTTGAGAATATCAATCTTATAGGCAAACACGTAGTGTTCCTGAGCCGGGCTGGAATAGTCCGGCAAATAATTGGTCGTAACGCTAACGGTAACGCCCTGCGTAGTCGTCGTATTCATGGCTCCTGTGCGGTTCTGTGAAGGACTAACAACCGTGTCCGGAATTTGGTTTATCTACGCAGCAGCACCCCGAATGGGAGGGCCAATTCGCAAAAAAACTTTCCCCTTATGTCCGTAAAGATAGAAGAAAGCTGGCGCAAGGTACTCGCCGACGAGTTCGAAAAACCATATTTTCAGCATCTGCTGAATTTCGTACGGGGCGAATACGCCACAACGACCGTGTACCCGCCCGGCCCGGCCATTTTCCACGCCTTTGATGCCTGCCCGTTCGACCAAGTCAAGGTCGTTATCCTGGGCCAGGACCCTTACCACGGCAAGGGGCAGGCCAACGGCCTTTCTTTCTCCGTGGCCGAGGGCGTACGGACGCCACCTTCCCTGCAAAACATCTTTAAGGAGTTGCAGGATGATATTCCGACCACCCCGCCACCGGCCAGCGGCAACCTGGACCGGTGGGCCCAGCAGGGCGTGTTGCTGCTCAATGCCACACTTACAGTGCGAGCCAAGGAGCCCGGCTCCCACCAAAAGAAAGGCTGGGAGCAGTTCACTGACGCCGTCATTCAGAAAATTTCTCAGCAGAAAGAACACGTCGTCTTTATCCTTTGGGGGCCTATGCCCAGAAGAAAGGCGAGGTCATCGATGAGAAAAAGCACCTGGTTATTCGCTCGGCCCACCCGTCGCCCTACGCCGCCGACCGGGGCTTTTTCGGTTCCCGCCCTTTCAGCAAAACCAACGCTTACCTGCAGCAGCATGGCCAGCCACCGATAGAGTGGTAAGGAAAACAAAAAGGCCACCCGAGCGGGTGGCCTTTTTATTGAACTCTAGCTAATCGTCTACAAGATCAAACTAATTCAGAAAATCCGACGAATCCGTGGCTCAGTCAATGAAGTTAAACAAACGGCTCCAGCGGATTTTATGGAAGGCGTCGGCGTAGGGGTCTACCGACATCCAGATTAGCACGGCCTTGCCCACGATGTGGTCTTCGGGCACGAAGCCCCAGTAGCGCGAGTCGAGCGAATCGTGGCGGTTGTCACCCATCATGAAGTAGTAGTTCTGCTTGAAGGTATAGCTAGTCAGGGGCTTGCCATTCTGCAGCAGCACGCCGTTCTGCATCGTCACGCCCTCATTGTGCTCGTAGCGCATGATGATTTTCTGGTATATAGGCGTGTTTTCGGGCGTCAGCTGCACCGTCTGACCTTCCTTAGGTAGCTGCAAAGGCCCGTAGTTGTCCTTGTTCCAGGTCTTGGCTACGTTGGTAAAGACGGGGGTGCTGTGGGGGTAGTCGGGGTTGTTAGGGAACACCTCCGCTTCACCTTGTCCGGCCGGAGCCTTATCCTGCACGACGCCTTTGATGAAGGGTTGCTTGCGGAAATAATCGGCCGTTTGGGGTGTAGCATCTACCACGTAGGCGGGGCCCATCTGGGTCATTTGGGCCTGGGGTACGCCTGTGGGGCTGTTGAAGTCCGAAATGCCCTGCTCCTGAAATACCTTGTCGCGCACAGGCTCATTTACCTGCAGGAAATAGCGGTTCTGGCTCTGGGGCGGGTTCTCGGCAGGCTTGCCGTTCACGTACACCTGGGTGTCCTTTACTTCCAGTACGTCGCCAGCTACGGCTACGCAGCGCTTGATGTAGTTGGTGCGCAGGTCGGCGGGGTGCTGGTCTTCGAAGGGCACGTTGAAAACCACCACGTCGTTGCGCTTCACTTCCGAGAAGCCGGGCAGACGGTAGGAGGGCAGCTGAATAGCATCGGAGTAGCTTTTCAGGCTGGTGCCCCACACCGTCTGGTGTGTAAGCGGAACCTGAAGCGGGGTTTGCGGAGTGCGCGGCCCGTAGTGCAGCTTGCTCACAAACAGATAGTCGCCTACTAGCAGGGAGTGTTCCATCGAGGGCGTCGGGATGGTGTAGGCCTCGAACGTTGCCCAACGAATCAGGGTCGCCGCCACGACGGCAAACAGGATGGCGTCGCCCCATTCCCGAAAGAAGCCCTTTGGCTTTTTGTGGGGCGTCGAGGTCGTATTATTAGTAGTGGCAGCGGCGTTGGCAGCGGCAAGGCGCTCCTCCCAGGATTGAACAGCCATAAGTCGGCAAGATGAAAGCGAATCTGCGGCCCGGTCAGGCAGCATTAGAACGCTGTAATATCTGAATAATTACGTCGGCAGCACATAGCTCCTCACCAACCTGGGCTGCCCGCTAGGCCAGCGCCCTGGTCGGCAACCGTATTACAATCCCAGCAAATCTTTCATTCCAAACACTCCCCGATGACCCGGCAGCCATTCGGCGGCCAGCAGGGCGCCCAGCACAAACCCGTCGCGGGAGTGGGCCTCGTGGGAGAGTTCAATCTGGTCGACGCCGGAGGTGTAGGTCACGATATGCGTGCCGACCACCTGGCCTTCGCGCTCCGAAATGATGGCCAGCTCGCTCGGGTTCTGGGTGGCTTCGTTGCGCCAAGTAGTTTTGCCGGGAAAATTCCGCAGAATGCCTTCCGCCGCCGTTAGAGCCGTGCCGCTGGGCTGGTCGACTTTCTGGGTGTGGTGAATTTCCTTGACCTGCACGTCGTAGCCGCCAAACTGATGCATTTTGGCCGCGATGTACTCGTTGAAGTGGAAAAACAGATTGACGCCCACGCTGTAGTTGGAAGCGTAAAACAAGGCACCGTCTTTCTGCTGGCACAAGGCCTGCGCTTCGGCAAAGTGGTGCAGCCAGCCCGTGGAGCCGCACACCACCGGAATTCCCTGCTGCAGACAGGCCATGACGTTGGCAAAGGCCGCATCGGGGTGGGTAAACTCAATGGCCGCGTCCACGGTCGAAGAGTCGAAATCGGTGATGCTTACGGCGGGACGGGTAGGGTCGACGATACCAACAATCTGGTGGCCGCGGGCCACCGCTTGGGCTTCGATGGCCTGGCCCATTTTGCCGTAGCCAATCAGGAGCAGCTTCATTTAAGGGGGCGCCTGGAGCGCGTATTATTCAAGGTAAGAGTAAGGGAGAAGCCCGGCGTAAGGGCTGCCGTGGGCATCCAGATCAGGGTCGGCTGCCACTGCAAGCCCAGGTCGTCGCTGATGTCGAAGTCCTTGAGGTGGGCGTCGACGACAGCGTCGAGGATGGTCAGGCCGTAAGCCACTGCCGTGTAGGCAATGAATACGTCGCGCTGGGTGCGGTATGCCCGAAGGTAGCGCTCGGCCCGGGTGCTGTCCGTCAGCAGGACTGCGTTCGGGCCCGAAGGCTTGCGACCCTGGGCGAAGTCCTCCAGCGCCGTGAGGGATTCTTTGTAGCGGGTTTGGTAGAAAAACTCGCCGTAGAGCGTGCCACCGATGGCGCCGTACACCAGTGGCAGCTTCCAGAACTTGCGGTTGTAAATCTGGCCGGCCCCGGGCAGCATAACCGCTAGCAGCCCGGCCTTGGAGGGCCGGGTCATAGCAATGCCGAACAGGGAGGCCGTGCGCCGGGCGGAGTCCGTGACGATGGGCGTGCTTACCGCCAAAGAGTCGGGGCCGGCCGTCACGACCTGGGCCCGGGCCGGGGCCCAGGTCGTGACGGCCAGCAGCGTGGTGAGCAGTGCGACTACCGCGGGTAGTTGGCTCCGATTGCCGGTCATCAAATAGGGTTTAAGCAGGTTGCAGAATATGCAGAATGCGCTGCATGTCTTCTACCGAGTCAAACGCAATTTTGATTTCACCATTGCCCTGGGGCCCGGGCTTCACCAATACTTTGCTGCCAAACCGGTCGGAGAGGAACCGCTCGGTACGGCGCAGCTCGGCCACCGGAATAACCACCTGAGTATCCTGCACGGCTTGGGCATTGGGGGCGTCGGCTTTCCTGGGCGAGGCCAAACCAGCGCGTACCAGCTGCTCCACCTTGCGCACCGACAGCTCCTCGGCCACGATGCGGTGGAACAGAGCCAGCTGCTGCTCGGCGTCGTCGATGTTGATCAGGGCGCGGGCGTGGCCCATGCTGATGACCGTATCGCGCAGGCCAATCTGAATATCGGGCGGGAGTTTGAGCAGGCGCAGGTAGTTGGTGACGGTCGAGCGGTTTTTGCCAACCCGGTCGCCGAGCTCTTCCTGCTTGAGGTTGCACTCGCTCACCAGGCGCTGGTAGCTGAGGGCAATTTCAATGGCGTTGAGGTTTTCGCGCTGAATGTTCTCAATCAGGGCCATTTCCAGCATCTGCTGGTCGTCGGCCTTGCGAATGTAGGCCGGAATCGAGTCGAGGCCGGCCAGCTTGGAAGCCTGCAAGCGCCGCTCCCCGGAAATAAGCTGGTAGGCGTTGGTGCCGGTCTGGCGCACCGTCACGGGCTGGATGATGCCCTGAATCTTGATGGATTCGGCCAGCTCCTGCAGCGCCTCCTGGTCGAAGTGGGTGCGGGGCTGGTAGGGGTTTGCCTCGATTTGGCCGACGGGAATGAAGCCTACGGAGTTCATGGGATGAGGCACCAGGCCCACCCGCTCACTTTTCTTTTCGTAGCTGCCTTCAATGAGGGCGTTCAGGCCGCGGCCCAGGCCGCCAATCTTGCGTTTGGCTGCGGCGGGAGCCGCCGGAGCGTTTTTCTCTTCGTTCTTCTCTGACATACCGACATTCCGTTTCCACCCAGTGCCAGGGGAAAGCAGGATTCAAAAATACACAAACGACCGGGAAGCGGCAGAAAAAATGTTCCACGCAACAGAAATAGTCGTGGAACATTGGCGGGGGAGGCTGGCAGTCAATGGCTTGAAGCAGCTGTCGGCTGCCGTGACAAAGACGACAAAGAAACAGTAGCTACAACAACGCCCCGTGACCAGCGCAATGGCGTGTAACCTCTTTACAATGCCTGTCGAAGGAGTGGCAACGCATTGCGTCCGGAGCGCGAAACGCTGAAGCCATGCAGCATCATAAATTATACTGTGGCTTTGCAGGCAGGTTCGCAGCAAAGCAGACAAGTATAGTCACTCGAAGAGGTATAAGCGCATAAGAAAGGCCGACAAATCTTGTCGGCCTTTCTTATATCATGAGAAGTAAAAGCTTGGCTGGATAACCGAGCCGGGCTATTTGCCGGTGGCCTGGGCCACGGGGAGCTGGCTGTCGAGGCGGAAGCTTTCAAATACCGCCGTGGCCGTGGCCGGGCCTTTAGCTAGTACGCCGGCCCGCACGCCCCGGTCCCAGGGCGGCAGATAGGTACCGTTGACGGGAGCTGTGAGGCCGGGCAGGTTTTGCCAGGTTTTGCCGCCATCCGTGCTCCAGGCAAACTGGAACTGGTTGCCGCCCTGGGCCTGCATTCGCAGGGTGAGGGCGGCCGTAGCGGGAAGCTTTACTTCGCTCAGGGTCTTCTGCTTGCCTTTTTCGAGCTGCCAAAGCTGGAGCTTGCCGCTACCGGCCGTCAGGGCCAGGGTGTTTTCCGGGTCGCCGTGGGCAGCAATGCCGGCGACGGTGCCGGCGGGCAGCTTGGCGGGGCTAAGCAGGGTAGTGGTGGCGGTGTACTCGGCCGTGAGGGTGTGCTGGCCCAAGACGGCGCCGCTGTGCTGGGGCCGGGCCCGGAGCAGGAGCTTACCGCCCTGCAGGGCCACGGTGGGCCGCTCCTCGATTGGCCACTGCCAGGAGGGTAACAGCGTAGGTTGGTCGAACTCGTCGTTGAAGGCGCGGGGTGCTACCGGGGCCGACCGGGTCGGAATAGAGTTGCTGTTTTTGAAATCGGGCCAGTCGGAAGCTGTCCAGGTAAACTCGCTGATGACACCCTGACGGCCCACAAACTCGAAGCTGTTCGTATCGTAGGCGTGGTGCAGCATGTACCAGCGCTTGCCGCGGTTGAAGACGGTGCCGTGGCCGGGGCAGGCCCATTTCTCATTTTTGGTCAGGATGGGGTTCTTGTCGTACTTCTCCCAGGGGCCAAGCAGGCTCTTGGACCGGGCTACCCCGATGCCGTAGGTGCAGGTGTGGCCGCAGCAGCCGTTGCCGGCATAGAAGGCGTAGAAATACTCGTTGCGCTTGATCATGCAGACGCCTTCCACCAGGTTGCCTTCCCAGGGGGCGGTATTGCGAAACAACTCCTTTTTCTCGCCCACCAGGGCCGTGTGCTCTTCATTCAGGCGCTGGGCCCAGATAGGGGTGGGCTGCTGGATGCTGTTGCCGTCCTCTTTCCAGATCAGGTAGAGCTGGCCGTTTTCGTCGCGCATCGGGAAACCATCGATGGAGCCGTCGGGCTGGGCCACCATCGGGCCGTGGTCGGTGTAGGGGCCCTCGGGCCGGTCGGCGCTGGCAATGCCGACGGCCAGGTTGCCGCCTTTTTTGTGGGCCGTATAATAGATGTAGGTCTTGTTGCCTTCTTGACTGATTTCCGGGGCCCAGAAGTAATAGTCGGCCCAGGCGGGCAGCTCCTTGGGAAACACGTGGCCCACAAGCTTCCAGTCAATCAGATTGGTGGATTGGAGCAGGGGAAAGGCCGGGCCCCAGTTGGACGAGGTGGCCGTGGCCCAATACGTGTCGCCGACCTTAGTAATGGACGGGTCGGGAAAGTCGCCGGCCAGTACCGGGTTGACGATGTTCAGGGCGGGCACATCAGCCTCGGCTACGGTTTCGGCGGTAGTGGCGGTAGGCGTGCTGACGCTGGTAGTGGCGCTCTGGCAAGCCCCGAGCATAAGGCCCAGGCTAAGTACCAGCGGATTTTTGAGGGGAAAGACCATGAAGAAAGCAGCTTGTGGGAAAGAAAGTAGCGGATGGAAAGCGGGTCACGCTTATTCGCCGGCCGGCTTGGGCAAAGCGGTGCCGACGGCTACCGGGGAGCCGAAATTAGGCGTGCCGTCGGCATTCCAGGTGAACTTCTGCATCCGCGGGCTCCGGTTGTCGCCGCAACCCTGGCCGGTTTGCGGGTTGGCGTGGTAGATTATCCAGTCCTCGGTGCCGTCCTTGCTTTGAAAAAAGGCGTTGTGCCCAGGACCGTAGGCTTGGCCGGCTGGGTTCTTAACAAACACCGGCGTGGCCGACTTGGTCCAGGACGTAAGCTTCAGGGGGTCGGCGGTGGCGGAGGCCGTGAGCAGGCCCAGGGCGTAGTCATCGGTGCTGCAGTGGCTGGCCGAGTAAACGATGAAGGTTTTGTCGCCGTGCTTCAGCACTTCAGGCCCTTCGTTGACGGCCGGGCTGCCGTTTCGTTCCCAGCTGTATTGCGGGCTGGAAAGCTCGACCCGAGGGCCAATGAGCGTCCAGGGGTTGCTCATTTCGGCAATGTAGAGGCGCTGCACCTGGCTGTTGGCCACCTCATGACCCGACCAGAGCAGGTAACGTTTACCGTTCTGCTCCAGTACCGTCCCGTCGATGGCCCAAAGGTCGTTGCCCGGCACGGCAATCCGACCCTTGTCGACCCAGGCACCGGTGGTGGGGTCCGCGTTGGCATTTTCTAGTACGTTGATCCGGTGTCCGTCGCAGCAAAGCGGGTCGGCAGAATAGTAGATATACCACTTGCCATCCAGGAAATGCAGCTCCGGAGCCCAGATGTCGCGCTGAGTGACGCTGGCCTGCTGGGGCGTCCAGACCACGGTACTCACGGCCGAGCCCAGCTCCGACATTTTCGCCGTTTTGCGAATCACCAGGTTGTTGCCGGTGGTATGCATGTAGTAATACGTGTCGCCGCGGCGGATGACCCAGGGGTCGGGGCCGGCCGGGAGCAGCGGATTGGTAAAGGTGGTGTTCGTGGGCGGGGCCACGGTGGGCTGGGCCGGAGCAGACTTCTGACAGGCTAGGGTCAGGGCCAGCAGGCTTAGCGGGAGCAGGCGGGAAAGGGCGAACATACGGGAAGGAGTAAGGAGCAAAAAATGGGGCAGCATAAAAGCCCATACCTCAAGCATGGCAGTGGCCTGGCAATGCCGTGCCGCTGGAAAATAGAAAATGAAAGGGCCGCTCCGGCACGGGGGCGGAGCGGCTCTTTCATTTTCTGAAGCAGAACCAGGCTACCACTGCGAGTTTTGTTGCAGGCGGTTCAGGTCGACTTCCGTTTGCAGCAACGGCAGCAGGCGCGACTTGCCAACAATGAAATTATTGAAGTCAGGGTCGCGGGCCTTGAGCTCGTTTACCTTGGCCGCATCGGTCAGCAGATCCCAGCGCTGCAGATCAAACCAGCGGACACCCTCGCCCGTGAGTTCCGTCACCCGCTCGTGCATCAGCTGGGTGCGCAGGGCCTCTCGGGATAGAGTGCCAGGCAGCGGCGCCAGGCCGGCCCGCTGGCGGACCTGGTTTACCAGCGGAATGGCCATGGCAGGATTATTCTGCTCATTCATCGCCTCCGCCTGCAGCAGGAGCACATCGGCGTAGCGCATCACCCGATGGTTAATGGGCGAGTCAAAATCCTCGAACGTGCGGTAGTAGTCGGTCTGGTACTTGCGCCAGTACACGCGGGAGCGGTTGCGGGCCTCGTTGCCATAGCGCGTCAGAAATCCTACGCCGTATACCAGCGTATCGGCATCGGAGGCCAGGGCCGTGGGAAACTGCGTCTGATCTTTACGGTTGTAGAACACGGTAGCGGCCAGGCGCGGGTCGCGCTGCCCGGTAGCCGTGGGCTCCTGCAAAAACTCGCGCACCACCCAGGGCCGCACCTCCCCGTCGTTGAAGCCATAGCCGGGCACGCCCCAGAACTGGGAGCGCTGCCCGCCCTGCGAGGAAGTAGCATCGGGGCCGTTACCGGCATCATTGCCACCTTTCTTTTCGTCGGTGAACTGTACCTCGAAAATAGATTCCGAGTTGTTTTCGGTGGTGTGGCGGAAATTATCGGTGTAATTAGCCGCCAATTGGTATCTGCCCGAACTGATAACCTGCGCAAATTGCGCCTGCGCATCGGCCCAGCGCTTGTTCTGCATGTAAGCTTTGCCCAGCAGCGTCGTGGCCGCACCCTTGGTGGCCCGGCCTATATCGTTGCCGGTGTAGGATACCGGCAGATCGGCTTGCGCGGCTTGCAAGTCGCTGATAACCTGAGACCACACCTGGGCTTCGTTGCCTTGGGGAGGCACAGTGTTCAGGTCGGTAGCGGTGGCCAGTACTAGCGGCACATTGCCGTAGAGCGAGACGAGGTTGAAGTAGCACAAGGCGCGCAAAAAACGGGCTTCGGCCAGTACCCGCTTTTGCAGGGTCGCGTCCATGCCCTGAATGCTGGGCACTTTGCCCAGGACTTGGTTGCAGCGGTAAATAGTGCGGTAATGGTCGCGCCAGATGTTGTTCGACACCTCAAAGTCGTAGTTCGTCTGGATGAAGTGCGTGAAGTCGGCCAACTCGCCCCAGGGGCTTTGACTAAAGCCAGTATCATCGCGCAGGTCGAAGGCAAAGTTGAGCCAGCGTCGGTACATGCCCAGCCCTTGCAGGCCGGCGTAGCAGGCGTTGGCTGCCCTCACCGCGTCGTCGCTAGTCTTAAAAGAACCTTCCGAGGTCGGCAAGTTGGGATTCACCTGGTTGAGAATATCCTTCTCGCAGGCCGTGGCGCTCAGTAGTAATACACTGGCCAGGCCCAACCGAGTCAAAAAAGAAGCTTTCATATCCGTGGATGATGTAGATGAGTGGAAAGGGCCTAGAAGCCAGCCTGAATGCCCAGCGTGAAGGAACGCAGGTTGGGGTAGGAGCCTTCGTCGACGCCGCGGGCCAGGTTGTTGCCCAGGGTATTGAAGGCTCCGCTACCCACGGTTTCGGGGTCGTAGCCGGTGTAGTCGGTTACCGTAAACAGGTTCTGAGCCGTAGCAAATACGCGCAGGGAGGCCACATACTTGGTTTTTTCAAGCGTGGCTTTGGGCACGGTATAGCCCAGTTGCAGGTTCTTCAGGCGCAGGTAAGAGCCATCTTCCAGCCAGCGCGTCGTGTTAAACCGGGCATTGTTGCCGGCGGCGTCACCGTTCTGGGGTCCACCCGATTTGATGGCGCGGGGCGTCGTGTTAGATGGGTTGGTCGGCGTCCAGGGGCTGAAATCTGCGCGGTAGTTGCTGTTGTCGGCCGTGTTGTCGGTCAGAAACTTGCTCAAGTTCATCACGTCGTTGCCCTGCACGCCCTGTAGGAACCCCGTCAGGTCGAAGCCACCGTAGCCCAGATTCAGGTTCAGACCATACTGCAGCTTCGGGAACACCCGGCCCACGTGGGAGCGGTCCTTGTCATTGATGACGCCGTTGTTGTCGATATCCTTATAGCGCACATCCCCAGGAGCTAGGCCGGTTGGGATGTTGGCGTCACCGGTTTGGTAAATGCCGTCGAACTGATAGAGGTAGAACGAGCCTACCTCGTAGCCCACTTCCGTGCGGGTAATGTCGCGGGGGCCACCGCTGAAGAAGTTGGCCGCGCCGCTGCCTTCACCGCCAGCTCTGCCCAGGTCCAACACCGTGTTTTTGAGCGTGGTCAGGTTGGCTGTAGCACCGTAGCGGAAAGTGTTCCGGTTATCGTTGTACCCCAGAACTACCTCAAAGCCTTTGTTCTCCAGCTTGCCCAGGTTGCGGAACGGGTTCGGACCAGCGTTGCCGAAAGTCAGGGGCAAGTTGGGGTTGATCAGCGCGTCGTTGGTCTGCGATACGTAGTAGTCGGCCGACAGCGTCAGGCGGTTGTCGACGAAGCCCGCATCGAAGCCTACGTTGGTCGTGCGCCGGTCTTCCCACCGAATGCCCGTGCTGGCATACGCCGTCTGAATGGCACCGTTGCCATTTTGAACGCTGCCATTTAATGCGTAGTTGACATTGGTATTAATGAAGCCTTGCGACAAATAAGAGCCACCGTAAGCCCCATTCAGCAAATCGTTGCCCAGGCGGCCGTACGAAGCCCGGAGCTTGAGGTCAGAAACGGCGGTAATGCCCGCAAAGAAGGCCTCTTTCGACACGCGCCAGCCCACTGACGCGGCGCCGAAGTTGCCCCAGCGGTTGTTCGGATCAAAGCGCGACGAGCCGTCGCGGCGGAAAGCAGCAGTGAGTAGGTAACGCTGGTCGTAGTCGTAGGTGACCTGTCCAAAAAACGACTGCTTTGCCCATTCATACGACGAGCCGATGGCCTGCGGCGTCTGGCTGCCGGCATCCAGCGCCCAATAGTAGACGGGACCGGTACCGTAGCCAAAGTTCACGCCGCGCGTAAACTCTTGGCGGAAGCGCTGCTGGCTGTAGCCACCCACCACGGTCAGATTGTGGTTGCCAAAGCTGCGGTCGAAGGTGAGGGTATTTTCGGCCATGCCGAACAACTCGTTGCCTTGGTTTTCGCCGAAGTTAGACAGCTGAGTGATGTCGTTTTGCCGCCAGTTGCCGTATTGGCGCTTCTGCTGGTCGTGGAAGGCGTGGAACTCGGTGGCGAGATTGAGGCGGTAGCGCAGGAAGTCGAAAATGGATACCTCACCATACACGTTGCCCTGCAAGCGGTTAGAGGTGCCAGTGTCGTTGAGCAGATCCTGGGAGGCAATCGGGTTCAGGCCAAACGTACTGGCATTGGCGTTGCCGATGCCGTAGCCGCCGGGCGTGGTGGGGTCATACACCGAGTTGACGGGTAGCATCTGCACCACGTTGTAAAACGGTGAGCCATAGAAAGGAATGACGTTAAGGCGGGTCTGGTTGGTGCGCGAAAGCATGGCATTTTCCCCAAACCGGAACCGTCCGCGGTTGAAGCCCGTGTTAACACGGAAGCTGTAACGCTCAAACTCCGGCCCCTGCACCGTGCCAGTCTGCTTGAAATAGCCTCCCGATACGTTGAAATTAGAGTTGGGGCCGCCCCCCGAAAAGCCCAGGTTGTAGTCCTGAACAGAGCCCTGCTTAAAGAACTCCTCCTGCCAGTCGGTGTCCACGCCGGCCGGAATGTTGGCGGCAAATGGCTGGCGCGGTAGCCCGGCATTGTCGTAGGCCTGGTTGTTGACAGCGGCCCATTGTGCTGCGTTCATCAGATCCAGGCGCCGCACCAGGTTTTGCACCCCACCGTTTGCGCTGAAGTTGACAGCCGTGGTGCCGGCTTTGCCTTTTTTGGTGGTAATGATAATTACGCCGTTTGCGCCCGAGGCTCCATACGGAGCTAACGCGGCGGCGTCTTTGAGTACCTGCACCGACTCCACATCCGCAGGGTTAAAGTCGCGCTGTCCTCCTTGACCCTGCACCCATAGCCCGTCGATAACATAAAGCGGACCGCTGCCGCTGGCAATGGTACCCAGACCGCGGATGTTAATGCTGGGAGCCTGCCCCGGCTGCCCTGAGTTGGTCACTTGCACGCCCGGCATCCGGCCCTGAATGGCTTCTCCGACAGAGGCTACCGGTGCCCGGCGCACTTCCTGCGCGCTTACGCTGGCCACCGAGCCGGTCACATCCTGACGGTTTTGGGTCAGATACCCTACTACCACCACGTCGGTAAGCATCTTGGCATCTACTCCCATAGCCACGTTCACCTCACTGCGCCCGCTGACGGGTACATCCTGGCTCAGGTAGCCCACGAAGGAAAAAGTCAGGGTGGCATTATCGCCCACCGTGAGCGTGTACCGCCCATCGGCATCGGTCGTCACCCCGTTGGTAGTGCCTTTTTCGAGTACGGTTACGCCCGGCATAGGCTGGCCTTTTTCGTCGAGCACCCGCCCGCTGACGGGAGCCGCCACGGGCGCGAAGTACACCGCGGACGGAGCCGCCGGCAACCGCAGGGCAGTTGCCTGGGCGTATACCGTTGGGAGCAGGAGCAAACCACATAGGGTTGCGGGCACTGGCAACCTACGGATTCTGAGTAAGGAGTTGTTCATAACACGAATGGGTAGGATTAGGTGGAAGGAGAGAAAGAGGAGTAGGAATCGTTTGCAGAAAACAAGAGGAATTGCAAACGTTTGCGTTGTAAGCCGGAAAAAAGGCAGATTTTCAGAAGACAAGGCTTCTGCGCAGGGCACCAGCGGGCGGGTCTCACTGGCATTTAAGGGAAGCCAGAGGGTATATTACCCTGTAACTATAGAGACAAATTAAAGGAATGTCAAGGAAATACATGAAATGTTTATAGTAGATAACTCATAACGCAGTGGTTTACTGGTTATGACTATTTACTAGTGAAGAGCTTGTTTGCTCGCAAACGTTTGCGTTTGTATTGATCTTTGAACTCATACAGGGCGGCCCGGTGAGGCCTGTGCTAGTAGTCAGCCTACTTCCCGTTTAGCTTACGAATCAGCTCAGTTTCCTCTTTGCGATACGGAGTGCCATCACGCCGAAATACTTCGTGAAACCACTCGGCAGGCTCACTGCCATCCGGAATCGGGGTTTCCCACTGATACTTAGTGTTGGTTTTACCATCAACGAGCCCCCAATTGATGGCCCCTACATTCTGGGTCTTGAGCATGGGCATGATGGTCGTAAAGCGCGAGTTACGGGGGCGGGCCATGTATTCGGTGCAAATCAGGGGGCGGCCATGCGTTTCCAGTAGTTCGATCAGGCGCTGGTGCACCGGGACATCATCGTAACTATGGTACGTAATGATGTCGGAGTGCTGCGCCTGATACGTATTCAGCGCCTGAAAATCCCAGGCCCACAGGCCCACACTCAGGGGCTGATCCGGGTTTACGGCCCGGGCCCAGGCAAAAACATTACGCAGCAGGGGTAGGGAAGAAGTAAGCTTGCCGGAGTTGCCCGGCTCATTATACAAGTCCCAGAGCAAGATTCGCTTGTCGTGTTTAAAGCTGTTCAGCACGTCTTGCACGTAGGGCTTTAGGGCTATAAAAGTGGCCGAGTCCCGGGAGGCAGGGTCGCCGGGGTCCTGAAGCCAGCCAGAGTTATGAATTCCCGGTTTCGGTACGGGCTGAGCCCCCACGTTAGCCTGCTTGTTCCAGCAGTCGTCGAAAAAGACGAACATCGTCTGGATGTGGTGCTTATCGGCCAAGGCCAGATAAGCATTGATCCGCTCCTTGAAGCCTTTCGGGTCCTGCTTCCAGGCCAGGCTGTGCAGAAAAACCCGCATCGTGTTAAAACCGATGCCTTCGGCAAAGCCCAGTTCCCGATCAATGGTAGCTGGGTCGAAGGTATCGGCCTGCCACATTTCCAGTTGGTTGATAGCCGTGCTGGGCGTAAAGTTGGCTCCGCTGATCCAGGGGTGAGCCTTATACCAAGCCTGCGCCCTTTCTGTCGTCCAACGCTGGCCAGCAGTCTGGGCGGCGCTACCGACAGAGCCATTGCCTCTGGTTTTAGAGTTTTGAGCGTACGTACTGCTACAGGCCAGCAGTAAGGAGATACCTAGTAGAAGCTTCTTCATACAATACGAGCGAGACTAATTACAAACGTTTGCGTGCGATTGGTAAGAAGTTGGCTATCTGCGGTAAGCAGTGGCGAGTGTGCCGCAGTAGTAGTATGGGGAGAAATATAGTGCTCATCTTTCTGAGATATATTCTATATTGTCGTTCAGGCGTTGCTATTACAGGTTTTGCAGTCCCTTGGTGTAGAGCATTGAGCTTGCTACTTAGCTTTTTTGCCCAAGGTGATAGTACCTGTAGTGAGCACTTCTACGTAAGTTCTAACGCAAACGTTTGCATATTGTTCAGCCATTGCCAAAAAGCGAATGCGCAGGCATTAAAGAAAAAGGGCTGTAATCGAGTTTGTCGGCCCCGCCAGCTGCAGTTCATGCCTTGTTTTGCTCGGCGGAAATGATCTGACCTACGGTCAGCTTGAATGCAGCTCTTTGGTAACATCCTTTCTGCTATTCCCACCAACCTTTCCTTATGCCCTCACGTCGTCATTTCCTGCAGCAAGCCAGCAGCGGCCTGGCTGCTCTGGCCCTGCATAGCCAGGCCGTAGCCCGCGCCGCGGGCCGGACTTACACCAACCCGGTGTATGCAGGCCAGTTTCCCGACCCATTTGTGCTCCGCCATCAGGGTCGCTACTATGCCTTTGGTACCACCGGGCAGGGCCGCACTGCCGATGGTCGCATCTTTACAGTACTTACCTCAGCTAACCTAGTCGACTGGAAGCCGGCTGGGGGTGCCCTCACCCCGCCGGAGGGAGCCACTGGAGCCGATTTCTGGGCTCCGGAGGTTATTTATCATCAGGGCACGTTTTATATGTACTACTCGATGGGCGGTGGCGCGATTGGGGCGGCAGTGGGGCACCGGCTGCATGTGGCTACCAGCAAAACTCCGCAAGGTCCCTACACGCAGGTGGCCTTACTCGACGTGCCCGAGAGCAAGTTTACCATAGATGCCCACCCGTTTCAGGATACTGATGGGCAGTGGTATCTGTTCTACGCCCGCGACTTTATTGACTCGGACAATGGCTACCGACCGGGTACCGGTCTGGTGGTCGACCGGCTGCTGGATATGACCCGCCTGGCCGGGAAAGGCCGCACGGTGATGCGGGCCCGGCACGACTGGACGGTGTTTGAGAAAAACCGCCTGATGCCGCTTTACGACAACCGCACTTTTGCGGAGTGGCATACGCTGGAGGGGCCTTTTGTACGCAAGCATGGCGGCAAATACTACTGCTTTTACAGCGGCGCCAACTTCCTGACCCCACGCTACGGCGTCGACTACTGCGTGGCCGACTCGATTATGGGGCCTTATTCGGATACGGGTGCCGAAAAAGGGCCGCGGGTGCTGCACGCCGTGGAAGGCCATGTGCGCGGGCCGGGGCACCATTCCCACGTTCTGAGTCCGGATGGCAAGACGGAATATCTGGTGTATCATGCCTGGGATAAGGCCATGAAAGAGCGGCAGTTGTGCATCGACAAACTGGCCTGGACTGCTCAAGGGCCTCGTTGCCAGGGACCGAGCTATACGCCGCAACCTTTGCCGTAAGGAATCCGCGGGAGGAATGTGTTCTGGTAGGCAATACAGGTACTAGTGCAAAACAAAAAAGCGCGGGCTCTCCGCAAATTTTGCATTGGTTGGCCGGTTATTTGCGTAAGTGTTGCACATCTGGTACGGAGTGCCGGTTTCTTCATTTTCAATTTACTACGGTTGTGGCCCGCACAAAAGCTTCAATTTCAGATCTGGCGCAGCAATTGGGCGTTTCGGTGTCCACGGTTTCCAGGGCCCTGAGCGACCATCCTACTATCAGCGCAGCTACCAAGAAAAAGGTCTGGAAACTGGCCCAGGAGCTGCATTACCAGCCCAACCACATGGCCGCGGGCCTGCGCAAGGGCCGCAGCAACCTATTGGGAGTCATTGTCCCGCACATTGATGGCCACTTCTTTACCATGGTGGTAAAAGGCATTGAAACCGTGGCCACCAAGGCGGGCTTCAACGTGATGATCTGCCAGTCGAACGAGGACGTGAAGCACGAGCAGAAAAACATTGAGTCCCTGCTCAGCGCCCAGGTCGAAGGGATTCTGGTGTCATTGGCCCGCAATACGCTTGACTTCAGGCATTTTGACAAGGTGCGCAAACAGGAAATTCCCCTGGTTTTCTTCGACCGGGTGCTGGATGGGCTCGATGTCAGCGCCGTGGTTATCGACGACCGGGAGGGTGGTTACCAGTCTACGAAGCACCTGATTGCCCAGGGCTGCCGCCGGATTGCGCATTTCGGCGGGCCGCTGCACCTGAATATCTACAAGAACCGGCGGCTGGGCTACCTCGATGCGCTGCAAGAAGCGGGGCTGCCCGTGGACGAGGAGCTGATTTACCACTGCGACATGACCCAGGAAGACGGCGTGACCGGTATGCAACGCATGCTGCAGCTTAAGAAACGTCCCGATGCTATCTTCTCCGCCAGCGACTTTTCCATCGTTGGGGCCTTACAGGAGTTGAAGCGGCAGGGGCTGCGGGCTCCGCAGGACATTGCGCTTTCCGGGTTCAGCAATGAGACGTTTACTTCCATGACCGAGCCCATGCTGACTTCCGTCGACCAGCGCTGTGAACAGATGGGACAGGCGGCCGTGCGGCTGTTTCTGGAGATGTTGGAAGAGCGCAGTGCCCTGTTTTCGCCCCGCCGCATCGTGCTCCAGCCTGACCTGCTGATCCGCGGCTCGTCGTTGCGGACGCTAAAAGACCCGGCGGGGAAATAGCTGCAAAAGCGTTACTGGACCCTAACAAACAACAAGAAGGCCGGCGAATCTCGCCGGCCTTCTTGTTTTACTAAAATCAGCAACACTTACGCCGCCTCGCCTTCCGTTTCCGTGGCTTCGGGTGTACCGGCTTCCACGTTCTTTTCCACGATTTCGCGGGCCAGGTTCAGGTAGCTGATGCTGCCCTTGCTTTCGGCGTCGTGCAGGATGACGGGAATGCCAAACGAGGGCGACTCCGACAGCTTCACGTTGCGGGGGATGATGGTGTCGAAGACGAGCTGCTGGAAGTGGAGCTTTACTTCCTCCACCACCTGGTTAGAGAGGCGCAGGCGCACGTCGTACATGGTGAGCAGGATGCCCTCGATTTCCAGCTCCTCGTTGAGGCGGCTCTGGATGATCTTGATGGTGTTGAGCAGCTTGCCCAGGCCTTCCAGGGCGAAGTACTCGCACTGCACGGGCACGATTACCGAGTGAGCGGCCGTGAGGGCATTGACCGTAATCAAACCCAGGGAAGGGGAGCAGTCGATGATGATGAAGTCGTACTGGTCGACGAGGGGGCGCAGGGCATCCTTCATCTTCTCCTCCCGGTTGGGCAGGTTGATCATCTCTACTTCAGCACCCACCAGGTCGATGTGGGAGGGCATTAAGTCGAGGTGAGGCAGGATATTAGTGTTGAGGATGATGTCGTGGGCATTGATGCCATCCACCATGCACTCGTAAATGCTGTTCTCGATGTCCTTCGGGTCGAAGCCGACGCCGGAGGTGGCATTGGCCTGCGGATCAGCATCCACCAGGAGCGTCCGGTACTCCAGCGCCGCCAGACTGGCCGCCAGGTTGATGGCCGAGGTGGTTTTGCCAACGCCGCCCTTCTGATTGGCTACCGCAATGATTTTTCCCATGAGTTGTAGAAGCTGTGAGCTACGTTAAAGATAGCTGTTAGCTTGTCGATAGTTAATGTTCAAAGGTAAAAAGCTGGCCGCACTTAAGCAGCCCAGAACTCTTTACAGCGAAATTGTTTCCCCGACTTGCATCAGCACCAACTCTTTACCGGCGGCTTCAGCCTTAGTCTTGGCGCTGGCGTGGTCGATGGCAATGGGGGGGAAGGTGTCGAAGTGCATGCCGACGATTTTGCTGGTGCCGGTCCAGTCGGCGGCTACCAGCGCATCGTCGATGCCCATCGTGAAATGGTCGCCGATGGGCAGCAGGGCCGCATCCAGCTTGTACCGCTCGCCGATGAGCTTCATGTCGTAGGTCAGGGCCGTGTCGCCAGCGAAGTACAGCGTCTTGCCTTCCGACTCGATGATAAAGCCCGCGGCCAGCCCGGCGTAGGAGCCGTCGGGCAGGGAGGAACTGTGGGCCGCGGCTACCAGCTTCACGGTGCCGAAGGGCAGCTTCACGGTACCGCCCAGGTTCATCTGGTAGGTGGCTTTGAGGCCTTTCTCCCCAAACCAGCTCAGCAGCTCGACCATGCCCAGCAGCTCGGCGCCGGTGTTCTGGGCAATTTCGACCGTATCGGCGACATGGTCACCGTGGCCGTGGCTAAGGAAGATGTAGTCGGCCTGAATGGCGGCTACGTCGATGTCCTTGGCTAGGGGGTTGGGCCGGATGAAGGGGTCGAAAAGGATTTTGCTGCCACCGGTTTCGAGGAGAAAGCTGGCGTGGCCGTAGTATGTCAGGTTCATGGAAAGAGCAGTAGGGCGGTGGTTTTCGGGACGGAGCTCAGGAAAAGCAACCGTAAAAAAACACGGCGAAGGGAAAGACCACAACTATTAGCCAAAAGCTAATAGCTATACGCGTAGTTTTGCACAAATATAAGCGATTCCCCCGTTCTCATGCTGTTGTCCGCCCGTCGTTTTGCTGGTTATGTTGTCCCGTTGCTCACGGCGTTAGCCAGCTGCGGCGGCCCGGCGCAAACCACCGATGCGCGGCGAGTTTTTCGCTACAATCAGCCCGAAGCTCTGACTTCTCTAGACCCGGCTTTCTCGAACAAGCAAGCTAATATCTGGGCCGTGACCCAGCTCTATAACGGTCTGGTGGAGCTGGATTCGACGCTGCAGCCGGTGCCCTCGGTGGCCCGGCGCTACGAAATTTCCCCCGACGGCAAGCGCTACACCTTTCACCTGCGGCCCGACGTGCGCTTTCACGACGCCGAGGTGTTTGCCGGGGGCAAGGGCCGGGCAGTGGTCGCCCAGGATTTCGTGTATAGCTTCCGCCGCCTGCTCGATGCCCCGACGGCCAGCCCCGGCGGCTGGATATTCCGGGGCAAAGTGCTGGAAAACGGGGCGGGGGAGCCGTCGGATACCTGCTTCGTGGCCGTAAATGACTCCACCTTGCGCATCCACTTGCAGGCACCGTTTATTCCGTTTCTGGGCATTCTGGCCATGCCTTATGCCTATGTGGTGCCCCGGGAGGCCGTGGCGAAGTACGGCAAGGACTTCCGGGAGCACCCGGTGGGCACCGGGCCGTTCCGGTTCAAGGAGTGGGACGAGGGCAACGCCATCATCTACCACCGCAACTCGACCTACTGGAAAAAGGACGAGCAGGGTAAGCAGCTGCCCTACGTCGATGCGGTGCAGATCAGCTTTATCCAGGACCGCAAAACCGAGTTCCTGACTTTTATGCAGGGCAAGCTCGACTTCCTCTCCGGTATCCGGGCGGGTAGCCGGGACTTAATCATGCACCCCGACGGCACCGTACGGAAGGATTTTCAGGGCAAGTTTCGGCTTCAGAAAGCGCCTTACCTAAACACCGAGTACCTGGGCTTTCAGCTCGACCCCACGAACCTGCGCGGGGATGCGGCTAGCCCCGCTCTGCGCGACAGGCGGGTGCGGCAGGCGCTGAGCTACGCCCTGAACAAGCCCGAGCTGATTGCCTACTTCCTCAACAACGTGGGCGTGCCGGGCCACTCGGGTTTTGTGCCGTCGTCGCTGCCCTCGTACAGTGAAAAGCTGGTGCCCGGCTATACCTACCAGCCCCAGAAGGCCCGGGAGCTACTACAGGCCGCGGGCTTTGGGCCCAATAATCCGCTGAAGCTGCGCCTGGGCACGGTGGCCGAGCGCAAGGAAGTGTGCGAATACCTACAGAAGAAGTGGGCTGAGGTGGGCGTCACGGTAAGTATTGAGGTAAACCAGTCGGCGGCCCAGCAGGAAATGGTGGACAATGGCCGGGCCGCCTTCTTTACCAAGAGCTGGCTGGGCGACTACCCCGATGCGGAAAACTACCTGGCCTTGTTCTACAGCAAGAACTTCGCCCCAGCCGGCCCCAACAAAACTCATTATCAGAGTGCCGAGTACGACCAGCTCTACGAGCGGGCTATCCGGGAGCAGGATGTGCAAAAACGCTACGCCCTCTACCAGCAAATGGACCGGATGGTGGTGGAAGAAAGCCCCGTCATTCCGCTCTATTACGACCAGGTCGTGCGCCTGACGCAGAACAACATCCGCGGCCTGACGCCTAACCCCATGAACCAGCTGGTGCTGGAGCGGGTGCGTAAAGACTAGAGACGAGGCGGCGCTTATTTCGGGCGAATGTGGCTGCGGGCTAAACCCACGCGTTGGCTAACGGTTGTTGGTATATTCACCCAGCCCTATTCTCCATGCTTCACCGCTACTGGTTGCTCTTGCTGCTGCTTGGCCTCACCTTTCACCTCCAGGCCCAAACCACAGGACAAATCAGTGGGACGGTGCGCGACCGGGCCACCCAGGAGGTGCTGCCAGGCGTGACGGTGGTGCTGGAAGGCACGGACTTCGGTACGGCCACCGACGAGCAGGGCCGCTACAAACTGGCCGGCGTGCCTACGGGCTCCTACAACCTGCGGGCTTCTTTTGTGGGCTACGAGGCCCTGCTGCGCAGCAACGTGAGCGTAACCAGCGGCAACGCCAACATCATCAACCTGGAGCTGAGTGCCGGAGCCAAGCAGCTGGGCGAAGTCACCGTGACGGCTAGCCGGGCCATTCGGGTGGCTACGGCCGAAACGCCCCTGAGCGTGCAGCGCCTCAATACCGAGGAAATCAAGACTTACCCGGGCGGCAACTTCGACATTTCGAAAGTGGTACAGAGTCTGCCCGGCGTGGGTGGGGGCGGTACCGGGGGCACGGCCGGCTTCCGCAACGACATCATCATCCGGGGCGGGGCCCCCAACGAAAACGTGTACTACCTCGACGGCATTGAGGTGCCGGTCATCAACCATTTTGCCACCCAGGGCAGCACCGGTGGCCCGGCCGGCATCCTGAACGTGTCATTTATCGAGGACGTGACCTTGAGCAGCTCGGCCTTCGAGGCCCGCTACGACAACGCCCTGAGCAGCGTGCTGCAATTCCGGCAGCGCGACGGTAACCCCGAGCGGATTCAGGGCAACGTGCGCCTGAGCGGGACCGAGGTAGCCGGCACCCTGGAAGGCCCGCTGGCTAAGAACACGACCTTTCTCGTGTCGTTGCGCCGCTCGTACCTGCAGCTGCTCTTCAAGGCCCTGGACCTGCCCATCCGGCCCAACTACTGGGATTCGCAGTTTAAGGTCACGACCAAGCTCTCGGAGAAAACCACGCTGACGGCCCTGGGGCTGGGCGCTTTAGACCACTTCGAGCTGGCCGCCCCGCGCAACTCCTCGCCCGACAAGGAGTACGTGCTGCGCTCCACGCCCACCTACGACCAGTGGAACTACACCACTGGCCTGGCGTTGCGCCACTTGCTGCCCAACGGCTACCTGAACGTGGCCTTGAGCCGCACCCAGCTCGAAAACAAGCTCGATTTGTTTGAGTCAGGCAAAAGCAAGGACGAGGCCAACCGGGTGCTGCTCACTCGCTCGGGCGAAACCGAAAACAAGCTGCGCGTGGACGTAAACCGCACGGCCGGCCGCTGGCAGTACGCTTACGGGGCCAGCGGCCAGCTGATTCACTACGACAACCGCTTTCAGCGCCGCCTGCGAAGCGAAATTCGGGATGCGCAGGGCGCGGTGGTGGCCCCGGAAGTCACGGTGCGGTTTGCCTCCGACCTGAATTTTGTCCGCTTCGGGGCCTTTGCCCAGGCCACGCGCACGTTGCTGCCCTCGGGCCGGCTTACGCTCTCGGCCGGGGTGCGCACAGATGGCAACTCCTTTACCAACGACGGCCGTAACCTGCTCCGCACCCTCTCGCCCCGGGTATCGGCGGCCTACGCCCTGACCGATAAGCTGAACCTGAACGCCTCGGTGGGCCGTTACTACAAGATTCCGCCGTCCACGATTCTGGGTTTCCGGGATGCTAATGGAGGGCTGGTCAACCAAGACAACCGCTACATTCGCTCCGACCACTATGTCGCTGGCCTGGAGCTGCTGCCCCGGCCCAACACCCGCTTTACCCTGGAAGGCTTCTACAAGAAGTACAGCCACTACCCGGTGAGTGTGCGCGACGGTATTTCACTGGCCAACCTGGGCGGCGACTTTGCGGCCCTCGGCAACGAGGCCGTGACCAGTACCGGCCGGGGCCGCACCTACGGCGGGGAGTTCTTCTTTCAGCAGAAGCTGACCCGCAAAACCTTCGCCGTGGTGTCGTACACCGTGTTTCGCAGTGAGTTCAGCGGCCTTGATGGGCGCTACAAACCCTCGGCCTGGGACTCGCGCCACTTGGTGTCGGGGCTGCTGGGGCGGAAGTTGGGGCGCAACTGGGAAGTGGGCCTTAAGTACCGCTTCGCCGCTGGTTCGCCCTATACCCCCTTCGATTTGGAGGCGTCACGCCAGAATTACCTGGCCATCGGCACCGGGGTTCTGGATTACAGTCAGCTCAACACCCAGCGCCTGGGCTCCTTCCAGCAGGTCGACTTCCGTCTCGACAAGAAGTACAACTTCCGCCGTCTGACCCTGGACTTCTACGTCGACGTGCAGAACGTGCTGCTGGCTAAGTCGCCGGCCACGCCCAGCTACAGCTTCCAGCGTACCCCCGATAACTCGGCCTTCGTGAGCACCGACGGTCAGGCCCTGCGCCCCGACGGCGCCAACGCCCTGCCCATCCTCATCGACAACGAAAGCGCCCTGGTTACGCCCACCATCGGCTTTATCGTGGAGTTTTAGGTTCGTGATTAGTTGTTGGTTGTCAGTTGTCAGTCGTTAGGGCTGCCATCCTGAACGCAGTGAAGGACCTTCCTTACCTTCCCCTGCAAAGGCTAGTATCAACGCACAGAAGCCCTTTACCACCCGCGCGGTAAAGGGCTCTTGCACATTTAAGGGTACTTGTCACTCAGGAAAGGAAAGGTCCTTCACTGCGTTCAGGATGACCGCCCTAACAACTGACAACGAACAACCAACAACTAATACCAAACAACCAGCAACGAACTACCGGTCAGCGGCGGCGTTGGTGCCGCCCGATACTTTCTCGATTTCGGCGGCTACGTATTTCATCAGTGCTTCGAGCTCGGGCGGGGTGCCTTCTTCGGCCTGCACGGTTTTGAGCTGCCCGTTAGGCTGGCGTATGCTCAGGATAGTGGCGGGCAGGTCGGTAGAGCCCTGGGAGTAGCGCTCCTCGTAAGTGGCAAAGTTGAGGCGGCGGGCATCGTCCATAATCGTATTGACGGTTGCCACGGGGATTTTCAGCTCGTGGGGCCCCGTCAGGGGCACGTAGCGGTAGCCGATGTAGGACACATGACCATCGGAGAAAACCGTGGCCTCGTAGTGGGGGCAAGTACCAAAGCAGGGCGTGCGCCGAAAGACGATGACGGGCACGGCCTCTACTTTCTTGGCTGCCACAGGCTTTTTGGTCACCACTTTCACCTTGCCTTTGACCGGGGTCCGGCTCAGCGAAACGGTTTTGGTCTTGGTTTTATTTTTATCCGACACCAGATTCTGGGCCGGGGCACTACTGGCGGCCCCGAGCAGAGCGGCCAGCAGAAACAGGAAGGAGAGGCGCATAGTCGGGGCGTTAAAGAGGTGAGCGGCCAGGTAAGTTCCAAAAAACGAGCCACTAACCAAGAGCTCCCTGCCACCTACTACCTACGAAGTTGTGCTTTACCTGGATGGAAGGCGGCGGGTAAAGTCAGGGTAGAACCATGCTGCTTCTCGTCTGCTTCCAGAATGGCTCTAGACTGCTTCTAGACAAACTTCAGTCAGGGCTTATGGTGAACCGAGAGTAAGTGGCTGATAATTGAGGGAACGGAGTTGGACAAAACCCTGGCAAGCCGCCGGTAAGCGGCAGCGAAAAAGCCCGAAATGAACAACGCCCTTCCACCGGGCGGCAGAAGGGCGTTGGGAAAAAAGAGCGGAGCTCAGCGTGGGCTACGAGCGGCGGGTGGGCTTGCGGGGCTTGTCGCCTTTGGGCTCGCGCGGCTCCCGCGGTTCGCGGGGCTCGTTGCCGCCCTGCTTGGCCTGGGCCTCGCGCTCCTGAGCGGCCTTCATGGCCTCGGCCAGGCGGGCCTGGAAGCCCGAGGGCTTCTTGTCCTTGTTCTTGACCTTGTTGGCTTCGAGCTGGGCGCGCAGTTTGGTTTCATCCACAAAGCTGCGGGTAATGAACTGCTGCCCAAACGTGACCATGTTCGAGACAAAGTAGTACCAGGTCAGGCCGGCGGCGAAGCTGTTGAGCACGAACATGTAGATAACCGGCATTACGTAGCCGATTACCTTCATCTGGCCCTGCATCTGGGTGTTGACCTGGTTACTCTGCCAGGTCATGAGCAGGGTGGAAGCCGTCATCAGCAGGGTGAAGAGGCTGACATGGTCGCCGTACCACTTGATGTAGAAAGGAAGCTTGATAAATACGTCGTAGCTGCTCAAGTCCTTGGCCCAGAGGAACTGCTCCTGGCGCAACTCAATGGCGTTGGGGAAGAACTGGAACATGGCCAGCAGAATCGGGATGGTGAGCAGCGTGGGCACGCAGCCGGCCAAGGGGCTTACTCCGAAGGTGGAGTAGAGCTTCATCGTCTCGCTCTGAATCTTGGTCTGGTCGTCGCCGTACTTTTCCTTGAGCTGGTCGATTTCGGGCTTGAGCACCTTCATGCGGGCCTGCGACACGTAAGTTTTATAGGTCAAAGGCCAGGTCACGAGCTTGATGAGCAGCACGAGCAGGGCGATGATAATGCCATAGGAGCCGATAAACTGCTCCAGGAAGTGAAACACGGGCAGAATCACGCCCTTGTTGACCCAGCGGAAAATACCCCAGCCCAGGTACACGTTGCGCTCGAAGCCGGGCGCTACGTTTTCCAGAACCGGCAGGGAATTGGGGCCGAAGTAGTAGCGGAAAGTCGCCTTGTTAGCTTGCACATCGGCCACCGGAATAGCCAGCGTGGAGCTCATCGTCTTGAGGTAGGTCGAGTCTTCCAGGTCGACCTTGGAGTTGAACTGTCCGTTGCTGAACTGGTTGTCGGCGATGATACCGGCAATAAAGAAGTCGTGTTTGTGAGCGGCCCACTTCAGGGGCTCCGCAATCTTGATTTCCTCGGGATTCTCGGAAGCCTCGGCCAGGGCGCCGTGGTCATCAGAGGCCAGGTAGTGATTGATGGTCGAGTGGTTGCGGTTCTGCTTGGCGTCCTGCTCAGTCTGGCGCACGTGGTCCAGGAAGCTGAAGGTAAGTGGCTCGGCGGCCAGCGTGTTGGCTATGCCGGGCATACGCAGGGCATAGCCAACTTCGTAAGAATCGTCAAACAAGGTGTATTCCTGCTCGATGCTGCCCCCAGCCACGGCGGCTGTGAAGGTCAGGCGCTGGCCCTTCCGCTCCCCAACCGTAACGGCCTGGGCGGCCGCGGGCTGGAAGTAGAGGTCCGAGAGCTTGATGGTGCGGCCGTCGGTGGTGCGAAAGCGCGTGTCGATTTGGGCGCTCTGAGCGTCGAGCAAATCCATCGGCTTGCCGAAGAAGGTCTTGTACTTGTTCAGGCGCACGGCTTCCACCCGGCCGCCCTTCGTGGAGAAGGTCACCGTCAGGTTGGGGTTCTGGAGCTGCACCTGCTGGGCCGTGCCCTGGCCGGCAGCGGCAAAGGCACCCAGCGTGCGGGCGGCCGTGGCCGAGTCGAGGGGCGCGGCGGCCGCGGCCGAACCATTTTTGCTGGCGGCGGTGGTCGCCTTAGCGGCGGGTTGTTCTTTCGGCGGCTTAGGCGAGAAAAAGAACAGGTAGACGAGGAGCAAGGCCGAGATAATAAACAGGCCGGTTGCTTGGTTTTTGTCCATCGAAGGAAGGTACTGACGGGAAAAAGTGAGGGGCGCCGGGCGGCGCGAAACACAAAGGTACGGGGAAAGCCGGGCTTGCCTCAAAAATCCGGCTAGCCGGGGCAAAGGTCGGGAATGGCAGTAGAATATTCGCCAACCGGCGTATTTGGCAGAAGGCCGAAGGTGCGGTATGGGACCCTTCTTCCAAAAGGACAGACTTATACGCCAAGACTCTGACTTGCTACGTTCCGGTGGGTTGCGGAAAGCAGTCGGTGGGAAAGGCGCATGCTGGTTACGCCAGGGCCTTTTCGCGGGCCATCTGTTGGTACTTCTCCACGGCTACACCTTTCTCAGTCTGGAGTTCTGCCAGCAAGCCAGGGTCAACAAGGGTGGAGCAATGCTGAGCTCCCCACAGGATGAGTTCAACCATGATGGGGACGATAGCCACGCCTTTTTCCGTCAGGCGGTAGGTGAACTTTGATTTCTTGTCGGCGGCCACGGCCTTGGATACAATACCCTGCGCCTCAAGGCCAGCCAGGCGGTCGGCCAGGATGTTGGTCGCCATTTTTTCGGCCGACTGCAGGAATTGCCCATAGGTTGACTTACCCGCAAACACCATGTCCCGCACAATCAGCAGAGTCCATTTATCCCCGAGTACATCGAGCGACGTGCTGATGGGGCAGGTAGAACGCTGTTTTAGCTCTTTCATAAAAAGTGTTTTTACTTGCAATTCGCAAGTAATATGTTGCATATTTACACTTGCAAATTACAAGCAAATATACGCAGGTTTGGTCCCTGCCGGTAGCTGCTTGGTGTAGCCTTCTTTTCACCACATCGCCTTCTTGCCGACCAAGCAGGAGCGGTTTTTACTTTCTGTTTCCATGATTCTAGTAACTGGAGCCACCGGTGGCCTGGGCCACGAAACCATCGACTGCTTGCTCACAACCACTCCGCCTACGGAAATCGCCGCCCTGGTGCGCGACGTCAGCAAAGCCACCGACCTTGCGGAGCGGGGCGTAGACGTGCGGCAAGCCGACTACTTTGACTACCCCGCACTGGTACGAGCCTTTCGGGGTATCGAGAAGGTGCTGCTGGTTTCTGCCGTAGCCTTTACCGACCGGGTGAGCCAGCACCGCAACGTCATCGACGCCGCCAAGGAAGCCGGCGTGAGTCATTTGTTCTACACCAGCATCCAGCGCAGCTCCGATTTTGTGCTGGCCGAGGTCACAGAAAGCGACCTAGCCACGGAAGCCTACCTCAAAGCGTCGGGGCTGGTTTACACCATTCTCCACAACGGCTATTACTTCGAAGGCCTTGGGTACCTGATTGGAAGCCAGGTGCCGGATGCAGAGATACGTTTTCCGGCGGGAGAAGGCAAGATAGCATTCGTTAAGCGCACCGACCTGGCCGCCGCCACGGCCGCCCTGCTGACCAGCGAAGGTCATGACAATCAAGAGTATACTCTAACTGGAAGCAAGGCCTATTCGTTTCACGACATCGCCCAAGAATTATCCGGGTTAGCGGGCCGGCCCATCACCTACCACAGCAGCGAACTGGCGCCCTATATCGCGCAGCAAGTAGCCGCCGGCTTCCCCGAACCCGTCGCGAACTTCTTCGCCCAATGGGGGGCCGCCACCCGGCACGGCATGCTGGCTGAGCCGCACGATACCGTCGAGCGGCTGCTGGGCCGCAAGCCTATTTCGCTCCGGGAGTACCTGAAAACAACGTATTTCCTGAGTGCCTGACCACTCATAGCGGCAGCCAATGCCTGGTGCCGCTACCAAACTGGGTCCGGCAAGCTAGCACCGAGCCAGTACGTGCGATGCGCCCACGAAAAAGCCCTTTACCGCGCTAGGTGGTAAAGGGCTTTCTAGTAAATGGCAGTGTCGTATTACGCAGAGGACGGATGGCTTCGGCTCTGCCTCCTCGCAATGACACGGGTAACTCTAGTTTTCTACAACTCGTTCTTGTGGTGCTGGATGGCAGCTTTCACGAAGCGCACGAACAGCGGGTGGGGGTTCTGGACCGTGCTTTTCAGCTCGGGGTGAAACTGCCCGGCCACAAACCACGGATGGTTCGGAATTTCGATGACCTCGACCAGCCCGGTGTCGGGGTTTACGCCCGAGGGCACCATGCCAGCTTCCTCGAATTGCTGCAAAAACTGGTTGTTGAACTCGTAGCGGTGCCGGTGCCGCTCACTGATGTGGTTGCGGCCGTAGGCTTTGGCCGCCTTCGAGCCCCGGCGCAGTTCGCAGTCGTATGCCCCCAGACGCATGGTGCCGCCTTTCTGAGTTATATTCTTCTGCTCTTCCATCATGGCAATGACGGGGAAGGGCGAAGCCAGGTCCATTTCGGTGGAAGAGGCGCCTTCCAGGTTAAGCACGTTGCGGGCAAACTCCACTACCGCGCACTGCATGCCCAGGCAGATGCCAAAGAACGGAATCCGGTTTTCGCGCACGTACTTGATGGCCGCTACCTTGCCCTCGAAGCCCCGCTCCCCGAAGCCGGGCGCTACCAGGACGCCATCCACACCGTGCAGCAGCTGCCCGATGTTTTCGGCTGTCACGTGGTCCGACTGAATGCTGCGCACCGTGACTTTGCACTCATTCTGGGCGCCGGCGTGCACGAAGGCTTCGTTGATGGACTTGTAGGCGTCGGGCAGCTCCACGTACTTGCCCACCAGAGCAATGGTGATTTCCTCGGTCGGGTTCTTGAGGCGGCCCAGGAAATCTTTCCAGATTTCCAGGTCGGGGTGGGCACTGCCGCCCGTGAGCTTCATTTTCTTGATAACCCGCTCGTCGAGGTGCTCCTTGAGCATGAGCAGGGGCACCGAGTAGATGCTGTCGGCGTCGAGGGCCTCGATAACCGAGTTGATTTTCACGTTGCAGAACAGCGCAATCTTCTTGCGCATCTCCATCGGAATGGGGTGCTCGGAGCGGCACACCAGGATGTCGGGCTGCAGGCCGGCCTCGCGCAGGTCGCGCACCGAGTGCTGGGTAGGCTTGGTTTTGAGCTCCCCGGCCGCCGCCAAGTAGGGCAGCAGGGTGAGGTGAATCACGATGGAGTCGTTGGGTGGCAATTCCCAGCGCAACTGGCGCACGGCTTCTACGAAGGGCAGGCTCTCGATGTCGCCGATGCAGCCCCCGATTTCGGTGATGACGATGTCGAACTCACCTTTTTCGCCGAGCATGAGCATCCGGCGCTTGATTTCGTCGGTAATGTGGGGCACTACCTGCACCGTTTTGCCCAGGTAAGCGCCTTCGCGCTCCTGCCGGATGACGTGGTCGTAGATGCGGCCGGTCGTCACGTTGTTGGCCTGGGAAGTCGGCACGTTTAGGAACCGCTCGTAGTGGCCCAGGTCGAGGTCGGTTTCGGCCCCGTCGTCGGTCACGTAGCATTCGCCGTGCTCGTAGGGGTTGAGCGTGCCCGGGTCGATGTTGATGTAGGGGTCGAACTTCTGGATGGTGACCCGAAAGCCGCGGGCTTGCAGCAGCTTGGCGAGGGAGGCGGCAATGATGCCTTTACCCAGGGAGGAAGTCACGCCGCCGGTAACAAAAATGTACTTGGCGGTAGTCGCGGGGGGAGGGGTTCTGTCTGGCATAACAGGACGCAAAGCTACTCAAATATGTGGGAGGGGCGCGGCGCAAATTCGAATGTTGCAAAGAATAGTTGTCGAGCGGGCCGCCGAAAAAGGCCGGTTTCGGGCCGGTTGACCAGGGCGCAAGCATCTGTTTTAGTTCTTGTCGGGCGAGTAGTTTCAGTTGGGCCCGTACTGCAACTCTCTGGCTTTAAGTGCTACCAGAGACTAGTGCTCTGCCGCGTGAAAAGCCGTAGAAGTTGTAGTTGAGTTTGCATATTGCGCGGCCCAAACCCGCCGCTCATGTCCTGCCGCCTGTTGCTCGTAATTTTTCTGCTGTGCGCCGGTCTGCTGCCGAAGGCCCGGGCCCAGAGCCGGGCCGACGACAACGTGGGCGAAACCGCGTTGCGGCGCGGTAAAGGGCCCCGCTGGCTCAACCGGCTGTTGACCGGCTCGGCAGTGCTGAGCCCGCACCACGTGGGCCTGAGCATCATCGACGTGACGACCGGAGAGCCGGTGTATGAGCTCAACGGGGCGGAATATTTCCAGCCGGCCAGCACCATGAAGCTCTTTAGCCTCTACGCCGGCCTGCACCTGCTCGGCGACTCCCTGCCCAGCCTGCGCTACGTGGTGCATTCCGACTCGCTTATTTTCTGGGGTACCGGCGACCCCACGCTGCTCCACGGCGATGTGCCCTCGCGCCGGGCGTTTGCGTTCCTGCAAAGCCGGCCCGAAAAGCTGTTTTACACCACTATTCCCAGCGTAGAGGCTTTTGGGCCAGGTTGGAGTTGGGACGACTACAATTATTACTTCCAGCCCGAACGCAGCCCCTTTCCGCTCTACGGCAACACCGTGCGCTTTCGGGCGGCACCCAATCAGGCCCTGCGCGTAGCGCCCCGCAGCTTCGCGGCTCTGGTGGAGCCCGCGCCCCCCGGCACCACCAGCCCCGACCATGTGCGGCGCCCCTTGCTCGAAAACCGCTTTGTGGTGTATCCTTCAGCCCGCAGCTGGACCGATGAAACGCCTTTTCGTACTGACTCCGAGCTGGTAGTCAAGCTACTGCAGGATACGCTGCGCCGCCCGGTGCTGGCCCTGCCGTGGCGCCCCTGGCCTCAGGAGAGCATCCGCACCGTGCAGGGCGTGGCCGTCGATTCCTTGTACCGGCGTATGCTGCAGGTGAGCGACAATTTCCTGGCTGAGCAGTTGCTGCTGCTGTGCTCCAGCCGCCTGGGTGCTGACTCCCTCAGTACAGCCCGCGTCATCCGGACCATGCACCGGCAGTTTCTGGCCGACTTGCCCGACGCCCCGCGCTGGGTAGATGGCTCGGGCCTCTCGCGGCTGAACCTGGCCACGCCCCGCGACCTGACGGCTCTGCTTCTGAAGCTGCACCAGCAAGTACCCGAGCCCCGCTTGCTCAGCCTGTTGGCTGCCGGAGGTGGGCACGGCAGCCTGCGCCGCGGTTACCACGACGCCCGCGGCACCTGGTTCTGGGGCAAAACCGGCACGCTGACCAACGTGCACAATCTTAGCGGCTACCTGCGCACCCACAAAGGCCGGCTGCTGGCAGTGAGTTTCATGAACAACAACCACGTGGCTGAAACCAGCGCAGTCCGCCGGGAAATGGAGCGTATCCTGGCCCAGGTGCGGGAGCGGCTGTAGCGGCGGCAGCTAATCCGGAGTTTCTACAACATTGATTCGAGCGTTATGCGCAAATATTCTCCCAACTATGTTCTAATTGTTGGAGTCGGTATCGGCCTGCTGAGCTTATCCGCCTGTCAGCCGGTGGGCAATGATGCCAAAACCGAGGCCATCAAACCCCGCCCGGGTAAGGGAATTGAACCCACTGCATCGGCGCCGGCTTCCGTCGCCAGTGCTGCAGCTACGCCAGCGGATTCGGTGCGGGAACTGGCCCGCTTTACGCCGGCTGGCTACCGGGTCGAAGCCGTAAGCCAAGGTGATTTAAACCGGGACGCCTTTCCTGACCAGGTAGTAGTGCTCCGCCTGTTGGCGGCCGATAGCAGCATGATGGGCGACGAAACGGCGCGGCCATTGCTGTTGCTGCTGGGCTCGGCCTCGGGCCGCTACACCCTGGCCGCCCGCAACGATCAAGTAGTACTATGCACTGGCTGCGGGGGCATGATGGGCGACCCGTTTCAGGGAATTACCATCAAAAATGGCTACTTCTCCCTGGAGTACTACGGCGGCAGCGCCTGGCGCTGGACCCACGTCACCACGTTTAAATACGACCCGACCGGGCACAGCTGGTTTCTGCATCGGGAAGGCGGGGAGAGTTTTCACGCCACCGACCCCGATAAAGTTGAATCCTACAGCCGCACTACCCGGGACTTCGGCCGCGTGGCCTTCACTAAGTACGACCACGCCAAGGAGTTTGGCCAGTAAGCAGGGTGGCCCGCTGCGGGCCTCAATCCCAACCCTTCACCGGGCTTAGAGGCCGGTGGTTAGTAGTGGTTGCCGGCCTTTTTGGCAGAAACCGAAGACTGGGCAAATGGAGCCTCGGGGAATCGGCTGGTAGTCTGTTATTTGCATTTTATCCAGAACCGTGAGTTAGTTATCAAGGTAAAGCATGGTTGAGTTGGCATGGCTCCCCGATTATCGGTAGATTCATGCCGTCATTTGCTGCTTACTGGCCGCCAAGCTCATCAAGCTGCCGGTTTGTCAACTGTAAAACCTTAAATTATTCCGCTGTGCGTCGCTTGATACTTTGCTCGCTGGTGACCGGTCTTTGGACCGGCGCAACAACATTGGCTCTGGGTGCCACCACGTCTGGTCATACTCCTGGCGACTCGCCGGTACTGCTGGCGCCGCTCCCCGCTCAGGGTGCTGGCACAGGCCTGACGGGCAGCTACTTTGCCAACGGCAGCCTGGCCGGGATGCCCCTGCAGCAGCGCGTCGATCCTTCCATCAATTTCAACTGGGGTAATGGTGCTCCCGGCCCCGACCTGTCGGACGACAACTTCTCCATCCGCTGGGAAGGACTGCTGGCCGCTCCCTCGACGGGCAGCTACCGCTTCATCGGTAAAACCGTGGATGAAGTGCGCGTGTGGGTCAATGGCAAAAAGATAATCGACACCTTCAACGGCAACAAGATCGGGGCCACCGGCAGCAGCGGCATCGGGCTGGCAGCGGGCGAAAAAACCACCATCAAAATTGAATTTGCCGCTGGTGAAGGTGAAGCGCAGTTCCAGATGATGTGGGCCCCGCCCGGCCAGGCGCCCCAGGTGATTCCGACGGCGTATCTGTATCCGCAGGGCTCTTCGAGCATGCCCGACCCGGCCGGAACTGCCGTAGCAGCAGCTCCGGCGGCGGCTCCCAAGCCCGCCCCGGCTCCGGAAAAAGTGGTAGCCAAGGCCAAGGTAGAGCCCAAGCCCCGCGAAGCAAAGCCTGCGCCAGCCCCGGCTCCGGCGCCCGCCGCAAAGCCGGAAGTGAAAGTAGCCAAGGCTACTCCGGCTCCGCCTAAAGTAGACCCTGCCGTAGCTAAAGCCGAAAAAGCTACGGCCAAAGCAGCCGCCAAAGCAGCCAAAGAAACCCCGCCCGCTCCGGCCCTGGAGCCTGGACTGTACGTGCTGACTTCGCGCACCACGGGCAAACCTTTGGAAATTGATGACCCTTCGCGCCCCAACAGCCACGTTTACAACGGGCTGGGCACCGCCAGCAAGGAGGCCGACAGCCGTAACCAGGAGCCGCAGTGGCGCGTGGAACGGTTGGCTGATGGCTACTACCGCCTCGTAGTGCCCGGCAACAACCGGGTGCTGGAAGTATTGGGCAGCTCCACTTCTAACGGGGCTGAAATGGACCTGTGGCCTTATTACAGCGGCAACAACCAGCTGTGGCGCATCGAGCCCACCGAAAACGGCTATTACAAGCTGCTGGCCAAGCACAGCAACAAGGCCCTAACTGCCCGTGACTCGGCTGCCGGCACCGTGCAGCAGTGGCGTTACAGCGGCAAAGAAAACCAGATGTGGAAGCTCCGGCCCGCCAAATCGGAGGAGCCGACTGCCCAGGATATGGCCAGCAGCCGCCCCGGGGTGGGAGCCAACAAGATGAGCATCTACCCCAACCCCAGCAATGGTGTAGTGCAGCTGCGCTACAACCTGCCCGAGGAAATTCCGATGGGCTGGGTACTTTACAACCAGAACGGCGCGCCGGTTCGGGTGTCGGACTACCGTCGTCAGACGGCCGGAGCCCACCACCAGACCCTGGACTTCACTGGCCTGCCCGCCGGCGACTACAACCTGCGCATGACCGTGGGCACCGTCACGACCCGGGAGCAACTGCAGCTGCGCAACCCCAAGGCCGACCCGGTACCGACCGCGCCGATTGGCAGCAACTAAAGCTCGCAGCCAGACTTACATAAGCAAAAAGGCGGCCCTCACCGGGGCCGCCTTTTTTGTTGGTCGCTAAGCCAGGATAATCGGCGGAGGCACGACAACTGACTACCGGAAAAGCCTGGTAAAGGCATCGAGCAAGGACCATGCTGACTTGGAAGCAGGTGAGGGGTTGCTCGCCGGCAACTGCACCGGGCCCAGACTTGCGGTGGCAGACTTCGGAGCTTGAAATTTAGTGGGCAAGTGCGGTAAGGCCTGCTCAAATGCTTCCCGCACCTGCACCTCGAAGTCGGGCAGAAGAGCAGGCAGTTTCGTCTCGTCGGTTATAGAAGCTGCTTGCTCATCAAAGTGCAAGATAATATTGCGGTACTTTGGCCTTATTTCATGCCGCCAGGCATCCCAGGATTCGGAAACGCCGTCGGGAAATAGGGGCGCCAACTTGCCCGCTACTAGGTGCCACCACTTTTCAGGAAGTCAGCATCAGCCGCCGCCAACGCCAGCGCCGCGGCCACGTCGGGCAACAGTGCTACTTTGCTGAGCATCGGCTGCTGGACAACCTGGCCTTGGGCCAACTCAATCAGCAGCGGCTTGGCCCCGAGCTGTCGACAGACGGCCACGAAATCGTCGAGCCGGTGTGTCGGCAGGGCGTCGGTGGTCAAATGCAGCTCGAAGGGAACAAGGTTCACAGCTCGGCCTTAGTAGAGCACCCGAAATTTGATGGTGTGCTCTACCTCGCGCAGGGCTTTGATCACCTCCTGGTCGTACTCCTGGTTGATGTCGGTAATCACGTAGCCGATCTGCTCGTTGGTTTTCAGATACTGCCCCAGGATGTTAACGTGGTGGGCGGCCAGCACGTTGTTGATACGGGCCAGCACGCCGGGCACGTTGGCGTGAATGTGAATCAGGCGGTGGGCCTGCTGGGTGGGCAGCTGAATGTTGGGGAAATTAACGCTTTGCTGGGTGTTGCCGGTGTTGATGTACTGCATAATCCGCTCGGGCACAAACTCGGCAATATTGCGCTGGGCCTCGGCCGTGCTGCCGCCGATGTGGGGTGTGAGCAGCACGTTGGGCAAGCCCCGCAACTCACTCTCGAAGCCTTCGTCGTTGGTTTTGGGCTCGTAGGGAAACACATCCACGGCCGCGCCGCCGAGGTGGCCACTGCGCAGGGCCGCCGCCAGGGCCGGCACATCCACGACGTGGCCGCGGGCGTTGTTGAGCAAAATGGCCCCGGGCTTCATCATAGCCAGCTCGGCGGCCCCGATAAGGTTGGTGTTGTCCTTGCGGCCGTCCACGTGCAGGGTCACGATGTCGGCCTGCTGCAGCAGCTCCGGCAGGGTGCGGCAGCGCACGGCGTTGCCCAGTTGCAGCTTTTCAGCCACGTCGTAATACAGTACCTGCATGCCCACGGCCTCGGCCACCACCGAGAGCTGGGAGCCAATATTGCCGTAGCCGACGATGCCGAGCTTTTTGCCCCGGATTTCAAACGACCCTTTCGCCGACTTATCCCACTCCCCGGCGTGCATCTTAGGGCTTTTTTCGGGGATGCGGCGGGCCAGCATGATGATTTCGCCCAGGGCCAGCTCTACCACCGAGCGGGTGTTGGAGAAGGGCGCGTTGAACACGGCCACCCCGCGCTTCATGGCCTCGGTCAGGTCAATCTGGTTGGTGCCGATGCAGAAAGCGCCGATGGCAATCAGGCGGTTGGCTTTGTCGAGCACCCGCTGCGTGACCTGGGTTTTGGAGCGAATGCCGAGGATGCTTACGCCCTCGATGCGCTCCATCAGCTCTTCTTCGTCGAGGCCGCCGGGCACGGAATCTACCTGGTAGCCTTCAGCGCGGAACAGCTCGGCGGCGCGCACGTCGGGGTTTTCGAGCAGCAATACCTTAATGCGGTTTTTGGGGTAACTCAGGGTCATGGGCAGCTTGTTCTGGTAGAGAAACTCGTCGAAAGAGGGCAGTACTTCGTCGGCGCGGGCCACTACGGCTTCGCGGCTGATATTTTCGGTGAAGGCGTAAAAGCGGTTGGCCAAGCCAGCTTCCCGGATCTGATAGTCAGTATAGCCGTCGCCGAGCACGTACACGTCGCCGCTCAGGTCCAGCTCCCGCAGCTGCAGAATCTTGCCCCCGTCGCGGCTCAGCACGTTGTCGGGGTCGAAGCCGGTGATGCGGCCGTCTTGGTCGAAGGTGAAGGTATTGGCCAGCACGTGGTCGGCCTGGATGCCGAAGTCGGCCACGACGGGCTCGATAAACTCCCGAAAGCCGCTGCTCACGATATAGACCCGCCCCGGAAACCGCTCGAAGAAGCTGCGGTTGCGCACGATGCTCTCCGACACCTTGCCCTTGAGCTGCTCGACGAGTACAGGTAGATGCTCGCGCCGGGCCGGCAACAAAGCCAGCCGCTGCTGCAACGACTCCGAGAAACTCAGACTGCCGCTCATGCCGCGGTCGGTCAGGGCCCGGATTTCGCCGACGACTTTTTCGCGGTCGGGGTGGCCCTGCAGGGCAATATCGGCCAGCTCATCCAGGCCCTCGACCTGGGTGAAGGTGCTGTCAAAGTCAATAATCAGGTAGGGCAGCGGTGTGGTCGGTTGGGGCATAGCGGCGGTAATATCGGGCACAAAACCCATTCGGAGGCGGAAAAAAGTGTGAAAGGAAAATATCGAAGCAGATTTTACAACCTTTGGGGCAAGCCGCGGCTCATTACCCTAACCATCCTTATTTCCTTGCTGGCATTATGAAGAAGTATACTCTGTTGTTCTTCGGGGCTCTGACTGCCCATCTTAGCTACGGGCAGCAAACCGAAATTTCAGCCCATCTAACATCTGGCGCAGCCAATTTCCGGGGCTCGTCGGTTGCGGGGAGCTCCTCCATTATTCTGTCGCAAACGGCCGGCTCCGGGCCGTATACCAACAATGCCTACGGCTCCCGGATAGCCTTTTCCTACGGCGTGGCCGGGCAGGTGCAGCGCCTTACGGCCGGCAGCCGAACGCTAATGGGCGTGCAGGCCGGCTACGAGCTGCTGCGCAGCCGCGTGCAGATTGTCAGCGTCGTTGACCGCACCAATAAGCTGATTCCAACCGCGGGGAAAAGTACCCTGACTAACTCCTTTATCAATGTGCATCCGTTTTTCGGCCACCGCTTCGATTTCTCGAACGTAGACCTGGACCTGACGGCGGGCCCCGAAATGGGACTGTTGCTGCACAGTCAGGAGAAAGGCGAAGCGGTGAACCTAGCTGGAAACCGCTATACTACCAGCCTCGGCCACGACCACCCCGAACTCGACATTCGTTTCCGGGCCAACCTGACGGCCCAGTTCCAGCACGTGGGTGTGTCGCTCGGCTATTCCTACGGGCTGACCAACTACCGGAAAAGTGAGCTGGGCGGCACAGGCGAAGCCTACTCCCAGGTTTTCCGGGTGGGCCTGTCGTACCGGCTGGCAGAGCTATAAGCGGCTAGGCCAGTGCCAGCTTGGTCGGGTAACTACGCCTCGTAAAACTCTACTGGCAGCCCGTCGGGGTCCTGAATGAAGGTGAAGCGGCGGCCGGTAAACTCGTCGGTCCGGATAGGCTCCGAGGTTACCTGGTACTGGTCGAGCCAGGCTACGGTGGCATCCAGATCGGCCACGGCAAAGGCCAGGTGGCGCAGGCCGGTAGCTTCGGGCTGGGTGAGGCGGGGCGGGGGCTCGGGAAAGGAAAACAGCTCGATGACGTATTGCCCCCGCAGGGCCAGGTCCAGCTTGTAGGATTGGCGCTCAACCCGGTACACTTCCCGAATCACCTCCAGCCCCAGCACCTGGGTGTAAAAGCGCTTCGACGCGGCGTAGTCGGCGCAGATGATGGCGATGTGGTGAACGTGCAGCAGTGGAATCATGTCCGAAGGTACGAGTCGTTGCAGCGCCGGGCCGTTTTTACCTTGCCCATATAAGCAGCCGCGGCCCTGACTAGGTAATTCGCTGGGCGTCGCAGGCCGGAATCCACTGGTCGTCCTGGCAGACGGGGCAGCGGGCTACGCCGGCGGCCGGCAGCTCCCGCACTTTGCCGCAGGTAGCGCAGGCGTACGAGCCCGCCTCGGGGGCGCGCTGCTGGGTTTGGCCAAGGCGCTCGGGCCAGATGGGCAAGCCCGGCTGCACGTCTTCCTCACTGAAGAAATAGGCGCTGACTTCTCCCGTGGCCTCAATGTAGGCGCGGCGCACCTGCCCCAGGTGTTCTACCTGCAACTTGCGCAATTCTCCAAACAGCTCTTTCTGGGTCAGGTTTTGCTGCCGAAATTCCTCGATGCAAATACTGCCGTTTTCCACGAGCAGTACCGGTTTGCCTTCCAGCCAGTCGCTGAAGCGCGGATACTTCTCGGTGGCTTTGTTGAAAAGCAGGTACAGCATGGGCACCACCACGAACACCACCGCCGCGTGAAGCAGGGGCGTGTCGTCGTAGAGCATGGCGTCGCCGGCGGCCGAGCCCAGGGCCAGGATGATACTGAGCTCGAAAATGGACAGCTGCCGCACCCCGCGCCGCCCCGTCACGCGCAAGGCCCCGATGACCATGAAGTAGGTCAGGACGCAGCGTAGTGCGACTTCGAGCAAAAACAGGGGCGGGGCATCCTCCGAAAACAGAATTCGATTCCAATCAAAGGGCTCGATAGGGACGGCTAACAACATAGAGCGGCAGAATAGTTGAGCTTGCTAACGCAAGCCCGCCGCCTATAGTTGATCTGTTCTGGTTAGAAAAACCTTAATAATCAATTAAAAAGCAATTAGAACTCCGGCTTTGGCCTAAGCCCGGCTATATCATAATGGCGGCCGACGAGTATACCAGGAAAGGTACTTTCCCAGCCGGCCCCGCGCCATGACACGCAAAAGCAAACCCATCGAATTCATTCTGGAAACCGTGACCCTACACGGCGTTGCGGGCAATGTGGAGGAACTGACCCTGCACACCAACCACGGGGAAATGCCCGCCCGCTTTCACCCCGCCCAACCCACGGCGCCGGTTGTGGTGTGGGTAGGTGGCGCCGGTGGAGGCCTCGACGGCCCGGCCTGCGGCCTGTATCCGCGGCTAGCGGCCCAACTCAGCAGCTTCGGCATAGCCTCCTTGCGGGTGCATTACCGCCGCCCCAACTACCTGGAAGAGTGCGTGGCCGATACGCTGCTAGCGGTACAATACGTGGTGCAGCAGCGCCAGGCTCCGCAGGTAGCGCTGGTGGGGCATTCCTTCGGCGGAGCTGTGGTCATTGCGGCCGGTGCCCTGAGTGCCGAAGTAACCGCGGTAGTCGCCATGAGTAGCCAGACCTACGGTACCGACCTGGCCCCGCAACTGAGCCCCCGGCCGCTGCTGCTGCTCCACGGTACGGCCGACGAAATTCTGCCAGCTGCTTGCTCCGAACTAATTTTTGCCCGGGCCCGGGAGCCCAAAGAGCTGGTGCTTTATCCCGACTGCTGCCACGGCCTGGATGAGTGCCGGGAGCAGGTCGACCGGGATGTGGTGGCCTGGCTTCGGCAGCAGCTTGCCGCCCCGCATCAGGCCTAGGCCAAACAGCACAACGCCCGGGCGCACTGCTGCGGCCGGGCGTTGGCTTAAGGAGAAGAGCTAAGCGGACTGCCTAGTCTTTGGGCTTGATTTTGTCCTTGCGGCGCTTGTCTTTCACTTTCACGTCGCTGGGTACGGTTTGTACCGGGGGGGCCTGCGTAACGGTGGCCGGAGCCTGGTCTACCGTAGTTGTGGTCGACTCCACAGTGGTTGTGGCGGGCGTAGACGGGGTGGCAGGCACGGCCGGAGTAGCCGGCGTTACGGTCGTCTGCTTGGTTGTAGTGGTCGTAGTCGACTGCGCTTGGGCCGAGTATGCACCCGTGGCGAGCAAGGCGGCGAAAACAAATAGCTTCTTCATGGGAGCAGGATTTTCGTTAAACCATCAAACCGGCCCCTAGAAAGGGACGGTTCCGAGTTGCCTTTAACGGAGCTCGACGGCGAAGGTTTAGCTACAACTATAGATTAATCTTGATATTTATATTATTGCCCTGAAAACCAACGAGAAAAAGCGGGCCTACCCCAGGCTAGGCCCGAAATCTGGACCGCCGGAGCCAGTGCTCGGGAGCGGCGTTGCTCGGGGAGTTTGGTTTACTATCTTGCCCGTCTATGCTGCTCACCTTCACGCCCCTGGCCGCTTTGCTGTTTGCCGTTATTGCGCAGGCGGGCTTTGCGGCGGGCCTGCTCTGGGTTGGGTCGGCCAACCGCCAGCCCAACCGGTTTCTGGCCCTGCTGATGCTGACCATTGCTTTGTGGCTGCTCGACGGATTTTTCCGGGTGGCCGGCGTGTATGGGCAGCGGCCAGAGTGGTATTTTCTGCCGATTTACTACTCTTTCGCCTTTGGCCCGCTGCTGTATTTTTACGTGCAGAGCCTAATAAACCACGATTTCCGGTTTCAGCGCGGGCAGTTGTGGCATTTTGGGCCCGTATTGGTGCAGGCGGCACTGTATAGCTGGCTGAGCCTGCAGCCCTACGACTTTCGCAATTGGTTCTGGCAGCACGTACACCGGCCCTACACTTACCGGCTGGAGTTTCTCGGCACCTGGGTTTCTCTTATTCTCTACCTGGTGCTGAGTTTGCGGCTGTTGCGGCAGTACCGGCGCTGGTTGCCCGAGCATTTTTCCGAAATCTCTCAGCTGCGGCTGCAGTGGCTGCGCGGCCTGCTGCTGGCCCTGGCCCTGGTAAGCGGGCAGTGGCTGGTGGAGCTGGTGCTGCGCGAGTTTTTCGGCCTGTACTACCGCTACGACTTTTCCACCGAGTTGCTGGGCATCGTCGTCTTCATCATCGGGGTGGTGGGGCTGCGGCAAGCCAACATGCAGGCCGTGCAGTTCACGCCCGAGGCGCCGGCCGATGAAGCCCTGGAACTAACTGCCCGCCCGGTGAGCAACGTTGGCGCAGAACCCGATGGGGCAATGCGGGCTCCGTTCCCGGCACACCCAGAGGCCCCGCCTCCAACGCCAGTAGCCCCCCGGGAGCCAGTGGAAGTAGATGCCCAAGTACGGGAGCGGATTCGGCGGGCGTTGGAAGACGAGCAGCTTTTCCGCAACCCCACGCTGACCTTGGCCGAGCTGTCGGCCCACACCGGACTGCCGCCCCGCCTGATTTCGTTTACCGTCAACCAGGGCTTCGGTAAGTCCTTCAACGACCTGGTCAACGGGCTGCGGGTGGCCGAAGTGCAACGCCGCCTGTCGACTACCGACGATGCTGCCCGCCTCACTCTGCTGGGTATTGCCTTCGAGTGCGGGTTCAATTCCAAAACGACGTTTAACCGCATTTTCAAGCAGTTTGCCGGGGTTTCGCCAAGCGAATATGTCGCTGGCCGGCGCCCGTAACCTGGTGCCAGATCCGGATATGGGACGTCCCGGCCGCTGATGTGGGGCGCTTTGGCCGGCTGGGCCGCTCACCTTTGGACCGTACTTCAACCTTCCCGAATACGGTCATGAAAAAGCTACTGCCCGCGCTGCTTTTACTCGGCGCTACCACTTCCGCCACGGCTCAGTCGGCGGCTCCGCCTACGGCCTGGACCAACCACAACCGGGCCCTGCCCGACCAGCTGCGCCGGGTGCCGGTGGGCCTGCAGCTCTGGCACACGCCCAATCCCAACTACCCCGAGGCCGACCCAACGCAGCCCGGCCATTTTCTGTGGAAACACAGCACAATGGTGCGCAACGACACCGGCCAGGAGCTGGAAATCGTGGCCTGCGGCAGCTTCATCTGGTACAACGCGGCTGGGTGGCAGGCCAATCTGACCGAAACGCCCGCTGAATTTGCCGAGCTCTTCAACTGCCCTCAGGGCCGGCTCAAGCCGGGTGCTACCTACACCTTTGCCAAAAATTACCGCTACGCCAACAGTGCCCAGAGCCTCTACGGCGGCGACGCGCTCTGGTACATCCTGGCCAAAGACGCCAGCGGCAAACTCTACAAAGGCCTGGGGCTGATTGAAACCGAAGCCGAGGTACTAGCTAAATAAGCCGCTCTGGCAAGTCCTGTTCCACCCATTTCAGCCTACCTATCATGAAACTCAACCCGCTATTCTGCTTTTTGCTCCTGTTCTACTGCCTGGCCTTTCGCCCGGCACCCGTGGTGTACCGCGTGGATACTGCTGCCAGCAAGCTAACCTGGACCGGCTATGCCGAGGTAGGCGCCTGGGCGCCCTCGGGCACGGTGCAGCTGCGCCAGGGCCAGCTGGAGTACGATCAGAAGACGCTGCGCAACGGCCGCTTTGAAGTCGATATGCGCACCATTGCCCATACTAACGCCGACTTGCAAAACCACCTGCGCGGCACCGATTTTTTTGCCGTGGAGCAGTATCCCACGGCCGTGTTTGAGCTGCGCGAAGTAGTAGGTGCCGAGGCGGTGGGTCAACTTACGGTCAGAGGCATTGCCCGGCCCCTGCGCTTTCCGGTGCGCGTCACGCGGGAGGCGGGCAGCAGCCTGCGGGTGCAGGGCACCGCTTCCGTCGACCGGACCCAGTTCGGGGTGCAGTTCAACTCCAGCTCTTTCTTTCAGAATCTGGGCGACCATGCCATTCGCAACGACTTCCAGCTCGCCTTCGATATTGTGGCGGCCCCGGCGCTGGCCCGACGGTAAGCGGCATCTTCCGGGAAAAGGCCACGTAGAGCAGGAATCAACAGATTAGTCGGCGCGGACCGGGACAAAATGGCCCGGCGCCGGTTTATCAGCCGCAACTCTGACTTTCGCCTTTCATGCGCACCATCCAGAAAATTCACCGGGCCGGGTATTCGCCCATTGCCGATTTGATAACCTACTCGCCGCTGCCCTCGCGCACCCTCGACCAGGTCGACCCGTTCCTGTTTCTGAACCACCACGGCCCGCAGGTATACAAGCCCCGCAACAACGGCTTGCCGTTTGGTCCGCACCCGCACCGCGGCATGGAAACCGTCACCTTTATTCTCGACGGCGACATTATGCACAAGGACAGCGGCGGCCACGAAAGTGTTATTACCGCCGGTGGGGTACAGTGGATGACGGCCGGCCGCGGTCTGATTCACGCCGAGGTGTCATCCCAGGAGTTCAAGCAAAACGGCGGCCCCTTGGAAATCCTGCAGCTGTGGGTCAACCTGCCCGCCCGCCTCAAAATGACCGAGCCACGTTATATCGGCCTGCAAAAGGAAGACATTCCCAGCCTGACCCTGGACGGGGGCAAAGTAACGGTCAACCTGATTTCTGGGGAGTGGGAGGGGCAGAAAGCGGCTTTCGAAACGCTGTCGGATGTTGCGCTGAACACGATTTTCTTCCAGCCCGGCGGCCAGCTGACCATTCCCGTGCCGGCCGCACACAACGTGTTTTTCTACATCATTCGCGGCCAGCTCACCGTTGGCGGCCAAACCATTGATGCGCTAAACCTGGTAGAATTCAACCACGACGGCGACGCGCTTCACATCCAGGCCGGCCCTACCGACAGCGTGCTGCTTTTCGGTCATGCCCGGCCCTTCAACGAGCCAGTAGTAGCCCAGGGCCCCTTCGTGATGAATACCGAAGAGGAAATTCACCAGGCCTACGACGACTACCGCCACGGCAAATTCGGTCAGTGGCAGCATTAGTGATTAAGCGAATGAGTGCCTGAGTGAGTTTGTGTGCAGGCAGTGTGAGCAGCGCGCAGCAATCCGTATTCTACGCAGTATGACTCGTTCTTTTACCACAAAGCCCTTTGCTGCTCGTGCGGGAAAGGGCTTTGTGCTGTTACACGAAGTTGCTCTTCGTGAGGCGTGTAGGGTTTGGCTCACAGACTATTTGGTCGGCTCCGGATTAGCTGCTTCAACTGCCTTAGGCCGAAGGCTGGTTGAGCGGGGCGCGGTAGGTGGCCTCCGGGTTGTAGCGCACGCCGCCAAACAGATACAGCATGATGGCCCGCGAATACCGGAACACCAGCGGCATCAGGGCAATACTGGCCACGGCCACCGTCAGCACGTAGACCCACACGGCCGGGTCGCCGAGCAGGTAGTAGCACAGCACCCCGCTGATGGTGAAAATGGCCACCGAAAAGGCGTAGCTCACGTACATGGAACCCCAGTAAAAGCCCGGCTCGGGTTCAAATGCCTGTCCGCACACGGGGCAATGCTCATGCATGTGGGAGAATTTGATGCTCAAGGCCGGGCTGGTAAACAGCGGCCCCTCGTGGCAGCGTGGGCAGCGCAGCGCCAAACAGGCCAAAGCAGATGATTCAATGCGGGACATGGCAAAAGGATGTTGGTACGAACAAGGGCTTGTCGTTTTCCTACGCACAGAACCCGGTCTTGGCTGCTTATAAAGCCATATTAAGAGTGGCGGCAAACAACAACTCCCGACTAGTTAGTAGTCGGGAGTTGTTCCGGGTACCGGTGCAAGCCCGGCAGCAGCGCCAGGCTTGAGCGTTGTGTTGCTACAGAGCCTACGCGCTGGCTTCGCCCAACTGGGTCAGGTCTTCGGGGCTTAGTTGCAACTCGGTGGCTTTGAGCAGCTCCGTGACCTGGTCAGCGCTGGTAGCCGAGGCAATGGGGGCCGTCAGGCCGGGCTGGGCTAGTATCCAGGCCAGGGCCACCTGGGCGGGCGTGGCCTGCTGGCGGGCCGCCACTGCATCGAGGGCGCTGAGGATGCGCAGACCTTTGTCGTTGAGGTATTTCTGGCCCACCCCGCCGCCTCGGGCGCTTTTCTGCAGGTCGGCTTCCGAGCGGTACTTGCCGGTCAGGAAGCCCGCCGCCAGGCCGTAGTAAGGAATTACGCCAATGTTCTGCTCCTTCACCAGCGGCAGCAGGTTCTTTTCGAAATCTTCCCGGTCGTAGAGATTGTAGAGGGGCTGCAGGGTTTCGTAGCGCGGAAAGCCGTGGTTGGTACTGGCTTCCAGCGACTCCCGCAGCCGCTCGGCCGAGAAGTTGGACGCGCCAATAACGCGCACCTTGCCCTGCTGCACCAGTTGGGCGTAAGCCTCCAGGGTTTCGTCCACGGGCACCGTCGGGTCGTCCTTATGTGACTGATACAAATCGATGTAGTCGGTTTGCAGGCGCTTGAGGGAGCCTTCCACGGCCCGTAGGATGTAGTCTTTGGCCAGGCCCTTGTTCTGGGCGTTTACTTCCCAGCCTACCTTGGTGGCAATGATTACGTCGTTGCGGCGGCCGCGCTGTCTAAGCCACTGGCCGATAATGGTTTCTGACTCGCCACCCACGTGGCCGGGCACCCACACCGAGTAGCCGTCGGCCGTGTCAACGGCGTTGCCGCCGCCCGCTACGAAAGCGTCCAGAATGCGAAAAGAAGCGGCTTGGTCGGCCGTCCAACCGAAAACGTTGCCGCCCAGAACGAGCGGGGTAATATGCAGGTCGGACCGACCCAAAGTGCGTGTAGAAGCCATATGAAGTGAATAAATAGTCAGGAAAAGCAATCCGCCGACGCCGGCAGGAGCGTAGTAGTACTGGCCAGCAGACAAATTGTTTTGCCCGCCGGCCAGTGATGCGTGGTAAACGCCTTAGTCTGAGGGAAGGGAGCAGAAGCGTAAAGCCCGGTAGCGCGGAAAGCGCCGGGTGGCAGCTACTTCGGAATTGGATTTACCGTACCATCACCCGTATCGTCACGCTTAAGCTGCTTTTCCCATGAGCAAATCTGGTTTTCTACTCCTGGCACTGTTGCTGGGTTTGGGAGCTGCCCCCACGGTAGCCCAATCGAGAAAGTCGGTATCCGGCCGCCCGGCCCCGGCCAAAACCTATTACCTGGTGCTGCTCAAAAACGTAGCCCAGCGGCAGGCCGACGTTGAGAAGCTATCCGTTATCAGGGCCGGGCACGCGGCGCACTTGCAGCAGCTTACCAAGGAAGGTCGGCTCACGCTGGCCGGGCGTTGTCCGGGCCCCGACAGCGCCTTGGGCGGTATGTACATCCTGAGTGCCGCCAGCCTGGAAGAAGCCCAGCGCCTAACTCAGGCCGATCCCGCCGTGCAGGCCGGCAGCCTGACAATGGAAATTTACCCCTGGGAAAAACAGGAACTGAGCCGGCGGCCGTAGCAGCCGGCCACCGGCATAACTATTCCGGCTAAGCTCAACAACATTTGGGCCGGGGCCGGTAATTGCTGAATTTGGGCACAAAGCTTGCCAGGGCGCTGCTTCTGCCCGTGTGGCATCATCCCTTTCAGCCTGTTGCCTGATGCGTTTTCTGGCCCTGTTTCTTGTGTTGCTCAGCGGCTTCGGTGCCCGCGGGCAGGCGCTTACCGAGCGTGATTTCAAAAAGTACTTCGACAGCTACGGCCTGCGAGGCTCCTTTTTGCTCTACGACCAGAAAGCCAACCGCTACACCGCCTTCGACGTGGCCCGCTGCAACCAGGGCTATTTGCCGGGTGCCACGTTCAACATTCCCAACGTCCTGATTGGCCTCGAAACCGGTGCCCTGCCCGATACCAGCCACGTTTTTGCCTGGGACCAGGTAAAGCGCGACAACCCGGCCTGGAACCAGGACCTGCGCCTGCGCGCCGCCCTGCGCCGCGACTGCCAGCCTTGCATGCAGCAGATTGCCCAGGAAGTAGGCGTACCCCGCTACCAGCAGAGCTTGCTGCGGCTGAAGTTTGGGCAGATGGTGGTGACGCCCGAGGTGCTCCAAACCTTCTGGATGGGTGGTATTTCGCGCATTTCCCAGTTTCAGATGGTGACTTTTCTGCGCCACCTCTACGCCGAGAAACTCCCGCCCGCCCCCCGCAACCAGGCCCTGACCAAGCAGCTATTCTTGCTGAAATCAACGCCCCAGTACAAGCTCTACGGGGCCAGCGGCTGGACCCAGCGCGCCAAGCTCACCAACGGCTGGTTTGTGGGCTGGCTGGAGCAGGCCGGCAACGTGTATATGTTTGCCCTGAACGCCGAGCCCAAGGATGGCAAGCCCGCCGACGAGAAATTCATAACCGGCCGCCAGGCCATTGCCGAGCAGATTTTACAGGAACTGGCCATTTTGCCCAATTAAGGGCCGGAACCAAACTACCCTCGCGCCCATGAAATGGAACGTCAAGGAATGGCTGCGACGCTACGGCTCGGCCGAGGTACTGTCGGTGCTGGCCACGCTGGGTGGCGCGTTCTTGGCGTTTGAACTTACCCGCAATTCCGTTAGCACGGCGCTAGCGGGCACCTGGGCCGGCAACGTAGCCTATTTCGGTTACATCCTGGCGCTGGATATCGGGCAGACGCGCCGGCAATTGCACGCGGCAGGTCAGGCCTATACTTTTCGCACCTTGCTGCGCAACCTGCGGGCCCTGGTCGTGGAATTCGGCCTGGCTGAAGTCTTCGACAGTTTTCTGGTGCGCCCGGCCTTGATGTACTACCTGCCCAAAGCCGTGGGCAATCTGGCGGGCGGCATTTTGCTGGCTAAGATCCTGGCCGATGTCACCTTCTACATCCCGGCCATTGTGAGCTACGAGCTCAGTAAAAAGCGCCTGCGTAGGTTTTAGTTGTTAGTTGTCCGTTGTTAGGTTGTTCTGTTGACTTCTAAACGAACAACTTAACAACGGGCAACTAGCAACTAACAACTAGCTTATTCCCGCAGTAGCACCAGACGTTGGTGCTGGTCTAATAATTGGGCTGTGTAGATGCCGCCGGGTAGCGGCTGGCCCTGGTCGTCATTTCCATTCCACATGACGGTATGAGGTCCCGAGGCTTGCTCCCCAGGCACGAACGTGCGTACAATCCGGCCCGCGGCGTCGCGGATTTGCAGCGGATAACTCCCGGGAGCGTGCAGGGTATAGCGCAATTCCGTACGGTCGCCAAAGGTTCTGTTGCTGGGTGCTTCCAATGTTAGCAGCTCGGGGGCGGGGCTCGCTAGCTGCTGATTGAGCGCCAAGCCCTGAATGGTGACGCGCACAGGCTTTTCGTCCAGTAGGAAGTGCACTAGCAGCATCTGCGTAGCGGTGTTGTACTGCCAGTCGGTAGCGGGCACGGTTTGGTTGTCGATGAGCACTGCCGTGGGCGCGGCCATTACCCGCGGTATTTCTAGGTTGATGGTACGCCACACCGGACTGCCGGCGTAGCCTTTGCCGCTAAGGGCTACCCGAATGCCGGCCTGCCGGCCACGCAGGGTGCCCCAAAACGTAAGCAGGTCGTAGGTGTCGTGCACGGCCGACTGCGTGGTTTTGCCGTCGTCATCGTAGAGTGTGAAGCTCGATTCGGGTACAGACAGGTCGGCGTAGTAGCGCACGTTTAGCGTGTCGGTGCGGTAGTGGGCGGTGGTGGGCACGTAGGGTGCCCGGGGCACAAAGGCCCCGGCCCGCACCAGCAGCGGCACTTGGGCCAGCGGAGCCGCCACGCCCACAGTTTGGTTGCCATTGAAGACTTGGTGGGAGTAAAAGTCAATCCAACGGCCCGGGGGTAGTACCACGTTGCGCCGGCGCTGCCCGGGCTGCAGCACCGGCGCCACCAGCAAGTTGGAGCCCAGCAGAAACTGGTCGTTGACGTTGGTCAGGGCCGCGGTGTTATTGGCGGCAAATTCCTTCGTTTGCTTTTTGGCCAGGCGGTCAGCTCCCCAGCCGGTGGAGGCCCGGGTGTTCCACGTCCAGGTTGGTATGGCCAGGTCAATTTCTTCCGGTAAGTTTTCCTTTTCGTTTTCCGAAACCAGGTCGAACAAGGATTGCGGGTCGAGGGCTGTGGGGCCGTAGTTCATGGGCCGGGCCAGGGGCGAGCCGGTTTCCGAGTTTTCCCAGGCCAGGGTATAGAGGTAGGGCAGCAGCTCGTAGCGCAAGTGGGCATAGCGGCGCACGATGCTCTGGTAAGGCTCCGGGTACCAGTAGGGTTCGGGCGCTACTACGCCGTGGGGCCGCATAACGGGGCCGAAACTGGCCATCTGTAGCCAGCGTGTATACAGTTCCGGGTCGGTGTTGGACCCGGCAAACCCGCCCGCATCGGAGTGCATGTAGCCCACGCCGCCCAACCCCATGCTGAGCATAATGGGCACCTGGGCCTGCAAACCCGACCACGACCGGCTCACGTCGCCCGACCACGGAAAAACGGAGTGGCGCTGCATGCCCGCCCAGCCCGAGCGGGCCAAATTGAAGAGGCGCTCCTGGGGGTAATTCCGGATGTAGCCTTCGTGCAGAATACTGGCCCAGGCCTGCCCGTAGGCGTTGTGAATGCGGCGCGTCGGGCCCAGGTCATAGACCATGTCAGTAGGCTGGTTTTCGGGTTCGCCCAGGTCGCTCCACCAGCCGCCCACGCCGTCTTGCTTCAGCCTATCGTACTGCTGCCAGAGCCACTGGCGCGCCGCGGGCCGAAACATATCCAGTAGGGTAGCTGGCCCTGCCCAGAACGAACTAACGGTATAAGGCTTACCGCTCTGGTCCCGCCCCACCAAGTCCTGGCTGCGCACCAGGGAGTCGTTGAGGGAGGTGCGCATCACGTAGGGCTCCGAAATCAGGATGGTTTTGACGCCGCTGGAGTCGAGGCGGCTCATCAGGCGCTTAGGGTCGGGAAACTGCTGGGGCTGCCAGCGGAAGTCGCCTTGCCGGGTGGTGCCCCCAAACCAGTACAGGTCTAGCACCAGGGCATCGAGCGGGAAACCGGCCTGGCGCATGCGGCGGGCCGTCTGGAGCATTTCCTGCTCGGTTTTGTAGCCGAAGCGGCTTTGAATCAGGCCCAGGCCCCAGCGCGGCGGTAGCGGCTGCTTGCCGGTAAGCATGGTGTAGCGGTCCAGAATTTCGGCGTAGGAACGGCCGGCAATCAGGAAGTAGGACAGACTACCCAGGTTTTCGGCGCGATACTCCAGCGTATTTTTCTCGGTAGCGCCCAAATCGAGCACTGCGGGGGCGTGGTTGTCAAAAAATAGCATGTAGCCCCGGCTGCTGACCACCGTGGGCAAAGTCACGTTCAGCGTGAATTCTCCGTTTTGGTAGCCGTAGTGAGCCTCGTTGTAGAGGGTAAGCTTACGGCCGCGTCGGTCGAGGGGCAGGGCCCGGGAGCCGGTGCCGTAAAGGTGCTCCTCGGGTGCCAAACGAAATGAAACCCTCATTCCGGCTTCCGGACTACCGGAAGCCGCCAGCTGCTGAAACGAGCCAGCGGCCTCCGAGACCAACGCCTCAGGGCCGTGGCGGTAACTGATGCCCAGTGGTTTTTTTTGAACAATAATAGTCAGATCAGAGTCCCGGCGGTAGGGCTGCCATTCAATGCGGGAGCCTCGGTCCTGATACAGCTGCGTAGCTGGCTCCGGCCATAGGGCTGCCCGTTCCAGCCCGGGATACGGCGACTCCTGCACCACGCTAACCGAGGCTGGTGGGCGCACCGGCTGCCCGGCTGGGTAGTATTCCACGCGGACTACCCCAGCCCCGTAGGGTTGAACTCGTAGCGTGCCGCCCGTGGTGGTAAGAATGGTCAGCATACCATCCCGGTACCCCACGCCTTTCAAATTGCCCAGGCCGCGAGTGGGTAACGGCGCTGGGGGGTGGGCAAACGGTTCCTGGCTGGGCGGCCCGCCGCCTTCACGCTGCGCTACGCCGGGCAAAGAAGACAGGAAAAGGCCCAGCAGGACCCCGGCACGGCAAAAAGACGAATGCATAACGGCAGAGCAAATGAAGCCGCCAAGATACGCCGTTGGGTAAAGCTCGCCCAAGCCCCCGCAGCAACGACGTGCGCGCCCGGCCCGTACAGAAAAGCTCAACCCCCAATTCCTACGACCATGGCCCTTTCCTCCGACAACCTCAACGACCACCTCTATTCCACCAACCTCTCGTTGAGCGACCTGTTCAACAACCACACCTTTGCCCACGACCCCAGCGGCCTGATTCCGATTCTGGACAGCTGGGGCCCGCAGCTGCAAAACTCCAACAGCGCCGTGCTGCAAGCCGCCGCCGGGGAGCTGGGCCAGCTGAAAGGCTACCTGCAAAACGGCGACCGGGCCGGAGCTGCCGCCCTGATGCAGCGCCTGGGCGAGCAGGCTTCCCGCGCCGCCAGCAACACCCACGACTGGGCCGGACCCCACCTGCACAACGGCATCGGCGACCAGCTGCGCCACCTGGGCCAGCTGCTGATTATGGCCGCCGGCAACCTTAAGTCGCTAGTAGCCTAGCGGCCGCTTACCTCACTCTTTCCACCAAAACCCTACCGCATGGCCACGCCAACTGATAACCCCGAAAACCACCTCAACGCCGCCATCAACGTCCTCAACGGCAATATTCAGGAAGCCAGCACCGAGGGCCTAAGCAATATTCAGGACTGGATTCGTACCCTGAGCCACAGCGGGGAAGCCGTGCACTCGGAAATACTCCAGGAGTTGCGCAGCCTGCAGCAGCACATCAACAACAACGACGTGGACAGCATCGGCAGCTCCCTGTTTACCCTGGGTGAGCAGGTCACCGGCGCCGCCGACTCCCAGACCGAATCCATTGCCACCCGCCTCAACCTGCTGGGGCAGGCCCTGGCCAACGCCGCCCGCCAGCTCAAGCCCGCTGACCAGGCGTAGTTCTGAAGCTACTCCCTGGGTGTGTCATCCTGAGCAGAGCGAAGAACCTTTCAGCCTCAATGACAAGGCTCCATAAACGCAAAAGCCCTTTACCAGCTGCTGGTAAAGGGCTTTTTTACGTTGGTAGTAGAAGCAGTGGGGTAGGTGAGGAAGCTCCTTTAGCTGCGCCTCAGGATGACAGAGGAGAGAAACGGACAGAACGACAACTCACCATTTCACTAATTCACAATTTCACTTAATACCCCAGGGCCGTATCGTCGCCGCGGGGGTCGGCACCGCCTTCGAGGTGGCCGTTGGGCAGAATGCGGATGGCGTCAATGCGGCCCCAGGCGCCGCGCGGGTGCAAGGTGTAGCCGCGCCGTTGCAGCGAATCCGTGGTGGCCGGCGTCAGGGCATCCTGCTCTACGTCAATGTAGTCGGGTAGCCACTGGTGGTGCAGGCGGGGCACGCTCACGGCCTGCTGCATGCTCATGTCGTAGTCGATGACGTGCAGAATGGCTTGCAGCACACTGGTAATAATGGTGCTGCCGCCGGGCGTGCCTACTACTAGTTGCAGCTTGCCGTTGCGCGAGAGAATAGCCGGCGTCATCGAGGACAGCATCCGTTTGCCCGGCGTAATAGCGTTGGCCGTGCCGCCTACCAGCCCGTAGGCGTTGGGTACGCCGGCCTTCGAGGAGAAGTCATCCATTTCATTGTTGAGCAGAAAGCCCGCCCCGGCCACCACCACTTTGCTGCCGTAGGCCCCGTTGAGCGTGGTCGTGCAGCTCACCGCATTGCCCTGGGCGTCCACGATGCTGTAGTGGGTGGTCTGGTCACTCTCGTAGGCGGGCAGGCCAGGGCCAGCGGTTAGGGCTTTGCTGGGCGTGGCGCGGTGGGGCAGGGTAGAAGCCATACGCTGGGTATTGTAGCTTTTATCGAGCAACCGCGCCACCGGCACTCGGCCAAAATCCGGGTCGCCGAGGTAGGTAGCGCGGTCGGCATACACGCGGCGCTGGGCTTCGGTCATCCAGTGCGTGGCCTGGGGCGAGTGCCAGCCGGCTTTTTTCAGGTTGTAGGGTTCCAGCATCTGCAGCATTTGCAGCAAGGCCACCCCGCCCGAGCTGGGCGGCGGAAACGTCAGCACGTCGTAGCCTCGGTACCGGCCGTGCAACGGGGTGCGCCACTTGGGCTGGTAGCTCTTGAGGTCTTCCTTCGTAATAATTCCTCTGCCCCGCAGCATTTCGGCTACCAGCAATTCGGCCGTCTCGCCCTCGTAAAAACCGGCCCGGCCCTTGCTCCGGATGCGGCTTAGCGTCTGGGCCAGCTCGGCATAGTGGATAGTGTCGCCGGGCTGCCAGGTGCGGCCTGGCTGTTTGTATGGGTTAGCCGGATAATTCCTTTGAGGCAGTACTTCCCCGCTAATTGAGCCGTTGGCTTCCCTCGTAAGGTGCTGAAATGCTGGGGATGTCACAATCGGGGTTGTAATAAACTGGGTGCCGTTGAGGCCCGCTGCTTCTTTGGGAGTCAGCACTACGCCTTTTCTGGCCAAATCCACGGCGGGCTGCACCACTTCGGCCCAGCTAAGCTTACCCAGTTTCTGGTGCAGAGCCACCATGCCGGCCACGGTGCCGGGCACACCCACGGCCAGGTGGCCCGCCGTGCTCAGATCCGGCACCACGTTGCCCTGCTTATCCAGGTACATGTCGCGGGAGGCGGCGGCGGGGGCCGTTTCCCGGAAATCCAGGGCGCCTTCCTGCCCGTCGGCGCCGCGGTACAGCAGAAACCCGCCCCCGCCAATATTACCCGCTACCGGCAAGGCCACGGCCAGGGCAAACTGCACCGCTACGGCCGCGTCGTAGGCATTGCCGCCTTTTTGCAGAATTTCCAGCCCGATGCGCGAGGCGGCCGGGTGAGCCGAAACGACCATAGCCTTGGCCGCCGTTACGCCCAGGGCTTGGGGCGCCGGGGTAGTAGAAGCAGTAGTTGTGGGGGCAGAGGCTCGGGAGCAGGACAGCAGCGCCGCCAGGGCGAGCAGGGAAAGGCGAGAGTTCATCTGGTGAAGATAGAACTGTCGGCGGCAAAAAACGCGGCTTGGCCCGCGTACTACCAGCAATACGTCGGTCTTCTCCCCAGGACTTCTGCTGCCGCCCAAAGCAGTTCGTTAGGTAGGCAGGCCCAGCAAGTAGAGCTTGTTGCCCCGGCCCGTAATCCGGCCTTTTTCCCAGGTGTAGCCTTCGGTTTCGAGGCCGGCCAGCAACTCGTCCATATCCTGCAGAGTGTAGGTGCGGACGTTGGAAACAGCTCCATCCCAGGCAAAGCACAGCGGAATAATTGGAAGTAGGTAGGTAAAGACCAGCTGCCGCCACGTGAGGGGCCGGGCAAAGGGCGTGAGGAAAAAGGCCATTAGAAAGATGAGCGGCAGAGAAACCCACCAGATGGCCGTGGGCAGGCTGTTGTCGCTCATTTCATAGATGCAGATGGGCTGCCGACTGTCGCGGGCGTTTTGCAGAATAGCCCGGGCCAGCGCCGGCCGCATGTGGTGGAAGCTGCCCGTCATGGTCCGTACGCCAGGCAAGTCGGCTCCCACGCGGCTGGCGTCCACGGGCGTAGTGCGGTAGGAAAGGCTGGGCGTATTGGCGCTGTTTAGTGCGGCAGCAACTTCGGCGTTGGGATACAAGTCAGTCAGCACCAGGGTCAGGTACGGACTGCCCGATTGCCGCAGGTTTGCCAACACCTCCAGCATAGGGCCGCCACTGCCCGAGCAGAGGTCTACAAGGGCTGGCTGGCGGCTGTGGGCCAAGGCCTGGGCCACGAGTTTGGTTAGCTCCTCGGGTGAGCCAAGGGCGCGGTGCATCACCACCATCAGCCGGGTGAGGCAGGTGCGCAGCCAACCGGGAAACCAGGCAAAGTCCTCCAGTTCAAACAGGTGTATTCTTTTCATCGGGCGCGGGACTGGTTAAGCGGCGAATATAGCCCCGCAGTACTATTTGCCCCGGCTATATCGTCCGCTGGTGGCAGGCCGGGTACTTCGGCTTGTTGTCTATTCTTTACTTTTATAGAATAACCAACAAGAAGGCCGAGCAGGTGCTGGCTATAGGCTCGCCCCAGCAGCCGGGTGTAAGCAGTAAAAAAGGCCGTGAGGGCGGGCATTAAAACCAGAACCCGCGTAGTGCTACCTTGCGTCGGCCCAGCCATTCCTAAGCCGGGAATCGTAGATTTGGCTTCAACCTCTCCCGTTGCTATGGAATCCTCTGCCTCGACGCTGGCCCCCGAGCCCCAACTGCCCCTGGTGCAAAATGACCCTTGGCTGGCTCCCTACGAACCTATATTGCAGGCCCGGCGGCAGCGCCTGGAGCAGCGCCTGGCCGATATTACCGCCCAGTGCGGCTCGTTGGCCAAATTTGCCACCGCCCACCAGCGCCTGGGCCTCACCTACGACGGCCGCCGCCGCGGCTACTGGTTCCGGGAATGGGCCCCGGCCGCTACTTACCTGTCCCTGATTGGCGACTTCAACCAGTGGGACCGGGGCGCCACCCCCTTGCAGCAGGGCCCCGACGGCGTCTGGGAAACGTTTCTGGCCGACAAGGACTATGCCGGCCGCCTGACTCACGGCAGCCGCTTCAAGGTGCACGTGGGGGCTGCTAACGGGGGCAAGGACCGGCTGCCGGCCACCCTGCGCCGCGCCGTGCAAGACGACGATACCAAGGACTTTTCCGGCCAAGTGTGGCGCCCGGAAGCCCCGTTTGCCTGGACCGACCAGAAATTCCGTATTCAGAATTACGTCCGGGAGCCGTTTATCTACGAAGCCCATGTGGGCATGGCCACTGAGGAGCACCGCCTGGGCACCTACCGCGAGTTTGCCGAGAAAGTGCTGCCGCGGGTGCAGGAGTTGGGCTACAACTGCGTGCAGCTGATGGCCGTCATGGAGCACCCTTATTATGGCTCCTTCGGCTACCACGTCGCCAATTTTTTTGCTGCCTCGTCCCGCTTCGGCACGCCCGAAGACCTCAAGCACCTGATTAATGAGGCCCACAACCGGGGTATTGCCGTGCTGCTCGACGTGGTGCATTCTCACGCCGTGAAAAACGAAGCCGAGGGCCTGGCCAACTTCGACGGCTCGGGTGGGCAGTATTTCCACGAAGGCGAGCGGGGCAACCACCCCGGCTGGGACTCCAAGCTGTTCAATTACAGCAAGCCTGAGGTCCAGCAGTTCTTATTGAGTAACCTGCGCTACTGGCTTGAGGAATTCCACTTCGACGGCTTCCGCTTCGACGGGGTGACCAGCATGCTCTACCACCACCACGGTGAGGGCGTGGCCTTCGGTAGCTACGACCAGTACTTCGGCCCCGACGTGGACGAGGACGCGGTTTTGTACCTGCAACTAGCCACCACGCTGGTCCACGAACTCAAGCGCGGCGCCTTGCTCATAGCCGAAGACATGAGCGGCATGCCCGGCCTCTGCCGCCCGATTCACGAAGGTGGCATCGGCTTCGACTACCGCCTGGGCATGGGCATTCCCGATTACTGGATTAAGCTGCTCAAGCACAAGCGCGACGAAGACTGGAACCTGGGCGAGCTGTGGTACACACTTACCAACCGCCGCCTGGGCGAGAAAACCGTAGCCTACGCCGAAAGCCACGACCAGGCCCTGGTTGGCGACAAAACGCTGGCCCACTGGCTTATGGACGCGGCCGTGTACCATAACATGCACCGCGACGACCCCAGCGACATTGTGGCCCGGGGCCTAGCTTTGCACAAGATGATCCGGCTGCTGACTCTGGCTTTGGGCGGGGAGGCGTATCTGAACTTTATCGGCAACGAATTTGGTCACCCCGAGTGGGTCGACTTCCCGCGGCAGGGCAACGACTGGAGCTACCAGCACGCCCGCCGCCAATGGTCGTTGGCCGACAACCCCGACCTGAAATACCAGTACTTCCAGGCCTTCGATAAAGCCATGGTCACCACGGCCCGACAACGCCGGCTCTTGTCGGCTCCGCCGGCCAAGGAACTCAACCAGGACAACACCAACCAGGTCCTGATTTTCGAGCGGGCCGGCCTGATTTTCATCTTCAACTTCCACGTGAGCAGCAGCATCTTCGACTACCGCTTTTTCGTGCCCCAGCCCGGCCGCTACCGCATCATCCTCACCTCCGACGCGGCTCAGTTCGGCGGCTTCCAGCGCGTCGACGACTCGCTTATCTACGAAACCTTCCGGGAGGACGAGGTCAACAAGCTGAGTCTGTACGTAACGAACCGCACAGCCCTGGTGCTGGCCAAAGTGTAGTCCGGAGGCTATTACCACTAAAAAACAAGCAAGGCCGTCACGCGTGACGGCCTTGCTTGTTAGCTTGTAGCAAGCTTTTTAGTTTAGCTTTTTACCCGCGCTAATCAGCTCCACCGACTCCTTGATACGGCGCATCCGGGTTTCGGGCTTCTTGGCGCGCTCAATCCACTGCACGTACTCGCGGCGGTAGGGGTAGGGCAGCTGGTCGAACTTGGGCCGGTAGCCCGACTGCGACAGGGCCCGGGCCAGGTCTTCGGGCAGCTCAAACGAGGCTTCCTCGGTGTCGAGTTGAATGACCACATCCACTGGTAGGCCCCAGGTTTTGTCGATGGCCCGACGAATCTGCTTGCCCACGGGCAGCATGTACTCGCCGTCCTTGTTCTGCACCAGCGTCAGCCGGAATGGAAACCCGTCGATGGTGCCGCGCACGTGAAACGGGGGTTTCTGCTGAAACGTCTCGCCGGGGGCAAACGGAATTAGGATCTGTACGCCACCGTCAGTGTCGTCGAGCTCCAGAGTGGCGGTAAAGCGTTGTTCGAAAGATTCGGACATGAAAAAGGGAATAAGGTGGACCAAGTCGGTTAGGAGCGGGGCTTCACCTGGGTCAATGCGTCGTTAAGCGCCACCGTATCGTCGGCGGCTACTACCCGGATTCGGGCCGCGGGAATGTTGTAAAAGGACGTCAGGCGCTGGGCCAGCGCGTCGGTATTGGCCAGCACCAGGTCGGCCCGGCGCAAAGCTAAGCGTTCCAGCTCCAGAATCCAGCCCCGGTCGGCCGGCGAGTCCCGGTCGGCGGCCAACGTTTGCACGTGCAGCACCAGGGGCCGACCCGTGAGTTGCCGGATTTCCAGGGCCGCCAACCAGGCGTGCCAGTCGGCCGCGTATACTACCCCAAACGGCTGACTCCCGGCCAGGGGAGTGGCAAACCGGGCGTACTGAATTACCCGAAAGTTGAGGTCGGCGCCGTCTTCGGCATTGTCCAGCGCTTTGAGGGCCTGCACAAATGAAGCCTGAGCCGCCGTTTTTTCGGCGGCCGGGGTGGCTGCTACGGGCTGCTGGCTGGGCGTTACGGGAGCTGTATCTTCCTGTGTAGCTAGCAGCGTCAGGTTGTCGGCAGCTTGGTCAAGCGCGGCGGCTTCTTCGGGGCCCAGCTCGCTCGTAGCCTCGGCAAAGATATCCTCATTCAGCAGGCTCTGCTGGGAAGTAAGAGCCGCGGTAGGAGCTGGTGGAGTAGGGCTGGGGAGTGCCGTTCCCTGTACCACTGCCAAAGCAGGGGTAGAGGCCGTACCCTGCAAGGCAGCCACCGTAGCGGCAGATTCGGGGTTAGCTGATTCCGGGGCAACCGATTGCACGCTGGCCCCGACGTAAGGCGCGGCTGGCGCCTGCCAGGAGCCCGGCAACGCCGACCGCCGCGCGGTAGCGGCAGTGGCTAGCTGGGCCGCACTCAACAGATTCAGGCGAATAACCTGGTCGGCCGAAGTCAGCGCGGCGGCGTTGGGCAGTTGGGGCACGATAACCGATACGGGCCCGTATTCGGCCAGCTGACGCGACAAATCCAGGGCCGGCGAGGTAGGAGGTGCGGCCGCCTGCGCCGCCTCATCCCAGCCCAGCAGTAACACGTTGAGAGGATGATGTTCCATAAGTAGCAGGCGGTAGCGGCGAAAGAGAAGCGAAAGAAAAAGGGCCTGGTAGCCCTCTAATACGGTTTCAACGGTTGAGACGCTAATGTTAGGCAAATTTCGTGGGAATCATTTTTACCTTGCAGGCTTAATTGTTGCGCTTCCGGCCGGGCCGGAGTTTTTTTTGCCCACTTCTTCCAGACGACCCCTCGATGGCCGATTCGATTCAGGAAAATAACTACATGGTCAATGACTTGGCCGCCAAAGGGAAGCAAGAATTCTTCCCCGGCCAGGTTCTTTCCTGCTCCCAACAGGGCAGCGACTTCCTCTTTACCTGCGACAACGGCGTGCAACTTAGCGTGCAGGTCATTACCGACAAAATTCTGCGCTTCCGCTACGCCACTGAAGCCGGCTTCGCCGCCGACTTCAGCTACGCCGTGCCCGCCGACCAGCCCCGGGCCACGCTGGAGTTTCTGGAGTTTCGCGAGAAGCCCGACCACTACCGCATTACCACCGAGCGCCTGATCTGCACCATCAGCAAGCAGAACACCGCCGCCCGCCTTCTGGACCGCTCGGGCACGCTCTTGTCGGCCGACGAGAAGGGCTTCCACTGGGAGTACGACTACGAAACCGGCAACGACATTGTCAAGATGAGCAAGCAGGTGCAAAGCGGCGTACACTACTATGGCCTGGGCGACAAGCCTGACAACATGAACCTGCGCGGCAAGCGCTTCACCAACTGGGGCACCGACACCTACGGCTACACCAAGGGCTCTGACCCGCTCTATAAGAACATTCCGTTCTACCTGGAGCTGCAGCAGAAAATTGCCCACGGCATTTTCTTCGACAACACCTTCAAGGCCTCCTTCGACTTTGCCGCCGAGCGGGCCGACGTGACCAGCTTCTGGGCCATGGGCGGGGAAATGAACTACTACTTCATTTACGGCCCCACGCTCACCGAAGTCACCCAAGAATACACCCGCCTGACCTGCCCGCCCGAGCTGCCGCCTATGTGGGCCCTGGGCTACCACCAGTGCAAGTGGAGCTACTTTCCCGAAAGCACCTTCCGCGGCATCGCCAAGGGCTTCCGGGACCGGAAAATCCCCTGCGACGCGCTGTATCTGGACATCGACTACATGGACGGCTACCGGTGCTTTACCTGGAGCCCCACCCATTTCCCCGACCCCAAAAAGATGGTCAAGGAGCTGGCCGAGGACGGCTTCAAAACCATCGTCATTATCGACCCCGGCATCAAGATTGACCCTAACTACAGCGTCTACAAAGAAGGCCTCGAAAACGACTACTTCTGCCGCCGCGCCGACGGCCCCCTGATGAAGGGCTCGGTGTGGCCCGGCCTGTGCAACTTTCCCGACTACACCCGCCCCGACGTGCGCGAGTGGTGGGCGGGCCTGTTTAAAGGCCTGATTCAGGAAGACGGGGTGCGCGGGGTCTGGAACGACATGAACGAGCCGGCCGTGTTCGAGAAGGGCACTTTCCCCGACGACGTGCGCTTTAATTACGACGGGCACTCGGCTTCCCACAAAAAGGCCCACAACATCTACGGCATGCAGATGGCCCGGGCCACGGCCGCCGGCGTCAAGCAGTTTAGCTACCCCAACCGGCCCTTCACCATTACGCGCAGCACCTACGCCGGCGGGCAGCGCTACTCCTCGGCCTGGACCGGCGACAACATTGCCAGCTGGGAGCATTTATGGCTGGCCAACATTCAGTGCCAGCGCCTGAGCATCTCGGGCTTCAGCTTCGTGGGCTCCGACGTGGGCGGCTTCATCGATACTCCCGACGGCGAATTGTACGTGCGCTGGGTGGCCCTGGCGGCTTTCCACCCGTTCTTCCGCACTCACAGCTCCGGCGACCATGGCGACCAGGAGCCCTGGAGCTTCGGCGAGCAGTACCTGGATTTGGCCCGGAGCTTTATCGAGCTGCGCTACCGCCTGCTGCCCTACATGTACACCACGTTCTGGCAGTATGTACAAAACGGCACGCCCGTGCTGCGGCCCCTCACGTTCCTCGACCAGAACGACACGGAAACCTACCTGCGCATGGCCGAGTTCAGCCTCGGCGACCACCTGCTGGTTTGCCCCATCACCCAGGCCGGCGCCGACGGCCGCTGGATGTACCTGCCCCGCGGTGATTGGTTCTACTACTGGACCGACGAGGCCAAGGCCGGCGGGGCCGAAGTGTGGGCCAGCGCGCCCCTGGACCGGATTCCGCTGTTCGTGAAGGCCGGCGCAGTAATACCCATGTACCCGCTGATGCAGTACGTAGGCGAAAAAACGGTGGAAGAGCTGACCCTGCACGTGTACTATAAGCAGGGCTCGGAAACCAGCGTAGTCTACGACGACGGGGGCGAGGGCTACGGCTACCAGCAGGGCCAGAGCACCACGCGCCGCTTCACCGTGACGGGCACCGCCACTAGCCTGAGCATTACCCAGGCCACGGAAGGCGACTACCAGCCTAGTTTTACTACCTACCGCATCTTGCTGCACGGCCTGAGCTTCGCCGCTGCCCAAGCAACTCTGGATGGAGCCGACGCCGTGGTAACCGAAGAAACTACCGAAACCGGCCTCGTGCTGCCCGCCCTGACCATTAGCAGCGCCTTCACTACGCTCAGTCTGACTGGTAAGGCCAGCTAAGCATAGCATCAGAAGCACCCACAAAAGCCCCGGGCCGAATTCAACGGTCTGGGGCTTTTGTTTGCCTAACACCCGTAGCTCCCTGCCATCGGGGCGGTTTATCCTGCCAAAGCGGGTATTGGTGTAATAAATTTCAGGTGGCTGAAGGTAGATGCTATGTTTGTATCATCACAACGGAAATAGCAGCCGAAAAGAAGATTTAGTAGGTTCTATTAGTGGGTTAATTTACACTATCATTACTAAGTTGATTTTATATTATAAAAGCGTAGTTATTGTATGGTTTCTATTGCTTATATATTTTAGTTTAAATTAATTTTTAGATATAAATTTATTGTTAGTGTAAATAGATTATTTTATCAGGATTAGTTATTTTATGAAGGGCCGACTCGGGGTTATTCCGGGCCGGCCCTTCCTTTTGTATGAATATGGCAAACCAGAACTACGACCCGGCATCAACCAAGCGACATATTGGTACTAGGTGCCTAGGGAAGCAGAAACCAGGCTCTAATCATCTTTCTACATGTATGAAGGGCGGGTCTTCGCCTTAGCAAGCACCGGAGAAGTGGAAGTCACAGGGTCAAACCGGCTAAAGCAAGGCATATAGCCGCCCCAACGCCAGGTTGGTCCCTAGCAAATCCGGCTTGGTGTAATAAATTTCATTTCGCTTCGAGCCTAGTATATGTTTGTATCATCAGAAAGGCACTAAGTACTCAGCAATACACTAAGAACAGAGTAGCTATGAAAAAACGATACTGGAGCAGGGTTACGTCAATCATTAATAATGTATTTGATTTTATACTATTTGAGTTATAAGGTGCTATTATTATAGTGTAATTGTTATTCAATGTTTTATAATTATAGGTTGTTATTATTATTTAGTGGTTATTATTATCTATAAAAAAACAGCCCGGTCGATTTACGACTGGGCTGTTTTTTTATGGCCTGTTGTAGCTGTAGCTAGCTAAGGTATTACGCTGCTTAGAGTTGCTCACGCAGGTACTGATATACTTCCGGGTTCGATAGTAGGCCGGCGTGGCTTTGCTGGGCAAACACGCGGGTCTGTACCTGGGCCTCGGGCGGCAGGGCTGGGTCGCCGAATACCCGGCCCAGGGCACTGCCGGCGCCTACCAACCCGTCGCCGAAGTAATGGTGCAGGGCAGAAGTGGCCGTTTTGAGCAGGGAGCCTACCAATACATGATAACGCACCCTGGGTAGGGGTGGCACTACCGTGCGCGGCGGCATGAGCAGGTCATCAGCATGCGGATTCTGCCAGTCAGCATCCACCAGAAAAGCGTGGCGCAGGTCCTTGATGCCGTTGCTGCGCTGGTCCATGGCTTTGCTCAGAAAGCGGGTCGGGGCCACATTTATCTTGCGCAGCATCACGGAAGTTAGGTGGCTGTTCTGTTCCAGAAACGACCCGTCGTTGGGAACGCCCAGCAAAAACACCGACCGGAGCCGGCTCACCCACTCGGCCGGGGCTCCGGTAGCGGTGTGCGTACCATAGTAGCCCGCGCTCCGGATGACCAGGCCGCCCATAGAGTGGCCCACCAGCACCAGCTCGCCCACGCCCGAGGGGTGGGCCTGAACCAAGTCAGTGAGCAGGCTGGCCAGCAACTGCCCGTTTTGCGAGATGTGCAGGCCGCTGTTGTAGCGCACGTACAGGCAGCGCACGCCGGCTTCGCGCTGCAGCAACGGGCCGTAGCGGGGGGTATCCGGGGTGCCGGCCTGCCAGATCATTTCGTCGCCCATCAGGCCGTGCAAAAATACCACGGTGGTAAGCGGCGGGCCCGGCAGGTGCAGGTCGGCTACGGCTACATCGGCCCCGAGCTGCCGGAAGCTCATCTGAATGGCGCGGGCGTCGTGGCGGGCGGCCAACTGGTCGCCGATGGCGCCGTTGAGAATCGGGAGGGTAAAGTGGCGGTAGGCCTGCCCGGTGTGGTAGAGGTAATCGAGGCCTTGGGCCGGAAGCGAAACCGCCCTTCGGGCCGCCGCCGAAAATCGGCGCCAGCGCGAAGGGCGGTCGGAAGAATCACCGGAAGGTGAGGTTACATCGGTCACTGCAGCAAGAGTTTGTGTACTACCGGTCCTTCGGGCGTATCGAGGCGTAAGGTATACATACCTGCCCGCTGCCCGCGTAGGTCTACGGTGCGCTGGCCCGAAGCGTTGACGGGCGCTGCGGCACCACGCTGTACTACCCTGCCGGCTACGTCGGTTACGGTGTAGGCCGAGCGGGTCCAGCTGGCGTCGCGCGAGGTGCTGAGCGTAAACACGCCCGTGCTGGGGTTGGGCGAAACGGAAACAGCCGCGTTGCGGGCAGCATTTACCGTAGCCAGCGCCGTACCGGTCATTACCACGTCATCAATCAGCAGGGCGGTGCCCACCGTCGGCTCGTCCGAGGTGCCGGAGGCAAAAATGATGCGGATAGAATCGGGCGTCGCACTCGACTCGTATTCCAGCGGAACCGTTTCGAGGGTGTAGTTGGCTGCAGGAGCCAGCTCGGCGCCGCCAGCGGCCACAATCACCGTCTCGGTACCCGTCCAGCGGGTGAGAGCCACCTGAACGCCCGCTATTTCGGAAGCGGCTGTCGTCCCGGTCAGCTTATAGTGGAATTGCATGTTAGCCGGCCGTCCCGTGAAGGGAACACCGCCCGGGAGGTCGGCTTCCGGATCGGCATTGGTGCCGATGGCCAGCACGCCAGGGAAGGTAACACCTGGCAGGATGTAGGGTTTGTTTTCCAGCAAAGCTGCGTATTGTCCACCATTTTTGTCGCTAGAGCGGGTGACGGTGCCAGACGAAATTGGAAGGCCAAACGCGTCATCCAGTGTAACCCAGCCCACTGGGGCGAGGGTAGCGCCGCGGGTTTCCCAGTTTTCAAAGTTGCCGTTGGGCAGGGCCTGAGCCGAGGCCGCCGTCAGGGCGCCAGCGCTGGTCAGGGCCGTAAGAAGAAAGCGTAGAAAAGTTTTTTTCATAGCAGGTAAGGAAATGAGAGGTTGTAAAAAAGACTAAAGTTGTTTGGGACTAGATGAGGAAATAAGGCATAAGGTTGCCAAGGGCCCAAAGATAGGGCTCCCACAATATACGGTACAACCACATCTTCAGGGGGTGCTATTCCACGGGTTTATTCTTACGCGTAAAAGCCGCATAGATCAGCCCCAGCACGCTACCGGTGAGCAAGCCACCGAGGTGAGCCGCATTATCAGTGGGGCCGTTGCCTTCCAGCCCGGCCTGCAACTGACTTGGAACCAGGAGCAGAACAAGCCAGAGCAGGCCGTAGCGCTGCTGCCGGCTCTGGGGCACCGCCCCAGTGAGAGCCAGCGCCAAGAGTAAACCATACAGCCCAAAAATAGCCCCGGAAGCCCCTACCGAGTTGACGCCCAACTCGTGCCACAAGGCGCTGGCTAGGCTGCCGCCCACGCCGCTGGCCAGGTAGAGGAGCAGTAGGGCCCGCGGGCCAATAAGGGATTCGGTGAGGCGGCCCAGAAACAGCAGTGCCAGGCTATTGAGCAGCAAATGCGTCAGGCCGCCGTGTACGAAGCAGCTGGTCAGCAGACGCCAGGGCTGCTGGTGCAAACTCAGAGGGGAAAAGTTGGAACCCCAGCCAATCAGGTCGGTGGCCCGGGGCTGAAAGGCGTCCACACCGGCCCCGACCATCAGGCCAAACACCAGAAAGTTCAGCAGCAGCAGCAGCGGGGTAACGAAGTACGTGGCCGAGGGCCACAGCAGGCGGCCCAGCGTATCGGCAGCTAGCTGGTACCAAGGTTGCTCAAGTGTCGTCGGGGCGGGTGGCGCAAGGGGCTGAGTCAGCTCCGTGGGCACGAGGCCGCGCTGCTGCAGTTCCCGCACGGCGGCCTCGCCCAGGGCCGGGGGGTAGCGGCGGGCATTCTGGGCGAAGTACAGCAGTTCCGCGTCCGTTTTTTGGGCGAATAACTCCGCTAATGTTGACTCGGCTGCCATGGTGGTTCTGTAAAGCCGCAAGGCCGGAAAAAGTTTGCCCCGGCCCTTAGTCCTGGCTTTCGGCGGCCTCTTTGGTCACGACGACAACCGCGCCGGCGTGGGCCCGGGGCCCAAACGCGCGCATCGCCATGGCCCCGTCGAGCACCGTCACGCGCTGAATGTCGTCGGGGGCCAGGCGCGTAACCTGGGGCGGCGCTTCCCCGGTTTGCGGGTCGCTGGCTAGCAGCTCGCCATCCAGCACATATACCGGGTTGTGGCCGGGTCGCGTCGGGGGCAGTTCCGTCAGCAGCTTAACGGCCGGGGCCACTTTGGTGTGGGTTTTAGTGATGGTGCCGGGTGTCAGGCGCTGATCCAGCGGCACACCCAGCAGGGCCTGGCGCATATACAGAACCGAGTCGTTCATCAGCATGGAATATTCATTCAGCACCGGGGCCCCGGCCTGGAAGTCAGATAGTTGACAGGCCAGCGTAGTTGTGCGGATGATGGCCACACGCCGCATCTGGGCCAGCTCCCGCAGCATGGTAGGCTGCAGGCGGTGGCTATACACGAGCACGCTGGTTAGGCGCCGCCATTGGCCCTGATTCATAGCCACCTGGCCGGGGAAAGTGGCGTCTATTTTTTCCGCCACTACTTGGTCGAAGAGGTAGTTCGACTGGTTTTCTGCCTCCCAGAACCGGCGGGCCAAAATCAAAAATTTACGCTGAGCAGTGGTATCGGCCCGCTCGGCGGTGGGCAGGGTGGCTGTAAGCTTTTGCAGCTGGGCAGTGGTCAGCGTATCGAAGGACGGCAGCTGGTGCGTGGCTACCGAGGCCAGGGGCGCGGGCTGGGGTTTGGCCGTTACGACGGGCTTGGGCGTCGTCGTTGGCCAGAAAAACAAGCCCACTGCCGCGGCAACCAGGCCCGCGCCCAAAGCCGGCGCCAGCCAGCGGCGGGATGGGACTTCCACATAAGCCTGCTCCCCGGCCGGAGTAGTAGCCAGGGGAGGCGGGGCCACCGAGATGCCCCGGCGGCTAAGCTCATGGCGGGCCCGCACAATAAGATCGGCGTGGTAAAAGCCGGGATTCTGTACCAGGTACAGCAGTTCCGCGTTGGTTTTGGAAAGCAGGAAATCGGAACTCGGGGAAAGCGGGGCTGACATGCGCGAAGCTAAACTATACGGAGGCGTCTCAACCCGTAAGATGGGAAAAAGCGCAGGCAAATCCAGCGGACTCGTGTAAACCAGCCCGGCTGCCCGGCGTATAGACTAAGGCACGGCCCCCAAGGCGGTGCTTTGCCCACCTAGTCCCACCAGCTCATGCAAGATCCTCAGGAAATACCTGCCGACGGCCGCAACATTCAGCAGGCCAGCACGTCGCAGTCGGAGCAGCGCCAGCCCGAAGGCCGGCAAGCTACTGGCACCGAAGCCCTGCGCGGCAATAACGCCGACGACAACTCCGGCAGCGGCGGCACCGAAGGCGGCCACGAAATAAGCGGCAAGCGCGTAAGTACCGGCCCCAACTACGACCAGCCCGGCAACGCCGCCGACGGGGACGTGGGCGGCAGCTCCACCTCAACCGGCACCGGCGTATCGGGCGGCGAAACCGGCCAGGTCCCGCAGCTTTAATTTTAGTTGTCAGTTGTTGGTTGTCCGTTGTTAGAACGACCTAACTACGGACAACCAACAACTGACAACCTCAACCTAACAACTGCCAACTAACAACTAAAAAAGCCATGTCAAACAAACCCAATAATACCGACACTACTTCCGAAGACAGCGGCGCCCGTCGCGTGAGCACCACCAACCACGGTCAGGACGGCACTTCGAAAAACGAAGCCTATGCCGCCGCCCAAAAGGCTCAACAGGAAGAGCAAGACCAGCAGAACGATGCCACCACCAGCACCCAGAGCAACATGGGCAACGGTGACGGTATCCGCGGCGAATACGGCGACGCCAGCCAGACCAATGGTATGGAAGGCGGTAGTAACGCTGGCAACAAAGACCAGAACGACACCCGCCAGAACCACAACTAAGGCTTCCCACCAGAAACCGTAGCCTAGAAGCCGCCCCATCCCGGGGCGGCTTTTTTGTGCCGCGTCGGGTCGGCAGACGGCCCAAGCTTCAGCCCCGGTGGCATCTTTGGCGCCGGTTGCTAGCTTTACGCCCCGCGCCGCCTGCTACCGCCGCGGTTTGTCTTCCTGCTGACCGACTTTCGATGAACTCACTTGCGTATCTGGCACGCCTGCAGTACTCCGGCCAGCCCGGCGCAGACCTGCAGACGCTGCGGGAACTGCAGGCGGCCCATTTGTTTCGGGTGCCCTTCGAAAACCTGGATATTCATTTGGGCCGCCCCATTGAGCTGGCTGGCAGCTACGCCAAAATCGTGGAGCAGGGGCGAGGCGGCTTCTGCTATGAGCTTAACAGCGCGTTTGCCGGCTTGCTACGCGCCCTGGGCTTTACCGTCCGGCTGATTTCGGCCCGGGTGCACACTGCTCAGCAAGAATTTGGGCCCGAATTCGACCATCTGGCCTGCCTCGTCACCCTGGGCGGCACCGATTATTTGGTCGACGTTGGTTTCGGCGAGTTTACCCTGGGGCCGCTGCAGCTCACGCTCGACCTGGAGCAAACCGACTCGCGCGGCGTATTCCGCATCCGCCGCCACGACGCGCAGTATCTGGTGGTCGAGAAGTCCGACGGCGCCCGTTTTCAGCCCGAATACCTATTCCGGGACACGCCGCGGGAGCTGTCCGAATTTGCCGCCATGTGCCAGTTTCACCAAACTAGTCCGGATTCCCACTTCACCCGCAAGCGGCTGTGCTCCCTGGCTACGCCCACGGGGCGCATCACCATTACCGGCAACACGCTTCGTATCAAGGAAGGAGAGAGCCTGACCGAAACCGAGTTGGCTGGTCCGGCCGAGTTCGATGCTGCCTTGCACCGGTATTTCGGAATGCAGCTGTAAAATAGCTGCGCTAGCCTGTGGCCCCTAAAGACTGTATGCAAGGGAATGGGAAGGTTTTTGCGGGAAATCAATGACGCAATCCAGCTACAGGGCCTGATTTTAGGCGCTTAACCGTGGCAAGCGGCGGGCGGGTGCGTAATTTGCGGACGTTTTTCCCGTTTCTGTGCTGATGTTCCGATTGACTGCCGCTGGCCGCCCCTTTGCTCTTTGGTTTGCTTGTTTTCTGATTCTGCTCGGCTTGGACCGGCCGCTCCGAGCCCAGGACGGGCCGCCCAAACGGGAGCTGCGCGGGGTCTGGATTGCCACCGTCGAGAATATTGACTGGCCCAGCAGCCGCACGCTCACCCCTGAGCAGCAGCGCCGCGAGTACCGCCGCATCCTAGACGTGCAGCAGCGCAACGGCATCAACGCCGTGTTTGTGCAGGTGCGCCCCGCCGCCGACGCCTTTTACCAGAGTGAGCTGGAGCCCTGGAGCAAGTGGCTCACCGGCCAGCAGGGCAAGGCCCCTAGCCCGGCCTACGATCCGCTGCCGTTCCTAATTGAGGAGGCCCACGCCCGGGGCATGGAGTTTCACGCCTGGTTTAACCCTTACCGGGCCAGCATGGACTCCGTGACGCGCCGCCTGGCCCCGAATCACCCGTTTAAGCAGCACCCCGAGTGGTTTTTGCGCTTTGGCGGCAAGCTGCTCTTCAACCCCGGCCTGCCTGAAGTGCGCAACTACATTACCCAGGTCATTCTGGACGTGGTGCGCCGCTACGACATCGACGGGGTGCACTTCGACGACTACTTCTACCCGTATCCCGAGCCGGGCCTGAAAATCCACGACGAGGCGGCGTTTCAGCTCTACAACCCCGATAGCCTGAAGCTGGCCGACTGGCGCCGGCAGAACGTGAATAAGCTGATTCAGGGCCTGCACGACACGATTCAGGGCACGAAGCGCTGGGTAAAGTTCGGCATCTCGCCCTTTGGCGTCTGGATGAATAAGTCGGCCCACCCCGAGGGCTCCGACACCCGCGCCGGGCAGCCCAGCTACGCCAACCTCTACGCCGACTCCCGCCTCTGGCTGCAGGAAGGCTGGATCGACTACATCGTACCCCAGCTGTACTGGAGCACCAATTTCAAGCTGGTGCCCTACGCCACGCTGCTTGAATGGTGGACGCGCAACCACTTCGACCGTCACCTTTACATTGGGCAGGGTGCCTACCGCATGCTGGAAAACACCCGCTCCGACACGACCTGGCGCAACCCGCGGGAACTCCCGCGGCAGGTGCGCCTGAACCGCTCGTACCCCACGGAAGTCAGCGGTAGCGTGTTTTTTAGTGCCCGCTCCCTGATGGCCAACCCGCTGCACACCCGCGACTCGCTGCGCCAGAACCTGTTCCGCTACCCGGCTTTGGTGCCCACCATGCCCTGGATGGATGCCGTACCACCCCGCCCGGCCCAGAACCTGGTGCTGGCCCGCGCCGGGGCAGTCACGACCCTGAGCTGGCAGTCCGGCCCCGTGGCTGCCGATGGCGACGTGGCCCGCTACTTCGTGGTGTACCGCTTCACCAAAGATCAGCAGCCCACCCCCGACGACCCCCGCAACATCGTGGCCCTCGTGCAAAACCGCCCCGGCACCGCGCCCACGCTGGTGGATACCAGCGCCACGCCTGGCACCGACTACGCTTACTACCTCACCGCCGTGGATAGGCTGCACAACGAAAGCACTCCGATTCGGGTAACGACTCAGGGCAAAGCAGCCGAAGTAATTGTAGCCCAGACGCCTGCACCTGCAACTGCTCCACCCGCGTCGGCCCGGCCTGTTCCCACACCGAGTCCGACAGTAGATTCTGAAACGGCTGAGGTTACCAAAGTCAAGGTCAAGACCAAGAAGCGGGGATTCTTTGGTCGGCTGTTCGGTAAAAAGTAAGGGTAGCCCTGTCGTTGGGGAAACCCGGCCCAGTAGGCTTGTTCTTATTCCTATTTTCTAAAGCGTTCTGGCCACATGCCGGAACGCTTTTTTAGTGTTGTTGGCAGCCTTTTAGAATACGGAAATCGTAGCACGCTGAGCCCCACACTGCTCGTGTCAACGTAACGCGCCGTTTGGGTGATATTAAGTAGACCTCTCAGACTCACCTCGGCATAGTGGTGTTTACCCTTCGCTTCCTGCTTCTGAATGTGGCTTATAAGGAAGCAGACGGGCTTTGGCTTATTGTGCCAGCGTAATAGCAACCGTTTCAGCGGTATATATCTCTCCGTTCGTTTGCCGGTAGTACACGCGAAACTTTTGCGGACCTGTCGTCGCAGGAGCCTCTCGCAAACTGAGTTCCACAAACCGGAAAGGCTCCAGCGGCATTTGCCGTGACGGTACTAGAAGGGAATACCGCTCATCAACTAGCAACAGGTCGGCAAGTTGGGTGCCCGCGGGATGAAGTGCATCGAAATCATAGTCGCTCGTGATACTTAAGCTGTCCATCTGCTCGGTTGAGCCCAAGCTGCCAGCCGGCACGGGGTCACAAGCATAGGCGGCTGGCAGCAGCCCTGCAACTGGTACAACGGTGTAATGGCGCTCTTTTAGCGTCAGACGCAGCCGTAATTCCCGACTAGGCACGGTGTTACCCGCCGCCGCAAATTCCCATGATTTATCACGTGGCTGCCGGGCCACAGAGAAGCCTATTCCCTGCACGTCATAATAGGTATCGGGCCGATTACGGCCACAGTCAGTCCCCAAGAGGCTACACGCAGGCAGGCCTACTACCAACACGGCTAAAGTCACATACTTTCTCATTGTCTCGCGTTTAGTAGTTTGATCCTGAAAGTAGGCAAAAGGTTGTCTTTGCGTACTTGCAACCCTTACGCCAACCATCCGACAGCGGCCTACTCGGGTATGCCCGCAATGCCTATAGCAGTATTTGACCTTCTTTTCTTGGAAGGCTTGCTCAGAGGGCTCTGCGGATCAGTAAAGCACCCCTGTACCTTCGGCCAAGTTTAAGCAACTGGTTGCCTTTTCAACGATCAAGAAACCCCGATTGGCGATGCGTTTCCTGACCTCCTCGCTTTTCGAAAAGATTGGGGTAAAGCAAAGAAGCTCTGTAAGCTGAGCTTTTGCCTTGTGTGGCCGGGCCGACGGCAGCACACCCGGCTCATTGCGAGGCCAAAAGAAGGCGGTAGTGTTTATATAGTACAATTATTATATGGCTGTTGCTAGGTGTCTAAGTCCTCGCAGCAGCCCTATTCGGGTATCCGGGAGTGAGTAATTACTCATCAAGTATCCTAAAAACCCTATTTGGCAACGTTCCCGACAACGTTTGCATAAAATATTCCGGCCCAATTCTGTGGTTTCTGGCTGATTACGGCAACCTTATGAGGGAGGTGCGTGTCGACTCACGCCCGTTGGTTCTTCGACAAATCTAACTTCCACCCAACTCCCTTCCCACATGAAAAACTGGTTACTACTCATGGTGCTGCTGCTCGGCCTGGTTGGGCAGGGCTGGGCCCAGCAAGCCCGGCAGCTGACCGGGCAAGTTCTCGACGAAGCCTCAGGTCAGGGGCTGCCGGGCGTGACGGTAGTGGTGAAAGGCACTACTATCGGCACCGGTACCGACGGCAGCGGCAACTTCTCCTTGAGCGTGCCCGCCGGCACCGACCCCACGCTGGTACTCAGCTACGTGGGCTACCTGCCCCAGACTGTGACCGTCGGCAGCTCGAATGCCGTGACGGTAAAGCTCAAAACCGACCAAAAAGCCCTGGATGAGGTTGTGGTAATCGGCTACGGGGAGGTGAAGAAGAGCGACGTGACGGGAGCCATCGTGTCGGTGAAGGAAGCTGACCTGAAAAAGATTCCGGCCGCCAACGTCATGGAAACCCTGCAGGGCCGCCTGCCCGGCGTGGATATTACCAGCGCCAGCGGCTCGGCTGGGGCGGCCGTCAACATTGCCGTGCGCGGCAACCGCTCGATTCTGGCCAGCAACGGCCCGCTCTTTATCGTGGACGGGGTGCAGTACAACTCGATTCAGGACATCAACCCCAATGATATCCAGAGCATGGAAGTGCTGAAAGACGCCGCTTCCACGGCCATCTATGGGGCCCGGGGCGCCAACGGCGTTATCATCGTAACCACCAAGAAGGGCGCGGCCGGCAAAACCACTATTTCCCTGAACTCCTACTATGGCATTACCGACAAGGTGTACTACCCCAAGGTGAACAACGGCGCCGAGTACGTGGCTCAGAAGCGGGAAGCCAACCGCACCACCGGCCGCTGGAACAGCCCTGCCGACGACTCGAAAATCTTCACGCCCCTGGAGCTGCAGGCTATTGAAAACGGTACGTCCACCGACTGGGCCGACCTGCTGCTGCGCAACGGTGTGCAGCAGGAGCACCAGATTGGCGTAGCGGGTGGTTCGGAGAAAACCAAGTTCTACCTCTCCGGCGACTACTACAACGAGCAGGGTTTGTTCCGTAACGACAAGCTGAACCGCTATTCCTTCCGGGCCAACATCGACCAGGCCATCAACGACAAGGTGCGCATCGGGCTGCAAAACCAGCTCACCTACTACAACCTCGACACCCGGCGCGACCCCACCAACCTGGCCAACAAAATCAACCCGCTGTTTACGCCCTACGACGCCAACGGCAACTTCGTGAACTACCCCAATAACGCGGCCTTCCTCAACCCGCTGGCCGACGAACAGACCGACGCCTACTCCAACAACACCCGCCGGACCCGCACGTTCTCGACGGCCTACGTGAGCTACCAGATCCTGCCCAACCTGAACTTTCGCTCCAACGTGGGCCTGACGCTTTCCAATGAGCGCACCGGCATCTACCAGGGCCAGTACTCGATTGACCGCAACGGACAGGTCAACCAGGCTTCTTACGGCACCGGCTTCGAAACCAACTGGAGCTGGGAAAACATCCTGAACTACAACAAAACCTTCGGCGACCATTCCATTTCAGCTACCGGCGTTACCTCGCTGCTCACGTTCAACCTGGAAAAATCGACGGCCCAGGGCCGCGGGATTCCGGTACCTTACCAGCAGTATTACGCCCTGGCTAACGCCGCCCAGGTCGTGACGCCCTACACCAACCTGACGCGCAGCAAGCTTATTTCGCTCACCGGCCGGGTGCAATACGGCTTTAAGAGCCGCTACCTGCTCACGCTCACGGCCCGTGAAGACGGTTCCTCGAAGCTCTACCAGGGCAACAACTTCGCCTTCTTCCCCTCGGCCGCCGTGGCCTGGCGCATCGTCGACGAGGAGTTTATGAAAGGCGTGACGCCCGTAACCGACCTGAAGCTGCGCGTGAGCTACGGCAAGGCCGGCAACTACGACGTGGACCCCTATTCGTCGCAGAGCGTGCTGACGCGCATTCCCTACAGCTTCGGCGAAACCAGCGCCGCCGGCTACGGCTTCGACAAGCGCGTAGGCAACACCGAGCTGAACTGGGAAATTTCCTGGACCAAGAACGTGGGTCTGGACTTCGGCCTGATCCGCAACCGCGTTACGGGCTCCATCGACGTGTACGAAACGATGACCAAGGACCTGCTGCTCGACAACTTCCTGCCCTCGACCACGGGCCGCGGCAACATCATCGAGAACATCGGGCAAACCCGCAACCGGGGCGTGGAAGTGGGCCTTAATGCCCTGGCCGTCGAAACGCCCGACTTCCGCTGGAACGTGGGCCTGACCTGGTTTAAAAACCAGGAGCGTATCCTGGAGCTGGGTGGGGCCGACGATTTGGTCAATAACCGCTTCGTGGGTTACCCCGTGCGCGTGTTCTACGACTACGAGAAAATCGGTATCTGGCAAAACGACGAGGCTGACCTAGCCAAAACCTTCGGCCAGAAGCCCGGCCAGATCAAGGTGAAAGACCTCAACGGCGACGGCAAAATCACGGCGGTGGCCGACCGCCGCGTGCTGGGCTCGGCCGTGCCCAAGTGGAGCGGCAGCTTCAACAGCGACTTCAGCTATAAAGGCATTGACCTCTCGTTCCAGGTATTCGCCCGCATCGGCCAGATGATCAACTACGAGTACGCCCAGATCTTCGACCCCCAGGGCATCGAAAACAGCGGCGCACACAACTACTGGACCCCCGAAAACCCCAGCAACGAGTATCCTCGCCCCGACGCTGCCCTCTCGAAGTCGACGATGCAGAGCAGCCTCTACGGCACCACGCTGCAGTACCGCGACGGCTCGTTTGCCAAGCTGCGCGGCGTGACGCTGGGCTACAACCTGCCCAAGGGCTGGCTGGAGAAAGTCGGCGTGGGCACGGCCCGCATCTACGTGCAGGGCAAGAACCTCTACACCGTCAGCAAAATCGACAACTACGACCCCGAGCGGGGCGGCCCCATCACCACGCCCATCCCGCGCGTGGTGCTGGCCGGTATCAACCTCGGTTTTTAAGAGTTAGTTGATAGTTGTTCGTTGTCAGTTGTTAGCTCGTTCTGGTATCCAATAGAACAACTATCAACTAACAATCAGCAACTAACAACGGACAACGAGCAACTGACAACTAACAACGCTCCCATGAAATTCTCGAAATACATATACAGCACCCTGGCCGCCGTAGCGCTGGCCGGACTTACTTCCTGCGAAAAGCAATTGGAAGAGTACAACCCTTCAGGTTTGACCCCCGAATCGGTGTATACCACGCCGGCCGGCTTCGACAACCTGGTGAATGCCGCCTACTCCTACACCCGCTGGTGGTACGGCAAGGAAGACGGCTACAGCATGTCGGAAATGGGCACTGACCTGTGGCTGCGCGGAGCCGGTGACGTAAACCCCGACCTGACCGACTACACCACGCTGCAATCCAACTCCCGGGCCGTGGAGTCGCTGTGGAGCAAGCTCTACATCGGCATCAACGTCTGCAACGCCGGCATCAGCCGGGTGGGGCAGTCGGGTATGAGCGACGCTACGAAGAAAATCCGGGAAGGCGAGCTGCGCTTCCTGCGGGCCTTTTACTACTGGCACATTGTGGAAAGCTGGGGCGGCGTGCATTTCACCACCGCCGAAACCCTGGGCGCCGTCAAGACGGCCAACCGTACGCCGGTAGACGAGTTCTACAAGCAGATTTTCGAAGACTTAGCTATTGCCGTAGCTAACCTGCCCACCACGCCCCAGGTAGCCACCGAGTACGGCCGCGTGACCAAGCCCGCCGCCGAGGCCTTCCTGGCCAAAATGCACCTGACCCGCGGCAACAATAAGGAAGCCGCCGAGCTGGCCCAGAAAGTAATTTCGAGCTACGGCTTTTCCCTCCAGCAGAACTATGCCGACCTGTGGTCGATGAGCAACCTGGAAAACAAGGAAATCGTGTGGGCCGTGAACTACTCCCGCGACCTGACCCTGAACGACCGGGTGGATGCCAACCTGTACCCCGACGGCCACTCCCGCGGCGGCAATAACGGCCACCTGGTGTGGATGATGAAGTACGACGACCAGCCCGGCATGACCCGCGACATTGTCAACGGCCGGCCCTTCAACCGCTTCATGCCCACCAAGTTTCTGCTCAATCTCTTCGACGAAACCAAGGACTCGCGTTACGCGGCTTCCTTCCGCACGGTGTGGCGGGCCAACACGGCTGTGGCCGGCAAGCTGGCCGTCGGCGACACGGCCATTCTGGCCACCAAAAAGGCCATTCCGGCCGCGGTACGGGCTAGCAAAAAGTATGTCATCTACGATGTCAACGACATCTATGGCCCCAACGGAGCCGGCAAAAACCGCCTGCAGTACGTGTGCCTGCGCAAGTTTGACGACCCAACCCGGCCCACGCCCCAGGAAGAGCAAAGTGCCCGTGACGCCTACGTGATTCGCCTGGCCGATGTGTATTTGATGGCCGCGGAAGCCAACTTCAAGCTAGGCAACACCGGCGACGCCGTTAAGCAAATCAACACCGTGCGGGAGCGGGCCGCCCTGCCCGGTAAGGTAGCCGACATGCGCATCAGCGCCGCCGACCTGAGCCTGGACTTTATCCTCGACGAGCGGGCCCGGGAGCTGGCCGGTGAGCAGCTGCGCTGGTTTGACTTAAAGCGCACCAACAAGCTGGTAGAGCGGGTCAAGAAAAACAACCCCGAAGCCGGCGCCAGCATTCAGGACTACCACACGGTGCGTCCTATCCCGCAGCGCCAGCTCGATGCCGTGACCAACAAGGGCGAATTTCTCCAAAACCCGAATTATCGGTAGGAGGGAAGACTACGAATAGAAAAAGGCCCGCCTGGAATATCCAGGCGGGCCTTTTTTATGGCGTTCAGCGGACGTCATGTCGAGTAGCGGGCAACGGGCAATGGTAATCAGATTACTGCGGCAACGTCAGCACGCAAGATTCCTCGACTGCGCTTTGCTCCTCTCGGAATGACGTTCTGCCCAGCCTAATTAACTCACCATCTCACCATTTCACTATTTCACCGCATGGCACTTCTCGCACACGCCCGACATGAGGTAGTCGCGGTGGGTGGCCTGGAAGCCGCCGGGGAGCTGCACGGCCGGAATGGCGACTTGTTGCAGGCAGTAGGTGTGCTGGCACACGGAGCACTTGAAGTGGACATGGTCGTCGGCATGGGCCTGCTCGGTGCAGGTGGCCGAGCAGGCAGCGAAACGGATAACGTCGGAGCTGTCGAGCACCCGGTGAATGACGCCTTTCTGCTCGAACGTGCGCAGGGTGCGGTAGAGCGTAATCCGGTCGGTGTCTTCTGCCAGGGCCTGCTCAATGTCGTTGCTGGAGAGGGCAAACGCCTTGCTGAACAGCACGCTGAGCACGGCCCGGCGCATGGGCGTCTGGCGAAGGCCGTGGCGGGCGAGAGTCAGCGTAACGTGGTCGGGAGTTGCCATGAGGTTGCCAAAAGTACGAGGTTGGGGCCGAAGCCCGGCTAGGCGGGCCGCCCACCGCGCGTGCAGTCCTGACACTGAAGCTCCCGAAAAGTGCGCCGGGCTGCTACTACGCCGAAATTTGCCATCTTTAGAACAGGCAGTAGCCCGGTAGGTTTGCGCCACTACCGCCTTCCTGAAAGCTTTCACCGGCCCGGTCGCGGCCATTATATCCGTATCCGCTATGTCCAGTCTGCCTGCTGCCCCCGCTACTCCTGCTGCTCCCGTTCTTGCTGCTACCACGCCCCAGAACGGTCGGGTGGTAGCCGGCTGCCCGGCCGCCTGATGTCGCTCGACGTATTCCGGGGCCTGACCGTCATGGCCATGCTGCTGGTCAACAACCCCGGCGACTGGGGCCACATCTACGCCCCGCTGGAGCACGCCAAGTGGCACGGCTGCACTCCGACCGACCTGATATTTCCCTTCTTTCTCTTTATTGTGGGCGTGTCCATCGTCTACGCCCTGGACTCGGCCCGGCAGGCCGGCCACCACGGGCCGCTGCTCAGGCGCATTGCGCGGCGGGCGGCGGTGCTGTTTGGCCTGGGTCTGTTTGCCTCCCTGTTTCTGCTCTGGGACCTGCGTACCGTCCGGATTCCGGGGGTGCTGGCCCGCATTGCGCTGGTGTTTCTGGCCTGCGGAGTGCTGTTCGTGAAAACCACCTGGCGGCAGCAGCTCGGGGTGCTGGCCCTGCTGCTGGTTGGCTACAACGTGTTGATTCAGCTGGTGCCCGTGCCCGGCATCGGGGCGGCCAACCTGGAACCCGCTACCAACCTGGGCGCCTGGCTCGACCGGCTGGTGCTGGGGGAGGCCCACCTCTGGCAGGAAAGCCGCACCTGGGACCCGGAGGGCCTGCTCAGCACGCTGCCCGCCATCGGCACCGGCCTGCTGGGCTTGCTGGCCGGGCAATTGCTGCGCCTGAAGAACCTGGACGCTGCCTCGAAGGTAGCCTGGCTGCTAGTGGCCGGGGGCGCGGCCCTGCTGCTGGGCCTGGTGTGGAGTAACTGGCTGCCGCTCAACAAAAGTCTCTGGACCAGCTCCTTTGTGCTCTACACCGGCGGCATTGCGGCGATGGTTCTGGCCGCCTTCTACTGGCTTATCGACGTGCAGGGCTACCGGCGCGGCCTCACGCCCTTTGTCGCCTTTGGCGTCAACGCCATTACCGCTTTTTTCCTGTCCAGCCTGCTGGCCCGGGGCCTGAACCACTGGCAGGTAGCCGGCCCCAATGGGCCCGTCGGGATGAAGGACTGGCTCTACCAGACCCTATTCGTGCCCTTCATTCCCGACCCCTACCTGGCTTCCCTGGCTGGCGGCCTGGCCGGCGTGCTGATCTGGCTTGGGGTGCTGTGGATGATGTACCGGCGCGGCATCATTATCAAGGTGTGAGCCCGCGGGCCGGCTACGTGCCGGCCTTACTCGGTGCTGGGTGTAACAGCTTAATTACTAGTTATTATTCGGTAGAATATTCATCTTCAGCATCCCTTAACTACTATCTTATTATCCTATGGCTCGGGTAACCGGAAACAGCCTCCTACAAGGCCTCAGTGGCACTATCGGCGGTATCACCGTTCGCCAGGTTGGCAAGCAAACCATCGTCTCGGCAGCCGAGGGGCCCAAGAAGGCTCCGCCTTCTGACAAGCAGCTCACCCAGCGTCTGCGCATGCACTATGCCCAGTGCTACGCCGAAATCCTCAAGCAGGATCCGGCCCTAAAGGCCCTCTACGCCACTGGAATTACCGACCGCCTCAAAAACGCCCGCCTAGTAGCCATTACTGACTACCTGAACGCGCCCGAAGTCTTGGGAGCCGACCTGAGCGCCTACCAGGGCCGCCCCCACGACGTCATTCGCCTCTATGCCACCGATGATTTTGCCGTCACGGCCGTAGAAGCCCACCTGTACTCGGCCACCGATCAGCTTCTAGTGCAGGGGCCGGCGGCGCTGCAACCCGAAGGCTGCTGGCTGTTTAGCTTGCCCTCAGTCAGCTTGGCCGAGCCCGCTATTCGCCTCGAAGTACGGGCCTTCGACCGCCCCGGTAACCAAACGCTACGGCAGTTTCTGTTGTAAGCTCTCATCCTAGTTTTTGTCCTACCAAGCTTGCTTGCTAGAATAGCGCTTACAGCCATTTTGTCTAGAAGCAGTCTAGAGCCACTCTAGAGGCAGCTTAGAAGCAGGATAGAGGAAATATCCACTTTCCCTGGGGCTACTCCGAGCCTACTCTAGGTGGAGGCTAAGCCTACTGCGGGCTTGGGGCAGCGGAGTGGGGCGGGCTTTGCGGCGGTGGCCGGAGCCGAATGTGGGCCGGAAGCCCGCCACTTTTCGGGCAGTTGCGTACCAACGGATATGAAGCAGCTCCTGACCCTGGTACTCGCCCTGACTGTAGCACTGCCCCTGGCCGCGCAAACTGCCACTCCCTCAGCTGCCTCCGCGCCAGTAGCTGCCGTGTCGGCCAAGCAGCGGCAGGCGGCCGAGGAGTTGCTGCAAGCCATGAACATGGAGCAAAACATGAACAAGAGCATCGACCAGATGGTGACCATGCAGGTGCAGCAGCGCCCCGATATGAAGTCGGTGGAGCCCGAGCTGCGCACGTTCATGACCAAGCACATGAGCTGGGCCACGCTCAAAGACGATATGGTGCAGCTCTACGCGGCCGAGTTCACCGAAAAGGACCTGCGCAGTCTGACCACCTTCTACAAGTCGGCGGCGGGACAGAAGCTGCTCGACAAGCAGCCCGAGCTGCTGCGGGCCACCATGCAGATGGGGCAGCAGCGCCTCCAGCAGAACATTCCCGAGCTTCAGCAGCTTATCGAAAAGAAGATGCAGAGCCAGGACTCCCGGCAGTAAGGGTAGGTTCCTGGGCCGAGCAAGCTCCCCTTTTTTCGTCTGTCATCCTGCGCAGAGCGAAGGACCTTCTTTCCTGTTCTGACCAAGCTTATTAAATGTACAAAAGCCCTTTACTGCTGGTGCGGTAAAGGGCTTTTGCACGTTGGTACTAGCCGTAGTGGGATAGGCGAGGAAGGTCCTTCGCTCTGCGCAGGATGACAGCTGAAAAGAGGATGGCAGGGGATAGGAGGAATAGTTCTTTAGTGGGCCGGGGGAAACTCGTAGCCGGCGAAGTCCTGACGGAGTTTGGTTTTGAGCAGCTTACCGGTGGCGGTGTGGGGCAGTTGGTCGACGAACTCCACCGCGTCGGGCTTCCACCAGTGAGCCACTTTGCCCTCGAAGAAGTCGAGCAGCTTCTGCTTGCTGACCTCGGCCCCGGGCTTGCGCACGACCACCAGCAGGGGCCTTTCGCTCCACTTGGGGTGGGGCAGGCCAATGACGGCGGCCTCGGCTATGGCGGGGTGGGCCACGGCCAGGTTTTCCAGGTCAATGGAGCTAATCCACTCCCCACCCGACTTGATGACGTCCTTCGAGCGGTCGGTGATGTTCATAAAGCCGTCGGGGTCGATGGTAGCCACGTCGCCGGTGCGGAACCAGCCGTCCGGGGTGAACTGGGCGCGGTTGTCGGACTGGTAGTAGCCGGCGGCCACGAAGGGTCCGCGCACGAGCAGGTCACCAAAGGCCGTGCCGTCGTGGGGCAGCTCCCGGCCCTCATCGTCCACGATTTTCATATCGATGCCAAAGATGCTGCGGCCCTGCTTGGTGCTGATGGCAAACTGCTCGTCGGGGCTGAGCGTAAGCTGCTGGCTTTTGGGCGTATTGACGGTGCCCAGGGGCGAGGTTTCGCTCATGCCCCAGGCGTGGCGGATACTGACGCCCAGCTCCTCGTCGAAGGCCTTAAGCAAGGCCGGTGGGCAGGAGGCACCGCCCACTATCATCTTGGTGAGGGTGCTAAACCGGACCTTTTTCTCCCGCATAAAGGTGAGCAGGCCAAACCAGATGGTGGGCACCCCGGCCGAGAAGGTCACGCCTTCGTTCTCGAAGAGCTCAAACAAACTGGCCGCGTCGAGGCCGGGGCCGGGCAGCACCAGCTTGCAGCCAATCATGGGGGCCAGGTACGGAATGCCCCAGGCGTTGACGTGGAACATGGGCACCACGGGCAGAATCACGTCCCGGGCCGAGCAGTTGAAGCAGTCGGACAGGCCGGCCGCATAGCTGTGCAGCACCGTGGAGCGGTGGGAGTAGAGTACGCCCTTGGGCTGGTCGGTGGTGCCGGAGGTGTAGCAGAGCGAGGAGGCGGTATTCTCGTCGAAATAGGGCCACTCAAACTCGGCACGGTGGGCGGCCAGCAGGTCCTCGTAGCAGCGGATATCGGGCAGGGTGCTGGCCTCGGGCATGTGGGCCCGGTCGGTCATGAGCACCCAGCCTTCGACTTTGGGGCAGTGCGGAGCCAGCTTCTCAACCAGGGGCAGAAAGGTCAGGTCGAAGAAAATGAACCGGTCGGCGGCGTGGTTGATGATGTAGATGAGCTGCTCGGCAAACAGGCGCGGGTTGATGGTGTGGCACACCGCTCCGATGCCCGACACGCCATAATACAGCTCGAAGTGGCGGTGGTTGTTCCAGGCCAGGGTCCCGATTCGGTCCCCGTTCTGCACGCCCAGCTCGGTCAGGGCGTTGGCCAGCTGCTGGGCCCGCTGGTGGGCGGCGTGGTAGGTGTAGCGGTGAATGCCGCCCTCGGTCAGGCGCGTCACGATTTCGGTGTCGGCGTGCCACTTGGCGGCGTGCTGCAAGAGCCCGGCAATGCGCAGGGGCTCGTTCATCATTAATCCTAGCATAAGGCGGTGGGGTTAGGTCGGTGCTTTAAGCTACTAGTTAATGTGGAGAATGTGAATGAAGAGGCCAAGGTAATACCCGTGTCATGGCGCACGAAGCGCGGCCATCCGTCCTCTGAAATGGGTGGAGCCCTCTAAAGTGAAAAGCCCTTTACTCCGGTTGGAATAAAGGGCTTTCAAAAGCTCGTTGGTTACTGCGCAGCGGACGGCGCACGTCGTGCTACTCGCAAGAACACCGGGAATATAGAGTACTTATGGGAGCTTATACCAAAGCCCGGTGCCATCTTCCTCGAAGCCGACGATGCCCTCGTTTTTCGCCAAGTAGAGCGTGCGAACTACTTTAGCGCGGCGCGTTGAGCGGCTGTTTGTATCCTTAGAGCCAGCTTTCAGCACTTCGGGGTAGGTGCGGGGGCCAAGCGTCAGGTTGGGCACCACAGTCAGGTCTAAGTAAGCATAGTCCTTAGGAGCGCCAAATATGATTTCCTGTAGGGGAAAGGAAAAATATATCGGGTTCCAGCCCCAGAAGCAGGAGGCCGCCAAAGAAGGTGGGTTACTTGATCCTGCCGGGTACAAGCCTATCCTAAGCAAACGAATCTGGTGCCGAATTGAATCGGTGATGGTGGTAACCAGGGTGCCGCCAACGGTGCTGGACTTGGTGATGTAGTCGAACTGAATAGAGTCGGTGCGCTCGGCCATCACGTTAAACTGCTGTTTCCGGTCCACCCTTTTGGTAAACAGCCCGAGACTATACTCCACCATCTCCTCGTTTATTTCCGTGATGCGGTAGGTGCGCACCTTGCCATCCTTGGCGTGGCCGAAGCGCAGCACGTCGTTGACGTGGTAAGGCTGCCAGGCCAGCTGGTCGGCCGACATTCTATACTCCGGGTCCGGCTCCGACTCGCGGGAACAGGCAGTCAGCAGGCAGGCCGCCAAGCCAGCCATAGATAGCAGGGTGGGAAGACGCATCATAACAGGATCAGTTAAGAAATAGGAAAGGAACTGACAACAAGTCTGGGTATGATCCGCAACGCGTGCCAATGGTTGCCTAGGCCCTGGTTGCGGTGCTTACTCCTCCACCGTCGTCTCCACCGCCTGCTTTTGGGCCTTGCGGATACTTTCCAAAGCCACTTGCAGAATATCCGTCCGGACGTTCAATTCGCCGAGCTTGTTGTTGCGCCGGGTCGGGTTGACGCGGTTGGAGAGAAACACGTACACTAGCTCCTGCTCCGGGTCGACCCAGAAAAAGGTACCGGTGAAGCCCGAGTGGCCGAAGCTGCTAGCCGAGGCGCCGTGGGCGGTGTTGCCGGCGGGCTTGGCGGCTTGGCGGTCGAAGCCCAGGCCGCGGCGGTTGCCCTGGTCGCAGAACTGGCAGCGGGTATAGTCGGCCAGGATGTCGGATTTCAGAATCTGCTGCCCGCCGTATTGGCCTTTCCAGGCGTAGGTCTGGGCCAGCTTGGCTACGTCGTTGGCGTTGCCGAAAAGCCCGGCGTGGCCGGAGAGGCCGCCTAGCAGGGCGGCGCCTTCGTCGTGCACCGTGCCGTGGAGCTGCTGGCGGCGGAACACGGAGTCGTACTCGGTGGGAGCCAGGCGGCTGCGCGAAAAGCGGCGGGTGGGGTGGAAGCCCAGCGTCGTGGCGCCCAGCGGCTGGTACACCTGCTGCTGCAAGAACTGGTCGAAGGGCAGGCCGGTGATGCGCTTCACTAGCAGCGGATAGAGGTAGAATGAGAGGTCGGAGTACACGTACCCTGGCTTGTCATTCAGCGCCGACTCGCCAATCTGCTTCACAAGCTGCTCGGGTAAGTCCTTGCGGGCCCAGAGCCGGGTAGCTACCTGCAGGGGGAAGCGGGCCGAGGAGTCGGGGCGGAAAAAGCGGCGGCTGAGCTGGGCGTCGGGGGCGGGCTTCTTGCTGGGGTCAGGTTTGCTAAAGCCGGAGAACAGACCGGCAAAGAAGCCTTTGGGCTGGGTATAGCCCTGCCAGAATGGAATCCAGGCCTTAAGGCGGGCCTGGTGGGCCAGCACGTCGCGCAGCTTCAGGTCCTGCTTGTTGGTGCCTTTGAATTCGGGGAAATAGAAGCCCAGGGTTTGGTCGGGACTGAACTTGCCCTGTTCCTGCAGCTTCATCAGGGCCGGAATGGCCGCCGTGGCCTTGGTCAGGGAAGCCAGGTCGTAGATGTCCGTGTTGCGCACGGCTCGGCTGGGCTTGCCGGCCTGGGCCGGGGCGTCGGGGTAGCTGAAGGTGCCGTAGCTTTTGCGCAGCACCACGGTGCCCTGGCGGGCAATGAGTACCTCGCAGCCGGGCATGGCTCGGGCCGCCATAGCCTTGTTTACGATGGAGTCGACGCGGGCTTCGAGGGTGTTGCTCATACCCGCATCTTCAGGAAAGCCGTAGCGTAGGCGCAGGCCACCTTTTGTCGTCAGGCCGTAGCCTTGCGCGTACTTGTCCGTCACCGTTACGGGCAGCTTGCCACTGGCCCCGATGCCGCCGAAGATTACCTGGGCCGTTATTTCCTGGGCGTTGCGGCTTTCCTGGTAGGCCAGCAGCACGGCGTCGGCGCGGTCCAGGTCCCGGATTTTAGCCACGGCGTAGGCATTGCCAAACACGCTAACGATGACGCGCTGCTTGGCGCTGGTCAGCTCCCGCAGCATCAGGTTGGTTTCGGGCGTCACGCCAAAGTTGGTAGCCGGCAGGCGGCCCAAATTATTCACGCCCACCAGCAGGGTATTGTAGCGCTGCAAGGTGGTCCGCATCCGGGTCAGCTCGTCTAGGGTAGCCGTGGCCGACAGCCAGTAGTGGTCAACTGAAGCGTAGTCGGCCGCGAGGCGCTGGAAGTCGGTGGTGTCCTTGGTGCCGATGGTGAGCGTGGCCAGGCGCAGAGTGTCGAGGCGCTGCAGGGGCAGTACGTTTTTCTGGTTGCGCAGCACGGTCACGCTCAGGCTGGAAAGCTTCTGGCTCAGGGCCTGGGCGTGCACGGGGTTGAGGTCCTGGTAAAGATTGCGCAGCTCGATGGGGCGGTACTTGTTCAGGCCGGCCCACTGCTTCAGGGCCAGCACCTTGCGGCAGCGGGCGTCAATATCTTCCTGCTTAAGCTGGCCGGCATTGATGGCAGCACGCACCATTTTCAACGCCAGCGGAATATTCTTCGAGAACTCCAGGATGTCGTTGCCGGCCAGCAAAGCGCGCAGGTCCGCCTCGCCGGGTGGGTATTTATTGATGACGCCCTTCATGTTCATAGCGTCGGTGAATATCACGCCCTGAAAGCCCAGCTGCTGCTTGACCATGCCCGTCACAATAGGCTTCGACAAGGTGCTGGGCATGCCCGTGGAGTCGAGGGCGGGGATGTTGAGGTGGGCAATCATGATGCCGCCCAGGCCGCGGCGCATCAGGTCCCGGAAGGGAAACAGCTCCAGGGTATCGAGCCGGCGACGGTCCACGCGCACCAGGGGCAGGGCCAGGTGGGAGTCGGTGTCGGTGTCGCCGTGGCCGGGGAAGTGCTTGGCTACGGCTAGCACGCCCGCGTCCTGCATGCCCCGCATGTAGAGGTAGCTCTTCTCGGTCACGTTTTCGCGCTGCTCGCCCCAGCTCCGGAAGCCGATGACGGGGTTGGCCGCGTTGTTGTTCACATCCACCACCGGGGCAAAGTTGACGTGCATGCCCAGGCGCTTAAACTGGGCGGCCACTTCCTGGCCCATGTCGTAGAAGAGCTGATTCTGGCGAATGCCGCCCATGCTCATCTGGTAGGGAAAGCGTACGACGCTGTCTAGGCGCATGCCCACGCCCCACTCGGCGTCCATGGCTACCAGCAGGGGCACTTTGCTTTGGCTCTGGTAGCGGTTCAGCAGCTTGCTCTGCCGCACCGGCCCGCCCTGGAAGAAAATAAGTCCCCCGATGCCGTACTGCTGAATCAGGGCCGAAACCGAGTCTTCGTCAATGCGCTTGCGGTTGGAGTAGGCCGCCACCATAAAGAGCTGGGCCACACGCTGGTCGGGCGTAAGCGTCTTCATCACCGAATCGACCCAGCGCGAGGAAGTAAGCTGGGCGGCAAAGGGTACCGGCTGCACGCCGCGGGCTTTCGGCGGAATAGTGCCAGCCACGGCCTTGGCCGGGGTAGTGGAAGCTGCCTGTGCGGCGGCCGTGGCTTTCCGGGCCGTGGCCTTGGCTGCTGCCGCCTGAGCTTCCTGGTAGTCCAGAATTTCCTGGCGCCGCCGGGCCGTGGCGCTTAGCTTCCCACGCTTGGCCGCCGTGCGGGGCTTTTTCTTAGTAGCGGATGACTTTTTGCGGCTCTGCGCCGTGGTATCCGGGGAATAGAGCAGGGCCAGGAGCAGCCACAGAAGCGGGAAGAAGCGGGAGCAAGTCAAGATAAGCGCGAAACTAGTGGAGCGGCGAATTTACGGGAAAGCGCGGCTTACCGATTGCCCGGCCCCATCGGCCACCGCTGGCGTATTGGGGCAAGGGAGATGGGAGCAGCCGGTTGCAGAGTAAGGAATAGCCCGCCGCCCGATAAGTGGCTCAGGTAGTTCTTCTTAAATATCTGGTAAGAAGTATTTTATTATTGCGTCTATAGACGCAATTTAGGTAGCCTTTTTTCGGCAGGGCCCGTACAGGTAGATAAAACAGGATTCTGCGGCGGAAATTGGCTTTTGAAGCTAAACCGTTGGTTTCCGGTTATACTGCCCTCGCCTATAGCCCCAGCGGCTGCCTTTGCAACGACCCGTGCCCCGGCCCAGACCCACCGGCGGCTTCGTGCCCTTTGCCACCCTGCGCCGGATGCAGCCTCCCTGTCACCCCGGCACCCGCCCACTACCTATTGTGACTATTGCCGCTAAACAGCCCATTCGGGGCCGTCGAACCGGCTTTGCTATGCCCTTATCCGCTACGGTCGAAACCCTCGGCCCACTCTGGTTTTTGCTGCTGCCCGCCAGAGCAGCGCGCCTATTGCCGCCAGATGCCCTGTATTCTTTTTCTCACTCTATTCTTTCTCTCCTTCTATGAAAGCCCTGAAAAACAACCTGTCCCATTCGCGCCGAGCCTGGACCAAGTGCCTGCTGCTGGGCGTAGCGGCCACGCTGAGCCAGAGCGTGCTGGCCCAGACCCAAACCCCGGTGCAGCAGTACGGCCTGCTACAAGTGGCCGGCAACAAGATTGTCGACAAGAACAACCAGCCCGTGAGCCTGGCCGGTAACAGCCTGTTTTGGAGCAACGACGGCTGGGGCGGCGAAAAGTACTACACGGCCAACACCGTCAGCTGGCTGCGCAATAACTGGAACGCTAAAGTAGTGCGCGTGGCCATGGGCGTGGAAGACGCGGGCGGCTACATCAGCAACCCGACCGGCAACCGGCAGAAGGTGAAAACGGTGGTGGACGCCGCTCTGGCCCAGGGCCTGTACGTCATCATCGACTGGCACTCGCACCACGCCGAAAACTACCAGAGCCAGGCCATTGCCTTCTTCCAGGACATGGCCCGCACCTACGGCAACTCGCCCAACGTTATCTACGAGGTGTATAACGAGCCCCTACAGGTGTCCTGGACGGGCGTGATAAAGCCCTACGCCGAAGCCGTGGCTGGGGCCATCCGCGCCATTGACCCCGACAACATCATCGTGGTGGGCACGCCCACCTGGTCGCAGGACGTGGACGTGGCGGCCAGCAGCCCTATCACGCGGTATTCCAACATTGCCTACACCCTGCACTTCTATGCCGCCACGCACAAGCAGAGCCTGCGCGACAAAGCCCAGGCGGCCCTGAACCGGGGCGTGCCGCTATTCGTGACGGAGTATGGCACCACTGAAGCCTCGGGCAACGGCTACATCGACGCGGCTTCGACCCAGGAGTGGATGACGTTTTTGAAGCAGAACAGCATCAGTCACGCCAACTGGGCCTTCAACGACAAAGCCGAAACGGCTTCGGCCCTGAAACCCGGCACGAGTCCCACGGCAGCATGGTCGGATAATTTCCTGACTCAATCCGGTTCCTTGGTAAAAGGCTACATCCAAAACTGGAACGGCACCGTCACCGGCGGCGGTGGGGGAGGCAGTACCGGCGGCGGGGGCACTCCGCCCGCAACCAGCGGCACGGTGGTGCAGGCCGAAAGCTTCCACACGATGTCGGGCGTGCAAACCGAAACGACTACCGACACCGGCGGCGGCCTGAATGTGGGCTGGCTCGACCCCGGCGACTGGTTGGCTTATACCGTGGATATTCCGGCGGCCGGCAGCTACCTGATTCAATACCGCGTGGCCAGCCCCGGCGGCGGTGGGCGCATCAGCCTGGAGCAGAACGCCGGCACCACCCAACGGGGCACCGTAAATGTGCCGGCCACGGGCGGCTGGCAAACCTGGACCACCGTGTCGCACACCGTCACGCTGCCCGCGGGCCGGCAGGATATTGCCATTGGTATACCGGCGGGCGGCTTCAACCTCAACTGGTGGAGCTTCAGCCCGGCCCCGGCCAGCCGGGTAGCCGCTACGGCGTCCGAGGCTCTCTACCCCAACCCGACCCGGAGTGAGGTAAACGTCAGCATCCCGGCCACCACGGGCCCAGTCAACGTGACGCTGCTCGACGCCCAGGGCCATGAGCTGAGTAGCCGCCGCTTGAAGGGCACCGGTGCCGGTCAGCAGCTGGCCCTGCCGGTCGACAATTTGCAGCCGGGTACCTACTTGCTGCGCATCAGCAGCAACGGACAGGTGAACTCCCAGCGGTTTGTGAAAGAGTAACGAGCCAGGTTGTTGCCTGTCATGTAGCAAACGCTCCGGTCGAGAGGCCGGGGCGTTTCTGTTTTTGGGCTGGCGGCCTAGTGGGAACTATCCGTCAGGGGCCGCCGCATCAGAATATCGGTTTGCTGGTCGTCGCCCAGGGTGAAGACGTGTTTGCCAAACTCGACAAAGCCATTTTTCTGGTAGAAGCGGATGGCCCGCGGATTTGCTTCCCACACGCCCAGCCACAGGTAGCTGGCCCGGGCCTGGGCGGCTAGCTGCAGGGCTTGGTCGTACAAGGCCTGCCCTACGTGCTGGCCGTGGTAGTCTTGCAGCACGTAAATCCGCTCTATTTCCAGCGCGTCGGCCGGCTGCGCCTCCGTTTGAGCCCGCCCGGTGTTAACCTTCAAGTAGCCGACAACGGCGTTATTCAACTCCGCGAAGTAAAAGCGCGAGTCCGGGTTTTGTAGCTCCGCCATTAGCTTTTCAGTGGCGAAGCCTTCAGCCAGGTAGGTGCGCATGTTCGGCTCAGAATTGCTGGTGGCGAAAGTTTCGAAGAACGTTTGCCGGCCAATCTGCTGCAACTGGTCAACTTCCTGGGGGCTTACTGGTCTGATGGTAACCTGATTCATCTGCTGGGGTCTTTGTAGGGTATGGCGGGGCGTGTGCTTCTTCCGTAAGTTGCGCCGCACCCGATTGAAACTAGCTTTCTGTTGCTGAGACGTTCCGTATGACTTTACCAGAAATTCTGCACGCTACGTACCCGTTGCCGCCCGCCTCGCTGGAAAAAATGCTGGCCTTGGCCGAGTATGTGGAGTTGCCGAAAGGCACCCGCCTGTTTCGGGATGACCAGCTGGCCCAGCACATTTACGTGTTGCAGCACGGGCTGGCGCGGGCCTACGCCCAGCGGGAGGAGCGGGAAGTCACCTTCTGGTTTTCCACTGAAGGCGCCGTGCTGGCCTCGATTCGCGGCTACACCGAACAGGCCCTGAGCTACGAAACCATTGAGTTGTTGGAAGACAGCCGCCTGTTTCGCCTTAATATGGCCGCGCTTCAGCAGCTATACCGCACGGATGTACACTTGGCCAACTGGGGCCGGGTGATGGTAGAGCGGGTGTGGCTCCAAACCGAGCAGCAGCTTATTGCCCGCCAGTTTCGCACGGCCGCCGAGCGCTACGCGGACCTGTTAGAGCACAGCCCGCACCTGTTGCAGCGCGTGGCCCTGGGCCATATTGCGTCCTACCTCGGCATTACCCAGGTCACGCTCAGCCGGGTACGGGCGCAGCTGAAAAAAGCGCCGCGCCCCTAAGCCGATACTGCCTTTAGACCCAGCAAGGAGCCAATCAGCGTGGCCAGAAAAAACAGGCGCGGGCCGGTTAGCGGGTCGCCAAAGACGAGTACTCCCAGCAGAGCTGTCCCGACGGCGCCAATGCCCGTCCAGACGCCGTAGGCAGTACCCAGGGGTATCTGCGCCAAACTCAAATGGAGCAGGTAAAAGCTCAGGGCGGCGCAGGCCCCGAAAGCGGCGTACCAGCCCATGGCCTCCAGACCTTCGGCCAGTTTGCCTTTGCCTAAGCAGAAGGCAAACGCAACTTCCGCCAGCCCTCCCAATACCAGAAAGAACCACTGCATAGCAAACAAGAAACGTGAGAAGGCAAAGGTCCGGCCCCGGCCCCAGGTTTCTTTTTACCAATGTTAAAAACGGCACCCTATGCCTAGTGCCCGCCCACAGCTACTGCACCTCGATTTCCTGGCTATAAAACTCCTGCCCGTCCTCACCCTTCAGGGCAGCTTTTACCAGCAGCTGCTTACCCTGCTGCCGAAACTGCAGCAGTCCGTAGTGCTTCTGGTTGACGAGCGGCCCCACCCGGTACTGGTTCGGTTCTCCGGCGTTCTGGGTGGCCGAGTGCGTCAGGCCGCTGGCAGTAATTTCGTAGACGGGCTGGGTGCGGCCGGCCAGGGTTATCTTTGAAACTTCCCCGATGTGCCGGTCGCCGCTGAGCAGCATTACCCCTTTGGCCCGGCTGCTTACCAGCAGGTCGAGCAGGCGCTGGCGGGCGGCAGGAAAGTTGGCCCACTTCTCATAAGGGTGCTGCTGGGGCAAAAATTGGATGCCCGAGCCAATAATATGCACATCGGCATCGGAACCGGTGAGCTGCTGCTCCAGCCATTGCCACTGGGCCGCGCCCAGAATGTCGCCGGTAGTATTGGGCAGGTAGGCCCGGTCGGGGCTGCGCTGGAGCTCATCCTGAAAATACCGGTCATCGAGCAGGATTACCTTTACTTTTTTGCGGCCTACTGCATACGTGTAAGCCGCGTAAACGCCCTCCTGTCGGCGCCGTGGACTGGCCGGGGGTTCCTGCAAGAAGTCGAGGGCCAGCTGCTGGCTTTCCTTTTTGAAGGGATATTCCTTGCCCGCATCGTTGCGGCCGTAGTCGTGGTCGTCCCAGGTGCCGATGATGGTGGGCACCTGCCGCCGAAACTGCTGGTAGGTGTGCTGATTGAGCTGGGCGTCGTACTTCTGCTTGAGCACCGTCATATCGTCGGTGTCGCCGTAGATATTGTCGCCGAGCCAAATCCACACGTCGGGCTTATCGGCGGCAATAACGGGCCATAGGGGCTGGGGCAATTCTACCCGGTTGCAAGAGCCAAAAGCCAGGGTGAGGGGCTTCGCCCGCTGGGCCGGCGCCGGGTTGGAAGTCAGCAGGGCCAGTCCGCAAAGCAATAACAGCCGGTTTTTCATGGCGCAAAGATGCGGGTTGGCGGGCTCTGCCGGTGTGAAGAATGTGTTACGATTGACGGCCAGGCCGGTGCTTGACCAACAACCTTCTAAAACTTTCCCGGTCTATAGCCGAACCGGTCCTACTTTTGCAAGGCCGCATACGCACCCCGCCGGCCTGGTCGTTACTCCGGTCCGGGCAGGTTGCCCCACATACCTTTTTACGCCGATTTGATGATTTCTGCTGCCTCTGTTTCCGCCGTCGTCCGGCCTCGTCGCCGGTTCCGGCCCACGTTTGTTCTCGTGTTGCTTGGGCTGCTGCTGGCCCAGCTTACCCAGGCCCAGCAGCTGCGGGGCGTCGTGCTCGACAAAGATTCCAACCAGCCCCTGCCGTTTGCCAGCGTTTCGGTGCCCGGAACCACGCTGGGCACCACCACCAACACCGAGGGCGAGTTTTCGTTGCGGGTAAACAAGCTGCCCATCACGCTGCTTATCTCGGAGCTGGGCCACGTGCGCGACACGCTGCGCGTCACTTCTAATGCCGAGTTGCTGCGTGTGTCCCTGGCGTCGGCTACCATCACGCTGCCCGAAGTGAAAGTGGGCAGCTACGCCTTCCGCCTTGTCGACCGGGCCTTCCGCCAGCTGCAGCGCGGCAACAAGCGCAAGTTCTACGGGAAGGCCTTCTACCGGCAAATCACCCGCATTGCCAACGACCCTACCGAGTTGCAGGAAGTAGTCTGGAACGTGAAATCCAGCACGGCCCGCATCGAGGGCACGGCCATTGCCCAGGGGCGCTACGCCGCCAAGCCCAGCATTACCAGCTTCAGCAACTTCTCGCTCTACACCAAGTCCTACGGCCTGTATGACGCCAATGCCGACACCACTAAGTCTCTGGCCCTACTCAGTCCTAACGTGGTGAAAAACTATCTGCTGGAGCTCAAAGGCATTGTGGCCGGCCCCGACACGACCAAGGGCGGCATTGCCGAAATCGACTTCCAAACCCGCCCCGAGCTGACCCGCTACAAGGCCGAGGGCACCATCTGGATTGACGTGGACAGCTACAAAGTGGTGCGCTACCGAATGACGACGCCCAACTTTACGGCCTCCACTTCCAACCCCGACCAGAAATTTAGCAACACCAAGCTCGACATCGAGATGTCGTTTCAGAATACGGAAGACGATGTGGCTCCGCTCGAATACATGAAGGTGAACCTGGCTGCCGACCTGACCACGCCCGGCAAGCCCGCCACCCCGCTCACCGTATCGTCCTTTACTTTCTTCTTCGATACCAGCACCACGCCTACCAGTATTGCCTACGCCCGCGTCAGCGTCGACGACCGGGATTTGGCCGCCATCAAGAGCATCAAGTACGACCCCGAATTCTGGGCCAATAACCCGGTCGTGAAGCGCACTCCGGTGGAAGACGAGGTAATCCAGTCTTTCGAGAAAAAGGGCGCTTTCGGTACCATGGTGCCCAAAGCTGGCGACAAGCCCGACGTGCGCATCGGCAAAGATGGCCGGATCATAAAGTAGAGTCGCTTGATTCACATAAAAAGGCCCCGGAAGCAGCTTCCGGGGCCTTTTTATGTGAATAGCAACGTCATTTCGAGCAAAGCGAGAAATCTTGCATACCCTGCTATTGTCATGCTTCGACGAGCGGAGGCCAGATCAGGCATGACGTTCTCTTCTGCGGGCTACTGTTACAAGCTCAGCATGCGAGGCTCGGAATGACGCTTGGGGTGCCGCAGAGCCCCACTACGGGTTAGTGCTCCACATGCCGGCTTCCTTGATGAAGATGCGGCGGTTGAGCTTGAGCTGGGAAACGATGAACTCGGCCAGATCTTCGGGCTGCATTACCTTGTCGGGGTTGCCGTCGGTGAGTTTGTTGCTGATAGCCAGTTCGGTAGCTACGGTACTGGGCGTGAGGGCCGACACCCGGATGTTCTGCTTGCGCACCTCCTGCATCAACGACTCGGTCAGGCCCAGGATGGCGAACTTCGAGGCGCTGTAGGCGCTGGTCGTCGCCGCGCCGCGCTGCCCGGCCGTGGAGGCAATGTTGATGATGTCGCCGGTTTCGCGTGCTATCATCTGGGGCAGCACGGCCCGGGTGGTGTAATAGGTGCCCAGCAGGTTTACCTGGATAATCTTTTCCCACTCGGCCGGCTCCATGTCCACCAGCTTGGCGAAGGTGCCGATGCCGGCATTATTAATCAGGATATCAATGGTGCCGAGCTGTTCCAGAACCTGGGCTACGGCGGCTTCCACGGCGGCACGGTCGGCCACGTCGGCCGCAACAACCACGGCCCGGCCGCCCTGCGCTTCAATCTCCTGCGCGACGGCGCGCAGCTGCTCTGCCGAGCGGGCCAGCAAGGCCACCTGTACGCCTTCCTGGGCCAGTGCCAGGGCTACGGCGCGTCCAATTCCTTTGCCGGCGCCCGTTACCAGGGCTATTTTACCGCTTAGTGCTTCCATTGCGAATTCGTTGTGATGAGAGAATGGCTTGTATAACCCGGCTGCGGCTTTCTGGTTGGGCCCGATGTCAAAATAGCGCCTGTCAGGCCGGAAAATCCCTACTTCAGCAGAAGCTCCATCTGAATATTGCAGCGCTCATACGGTGAGGCCGGGCCCGAAACGGTTTTGCGGAAACCCAGCTTATGGTACAGGTTCAGGGCCGGGCCCAGCTTGGTGTTGCTTTCCAGGTACAGCCGCTCCGCTCCTGAAGCCGCGGCCTTGGCTACCGCAGCTTCGCCCAGCCGCAGACCGATTCCCAGCCCCTGAGCCGTCGGCGACACGGCCATTTTTGCCAACTCGTACATATCGTCGCTCATCTTGATTAGGGCGCAGGTGCCCACAATCTGGTCGTGGTACTCGGCTAACAGGATGTGCCCCCCGCGCTGCAGAATGTATTCCTCGGGGTGGTCGAGGGCCTTGAGGTCGGCTTCCTCCAGGCGGAAGTAACGCTCAATCCACTCGGCATTCAGGTTCTTAAAGACGGGTTGGTGTTCGGGGGTGTAGTCCAGGATGCGGACCTGGCCGGCAATGCGCTGGTCGCGGATGGCCTTCACCCGGTTGGCCAGGCTACGGCGCGACAGGGCGTATTCCATTTCCCCAATGGCCAGCCAGAGGTTGTGCCGGGTTTCGGTCAGCAGTTCCTCCGTGGCCTGACGTACGTCGGTGGCCTGCTGTTGCAGAGCTGGCCACAGGCTGGCCCCGGAGGGGGTGAGGGCCACGATGCTGCGGCGCTGGTCGGCCTCGCCGCGCTGCACGCTCACCAAATCGTGCTTGGCCAGCTCCTTGAGCACTTGGCTTACTGCGGCGTGGGTGTGCCCGATCCGCTCCGCAATTTCTCCCACGTGCAAGTCAGGCTGGGAGGCCGCGGTGTAGAAGACGGGAAACCAGCGCGGCTCGAAAGGAACGTGGTACAGCGCATACACGGCCGCCGCCTGGGTAGTCATTTGTTCGCTAAGACGGCGCAAGCGGCTTCCTAGAGCCGCCGGTCCAAGTTGTTCGAAAAAATCCATGCTACAAGTGTAAGGATTTATGTAAGTACTTACAAATATAAAGTCTTTATTATGGTTTTACTACTCTACCAGCTTAGTAGGCCTAGCAGGAGGAGGCCCGGGGTAAAATAGCCCGGTTTGCTATGCTTTCGAAAAACCCCGGTCGGTTGCAGCGCAGCTTTGCCGCCGAGGTTGCGTCATTTCAAGTCAAACACTTTACCTTCCTGGCCTCAACCACTACACATTCTCTCGGAATGAAAAAACTCGCCCTGGGCGGTCTGCTCGCCTGTGCGCTGCTGGCCGGCTGCAACCAGCAAAAAACCGCCGACCAAACGGCCTCCGAAACCGGCTCGGCTGATGCCGATGTAAAAGACCTTAAAACGCTCTTCGAAAACTACTGGGAAGAGCAGGCCAAGCTGTTTCCGATGAACGCCACCGCCCAGGGCGACAACCGTTACAACAATCAGCTGCCCAACGACCAGACCAAGGCCTTCCGCAACGGCCTCGTCCGGTTTTATGAGCGCTACCTGACTCAGCTGGGCAAGTTCAAGCGCGACGAGCTTTCGGCCACCGACCGGGTGAGCTACGATCTGTTTCAGTACGATCTGCAGATGCGCCTCGACGGCATGAAGCAGGGCATTATGGTAGGCTCCGACTACCCAACTATCTGGATGATTCCCTTCAGCCAGTTTGGCGGCCTACCCATTTCGCTGGGCCAGTACGGGGCCGGCACCGGCATTCAGCCCTTCAAAACGGTGCAGGACTACGACAACTGGCTGGGCCGGGCGCACGGCTTCCCCGTCTGGGCCGATTCGGCCATCAGCAACTTCCGCCAGGGCATGAAAGCCGGCGTGGTGCTGCCCCGGGCTTTGGTGCAAAAGATGGTTCCGCAGATGCGTGACCTAGTGGTGACCGACGCGGCCAAATCCTTGTTCTACGGCCCCATTAACACCTTCCCCAAGGAGTTCAGCGTGGCCGACCGGAAGCGGCTTTCCTCGGCTTATCAGGAGGCTATTCTGACCGAGTTGTCGCCGACGTATAAGAAGCTGGCCGATTTCCTCGAAACCGAATACCTGCCTAAGGCCCGCGCCACCACCGGTATCAGCGGCCTGCCCAACGGCGACGCCAAGTACCGCTACCTGGTAAAATACTGGACGACAACGGACAAGACACCGGAGCAAATCTACCAGACGGGCCTAGCTGAGGTCAAGCGGATCCGTACGGAAATGGAGCGGGTTAAAACGCAGGTCGGCTTCAAGGGCGACCTGCCGGCCTTCTTCCAGTATATGAAGACCGACAAGCAGTTTATGCCTTACAAAACACCGGAAGAGGTTTTGGCGGCTTTCCGCGGTATTCAGGCCCGTATCACTCCCAACCTGCCGAAGATGTTTGGGCGCACGCCCAAAACCGGCTTCGAGATTCACCAGACGGAAGCTTTCCGGGCTGCTTCGGCCTCAGCCGAGTACAATCAGGGTACGCCCGACGGCTCCCGCCCCGGTATTTTCTACGTCCCGATTCTCGATGCCACGACCTTCAACACGACCTCGGGCATGGAGTCGTTGTTCTTGCACGAAGCCATTCCGGGCCACCACTACCAGATTTCCTTGCAGCAGGAAAACCAGGACCTGCCCAAGTTCCGCCGCTTTGCCTGGTACGGAGCTATGGGTGAGGGTTGGGCGTTGTATACCGAAAGCCTAGGCAAAGAGCTGGGCCTCTATACCGACCCCTACCAGTACATGGGCGCGCTGGGCGACGAAATTCACCGTGCTATTCGCCTTGTGGTGGATGTGGGTATGCACACCAAGAACATGACCCGGGAGCAGGCCATCAAGTATATGATGGACAACGAGGCTATCAACGAACAGGGCGCCACGGCCGAAATCGAGCGGTACATGGCCATTCCCGGGCAGGCGCTGAGTTATAAAGTAGGCCAGCTCAAGATTCGGGAGCTGCGCGAGAAGTACCACACCCAGCTCGCGGCGGGTGCCTCAGGCAAGCTGCGCGAAAAGTATCCGCGCCAGAACGGGGAGCATTTCAGCCTCAGTGCCTTCCACGATGAGCTGCTCAAAGACGGCGTAATGCCGCTCTCAGTGCTGGAGCGCAAAATGGATGACTGGGCTGCCGACCAGAAATAAGGGTTAATTCCTGAGCAAACGACAAAACGGAAAGCCTTCAGGCTTTCCGTTTTGTCGTTTTAGGACCGTTGTGCTGCCCGATAAGGCTGATCTGAATTTTTCTTGGAATTTTGTACAAAAGACAGAAAATGGCGAGTGGCTTCTGCAAACTAAAATTTGCCTGGTTGAGCTAAGGAGGAAGGGTCTACGCGTTTGCCGATTGGTGTTGGTACATAAATATTGCCACTAGCTGGTCTTTTGCGGTGGGGCTAAGTGTTTGTTGACCATAAACAGCGCCTGCCATGAATAAACAAAATCTCAACAATAATTGAAATATAACAAGAATTATATAATATATATAGAAAGTAATGTAAGATACTGATAGTCACAGAGTAAATTTGCCGCTGCTGAGCTGTGCGACTTCGGAAGTACAATTCAACACCTGCTCTGTTACCTACCATTCAGCATACCTATGCACTTTTTTACCGCTTTCACCCGGCTTGCCCTAAGCCGGGGCCACCGGATTGGCTATGGGCAAACGCCCCGACTCTGGCTGATTCTTCTTCTGCTGCTTCCGGGGCTTTCCGCCCAGGCCCAACGCACCCGGGGCAGCGACGGCAACCGCACTGTAAGTACGGGTACTGCCATTGTTAATGAGTACGCCAAAGTAACGGCCGACGCGGCGGCGGGAGCTACCCTGATTCGGGTCAGCAGCAATACGCTGAACGCCAACGGCCGTTTCCTGGGCGTCCTGACTCAGGGCGACCTGATCCTGCTGATTCAGATGCAGGGCGCCAGTATTACCACCAACGACGCTGCTATTTACGGCTCCGTCTCGGCTTACAACAACGCGGGCCGGTATGAATTGCTGGAGGTAGCCTCCGTATCCGGCACCGACGTCATCAACCTGACTTGCGGGCTGAAATACGATTATACGGCTGCCGGGCAGACGCAGGTAGTGCGCCTGCCTCGCTTCAACACTCTGACGGTGAACAGCGGAGCTACGGTGAGTGGCACGGCCTGGGACCGGACGACGGGAATAGGTGGCATTGTGGCCATGGAAGTGGCTAACGGAACCATTCTAAACGGAACCATCAACGCCACCGGCCTGGGCTTTCGGGGTGGAGCAGTAGACAATAGCTCAGAAGATGCCAACGCCGTGGTATTCGGCTTCCGAAACTCGGCGGCCACTTTCGGCGCTGAAAAAGGGGAAGGCATTGCTGGGGCCGCCGTCGACTACGACGCGCTGGGCGGCCGCTACGGTCGGGGTGCCGCCGCCAATGGCGGTGGGGGGGGCAACTCCCACAACGCCGCCGGCGGTGGTGGGGCCAACGTGGGCCTAGGCGCCTGGACCGGTATGGGCAACCCCGACCGGGGTACCAGCAGTGTCTATGATAACGCCTGGAACCTGGAAGGGGCCGGCTTTGCTACTGCTACTTCCTCCGGCGGCGGCCGGGGCGGCTACAGCTACGCTTCCGCCAACCAGGATGCCTTGGTGACCGCGCCCGGCGCGGGGAGCTGGGGCGGTAACGGTCGGCAGAACAATGGCGGCTACGGCGGCCGGCCACTCGAAAACCGGGGCCGGCTCTACCTGGGCGGCGGCGGCGGGGCCGGCGACGGCAACAACGGGGTGTCGACGTCCGGCGGCAACGGCGGTGGTCTGGTCTATATGCTGACCGGCGGGGCTGTATCGGGCTCGGGCTCCGTGTTGGCCAACGGCACGACGGGCTTCCGCGGCAACAACATTCCCACCTCGGGCGGCACTGATGCTGCCGGCGGCGGCGGCGGCGGCGGTAGCGTCGTGCTGCACGTTGGGGGTACCATTACTGGCATTACGGCCAGCGCCCAGGGTGGCACCGGCGGTTCGCAGCGCGACGCTGGCGCCGAGTCGGAAGGGCCCGGCGGTGGCGGCGGTGGCGGCCTGATTCAGTATACCAACAACTCCGGCACCAACTTCACCACGCAGGTGCAGGGCGGCGTAAACGGCACGACTTCTTCGACCTCCCTGACGGAGTTTCCGCCTAACGGCGCCACCCGTGGTGGTAGCGGCCTGGTGCAGACTGTTCTCTACAATGCGCAGTGTGCTGTGGCCGACGTGGCTTCCAGCGCCGTGCCGTTGAGCAACCCCACACCAGCCGGCCAGCCCGGGGGCTTTACCGTGACCTTCAACAATACCGGTCCGGATGGGGCCAACGAAGTCATTGCGCAGGTGAAGCTGCCAACCGGCCTTTCGATTTTGTCTATCACCAACGGCGGCGAATATAATCCGGCTACCGGCTTCGTAAACTATCCGGCTCTGACCAGCTTGGCCAGCGGCCAGTCCTTGGTATCAACTATTCGGTTTACCACCCCGCCCGTGACTTCTGTGCCTGCTTACCCGTTGATTTATACCACGACGGGCCAGGGCAACAACACCCAGGTTGACTTCAGCTACGCCGAGTTTACCGTGACGCCTGTAGCCGACGTAACTACCTCCATTACCGGTCCGGTCGTGCTGGGCCAGGGTCAGCCTTCGGGCACCTACACGGTGAACTTCACCAATAATGGCCCCTCCACGGCAGCCAACGTGACGCAGTCTATCCTGCTGCCCGCCGGTAGCACCGGCGTTTCGGCCCCGGGGGCGCAGTCGATAGTAGTAAACGGGAACAACACGGTAACCGTCACGTACCCAGCTGCCTCGCTGACGAGCGGCGCTACGAACTCCTTCCAGCTCAGCTTTACGGCTCCGGCCACTGCGGGTCCCGTCACGCTGGTCAGCAACACGGGTACCAGCACCAGCCAGGGTTCCAATGCCGCGGCCGACCAGTTTACCTTCAACGCCAATGTAACGGCGGCGGCGGCCGACCTGCAAGCCAATATTACGGTAAGCACTACTCCGGTGCCGGCTGGTCAGGAAGGCGTATTCAACGTCGTTTTCCGCAACAATGGTCCGAACACGGCCACTGGTACCGCCGCCCAGGTGCAACTGCCGGCCGGTCTGGTGCTGACCGATAACGCGGGCGGCTCCTACAACCAGAGCACCGGCCTGCTGACCTTCCCGGCTCTGACGAGCTTGGGCAACGGCGCAACTTTCTCGCCGGTTATCAAGTTTACGGCCCCCGCAGCCGGAACCAGTGTTGCCGCCACGGCTTCCATTACTTCGTCTGCCTACGATTCCAACACGGGCAACAACAGCTTTACCGCCAGCATTGCCGTGACACCTACCGCCGACGTGGTAACGACCATCAGCGGACCGGCTACGGCCGCCGCCGGCGCTTCGGTAACCTATACTGCTACGGTACAGAACAACGGTCCGTCGGTAGCCACTAGCGTGGTGCCCACCGTGCAGCTGCCCAAGGCTCTGCTCTCGTTGGCCTTGCCGACCGGCGCTTCCTACGACCCTAACACCGGTATTGTAACGCTGCCTGCCATCAACTCGATGAACAGCGGCGACGCTCAGAATTACACTATCGGCTTCACGCTGCCCAACAACAACCAGTCCGTCAGCGGGCAGGCCCGCGCCACGGCTGCCACCAACGACGCCGCCGTAACCAACAACAACGGTAGCCTGACGGCCGCCAACGTGACGACGACCGTGACGCTGCCCGCCGGCTCCTGCGCCGGAAACACCTTCAGCGGGCAGTCGGCCACGCAGGGCCTGTACGCGGAGTACTACAAAGGGTATTTCAACGACAACTTCAACTACTTTAGTGCTACGCCGGCCCTGACGCGTACCATCAGCACGGTGAACTATAGTGGCCGCGCCAACTGGGGCGACATCACCGCGGCCATGAACTCGGGCACGGCTTCCGACCCGGATAACTATTCGTCGCGGATGCGGGGCTACATCACCATCACTACGGGTGGCACCTACACCTTTGGCTTGTTCAGCGACGACGCTGCCTGGCTCTGGGTTGGCAACAACGCCCGCGACACCAACCTGCAGGCAGGTAAGGCCGTGGTAAACGCCAGCGGCACGCACAGTGCGGGCCTCTACACAGGCACCATCAGCCTGGCCCCCGGTACGTATCCCGTTACCATTCTCTACGGCGAAGCCGGCGGCGACAACGTGCTGGTGTTCAGCTACAGCGGCCCCGATACGGGTAATAACTCCCAGACCGTACCCAGCTCGGTGCTGTGCTCCACGCAGTTCGGCGGTCCGCTGCCGGTAGAGCTTACCCAGTTTACGGCGACGGCCAACAACCTGGACGCTCAACTTAGCTGGGCCACGGCGCAGGAGAAAAACAGCGCTTACTTCGAGGTAGAACGCTCGGTAGCTGGCCAGCCTTTCCGGGTTATCAGCCAGGTAAAAGCCGCCGGCACGACTACCCAGGGCCAGCGCTATGCCTTCCTGGATGCCGGTGCTGCCCGCCTGGCCACTACTGCCTATTACCGCCTGCGCCAAGTAGACCAGGACGGCACCAGCGCTTACTCGCCCGTACGCACGGTGACGTTTGGCGCGGCCCCGGCCGATTTCTCCGTAACGCCCAACCCGACTACCGCCAAGCTGCGTGTGCAGTTTACGGATGCCTCCGGGCAGGCCACGGCCACGGTATATTCAGTGCTGGGCCAAGCCCTGCTGACCCAGGCGCTGAACCCGAGCGGGGAAGCCGAGCTGGATGTGCGCAGCCTGCCCGCCGGCAGCTACGTGCTACGCCTGCTCACGTCGCAAGGCGTAACCCGCAACTTCCACTTCGTGAAACAATAGCCCACCGCGCGGCTCCCACGGACGGAGCTGCAGAGTAGGCCTAGGCAAACCCGGCCGGTACGCAGCGTAAGCTGGCGTGCCGGCCGGTGTTGTTTTAGAGTAGTCAAGGATTGGGCAAATAGGGTGCAGGGCCTGTATCTTGGGCTAAAATTCTTCCCGACTCCATGAGAAAGACTATCCTGACCAGCGTGGCGGTTTGTTCCCTGCTGGCCTCGTTTACCCCGCCGCCGATGCGGCCCCAGCGCCCGGCCGATGACGATAAGCGGCTGGCGGCGCTGTTTGACGCGTACTGGGAGAAAAACAACCAGCTGTTTCCGCTCAGCGCCACTTCCCAGGGCGACAACCGCTACAACGACCAGCTGCCCAACGACCAGACCAAAGCCTACCGCGACACGCTGCGGGCCTTCTACCAGGGCTACCTGACCAAGCTCGGCGGCTTTAAGCGGGCCCAGCTTTCGGCCAACGACAAAATCAGCTACGACATCTTTCAGTACAAGCTCCAGACCGAGCTCAGCGGGCTCCAGCAAAACGCCTGGCTCACGCCGTTTAAGCAGTTCTGGGGGCTGCCTATTTCCTTCGTGCAGTTGGGCTCGGGCGAAGGCGCCCAGCCCTTCAAAACGGTGCAGGACTACGACAATTGGCTGCAGCGGGCCCGGCAGTTTCCGGTCTGGGCCGATTCGGCCATCAGCAATTTCCGCCGCGGGATGCAGGCCGGCGTGGTGCTGCCCAAGGCCCTGGTCGTAAAGATGATTCCGCAGGCCCGGGCCCTGGTAGTGGCGGAGGCGCCAAAAAGCATTTTTTATGGCCCCATCAACAAGCTGCCGGCCAGTTTCTCAGCCGCCGACAAGCAGCGCCTGACCACGGCTTACCAGCAGTTGATTCTAACCGACGTGGTGCCGACGTATAAAAAGCTGGCCGATTTCCTCGAAACTGAATACCTGCCCAAGGCCCGCACCACCACCGGTTTGGCTGAGGTGCCCGGTGGCCCCGCGCTCTACAAGTTCTACGTGAAGAACTGGACAACGACGGATAAGACGCCGGAGGAAATTTACCAGACGGGCTTGGCCGAGGTCAAGCGGATTCGCTCGGAAATGGAGCGAGTCAAGACCCAGGTTGGCTTCAAGGGCGACTTGCCGGCCTTCTTCCAGTTCATGAAGACCGACAAGCAATTCATGCCCTACAAGACGCCCGAGGAAGTCCTGACGGCGTACCGCGGTATTCAGGCCCGCATCACCCCCAATCTGCCGAAATACTTCAGCCGCCAGCCCAAGAGCCCGTTCGAAATCCGGCAGACGGAAGCTTTCCGGGCCGCCTCGGCCTCGGCCGAGTACAACCGCGCCGCCGCCGACGGCTCCCGCCCCGGCATTTTCTACGTGCCCATCCTGGATGCCGCCACGTTTACCACGCCGGGCATGGAGTCCTTGTTCTTGCACGAGGCCATTCCGGGTCACCACTTCCACATTTCGCTGCAACAGGAAAATACCGCTTTGCCCAAGTTTCGGCGGTTTGGGGGCTACAGCGCCAGCTCCGAAGGCTGGGCCCTGTACACTGAAAGCCTGGGCAAGGAGCTGGGCCTTTACACCGACCCCTACCAGTACATGGGCGCGCTCAGCAACGAAATCCACCGCGCTATTCGCCTCGTAGTAGATGTGGGCATGAATACCAAGGGCATGACCCGGGAGCAGGCCATCAAGTATATGATGGACAACGAGGCCATCAACGAGCAGAAAGCCACGGCCGAAATCGAGCGGTACATGGCCATTCCCGGGCAGGCCTTGAGCTACAAAATCGGCCAACTCAAGATTCAGGAGCTGCGCGACAAGTACAGGAAGCAGCTCGGGTCCAAATTCAGCCTGCGGGCCTTCCACGACGAATTCCTCAAGGACGGCATTATGCCCCTGGCGGTGCTGGAGCGCAAAATGGACGCCTGGGCCGCCGCGCAGAAGTAATTACGCCTAAACCATAAAACGGCCTCCTTCCCGATTGTCAGTCGGTAAGGAGGCCGTTTTGGGTTCAGATAAATAAGTCGGTAGTATCTCCTCTGGCTGGCGGCCCGGGCTACCGGCCGAAGTTGCGGGCTAGCATAAAGGATGGGCTAGATTAGGTAGTTGAGTCCAAAGTGGTGTGGGAAGTAGTGGTGTGGGAAGTCGTCGAAGGGGTGTTGTCGTCGCAGGCGGTGAAAGCCAGCGAGGAACAGAGGAATGCAGCGGTTAGGAATGGAAGCCAAGTCTTTTCATCGGAGAAAGCAGTTTTAGAGAGTAATAGAAGTGCTGGTAAACAGATTCTTACACACTCCCTGTCCTGGCTTTTTTGATTGGTGACCCACTGAAGAAACACGGAATTTACTAGGCGAAAGACGCACCCTTTGCATTTGTTGCCGGTAATAGTGGTTGGTTATCAGGGTCTTGCTCACAGGATTCGGGCTTTCTGCTTCTGCCTTGGTGCTGGGCCTGACCCGCCTCCGACCCAATCGGGGCCGGGAGCTGAACAAAAACCGGGTTTGGCGGTCATTGCTGAGTACTTACTGCCCGCCATGCGCCACCTCACCGCCGCCGATATTGCCGCCTTCGACAAGATTTACCGCCTTAATCTGGTTAACTCCCTGACCGGCTACAAGCCCGCCAACCTGATTGGTACTGCCTCGGCCGCTGGGGCTACCAACCTGGCTATCTTCAGCTCGGTGATTCACTTGGGCTCGGCCCCGGCCGTGCTGGGCATCGTGACGCGGCCCGCCACCGTACCGCGCCACACCTACGAGAACATCAAGGCCACCGGCTGCTACACCATCAACCACGTACCGGCCGAGCAGGTAGCCGCCGCCCACTACACCTCGGCCGAGTTTGCCCGCGAAGAATCCGAGTTTGAGCAGTGCGGCTTCACGGCCGTTTACCGCGACGATTTTCCGGCCCCCTACGCGGCCGAGTGCCGGATTGGTATCGGCCTGCGTCTCAAAGAAGAGCTGCCGATTCATAACGGCACAGTGCTGCTGGTAGGGGAAGTAGAGCACGTGTACCTGCCCGAAACCGTGCTGCAAGCCGATGGCACCCTGAACCTGCAGCAGGCCGGGGCGGTCTGTATTTCCGGCCTCGACGGGTATCATCAGGTTTCGCCACTGGCCTCGTTTGCCTACGCCCGGCCTGGGCAGGGGCCGCAGCCCAAACAAGCTGGCCAGTAGGGGAGAAGTTGCCCGGCAGGCCAACGCCGGCGGCAAGGGTGCGTTTAAGAAGGCTCATCTTCTTTCGCACCTTATTCTTTCTGATATGGCATCTCCTTTCTGGAAAACCTTGAGTTTGGGTACGCTGGCCGGTTTGCGCAGCCTCACGCCACTGGCCGCCCTGAGCACTTCCTTCGCCAAACACCGCTCCGATGAGCTGGCTTCTTCACCGTTGCGGCTTTTGCAGTCGGGCATAGCGGCTAAGGGCCTGACGGTGCTGGCAGCCAGCGAAATGGTAGCCGATAAGCTGCCCGGCATGCCCGACCGGATTACGCCCACCGCGCTGCTGGGCCGCGGCCTGTCGGGAGCCTTGCTGGGGGCCATGCTCTATAAGTCGAAGCGTCGCTCCGGGTTTGGGGGCGGCTTGCTAGGCGCACTTTCTGCCGTGGCGGGCACCTACGGCAGCTTTTACCTGCGCAAAGAGCTCGGCAAGCAAACCAAGCTGCCCGATACCGTGTGGGCTTTGGTCGAAGATGCCACTGTGTTTGGCAGCAGCCGGGCGGCCAGCAAAAATGCCGCGCCGGCTAAAGCCCGCCGCGACGCCTACGTGCCTCGGCACCTGCCCACCCAGCCGTCTTACCACGCCAACTATTCTTCGCTGTTCTAATACCGCCTGGCGCTACGACGCAAAAAGCCCCGCCGACCATTGGCCTGCGGGGCTTTTCTGTGAGCAATAGTACCGGTTACTGCGTGCGGCCGGAGCTGCCGTTGCGGTCGGCGGTACCCGTGTTCTGGGTTGAGCCTGGGGCGGTGCTAGGGGCCGTGCTGTTCTGCGAAGGCGCCTTGGTGGCGTTCAGGCTGTTGTTGTCGGTGACCTTATCTACCGAGTTCGGCGTACCTGAAGCGGCCTGGGGTGAAGTGCCGCTATTGCCGCCCGGCGACGAGTTCAAGGCATTATCGGTCGACTGAGCCTGGTCGGCAGCCGAGCCGATACCGCCGGGTTCGGGGGCACGCTGCTGTCCGTTGACGCTGTCCATGTCGGTTTCGATGGAGCGGGCCGGCGGGGCGGTAGAGAAGTCGTTGATGTTCTGCCGGTCTTCGCCGGGGGTACCGGCCCGGTCACAGGCCGTCGTCAGGGAAGCCGCGGCGCCCAGCACAGCAGCCAGCACAAAGCGCTGAGTGAGTTTCATAGTTCAGGTGTTTGGATGTACAGATAGACTTGGAAAACAGCTATACGCAAAACCGGCCCTCCGTAGCTGAAGTAACGGCCGGCCAACTCGAAACCGGCCGCAACCTTGACCCGCTGCCACAGTATTCTGCCTGCCGAAGCCGTAGCTTTGCCGCATGGCCATTCCAGCAATGATGAACTGGAGCGGGGGCAAAGATTCGGCCCTGGCGCTCTACCACGCCCTGCACGACGCGCGCTACGAAGTGCGCCACCTGCTTACCAGCGTCAACGCCCACTACCAGCGCGTGTCGATGCACGGTGTACGGGTGGCCCTGCTCGAAGCCCAGGCCCAGCAGATTGGCCTGCCCCTAACCAAGCTGGAGCTGCCCGAAGCCCCCGATATGGCCGACTACGAGCAACTCATGCGGGCCGCGCTGGCGCCCTTGCAGGCCCAGGGAATTCACCACAGCATTTTCGGCGACATTTTCCTGGAAGACTTGCGCCGCTACCGCGAAGAGCAGTTGGCCCGGGTGCAGATGCAGGCCGTGTTTCCGCTCTGGCAGCGCAGCAGCGCCGATATTCTGCGCGAATACCTGGCGCTGGGCTTTCAAGCCGTTATTGTCTGCGTCAATGAGCAGTGGCTCGACCAAAGCTTCTGCGGCCGTTTGCTCGATGAGGACTTTCTGCGCGACTTGCCACCGGGCGTGGATGCCTGCGGCGAAAACGGCGAGTACCACAGCTTCGTTTTTGCCGCTCCGTATTTCCAGGCGCCCATAGCCTTTGAGCGGGGTGAAATCGTGCGGCGCACTTACCCGGCGCCGGGTGGTGGTGAAGCTGGCTTCTGGTATTGCGACCTGCTACCCATGCAGACAACCACATAGGGAGCTTAAAGATACTTTAGCACTGGGGGCGCTGCACTTTCCATTGGCCGGCATCGAAGCGGCAGTCGGTGGCGATGCCGCCTTCCCGCAGCACCCAGTTGCCGGGCCGGCCTAGCCACTGCAAACGGCCATCGGGCAGCACGGTGTTGGCAAAGTCGTGCGACAATACGTCGATGGTTTCCGTTCCTACCCGGTTTACCGTCAGATATTCCACGTACTGCAAGCGCAGCTTGTCGTCGTCGAGGCAGCTGGGGTGCAAAGCCAGGTTATGGGCGGGACTAGGCATAGCCGCCGACGGATAAAGCAACCCATCGAAGGCAGTTCCCAATTCACAGGCTTCGGCTATAGCCACCGACAGTCGGTAATGGTGGTGATTATCGTCATGTACAGCGCGGGTAAAGGCTTTGGTTAGGAAGTCGGCAATAGGCTGGACCCCGGCGGGCAGCTGGCTGAGTGCCTGCGCTAAGGCTTTTTCCCGGTCCGAATTCGGGTCATCGGCGCACACGTCGGCGTAGCCAAAGCTGGCCAGGCGTAGCGGCTGCTGGGTTTGCCAGCGGGTAATGACAATCTGGTCTTTGGGCTGGACGCCGGCCTCGAAAAACGGCGGGTGCCAGGTGGCGCTGCAATAGAACATGGACTGCCCAGCCCGGTTGGCCCGCTGGTCGGCGGTGACCAGTTCGGCCGGTGGGTAGGACACATGCTGCAAGTGCGTAGGAGGCTCGGTGCAGGCCTTGCCTCGGTAAAGCAGCAGACCAGGCCCGAATTCGATAAGGCGCAGCGGGTGGCCCTGCAGCAGGTCCCGAACCCGCTCGGCCAGCTCATCAATGGAATGTTTGCGTAGGTCCAGATGCTGGAGTGACGCTATTTTATGCCTGGTTTCCTCCACGGCAGAACCCTTGCGGGCGTCGGGTTGGGATACGGCCATACGGATACTATGCGTGGGTGGTCGGCAAAGAGGGGCAGAAAGGGCGGAGAGCGGAAAATAGTAAGCGTACTAGATGCGCGAAAGAACCGTCCTACTTCCTTCGGTGGGTGCCAAAAGAAGTAGGATGACCATTAAGGGCTGAGGTTCCGTTTCTCGCGAAGTCAGGGACTAAAACTCGTAGTCGTCACGGTGACGGCGGGCATAGTCGTCGTTGTGGTCTTGGTGGCTGCGGCGGGCCTTATTCTTGTCGCGCAAAAGCAGGTAGCCCAGGCCGCCGACCAGCGCCGCCCCGATAATCCACTTGGGCAGGGGCGCGTCGGTGGCAGGCGGCACCGATACGGTACCGGTTTCGTCGGCTACTACCGGATGGCCCACGTAACGGCCCTGCTTAGGCACAGCCTGCTGCTCAAAGTGCAAGGCCAGCTCGTGCAACTGTCGGCGCAGTTCCTCGCCGTGCATCGGAATACCGTGGCCGGTAGCGGCAATCTGGGGCTCCAGGGCGGCCAGCTTCTCTACTGAAGCGCGCGACTGGCCCCAGTCCTGGGTGAAGTAAGCGGGTGGCCCGTGTACTTCCTGGCGTTGCTCCCACACGGCCGTTCCCGATTCCTGCTGCACCGTCACGAAGGCGTCGCCGGCAATCAGGGTTCGGTCGTACTCGCGGAAGAACGACACGTGCCCAGCCGTGTGACCCGGCGTCGGAATCCAGCGCCATTCCGACAAAAACGGCACGGTGCCGTTTACGGGTAGCGCGTGTACCCGGTCACCCAGATCAATGGGCTTTTTGGGATAGAGAAACGACATGGCTGCCATAGCGCCACCGCCCACCGTGGGGTCTGGTGGCGGGTACGACGAGCGGCCGGTGAGGTAGGGAAGCTCCAGCGGGTGGGCATATACGGGCACGTTCCACTCCTCGGCCAGCGTTTGAAGGGCTCCCACGTGGTCGAAGTGGCCGTGGGTGAGGATGATGGCCGATGGCGGATTGTTGGGACCAAAGATGGCCTCAACGTTCTGCTTGATCTTGGCGGCCGAACCAGGCAGGCCCGCGTCTACCAGCACCCAGGGTTCCAGAGGCGAGGACGTGTCGCGCACGAAATACAGATTCACGAAGACGTTGCGCAGCCCCCAGACGCCGGGCACGACGGCCTGCAGGGCGGGGGTATTGGCGCGGGTTGCGGTGGTTGGCATACGGACGAGATTGGGTGGAGAAAATCAGCCAGCCTGCCCCGGTTTAGGTTTGGAGCAGCGTTCAGAAATACGCAGCCAGCGCAGTTTGGATGAGGAAAAAGCCGGATTTAGGGAATAGAATCGGCGGCGCTGTCGAGGTTGGCGGCCGTTGCCTGTGGAGCTTCGCAGATGCAGAGTACTTCGCGTTTGGCTTTGGCTACCTGATAGTTAGGTAGCGAAACTTCCTTCATGTAAACTACCTCCAGGCGGCGCAGTGGTGGGTGTACCGGATTTTCGTGCCAGATGCGCAGCAGGTAGTTGCAGTAGTAGGGCCGCATGTACTCGTTGCTCACGAACAGGTAGTTTTCACTGTACTTGCGCCACCGGTCATTCTTGAACAGCGAAACCACCGAGGCGGGCTTCTGCTCGGTCATCGGCTGCCCGTCGCGGTTCAGGTCGAGGTGCTGCCCGTCGGTAGTGGTGCCATCTAGAATGTACCAACCGTCGTCTTTGAACACAGCTGGCGCAAACATGCCCCAGTGCTGATCCACGCGAAACAGGTAGCCGAACCAGCGCAACGAGTCGGACATGTACAGAGCGGGCTTATTCACGCTATCCAGGTTCCACCAGATAACGTAGCCCAGTAGCACGGTCACTACCGCGTTGCGCACGCCGCGTAGCATGGTGCGGGTGCTGTCGGGCAGTTCCCAGTGGTGTTCTACCCGCAGGCGTAAAGGCACCCGGAACTGCGCCAGTCGGGGCCGCAGCAGGGCCGTGCGGGCAGCTAGGCGCGGGCCTAGTCGCTGGGCACCCAGGGCAAAGCGCTTATCCAGCCAGTTCATGGCTACCGGCGGCAGCAGACCCAGCACCGAGGCCATGTTAATCAGGAAAAACAGGCCCACAAACAGCGTAAGGCTGATACCCAGGTGAAAGCTGTACATAATGCCCACGAACAGCAGGCGCCACCACGTCACTCGAAACGGGATGAAGAGCACAAAGGGCAGCAGCAGCTCGGTGTAGTAGGTGGCAAACGTGAGAAAGTGCAGCAGCCCGGCGTAGGGATAAATCAGCTTGCCGCCCGGCAGCAACACCTGGTCCAGGCTTAGGGCGTAGTAAATCGCCGTGCCTTCGGTGGTCCATTCCGGGGCGCTTTTCAATAAGGCCGTGCACCAATACACCAGGGCAATCTGCACGATGTAAGCCACAGTGGCGGCGCTGAAGTACGTGAGTTTTTCGGGCTGCTCCCGGCCCCGGGCATCCAGGGAATAAAGGCGGCCCCAGGGTAAAAACAGGCCCCAGAACAGGAGCATACGCAATAAATCGTCGCCACCTTGCCCAATAAGCGGGTTGCGGTTCTGCACTGACACCAGCAGCACCCAGGTCAGGAAGGTCGCTAAGCGGGTGTGGTAGCCCAGCAGCAGCGCCACGGCGGCCCCGGCTTCGAGCAGAAACAGTAGTGCCTGCACTCCCCACAGCCCACTGATGGCATGCAAGGAAACCTGGTAGGGATTCCAGCAATACTGGTAAAGAACGTGCAGCGGCAGCACGCCCATATTGGCATAATGGGCTTCCAGATCGGTACTGCGGATACCGACATCCAGCAGGACAACGGCGGCCAGGGCCATGCGCATCAGGGCCAGGGCGCGCAAATCAACAACGAAAGGACGACGAAGGAGGGTAAGGAAAGCGGGCATAAACTGCCACGTAGGCGGTGAGGGGAAAATAAAAAGGCGGGGAAGCTCGCCATCGGGTTCGATGGTAGGCCTCCCCGCCCTTACGTAGGCGCGCCGGTTTTAGCCGTGCTCTAGCTTAACGCGTGGTCGATCCACTGGTGCTGCCCGAAGTAGTTCCTGAGGTAGTTCCTGAGGTAGTACCCGAAGTGGTACGGCCTGAAGTAGTGCTACCACTGGTCGTCGAGCGGCGCGAGCCGGACGTGGTAGAGCCGGAAGTGGAGCCGCTGGTGCTCCGGCCGCTGGTGGTTCCGGAGGTCGTGCCGCTGGTACTGCCCGAAGTAGAACCCGAGCCAGAAGTCGTACCACTAGTCATCGAGCCCGAAGTAGAGCCTGAGGTCGAACCGCTGGTCGTTGAGCCGGAAGTAGTGCCGGTAGTCGTCGAACCAGAGGTCGTCGTCGAGCCGCTGGTCGAGCCGTAAGTGCCCGAGGTTGTGCCGCTAGTCGTGCCCGAGGTCATGGAGCCCGAAGTCGAGCCCATGCTGCCGGAGGTCGAGCCGCTGGTCATCGAGCCAGAGGTAGAGCCAGTAGAGCCCGACGTGGAGCCACTGGTGGTAGTCGAGCCGCTGGTAGTCGTGCTGCCGCTGGTTGTGGAGTACGTGTCCGAGGTCGAGCCGCTCGTTGTCCCGTAGGAGCCAGAGGTGCTGCCGCTAGTTGAGCCGGAGCCGGTCATATCCGAGCTGGAGCCCGAGGTGGAGCCGGAGCCCGTGCCGCTTGTACCAGTTTTGCTGGTGCTGCAGCCAGTCATCAGGTTGGCACCTACCAGGGCCGTAGCCAGTAGCAGCGTCCAGGGAGCAAAGGGTTTCTTTTTCATAGCAGGAGTGGTGAGTAGATTGAAGAAAGGAAGGAATGCAAATCAAGAAGACGACATTTCTCTAGGTGGGCCTGCCAGATAAGGCACTAATGCCAGGTGTCGTGTCGGGCAGCTATCCAGTCCATTGCCGCAGGCATTTGTGCCCAGACAGTGGGTTGGGTAGCTGCGCAAAAGGGTAATTACCACGTAGTAATCACCCTTTTATTGGTGCTATAGGTTGTTTTACGCTACTGGCCGCCGGTAGTGCCGCCACCCGTGCTGCCCGTGCCGCCACCTGCGGTAGTACCGCCCGTGGTGCCGGCAGTCGTGCCGCCCGTGTCGCTGCCGCCCGTGGTACCCGAGCCAGCCGTAGTGCCACCGCCCGTCGAGCCGCTGCCCATATCACCGCCGCCCATTGCGCCACTCGTGTCGGAGCTCATGGCGTCGTCGTTGGTAGAGGTGGCTTCCTCAGTAGCCATGCTGGAACCACCGCCGTTTTCGGCCGTGCCGCTGCCGTTGTTGTCGCCGCAAGCGCTAAACGTAAAAGCTCCCACACTGAGAGCTGCTGCCAGAATCATTATCCGTGGTCTGTACATAGGAAAAGGCAAAAGGAATCGTGAAAGAGTAGTTTTGCCCCTGCTATACGGTTGACTAATAAGTTACAACCAAGAAAATAGCTAAAAATAAATACTGAATTTCTGGGATAAACCCGGATGTGAAAACTACGCACGAGCTGTATTCATAAGTATGACTCAGGCTACTGGACCTGGAAAGCAGCGGCGACCGGCCCCGGTTGCTAAACTACTAGCCACCTTGCCCCGATTTGGGCCAGCCTGGCTTACTTTTGGCCGCTTACGTTGTTAGCGGGTACCTTTCTGCTTTCTAATTACTCTTATGACTGCTCCTGCTACTATCCTGTTCGACGGTGTCTGTAACCTCTGCAACGGCTTCGTGCAGTTCGTGATTCAGCGCGACGCTCCGGGCCATTTTCGGTTTGCGTCCCTGCAGTCGGCGGCCGGGCAGGCTTTGCTAGCCGAGCACGGCCTGAGGCTGGGTCCCGCCGGTCCCGAAACGGTTATGCTAGTTGAGCGAGGCCGAATTTTTACCCATTCCACGGCCGTACTGCGCATTGCCCGGCAGCTCGGCGGGCCTTGGGCGCTGCTGTACGCCTTTATCGTAGTGCCCAAGCCCCTGCGCGACGCCGCTTACCGCTTCGTGGCCCGGCACCGCTACCAGTGGTTTGGGCAGCGCGAGGCCTGCATGCTGCCCACGCCCGAGTTGCGGCAGCGCTTTCTAGCCTGACCAATAACTCCCGGTTGCCGCATTACGATTCCTTTTTTTTGCCGCCCCCCTTTCTTTACAACCCACCGCTTTTCCATGCAAGCTCTCCAACTCAACGGCATCAACGAGCCGCTCCACCTGCAGGAAGTCAATACACCCGTGCCCGGTCCGGGCGAAGTTCTGGTTGAAATCCACGCCGCCGCCCTCAACCACCGCGACGTCTGGATCCAGAAGGGCCAGTACGCCGGGCTGCGCTATCCCTGCATCATCGGTTCCGACGGGGCCGGCGTCATTACGGCCGTGGGCCCCGGCGCCGACGAGTCGTTGCGGGGTCAGGCCGTGCTGATTAACCCGGGCCACCACTGGGGCGACAACCCGCATGCCCAGAGCCGGGGCTTTACCATTCTGGGCTTGCCCGAGCAGGGCACGTTTGCGCAGTACGTGCGCGTGGCGGCCCACTACGTGTGGCCGCTGCCCAAGCACTTGTCCTTTGAGCAGGCCGCCGCTTTGCCCCTGGGCGGGGTTACGGCCTACCGGGCGGCTTTCACCCGGGCCCAGCTGCAGCCCGGCGAGCGGGTGCTCATTACCGGTATCGGTGGAGGAGTGGCCCTGTTGGCCCTGCAGATGGCCGTGGCCATCGGGGCCGAGGTGTGGGTCACGTCGGGCTCGGCCGAAAAGCTGGCCCAGGCCCGTCAGCTAGGCGCCAGGGGTGGAGCCAACTACAAAGACGAAAAATGGGCTGCCGGACTCGTGAAAGAGGCTGGCGGCGCCTTCGACGTTATCATCGACAGTGCCGCCGGGCCGGGCTTCGAGGCCCTGCTCGACGCCGCCGCTTCGGGTGGGCGCATTGTGTTTTACGGCGGCACGCTGGGCGCTATTACCCACCTGCCCCCGGCCAAGATCTTCTGGAAGCAGCTCAATATCATGGGCTCCACGATGGGCACCGAGCAGGATTTTGCCGACATGATTCGCCTGTTTGAGCAGCACAAGCTCGTACCGGTCGTGGACCGGGTGTTTCCGTTTGCCGAAGGTGAGGCCGCTATGCGCCGCATGGATGAGGGCCAGCAATTTGGCAAGATCGTGCTGAAAATCAAAGAGTAAGAAAGTGGGAAAAATGCAGATTTTAGCTGGTTTTTTGGAATGTTAAGACCGGCTTCTATGTTACTTCTACAGCTGAGAGTAAGACGAAAAACAAGCTGCTGAAGAAGATGAAAAATCCCGCTGAGTACCTGCAGAATCACATATTTGAAGCCCGTCGCCCGCGCAAGGAGTTGCAGCCCGTGGTAGCTTATGACGACGCCGTACAAGCTATTGAGCAGGCTCTGGCTGACGCGGAAAAGTACAAGTACTTGCTGATGCGCGCCCTGCGCCGCCACGCCGACGACGTAAACGGAGTGGTGTTTACGCCTGCTACCCGTGCTGCCGCTTCGGTGGTTCCGCTCTATCCCGAAGCCGACCAGCAACAGGCCGCCTAAAACCTTCCTTATATTAGTATCGAAAGCCTTCTCCCGCGCTGACTTCCCCAGTAATTAGCGCAGGAGAAGGCTTTTTTGGCTACTGCCGGTTGCTGCCCCTGGCCTGCCGGATAGTTTGGCCGTCTTTCAGGTTGAAGCGGTACACGAAGCTCAGCCGGTAGCGGGCCGCGTTAGGGCGACTGACTTGGCTGAATTCGTAGTTCACTCCGCTGGTGTGGGTGCGGGTCTGGTTGGAATTGAAGATGTTGTTGGCGTCCAGCACCACCGTGGCCTTATCGTGGAGCACGATTTTGCTCAGGCCTGCATCGACGTACTGAATGGCGCGGGTACGGCTTTGCGCGTTATTCTGCGGGCCCACCAGATTGTAGCGCGCCTGGGCGCTGAGTTTGGCCGGCAGCTTGAGCTGGGTGCTGATCCGGCCCGTCAGGCTTTGCCCGGCAAACGTGAAATCCTGTTCGTTGAAGCGCCCGGCCTGCCGGAACGTGAAGAAGTTTAGCTCACTATTCACCAGCAGCCATTTCGCCGGGTTATACAGCACCGATACTTCCAAACCCCGGCGAGTTTCGTGCGCCAGATTAACCGGCGTACTGATAAAAATGCCCGCCGCACTGCGGTACACGTAGGTCTGGATAAAGTCGGTGGTGCGCTGAAAGTACACCGACGGATTGAGGGTGAGGGTAGGCCAGTTGCGCAAAAAGCCCAGCTCCACCACATGGCCGTAGGAGGGGTTCAGGTCGGGGTTACCAGTTTGCTGCGCATTTAGGTCAGTCAGCTCATTGAAGGGAAAGAGCATCCAGATGGATGGCCGGTTGATGCGCTTGCTGTAGTTGAGCTGGACCGTACTGCTCTCCCCAAAAGCGTAGCTCAGGTTCAGGGTCGGGAACAGGCGGGTATACTGCTTGCGGGCAGTATAGGCGCCTTTCCGGTCGGTTATGCTGATGCGCGTCAGCTCGGTGCGCAGACCCACCAGGTAAGCCAGCTTCTTGCTTTTACTGCCAAATTGCGCGTAGGCACTGCTGATGAGCTCCTGGTATTGCAGGTCGTTGTCAATGCCCTGGAAGGTGCGCCAGCCCGCCGCCTGCTGCTCCTCGGCCCGGAAGTCGCTGCTGACGCGGCGGGTTTCCATTTTCAGGCCTGCTTCTACCTTCCTTTGCTCGGTGAGCGGCTGCACCAGATCGGTCTGCAAAAGCAGGTCCTGGCTGGCTCCCACGGAGCGGGTCCGGATGCCGGGCAAGCCCACTACAGTTGGCTGGATACTACGCGTGGCTAGATTCCAGTCTTTTTCACTGTTCCAGAAGTCGTATTGCAAGTCGGCGGTGAACTTGCGGTTGGGCTGGGCGAAGAGCTGAGTGTAGTTGAGCTCCAGTTGGTTGTAGCTGCGCCGCTCCCAGGATTCTCCGCTCCGTTGCAAAGTGCTGTCCGTAGTCGGGGCCTGTAGCGCGTACTGGTAAGTTAATTCTGTCTTGTCGTGGTCCTTGGTGGCGTTTTTCAGGAAGGCGGCGGTAAGGGTGGTGCGCTCATTCACAAAAAAGTCGCCGCCTACATATAGCACCTGCCCGTCGTCGTGGCGGTTTTCGCGTTGCCGCTGCTGCAAGCTAGTCCGGGCGCCGCCTGAGCCCGTGACCTGGTCGGTCTGGTAGCGGCCTAGGTAGTCGGAATAGCGCAGGCCGGCCGTGGCAAACACGTTGAACTTGTCGGACCGATACGTCAGGCTGGGCGTGGCCCGGTAGTCGTTCGGGATACCGCTTACCAGCCGCACCTGCCCGCCCAAACCGGCTTTTTTATTCTTTTTCAGGACGATATTAAGGATGCCCGCACTGCCCGCCGCGTCGTAGCGGGCGGAGGGATTAGTAATGACTTCCACCCGCTCAATCTGGTCGGCCGGTATCTGGTCAAGCGAATTACTCTGGGTAAGGCCCGAGCGGCGGCCATTAATCAGGACGGTAACGTTAGAATTGCCGCGCAAGCTCACCCCGCCCGCCGGGCTGACCGCCACCGACGGCACCCCATTGAGCACGTCGTTGGCCGACCCGTTTTGCGACAATACATCCTTGCCCACCTCAAACACCTTCTTGTCGAGCTGCAGGGTGATGCCGGATTTTTCTCCTGTCACCGTCACTTCGCCCAGCTGGGTGACATCCGGGGTAAGCAGCACCAGGCCCAGCTCCAGCTTACTACCGGCGGGCAGCGCCCGACTTACCACCTGATACCCCATGAAGCGAAACTCAACCACGGCAGCTTCGGCCGGGACGCCTTCTACCCGGAACCCGCCCTGCTCGTCGCTGATGCCGCCGGTCAGCAGCTGGTCCGCCGCGTTTTTCACGTTGACGGTAACGTATGGGGCCGGGGCACCGGAGTGCTGGTCTACCACCTTGCCCGTAAGCGTCCGACCGGGGGCAGCAGGCTGTTGCGCCTGGCCTGGCCAGCTCAGGAGCACGCATAAACAGAAGTATAGCCATGTTTTCATGGCTCAAGGTTAGCTGGCTTGCCCTAGGCCTTTCAGGAAATACATGCCAACGGCTCAAGAGCCACGCGAATGGTAAGTACACCTGCGGGAGTCCTTCTACCTTTACCGTATGCAACGGCTCCTATATTTGCTTCTGCTCCTGTTTGCCATAACCTCTTGTCAGCCAGCCATGGAGTTCGAGGCGGCCGATGCTGTTTTCCGCACCGGCGACGACCCCCGGTGGGCCGCCCCGGACTACGACGACACCGGCTGGCAAACCGAGCGGGGCACCACCGGCAGCCAGGTGTTCTGGGTGCGCCACCACGTTCGGCTTCCGCAGTGGGATTCTACGGTCACGCTGGGCGTGCTGGTCAGGTCTTTCGGTGGGTTTGAGGTGTACTGGGATGGCACCCGGATTGGCAGCAACGGGTGGCCCGCTTCTGGTGCGCAGGCCGAGGTGCCCGGCACGGAAAGCAGCTGCTATATGGTGCCAGCGGCGCTGGCTACTCCCGGCCCCCACGTGGTAGCCCTACGGACGACGCAGGTGCATCTGGGCCACGAACAGCGCTTCTCGCAGGTAAAGCTCTACAGCTACCAAGGGCTTTTGCGCGAGCCGCTCATCATCAGCGGCCTCATGAACCTGATGGCTGGGGCCCTGCTCATTGCTGCCATTTACTACCTGTTTCTGTTTGTCAGCAGCAGTCAGAAAGAGTATGGCATCTTGATCTTCAGCATCATCTGCTTGCTGTGTTTCGCCTTACTGCTGGCCGAGTACGTCCGGTATTACGTCGACATCCCTTACCCGCATTTTTATACCCGCCTGGAAGTTATTGGCCTGCTCACGTTTGCCATTGCCCTGCTGGTACCCCTGTACTTTGCTATTCAGTTCAGCTTACCGCGTAAGGCCTGGCTTGGCAGCGGCCTATTTGTTCTGCTCAGCAGCATCTATGTCCTGAATTATCCCCACTACGACAACACGGCCATCCTGCTCAGCCAGGCTATGTGGGTGACTTCGGTGGGTATTGTGCTGCTGGCCGCGTACCGCCGGGCCAAGGGCAGCGTGCTGGTGCTGAGTGGCTTGCTAAGTAGTGCCGTAAGCTACTATTTCCTCTACTTCGACTACAGCCTCTACATCACCTTCACCATCATTGTGCTCTGCATGCTTTACTTGCACGCCATCCGGGTGCGGGTAATGGAAAATGAGCACCGGGCTGCGCAGCTGCTCTCGGCCCGCCTGCAGCTGGAGCTGCTCAAAAAGAACATTCAGCCCCACTTTATCCGGAACACGCTGACTTCGATGCTGGATTGGGTGGAGGAGTCGCCCACGCAGGGAGCCGTCTTTATTCATGCCCTGGCCAAGGAGTTCGACCTGCTCAACAACATGGCTGAGGCCACGCTGGTACCGGTAGGGCAGGAGCTGGAGCTGTGCCAGCATCATTTGCAGGTTATGCAGTTTCGCAAGGAAATTCGCTACGAGCTCGAATACACCGGCATCGACCCCGCGGAGCTGATTCCGCCGGCCATTTTTCATACCATCCTCGAAAACGGCATTACGCATAGCCTGCCCCCGCCCGATGGGCGCATCTGCTTCAGATTGAGCGTTGAACGGGCCGCTCACTCCCAAACGTACCGGCTGCTGACCTGCGCCCATAACCGGCCCCTGGACCACCGCCCCCGCATTGGCAACGGCACCGGCTTTGAGTACATCAGGGCCCGGCTGCGGGAAAGCTACGGCAGCGGCTGGGAGTTCAGTTCGGAGGCCGTGCCCGAGGGCTGGCTAACCTGTATCACCATTGCCCAAGCCGCATGAAAATCCTGATTGTTGAGGATGAGGCCCGCATTGCCAGGCGCATCGAGCGGATGGCCCGGGACTACTTTGGTCCGCAGCTAAGCTACCTGGCCACCGCCGATTCGTTAGAGCAAGCCCTGCACCTGCTCGAAACCAAAGCTCCGGACTTGCTACTGCTCGACCTAAATCTAAACGGGCAGGATGGCTTTGATCTGCTGCAAAGCGTGGTAGCGGGAGCATTTCATACCATTGTTATTTCAGCCTATACCGACAAGGCCATTACCGCTTTTGCCCATGGCGTGCTTGACTTTGTGCCCAAGCCGTTTGCCGAAGAACGCCTAACCCAGGCCTTTGCCCGCCTGACGACTACAGTCCGAAAGCCAGAGCACGAGCTGAAGTTTCTGGCCGTTCGTAAGCAGGGCCACCTGGTACTGATTGACGTTCAACACCTGCGCTACATCAAGGGGGCCGGTATCTACACCGAGCTGCACCTGCAGAACGGTAAAAAAGTACTCCACGACAAGTCGCTGGAAAAGCTGGAGCAGTTGCTGCCGCCTTCTTTTGCGCGCATTCATAAGTCGTACATCGTTTCCATTGCCCAGGCCGAGAAAATCATTGTGCAGGAAGGCAGTAGCTACCAGCTGCAATTACACAACGGCGAGCTGCTGCCCATCGGCCGGGCCCGCTACAAGGAGCTTCGTAGTAAGCTGCTGTAAGCGCTAAGCAGGGCAGGATATGGCAGGTCGGTAGCCTGAATAAAGCCACCCCGCAGCGGGAGTTGCCCGGCCGCGGTCAGCTGGGTTCGTGGACCTTACAGCTCGGCGCTAACAACATCAGGCCGGCAGAATCCGAACAAGGAGGCACAACTTCAGTCTACAGGGGCTTAGCCCGTTGTGCTTATGCTTTTCTTGTTTCGATACGCGTTGTTAGTAGTAGCCGGGTGCCTGATAGGGCTGCGGAGCGTTGGGCAGCGCTTTGCTGCCATCGGTGACTACGGCTCGGCCAGCCAGGCGGAAAAAGATGTGGCGGCGTTGGTACACAGCTGGCGGCCCGACTTCATCATCACCCTCGGCGACAACAACTACGACCAGGGCGAGGCCACGACCATCGACGCCAACATCGGGCAGTACTACCACGACTACATCGGTAATTACCAAGGCAAGTACGGCCCGGGCGCCGTGGAAAACCGGTTTTTTCCCTCTCTGGGCAATCATGATATTTATACCGCAGAAGGGCAGCCCTACCTGGGCTATTTCACTTTGCCCGGCAATGAGCGGTATTACGACTTCGTGCGGGGCAACGTGCATTTCTTCGTGCTGAACACCAACAGCTTCGAGCCCGACGGCATCCGGAGTACTTCGCGCCAGGCCCAATGGCTACAACAGGGGCTGGCCGCTTCCACGTCGCCCTGGAAAGTGGTGTACATGCACCATCCGCCGTATTCCTCCGGGGAGCACGGCAACAGCCCCGAACTGCAGTGGCCCTACTGCCTGTGGGGGGCCTCGGTGGTGCTGGCTGGCCACGACCACCTCTACGAGCGGATTATGGTCAACGGCTTGGCGTATTTCGTCAACGGGCTGGGTGGCAAGAGCATTTATTCCTTGCACCGGCCCGTGCCCGGCAGCACGGTGCGCTACAACGACGACTACGGCGCCATGCTCTGCACCGCTACTCCGGACAGCTTGGTGTTCCGGTTCGTGACCCGTGCTGGCAAAGTCATTGATACCTACTCGCTCTACCAGCCAGCGCTGCAACGCGGTTCGCTGAGCCGTACGCCGGCCGGGCTGCTGGTGCTGCCCAACCCCATGACCGAGGCTGCCGCCATCGAAGTACGGGTGCCCGTCACGGCCGAAACCACGCTCCGGGTGCTCGATACTACTGGGCGGGAAGTAGCAGTGCTCCACCGGGGGCGGTTGGCGGCTGGCTCGCACCGTATCCGGTGGCAGCGGGGGCGGCTGGCCCCGGGCCTGTACTTTTTGCAGCTGACCAACGGCTGCTCTACCCAAACCGTGCGGGCCGTGAAACTTTAGTCGGCCGCCAGAAAGGGCTGCAGGTGCTGGGCCAGCGCCGCCGCCTGAGTCCGTAGCTCCGGCACCGCCGTCGATTCGAAGTAAGCGGGCCGCCGGCTGGGACCCAGCGTGTAGAATACGTCCGAAACCTGACCTTGAGCAGTACACAGCGCCCCGTGCTCGTCAGTAGTAATGCCCAAATGGAGGGCGTCGGGCACCAAATGGCCCGCCGCGCGCAAGCTGCTGACCAGCGGGTCGGGGATGCGGCTATAGTCGAGTAGGGGACCGGTGCAGGAAATGACGTGTTGCACCCGCACCTGCTGGCGCTGCTTGCCGCGGGTTACTTCCACCTGCAGGTCGGTGCCAGCAGTTTCAATGTGCGTCACTTTGCCCAGCTGCATTCGTACGATGCCCGCGTCCAGCATCCGTTGCACAGCGGCCGCGTTCTGGGGCGGACTCCGGTGCCGCACCACCGACCAGATAGAAGCCACGTGGCGCAGAAACCGGGCCTGTTCGGCTTGGGGCCAGGCCTGCCAGATCCGGCCCAGGTCGGGCCGCAGGGAGTCGATAACCGGGCGCCAATCCTGGCCCTGCTGCTGAGCCTGCCGCACGTGGCGGCGCACTACCCGTACTACTTCCGCTACGGAGGTAAGACCGGCCAACTCGTTGGCATAAAAGCTCAGGTACGATTGGCCCAGCGGCCCGTGTACCGAAGGCCAACGCCCACTGCGGGCCACTACCGTTACGGGGCCGTGGTGGCCGTCGGCGGCTAGGCCCAGCAGCACATCCATAGCCGTAAGGCCCGAGCCAATGAGCAGCACCGAGTGGTGGGGCGCAATGTTCTGCAGGGCCTGCGGGCCCCAGGGGTTGCTGTGGTAGCCGGGATGGCGACGCACTTCGGCGCTCAGGCGCAGGTCGGGGGCCGGGGGGAAGTTACCCAGCGCCAGCACTACCCGCCGGCTCCGTATTTCGTGACCATCGGCCAGCTGCACCGTCGCCGAGCGGCCATCCTGGGTCAGCGTGGCGGCCACGGCTTTCTGGTGGTGGCAAAAAAAGCGCAGGCCGTTAGCCGCGGGCCAGGCCAATACGCTTTCGGTGAGCTGCTGCAGGTATTTGCCGTAGGTCTGCCGGGAGCAGAAGTCACTGGGGCATACCGGGGTTTTGCTGGCCGCCAGCCAATTGAGGAAATGATTGGGCTCCTGGGGAAAGGCACTCAGGAACGGGGCCCGCACGTTGAGCAAGTATTCTTTGCGCCGGGCCGAATACGCCAGCCCTGGCCCCGGCACGGCCCGCGGTTCCACTAGGTGTACATCTACGTCGTAAGGGCCGCCCGGGAGGTGGGCCAATTGGACCAGGAGCATGGAGCCGGAAAAGCCTCCGCCCAGAATCGTAATGGTTCGTCTTGCTGACACCGTGGCTGGTTGTGGAGTGGATGCAGAACGGAATTTGGCCAGAAAATGCGCGAAAAAATCCGGTCTGGAAAATCCGCCGGCGCGGCAGAGCTTGAATTTAGAAGCCCTAAAAACCGACCGCCCGGCCGTAAACTGCATACGGCCGGGCGGGTAGAAAGACGAAGCTCAACGGGTAAAATCCCCGTGCGGGCCACAATTTTATAAGTACTGGCCCGGCACGAGGTAGTTGCGCACGTAGTCGTCGATGCCGTCTTCGAGGCGGGTAAAGGGCCGGTCGTAGCCGATGCCGCGCAGCTTGCTCATGTCGGCCTGGGTGTAGTACTGGTAGGTGTCGCGGATGTCTTCGGGTGTGTCGCGGAAGCGGATATCGGCGGTGCGGTCCAGGGCTTTGAACGTGTTCAAAGTTAAATCCAGGAAGGTGCGGGCCTCACCGGTGCCCAGGTTGTAAATGCCCGAATCCTTGCGGGTCTGCATCAAGAAGAAGCACACTTCCACCACGTCCTTCACGTACACGAAGTCACGCTGCTGCTCGCCGTCGGCATAGTCGGGGTTGTGGGAGCGGAACAAGGTCATGGAGCCGTGCTGCCGGATCTGTTCGAAGGCATGAAAAATAACCGAGGCCATGCGGCCCTTGTGGTACTCATTAGGCCCGTACACGTTGAAAAACTTCAGGCCGGCCCAGAAAAACGGCTTTTCAGGCTGATTCACGGCCCAATTGTCGAAGTCGTTCTTAGAGTCGCCGTAAGGGTTCAGAGGACGTAGCAGTGGGAGCAGGGCGTCGTCGTCGGAGTAACCCAGCGTGCCCGAGCCGTAGGTCGCGGCCGAGGAGGCGTACACCAGCGGCAGCTGGTACTGGCAGCAGGCCCGCCATATTTTTTGGGAATACTCCAGGTTGAGCAGGTCGAAAATGGCCTTGTCCTGCTCCGTGGTATCGGTGCGGGCGCCGAGGTGGAAGATGAATTCCACCTCCTCATGGTTTTTGTCGAGCCAGTCAAAAAACTCGTTGCGGTCCACGTACTCGCGCAGGTGCTTGCCCTTGAGGTTAACAAGCTTGCGCTCCACGGCGAAATTGTCCACCACCACGATATCGTTGAAGTTGGCGGCGTTCAGGCGGGTAACAAGGCAGCTGGCAATAAAGCCGGCCGCTCCGGTGACAACAATCATAAGGCTGATATTTTGGCCAAAAGTAGGGAAAAACGCCGGGTGCTGTCCAACGTCGGTTTTGGCAGCGGTACGCAGGGGCTGGGGCGGCGGCTGGCGGGCCCAAACGAAAAGCCGCCGCCGCTGCTACCTTTGGCGTATGATTCGTTTTCTGTCGCCCTTGCTTGTGTTGAGCTGCCTGCTGGCCGCGTGTCAGTCGAACGACAAACCGGCCGCTACTGCTCCCGCCGAGGCTCCCCAGCACGTCACCGACGATGTGGGCCACCAGCTCACTATTCCGGCCCGGCCGCGCCGCATCATGTCGTTGGCGGCTTCGATGACCGAAATGCTCTACGCCGTGGCTGATACCAGCACCATCGTGGCCCGCACCCAGGTGTGCGACTACCCGCAGGCAGCTCTGCGCAAGCGCGTCATCAACAGCTACCCGCTCGATCTGGAAGGCCTCGTCGCCCTGCATCCCGATGTAGTTTTCACTACCGAAGGCATTACCTCCCTCGACGATATTGCCCGCCTCGAAAAGCTGGGCATCCCGGTGTATTGCCAGCGCTACACCACTGCCCACGACATTCTGCGCGGCCTCAACGACCTGGGCCGTATTCTGGGCCGCTCCGCCCAAGCCAAAAAGCTGACCGACTCACTGCGGGCCGAACTGCGGGCCGTTCAGCAGTTGCCCCGACCTACCCAGGCCCCGGCCGTACTGGCCATCACCTGGCAGGACCCAATTTATGTGTATGGCGAGAATACGCTCTTTACCGATAAAATCCGGCTGGCAGGGGGAAAGAACGCCGTAACGGAGCACTTTGCCCAGCCCTACCCGGCCCTGACCCGGGAGTACATCCTCAAGCTCAACCCCGACGTGCTCATTGGTGGCCGGTTCGGCGAGCTGGATAGCACTTTCTTCAAGAAATACCCCGAACTCAAGCGCATTAAGGCCTACCAGACCCGCCGCGTTTACGACGTTACCGGCGACCTGATGGAGCGGCCCAGTCCGCGCGTAGTACAGTCGGTGCGGGAGCTGCAGCGGCTTGTCTGGGCTCCTCCCGCCTCATGAGCCGGCCTGCCGCCCCCTGGATTCTGATAAGCCTCGGGCTACTGCTGGTGCTGGTCGTGCTGGGTCTGCGCATCGGCAGCTTTGCCACCGACTACGCCTTTATTGGCCGCACGTTGCTGCACTACAACCCCCAGGACCCGGCCCAACTGGCGCTGGTAGAGCTGCGGCTGCCGCGCATTATGATGGCGCTGCTGGCCGGGGCCAGTCTGGCCGTGAGTGGGTATCTGATGCAGGCCATGGTCAATAATGCCCTAGCCGACCCATATCTGCTGGGCACAGCCTCGGGCGCTTCGCTAGGTGCTATTTTGTGCTTTTCGTTGCTCACTAATGTTACCGTAGCCGGAATTTACCTGCCGCCGGTGGCCGCCCTGTTTGGTGGCCTGGTCACGACGCTGCTGGTGGTGGCCCTGGGCAGCCAGCGGGGCCAACTGATTCCGGGGCAGCTGCTTCTGGCCGGGGTGGCTATCAGTTCCCTAACGGCTGCTCTGGGCGGACTGCTCTCGTTTCTGGCCAGCTCCGAAGGGCAACTGCGCACGGTGGTGTTCTGGGCCATGGGCAGCTTCGAGCGGGCCGGCTGGGACGTACTGCCCTACCCGGCCGGGGCCCTGGCACTGGCCTTGTTTCTGCTGGTTTTCCTGCAAAAAGACCTCAATGTGCTGCTGCTGGGAGAAGAGCGGGCCCAAACTCTGGGGGTGCCCGTGGCCCGCACCCGCTGGATTCTGGTCGTTCTGGCGGCCACCCTTACCGGCTGCGTAGTGGCGCTGTGTGGGCCCGTAGGCTTCGTCGGGCTGATGATTCCCCACCTTACCCGCTGGCTGCTGGGCGTCACGGGCCGGGCCAACCTGCTGTTCTGCGCCCTGCTCGGCGCCGACTTCCTGCTGGGCTGCGACCTGCTGGCCCGGCTGCTGTATCCGCCGGCGGGCTTGCCGGTCGGGCTGATTACAGCCTTATTCGGCGTACCGTTCTTCGTATATTTGCTGCGCAAAAAGCGCGTGGCGCTTTAACCGGAGTAATTGCCGGTTGCAGTGGCTGAGCAAGCCGGGCCATTTTTGGCAGCTGCAGCCCCCAGTTGCCCCCTCACTTCAGTACCCAACGAATGATTTACGTCAGCCGGCAGGAGCATTTCAACGCCGCTCATAAGCTCTATAACCCTGCCTGGACCGAGGAGCGCAACAAAGAAGTGTTTGGACCCTGCGCCAACACCAACTGGCACGGCCACAACTACGACCTGATTGTGACCGTGAAAGGCCAGCCCGACCCGGAAACGGGCTTTGTCATCGACCTTAAACAGCTTAGCAACATCATCCGGGAGCACGTCGTCGACCAGGTTGACCACAAAAACCTTAACCTCGACGTGCCCTTCATGAAAGACCAACTGGCCAGCACCGAAAACCTGGTCGTGGCTTTCTGGCAGATTCTGGCCCGCGAAATTCCCAAGATTTCCAGCGCCCAGCTGCACTGCATTAAGCTCTACGAAACCCCGCGCAACTTCGTGGAATATTACGGGGAGTAAATCAACTACGAATGAAGTACTATCTGATTGCTGGTGAGCGTTCCGGCGACTTCCACGCTTCCCACCTCATGCGCGAGCTGCGGCAGCAGGACCCGCAGGCCGAATTCAGGGGCTGGGGCGGCGACATGATGCAGGAGCAGGGCGGCACGCTGGTGCACCACTACCAGGAAATGGCCATTATGGGTTTCTGGGAAGCGGCTACCAGCATTCTGAAGTTTCGGGGCTACCTCAAGGAGTGCCAGCGCGATATTACCGCCTACCAGCCCGATGTGGTAATTCTGGTGGATTATGCCGGCTTCAACATGCGCGTGGCCAAGTTTGCCAAGGCGCAGGGGCTGAAGGTGTTCTACTATATTTCGCCCAAGATCTGGGCCTGGAACCAGGGCCGCGTGCATAAGGTGAAGGCCCTGGTGGATAAGATGTTCGTGATTCTGCCCTTTGAAGCGGAGTTCTATCAGCGCTTCGACTACAAGGTGGACTACATCGGCAACCCTACCGTGGATGCCATTGCCGAGCACGTCCCGTCCCAGGACTTCTACCAGCGCAATAACCTTGACCCCCAGCGGCCCATTATTGCGGTGCTGCCCGGCTCGCGCAAGCAGGAAATAGAGGAGATGCTCTACGAAATGACGGCCATCATCCCGCCGTTCCTCGACTACCAGTTTGTGGTGGCCGGTGTTACGAACCTCGACCGGAACTACTACGCCAACTTCGAGCGCAACAACGTCCGCATCCTCTTCGACCAAACCTACGACCTGCTCAGCCACGCTAAAGCAGCCCTGGTTACCAGCGGCACGGCTACGCTCGAAACGGCTCTGTTCAATGTGCCGCAGGTGGTGTGCTACCGCACCAGCGCCGTGTCGTACGCCATTGGCAAGGCCGTTATTAAGGTGCCTTATATTTCCTTGGTCAACCTGATTGCCGGCAAGGAGGTGGTCAAGGAGCTCATTCAGGGCGAATTCAACTCCCGTAACCTGGTGACCGAGCTAAAGAAGGTGTTGCAGGATGAGGAATTTATTGCTCAGCAGAAAGCCGGCTATGCTGAATTGCAGGACAAGTTGGGCCGCAACAACGCCGCCAAGAAAGCTGCCGAGTTGATGGTGGGGTATCTGAAGAGGTAAAGAGGGGCCGAAAACTGCGCCATCAGTTGGAAAAACCTGTGACCGTAGCCGGAATGCTTAGGTCTATACCCGGAATGGGCGAAACCATACCCGGAAGCATTGCGTCCGCACCCGGAATGCTTGAGACTAGAGCCGGATTCGTTGCGTCCGGACCCGGAATGGTTGTGGCCATAGCCGGAACGACTGGGGCTACACCCGGAGCGGTTGATTCTAGGGCCGGAGTCGTTTTAACTATAGCCGGGGATTTTGGTGGCCGTACGCTGGGATTTGTGCGATTTTTAGGAAGTGAGTACACACAGAAAGCCCCGACAGGATGACTTGCCGGGGCTTTCTGTTTTTAACGAATGAGGCTTACGCCGCGCGCAACTGCTTCAAAGGCGACTTTTCGAACTTGCCCTGGGCATAGTCGAGGTCGATGATCAGCTCCTTGGCGTCGGCATCCGAAGGCATGTCGAACATGGCGTCGGTCATGATGCTCTCACAGATGCTGCGTAGGCCGCGGGCGCCGAGACGGTACTCGTCGGCCTTGAGCACGATGTACTCCAGGGCTTCCTCGGTAAAGGTCAGCTCAATGTCTTCCATCTCGAAGAGGCGCGCGTACTGCTTCACAATCGAGTTTTTGGGCTCGGTCAGAATCTTGCGCAGCGTGGCGTGGTCCAGCGGGTTGAGGTGGGTTAGCACGGGCAGGCGGCCGATGAGCTCGGGAATCAAGCCGAAAGCTTTCAGATCCACGGCCGTTACGTAGCGCAGGAAGTTGTTGGTATCCACCTTGTCCGAGAGCTGGGTCTTGGCAAAGCCCATAGGCTTGGTGTTCAACCGGCTCTTGATAATCCGGTCGATGCCTACGAAGGCGCCGCCGCAGATGAAGAGGATGTTCTCGGTGTTTACCGTAATCATCTTCTGCTCGGGATGCTTGCGGCCGCCGTGGGGTGGTACGTTTACCGTGGTGCCTTCGAGCAGCTTGAGCATGGCCTGCTGCACGCCCTCGCCGCTCACGTCGCGCGTGATGCTGGGGTTGTCGCTCTTGCGGGCAATCTTATCGACTTCGTCGATGTAGACGATGCCTCGCTCGGCGGCCTCCACGTTGTAATCGGCGGCCTGGAGTAGGCGGGTCAGGATGCTTTCCACGTCTTCGCCTACGTAGCCGGCTTCGGTCAGCACGGTAGCGTCGGCAATGCAGAAGGGTACCTGCAGGATGTTGGCCAGCATTTTAGCCAGAAAGGTCTTGCCTGTGCCGGTTTCGCCCACCATGATGATGTTCGACTTTTCAATCGTTACGTCATCCTTACCGGTGGTTTTGGGCTGCATCAGGCGCTTGTAGTGGTTGTACACGGCCACCGACATCACCTTCTTGGCCTCGTCCTGGCCTACCACGTACTGATCCAGATACTCCTTCATTTCCCGGGGTTTCACCAGGTTAAACTTCGGGGTCTTGGAATTCGAGCGGATCTTGTTCTCCTCGTTTAATATCTGCTGGGCCTGACCCACGCACCGCTCACAAATGTGGGCGTTGATGCCGGAAATCATGACCGAGACATCTTTTTTGCTCTTACCGCAGAAGGAGCACGTTATATCTGCCATTGCTAGGACTCTCAGGATGGGGTAGGATTTGCCTCGTTTTGCCCGAAGCCACCCCAAAGGTACGAAAACGCAAACGCCGCACGCAGCAAAAAAAGTTGCTTACTGTCGGGTCTCTACTTAAAAGAACCAAAAGCCCGCCTTCGGGTTGTCAACCGAAAGCGGGCCTTTAGATATTTTGTAACTGCAATATTTAGAGCGCACTATGAAAATTACGGCGTTCTAAAAGAGCGAAATCAGCTTAGGCCGTCTTTTTCTCCAGCACTTCGTCGATCAGGCCGTATTCTTTGGCTTCGTCGGCGCGCATCCAGTAGTCACGCTCCGAGTTGTCGTAGATTTCCTGGTAGGTTTTGCCGCTGTGCTTGGCTAGGATGTCGTATAGCTCCTTTTTCAGCTTGAGAATCTCACGAGCCGTGATTTCGATGTCCGTCGACTGACCTTGCGCGCCACCCGAGGGCTGGTGAATCATCACGCGGGCGTGGGGCAGGGCTGAACGTTTGTCTTTGGCACCACCAGCCAGCAATACGGCGCCCATCGAGGCGGCCAAGCCGGTGCAGATGGTAGCCACGTCGGGACCCACGTACTGCATCGTATCGTAGATGCCGAGGCCGGCGTATACCGAGCCACCCGGCGAGTTGATATAGAGCAGGATGTCCTTCTTGGCATCAGCCGACTCCAGGAAGAGCAACTGGGCGGTGATGATGTTGGCAATATAATCGTCGACGGCCGTGCCTAGGAACACGATACGGTCCATGATCAGGCGGGAGAATACGTCGATTTCGGCAAAACGCGTGGGGCGTTCCTCAATTACCGAGCGGGTCATGCCCGTGGGCAGCATCATGCCCGAGCGCACCTGGCCTTCTACGTGGTTCAGGTACTGATCCACGCCCAGACCGCTGAGGCCCTGTCCTTTAACGGCAAATTTGCGGAACTCTTGTTTATTCAGCATGGGAAAAATGTAGGGTAGAGAAGATTATAAGTGAGATGCTAGAGCTCAGAACTTAGACTTGGACGTAGGCAAACTACTCTAGGTTTTATGTTCTGAGCTCTAAACCTGCCGGGCAACAAAAAAGCCCTGACTGGCAAGTAAGGGCTTTTTTGTTGGTTACAAAACCAGATGCTGGCTAAGGCTTAGCTCGCACCCTGAGTCCGGAAGTCCTCGGCCGAAATCGGGTTGTCATTAACAACAACTTTGCCGCGCAGGTTTTCGATGACTTTCTCTGCCAGAATGGCTTCGTACTCCTGTACGTAGTTCTTGCCATTGTCCTGACGGAGGTAGTTGTCGGCGAAGCCGCGAACTGATTCCTGCAGCTCCTCGCTGATTTCGGGCAGGTTGAACTGGCCCATAATCTTCTGCATGGTGCGCTCGATGATTTCCTCGTTTGACACCTTCAGGCCTTGCTCCTCAACGACTTTGTTGCGGATCATGGACCACTTCAGCTCCTTCTCGTAGTCAGAGTAGTGCTCTTCTACTTGTTCGGCGGTCAGTTTACCCTCGTTGGCGCGTACCAGCCACTTCTTGAAGAACTCCGTCGGGATCTGCACCGTGGTAGCGTCTACCATCTTGTCGATGATCTGACGATTTACCAGGTTTTCAGCCTCCCGGTCATAGTTTTCCTGTACCGTGGTGCGCACTTTCTCGTCGAACTCCTCTTTCGAGGTCACGATGTCCTTACCGAACACCTTGTCGAACAAGTCTTGGTCGTGCTCAGGCTTGGTGGTGCGGTTGATTTTTTCAACGCTCAGGGTATAATCGCCGCTGATGTTGGCCGCTTCTTCCTTGGAGTGCCCCGAGAAGGCCGCAATAGCCGAAGCATCGCCGCCGAAAGCGTCCGAGAGGTCGAAGGTCAGCACGTCGCCGGGCTTCACGCCGATGAACTTCTCTACGCCGTTCTTAACCTTGTTGATGGGGAGCAATACGGGGCGCTCGGTGGCCTCGTCGTCGCCTTTTTTCAACTTACCGAACAGGAAATCACCTTCTTCCGAAACCTCGGGGTTGGTGCTTTCGCCAAACTGACGGCCAATCTGGTCGTAGGTTTCTTCCAGCGTTGCGTCGTCCAGAGTTACCTGATGACGGTCGATGGTGATGGACTGGTCGGCGGGCAGTTCGAAGTCGGGCAGCAGGCCTAACTCAAACTTGAAGTCGAATTCTTTATCGGTATCAAAATTCACGTCGCTGGGCACGGGCAGGGGCTCACCGAGGATTTTGATGTTGTTTTCTTTGATGTAGCCGTCGACAGCCTTACCGAGCAGGTTGTTGATTTCCTCGCCCAATACGCCTTTGCCGTACATCTTACGCACCAGACCCACCGGCACTTTGCCAGGGCGGAAGCCTTTGATCTGGGCTTTCTTGCTGTATTCTTTCAGCTTCTCGTCCACGGCGGGCGAGTAGTCAGCTTCCGTCAGGTGTACTGTCAGGATGGCACTAAGCTGATCGTCGTTTTTGTCGAAGGTGATATTCAAAGCGGGGTCGTCGGTTAAAGTAAAGGAATCGAAGGGGGCGAAAAAGAAACCCCCAACGGGTGGGTTGAGGGCTCAGGGTACTGTTGAAAACTAATCTGTGCGGATGGAGGGACTCGAACCCACACGCCTTGCGGCACCAGATCCTAAGTCTGGCACGTCTACCAATTTCGCCACATCCGCGGTTCCTCGGCCTATTGCCTCGGGGCCGCAAAGCTACGCAAGCACGGCGAATATTCAAACCAAGCGGTGAAATTGGATTAGAAAGTAGGAGTGGAGAGCCTAAAGAGCTGGGAATGGAGCCAGTAGCGCCAACCTCTGTCTCGCGTATCATCGAACGACCAACGGTGGAATAATTCTTCCGAAGTACTTAACACGCGAATCAGAGCTTCAGGCTACCTACTCTTCAGGTAAGGATTTCCGGTCCGACGTTGTTATAAATGTGGCCGGGACGTGAAACCCGCCCGGCCCTTCGTACTTTCGTAAGCGTAGTAAATACCGAAGCCCCGTGCTTCACCCCGCATAATGGCCACTCTGATTGACCCCGAAGTAGAACGTAACGAGATTCTTCGCCACTACCGGCGCCTGTTGCGTACCGCCAAGCCCTATCTGTCCGGCAACGACGCCAAACTCATTAAAAAGGCGTTCAACACCTCCTTGGAAGCCCACAAGGAGATGCGCCGCAAATCCGGGGAGCCCTACATTCTGCATCCATTGGCCGTAGCCCAGATTGCGGTGGAGGAAATCGGCCTGGGCACGACCAGCATCGTGGCAGCCCTGCTGCACGACGTGGTAGAGGATACGCCCTGGGAAATTTCCGATGTTGAGCGGGAGTTCGGTTCCCGCGTGGCCCAGATTGTGGATGGGCTGACCAAGATTTCCGGGGTCTTCGAATACGGCACCTCCGAGCAGGCCGAGAACTTCCGCAAGATGCTGCTCACCTTGTCGGAAGATGTGCGCGTCATCCTGATCAAGATTGCCGACCGCCTGCACAACATGCGCACGCTCGACTCGATGCCGCGCCACAAGCAGCTCAAAATTGCTTCGGAAACCATTTACCTCTATGCCCCGCTGGCCCACCGCCTGGGCCTTTACGCCATCAAGAGCGAGTTGGAGGATTTGTATCTGAAATACACCGATACCGAGGTTTACAACGACCTCACTAATAAAGTCCGCCAGAGCCGGGGCGCCCGGAACCGCTTTATTAAGGAATTCGTGGCGCCCATCGACGAGGAATTGAAGGCCCAGGGCTTCGGCTTCGAAATCAAGGGCCGGCCCAAAAGCATTTATTCCATCCTGCGCAAAATGCGCAAGCAGAACGTGACCTTCGACGAGGTGTACGACCTGTTTGCTATCCGCGTCATCCTCGACGTGCCCCAGGAGCAGGAAAAAGCGGCCTGCTGGCAGGTATACTCCATCGTCACCGATTTCTACCAGCCCAACCCCGACCGGCTCCGCGACTGGGTGAGCACGCCCAAAGCTAACGGCTACGAGAGTCTGCACACCACGGTCATGTCGCGCACCGGGCAGTGGGTAGAAGTACAGATTCGCTCCCGCCGCATGGATGACATTGCAGAGAAAGGCTACGCGGCTCACTGGAAATACAAAGACACCGGCTCGGTGCAGCCCGAATCAACGCTCGAAGCCTGGATTGCCAAAGTGCGGGAAATGCTCGAAACCAATAACTCCAGCGCCCTGGAATTCATGGACGAGTTCCGCCAGAACCTGTTCGTCAAGGAAGTTTATGCCTTTACGCCCAAGGGCAAGCTGGTCATCCTGCCCGACAAAGCCACGGCCCTAGACTTCGCCTTCGACATTCACACCCACATCGGGCTACAGTGCCTCGGGGCCAAGGTCAACCAGAAGCTGGAGCCCCTGAGCTACCAGCTGCGCAACGGCGACCAAGTCGAGATTCTGACTTCGCACAAGCAGCGGCCCACTGAGGAATGGCTGCAGTACGTCATTACGTCCAAGGCCCGCACGAAAATCAAGGAATGGCTGCGCGATGACAAAAAGGCCAAGTCCGAAGATGGCCGCTTCATTGTGGAGAAGCGCCTGGAGCTGCTCGGCATCGAAAACAGCCAAGATAACCTGAACCGCATGTTGGCCCATTTCAACATGTACAACCCCCAGGATTTCTACTACCGCATTGCCATCGGGCAGCTCGACGGTCGCGAAATCAAGGAAAGCCTGTTCGATCCAGCCAAAGAAGTGCCGCGCAGCCCGTCCATCCTTGAGCCCAAGGCGTTCGACCAGGAAGTGCAGAAGCTCCGCGGCGTGCGGGCCGATATGCTGGTGATAGGGGAGGAGACCCAGAAGTTTGACTACACCATTGCGCCCTGCTGCAATCCGATTCCCGGCGACGACGTGTTTGGCTTCGAAACCGAGCAAGGCATCGTGATTCACCGCACCTCTTGCCCCAAGGCGGTGGCCATGATGTCGAACTACGGTAACCGTATAGTGCGCGCCAAGTGGACCGACCAGCTCGAACTGGCTTTCCTGGCCGGCATTCGCATAAAAGGCTCCGACCGGGTAGGCCTGGTCAACGACGTGACGCGCATCATTTCCAACAGCCTAAAGGTGAATATGCGCTCCATCACTATCGACTCCAACGACGGTTTCTTCGAGGGCCAGATCATGGTATTCGTCAACGACACCGACCATCTCAATAAGATGATTCAGCGGCTTTCCAAAGTGAATGGTGTGCTACTGGTCGAGCGTTTTGCATCGTAGGGTACTAAAAAGTTTAAAAAGTATTAAGCAGCATAAAAGGTGAGCAAGATGGGAAGCTGGCGAGGAACTATGCTTTACGCTGCCGGTTATAGCCTCCGAAACGCGTTGCTTTCATTACCTTTGGCACTCCTTATATATAAGGTCACATAATGTTGGATAAAGAGAAGTTCGAGGAAGTAAAGAAGATCTTTACTGCTTACCTCGAAAATAAAGGCCTGCGCAAAACCTCCGAGCGGTACGCCATTCTGGAGGAAATTTACTCCCGGACTGGTCACTTCGACGTGGAGGAACTGTACGCCGGCATGAAAAACCAGGGCTTGCAGGTTAGTCGCGCCACGGTTTATAACACCCTGGACTTGCTGGTGGAGCACGGTCTAGTCAGCAAGCACCAGTTTGGCCGAAACCTGGCCCAGTACGAGAAATCCTACGGCTACCGGCAGCACGACCACGTCATCTGTACTGAGTGCCATAAAGTCGTCGAGTTCTGCGATCCGCGCATTCACGGCATCCAGACCATGGTCGGGGAGCTTTTGAATTTCCATATCTTGCACCACTCTTTAAACCTCTACGGCGTTTGTGGCGACTGCCGCGCTAAAGCAGCCGCCCGCGCAGCCAGCGAATGAAAACTGAATCTACCGTAAGCAACGGCATCCTGCACGTGCGCCTGACCGGCGACCTGATCGGCAGCCCCGACACCCAACAGCTTCTGCAGTCCGTCGACGACCACCTGGGGGAGTCCGTAATGCTCTGCGCCGTTGATCTGTCGGGTATCCGCTACATCAACAGTACCGGCATTGGTGTCCTGGTTTCCCTGCTCACCAAGTTCCGCAGCCGCGGCGGCGAGTTGGTTCTCATCAATCCCGCCGACCACCCCCGTAAAATGCTGGCCTTGACTAAGCTCAACGCCATCTTCACCATTGCTGAAAACGAAACGGCTGCCGCCGAAGTCTTAAAATCCGCTAGCTAATGCCCGTTGATGTACTTGTAGGCCTACAGTGGGGCGACGAAGGAAAAGGAAAGATTGTTGACGTGCTAGCTCCTACGTACGACGTAGTAGCCCGCTTCCAGGGTGGGCCCAACGCTGGGCACACCCTCACGTTCGACGGAACCAAGCACGTATTGCACCAGGTTCCGTCAGGTATTTTTCACCCGCATATTATCAATGTCGTTGGCAACGGCGTGGTTCTCGACCCGGTTGTGTTCCGCGTCGAGCTCCAAAAGCTCACGGACCGGGGGGTGAATTGGGCTCAGAACCTCTACATCTCCAAGAAAGCCCAACTCATCCTGCCTTCGCACCGTGCCCTCGACCGTATTCTTGAAGAAGCCCGCGGTGGGGGCAAAATCGGTTCGACGCTGAAAGGTATCGGCCCCACTTACCAGGATAAAATCGGCCGCACAGGTCTACGCGTTGGCGACATTCTGCTGGCCGACTTCCAGGAGCGCTACAATGAAGCCGTAGCTCGGCACGCCACTCTGGCCAGCTTCCACGGCCAGCAGCTCGACATCGAGCAGGCCGAAACGGAGTTTTTCTCTGCCGTCGAGTTCTTGCGCACTCTGCAGCTAGCAGATACCGAATATCTACTCAATGATTTGCTGCGTCAAGGCAAGCAGATTCTGGCAGAAGGTGCTCAGGGTTCCTTGCTGGATATCGACTTTGGGACTTACCCTTTCGTTACTTCCTCTAGTACAGTTGTCGCCGGCGCCTGCACTGGCCTGGGCATTGCTCCCCGCCATATCGACAAGGTATATGGAATCAGCAAAGCGTATTGCACCCGCGTCGGCAGTGGCCCGTTTCCAACAGAGCTTCATGATGAAGTGGGAGAGCAAATCCGAGCTGCCGGCCGCGAGTTTGGTGCTACCACTGGCCGGCCCCGCCGTTGCGGCTGGATTGATTTACCAGCCTTGCGGTATAGCATCATGCTGAATGGCGTAACCGAAATCCACCTCATGAAGGCCGACGTGCTGGATGAATTCGATGAAATCCGCATCTGTACCCACTACCGCAATCCGGAAGGGGAAGAGACTAACCAGCTTCCGGATCTTGGCGACCTGCAAACTATGAAGCCTGTCTACACAAGCTTGCCCGGTTGGAAAGTCAACCTTCAGCAGATTGACTCTGCTGAAGCTCTGCCTAAAGAGTTAAAGGAGTACGTACAGTTCTTGGAAGCTCAGTTGGAGGTGCCTATTAGTATCGTCAGCGTAGGCCCAGACCGGGTAAGTACGTTGCACATGGCAGAAAGAGTACTTTAGAGTAATCTATAGAGAGAGCGGCAGGAAGATATTCTTCCTGCCGCTCTTCTGTTTTACCAGCCCATAGAAGTAAAGGACCATGAATGTGAAGATTTTTTAATTAATCGTGAACTAATACTCCTATGTAATGGGTTATCCCACAGCCTGCTAATAGTATGCTCGCTTATTCAGAGCCGGCCTTCAACGGAAAAGTTAGGGCCAGGGTTTGGAAGTGCGAGATTCATCCTGCACTTTTGCAGTCCCGAATCGAACGGAGGCGGGGTTCAGGCAATCGAAAGAAGTCTTCGAAAAAAAAGTTTTCGGTTTTAGTTTGGAAAGTAGCCAATAAGGCTCTTACCTTTGTCCTCCCAAATCAAACGGAAGCGGGCTACGAACGACGAGAAAAAAAGTTTTCGAGTTTGTTTGGAAAGTGCGAAACAGAGTTGCTACCTTTGCAGCCCGCTTCGAGAGGAAGAGGGCACGGAAACGGAAAGCGAATCGAGGTTGAAAAAAATATTTTCACTGAGAACTTGCTGAAACGAAAAAGGGTTGTACCTTTGCACTCCCAAACCGAACGAGGCGAGGGAAACGGCACACAGTAAGACGCTAGCCTAGCTAGCACACGGTTTCAGCAATAGGCTGAGGCACACGTTCTTTGAATAGTTGGAAATGACAAATAGGTAAGTCTTTTCTCTAGTAATAGGGGAAAGCAAACAAGCGACAACGAAACGAGA